>JANNUT010000023.1:0-1845 GCA_031395565.1 Acidobacteriota bacterium | reverse complement strand
GAAGCGGCCCTGGAAGCGCCGCGGCCCTGCGCAGTCGCGCGGGAGCGGGCGTCGTAGTGGCGCTCTACCGCGTCACTGCCCGCGGCTCAGGTCGGAGGGTGACTGGGCCGCCCGGCCTCGATGGCCTTCAAGGATGACCCTTCAGCCTTGCGTGAGCTGCGCCACGCGCTGCTGCGATAGCCCGAGCGCTTTGGCCGCATCGCGCGTGCTCAGTCCGAGCTGGTTCACGAGCAGAAACAACAACGTCGCGGGCCACATCGAGCTTCTCGCGAAGCACATGCCCCAGCGGGCTGATGGGTCCTACGCCCGCTTTGCAAGCAAGCGAAAAACGTAGTACGTTTGTTTGATGAAGTGGACGGCGGATCCGCGCAAGGCCGCCTCGAACATCAAAACTCACGGAGTTAGGCATCGCGCGCAAATAAAAGAGCGTAAAAGTGGATGGCTCGGGAATTTTTCTTTCGGCAGGTGTGTTCCTGGTTCATATGGAACCTGTGGACCGACTCAAGAAGCTGTATGAGGTACTGTCTCCCGTGATGGATGAGAGGGTGACCCGGTTGTGGGCTGCAGCGGAGGCAGAGGCAATCGGACGCAGTGGCGTGACGGTCGTGACGCTTGCGACAGGCATTCTGCACAAACGGATCGTGGCTGGGAAGCGAGAACTTGAGGCGCTTCGGACAAGCCCTCAGCAGGCGCTAGCTCAAGGGCGAACTCGCCGACATGGTGGCGGACGCAAAGCGCTGGAAGTTCACGACCCGGGGCTTGTGAAGGCTCTGGAGGAACTGATCGATCCTGTGACACGCGGTGACCCGATGTCGCCCCTTCGCTGGACATGCAAGAGTAGTCACCGGCTGGCAGCGGAGTTGAGCAAGAGCGGACATCCCGTTGGCGCTACCAAGGTCCGCATGTTGCTCGGGGAGCTTGGCTACACTCTGCAGAGCAATCGCAAGACCCGTGAAGGCAATCAACACCCTGAGCGTGATGCACAGTTCCAGCACATCAACCGGCAGGCAAAGGCCTTCCAAAAGCGCGGCCAACCGGTGATCTCCGTCGATACAAAGAAGAAGGAATTGCTGGGCGATTTCAAGAATGGCGGCCGAGAGTGGCAACCAGGAGGAAAGCCCGAGCCCGTGCGCGTGCACGACTTCCTCGACAAGGAGTTGGGCAAGGCAGTGCCGTACGGTGTCTACGATGTCATACGCAACGACGGCTGGGTGAGCGTCGGGAACAATCACGACACCGCGGAGTTTGCCGTGGAGTCGATTCGTCGTTGGTGGCTCAGGATGGGCCGACAAGGGTATCCCGGTGCAAAGGAGTTGCTTGTCACGGCCGACGGAGGAGGAAGCAATGGCTCCCGGACTCGACTCTGGAAAGCGGAGTTGCAGAAACTCTCGGATGAGACCGGTCTGGACATCCAGGTTGCACACTACCCTCCGGGCACCAGCAAGTGGAACAAGATCGAGCATCGCATGTTCTGCCACATCACACAGAACTGGCGCGGACGACCGCTGTTGAGTCTCGAGACCGTCGTGAACCTGATCGCGGCTACGACGACGAAGCAGGGCCTCCACATCCGCGCAGCCCCAGATCGGACCGTCTACCAGAAGGCTCGAGTTGTGAGTGACGAACAAATGGCTCAGCTCAAGTTGCGCCGGAGTCGCGTACGAGGGCTGTGGAACTACCGCATCAGTCCAAATGGGTAGGTTTTGGATCAGTTATTCGCGCGTCATGCCTTACGTCGCGCTTGACACGCCGCCACACCTTACCGTCAAAATGCAGCAGTACGCCGTCATCCCCGCCCGCGAAGACGCTTCGGGGGCCGCTACCCCACATGGCGCGGAGATGGCC
>JANNUT010000022.1:0-42909 GCA_031395565.1 Acidobacteriota bacterium | reverse complement strand
GTCGATCTGGTCAACATGAAGGCCTACTACTTCGATGGCGACAACGGCGAAAACGTTCGCGTCGAAGAAATTCCGGAAGCGATGCGCGAGGATGCCGAATCCCGCCGTCAACAGATGCTCGACGCCGTGTCGATGTTCTCCGACAAATTGATGGAACAGATCCTCGAAGAGACGGTGGAAGAAGAGACGGTCCATCAGGCAATCCGCAACGGCGTCATCGCGCTCAAGTTGGTGCCGGTGTTGCTGGGCTCGGCCTACAAGAACAAGGGCGTGCAGCGCTTGCTCGATGGCGTGATCAAGTACCTTCCGTCACCAATGGATCGCAAGTACACCGCGCTCGATCTGGACAGGGACAACGCGCCTGTCACGCTGACCTCCGATCCCAACGCTCAGACATCGGCGCTCGCGTTCAAGCTCGATGAAGGGCGCTACGGCCAGTTGACGTTCGTGCGCGTTTATCAAGGCAAGTTGCAAAAAGGCGAGTTCGTCACCAACAGCCGCAATCAGCGCCGGGTCAAGGTCGGCCGCCTGGTCAAGATTCACGCCGACTCGATGGAAGACATTCTCGACGCAGGCGCTGGCGACATTTGTGGCCTGTTTGGAATCGACTGCAACACCGGCGATACATTCATCGGCGAGGGTGAGCGAATCGCGATGACGTCGATTTTCGTGCCCGACCCCGTGATCTCGCTCAGCCTGATGACCGCCGACAACAGCCAGATGGCAAAGGTCTCCAAGGCGCTGCAGCGCTTCACCAAGGAAGACCCGACGTTCCGCGTGCACGTCGACGATGAATCCGCGGAGACGATCATTTCGGGAATGGGTGAATTGCACCTGGACGTTTACGTCGAGCGCATGCGGCGCGAGTACGGAGCCGAGGTCACCACTGGCGCACCACAGGTGGCGTATCGCGAAACGATCACCCGTAAGAGCGAGTTCAACTACCTGCACAAGAAGCAGACCGGCGGGAGCGGTCAGTACGCGCGCGTCGCTGGCTTTGTCGAACCGCATCCGGAAGGGTTGAACTACGAGTTCGTCAATGGGACACACGGCGGAACTATTCCGTCCGAGTACATCAGCGCCTGCGACAAAGGATTCAAGTCGGCGATGCAGAAGGGCGCGTTGGTCGGGTCGCCACTGGTCAACGTTCGCGCCACGATCAACGACGGTGCGTCGCATGCGGTCGACTCCTCGGACATTGCGTTCCAAGTCGCCGCTCGCCAAGGGTTCAAGGAGGCCGTGCGAAAGGCCGGCCCTGTGATTCTGGAGCCGGTCATGAAAGTGGTCGTGGAAGGGCCGGGCGAATTTCAGGGCTCGGTCTTCAAGACGCTGATGCAGCGCCGAGGAACGATTATCGGTTCGACCGAGGAAGATGGTTTCTGCCGGATCGAATCTGAAGTGCCGTTGGCTGAGATGTTCGGTTACTCGACCGACCTGCGCTCCAACACGCAGGGCAAGGCCGAGTTCACGATGGAATTCCACCGCTACGCCCCGGTACCTCGCGACGTCCAAGAGAAGATGCTTGCCGAGGCCAAGGGCACGGATCTCGTGGAGGATGACGGCAAATGAGCAGCGAGCCACAGATCGCCCGTTTGAACCGTTCTTTGCGTCTGCTCTTGGAGCGCGACGGACATGACAGCAGCCCCGGCGCTGGCCGAATGGCGCTGGTATTGGCGCGGGCCGGTACCGGTAAGACAGCGTTTCTCACCACGATTGGACTCGACGCGATTTTCGCCGGCAAGAAGGTGCTGCATATCGACATCGACACCACCGTCGACAAGGTGCGCACCTGGTACGACGACATTCTGTCGGAGTTGATCAAACGCGGAGATGTCGTCGGCGACAAGCTCGAGTTGCAGTTGTTCAGTGAGCGCAGCCGGCACATCCACACCTACAACCACCACAGCTTCGGCGTTGGCAAAGTGAATGAGACCCTGCAGTTGATGGACAAAATCATGCACTTCGATCCGAACGTGATCGTGGTGGATGGACTGGACCTAGAGCAGACCTCGGTTCAAACCATTAGCCAGTTGCGCGAGTTAGCGCAAGGCGCGAACGCTGAGCTGTGGATCTCGTGCCGGGTCCGTCGAGAAGCACCGCCGCCTCGTCCCGGTCACTTGCCGTCACCTGCCGACCAGTTCGAGGCGCTCGCCGACTTGGCGTTCATGCTCGAACACGAGGGGGCGCAGATCCGTTTGCATGTGCTCAAGGAACACGAGCAGATCGGTGACAAGGACACCCACCTGTTGCTCGATCCGCAGACACTGCTGATGGTCGAAGAGTCCGCCCGCTAGAGCCGGGTGCAAGACGGTTTACGACGGCGGGCAGCTCTCGGGCTGCCCGTTTGTTTTGTGTGTGAGGTAACCGGCGTTCCGAGGTTGCGCTGCGCGCGCTTGGCCGTCCCCGCCGCTCTACCGCTTGAACAGCCAAAGCACGAGCGAGGCCAACAGACTGATCAAGATGCAGCTCACCAGCGGGAAATAGAAAGTGAAGCTGCCTTTGGTGTAGGAAATATCGCCCGGCATACGGCCGATCCAGGGGATCTTGGCGGTGAGCACCAACACCGCGCCGAGCGCCAGCAGAATCGCGCCGACCAGCGCCAGCGCCTTTCCCAACTCGAACAGTGACTCGCCAGCCAGCATGCCGCGATTATGCCAACTAAAGTCGATCGAGGCGCTCTGCCTGCGAAACGCCGTTCCTTCGCGAATGGACGTCTTTCTCGGGTGCCTCGTTGGCGATCGCGGCAATCACGTCCAGATGAAACTGATCGATCCCCCGAAGCCCCCCGAGCTGCTGACAGATGAGGTCGTCCAGCCGATCGGCTTGCCGGCAGAACTCGACGACTTGCGCCTCCATGGTGGCCGAGGGGGTAGCCGGGAGAATGCGATGCTCCAAAAGAACGTCGCCTTCAGCATCGATCAGCAACTCCCCGAACGGGAGCCCGCCTTCCCATCGCGACACAAGGTGCGCCCACTGAGGCTTTTTTGTGGGGCCGATGACGAGCCACGCATGCAACAAGATTTCGCAGTCGTCGCCGACGCAGGCCTCGACCATGGTGGTGCCGTATAGCCAGAAGAACGAGGCTGGTTCATCGAATTCGCAGAGGTCGTCGCCCCCACACTGCTCTGCAACCGAGCGCAACTGCGACCAGCGCTCGAGCCGGCGATGTCCGGCGTGGTCCATCGGTACCTCCCCCGGCGAACGGATCTCCACGATGCCGCTCGCTTCGTGTGTGGTCAGTTTGTACGGGGATCGTCACAAGAATGCCAATCGGTTTTTCGGATTGGTGGTAAGCCGCTGCAGTGGCCCGCGAAAACTGGCGTCGTTGCTCGCGCCGATCTCGGGCCTGGCGGTGCACGATGGCTGGGATCGAGTTGGTCAAGGCCGTCGCTCTTAGGTTTTGGGTATCCTGTCAGCGCACTTAGGAGGCCATCACAATGATCGGCAAGATTCAGGAAGTACTCGGCGCGGACGCCGACCCGTTGCTCACCCACACGTGCAAGACAATTCAAAAGGACCGGCTGACACTCCCGGGCCCCGACTTCGTGACTCGCGTGGTCGCTCTCAGCGATCGTCCGGTCGCCGTGCTGCGCTCGTTTCAGCAACTGCTTGACCACGGCCGGTTGGCAGGGACCGGATACGTCTCGATTCTCCCGGTCGATCAAGGGATCGAGCACTCGGCCGGGGCGAGTTTTGCGCCGAACCCCGACTACTTCGATCCCGAGAACATCGTGAAGCTGGCGCTCGAAGGGGGTTGCAACGCGGTCGCGTCGACGCTGGGGGTGCTTGGCAGCGTGGCCCGCAAGTACGCGCACAAGATCCCGTTCATGCTCAAGCTCAATCACAACGAGTTCCTGTCCTACCCCAATGCCTACGACCAGACAATGTTCGCCAGCGTCAAGCAGGCCTACGACATGGGCGCGGTTTCGGTGGGCGCGACGATTTACTGGGGCAGCGAGGAGTCGCGGCGGCAACTGGTCGAGGTGTCGCGCGCCTTTCAAGCCGCGCACGAGTTGGGGATGGTGACGGTGCTGTGGTGCTACACCCGCAACAACGCTTTCAAGCAGCCCGACCGCGACTACCACCTGGCGATGGATCTCACCGGCCAAGCCAATCACCTGGGGGTCACGCTGCAGGCCGACATCATCAAGCAAAAGGCGCCCGAGATTTTCGAGAGCGGCTACAACGCGCTGAAGTTCGGCAAGACGCACGCCAAGGTCTTCAGCGAGCTCGGATCGGCACATCCGATCGATATGACCCGCTATCAGCTCGCCAACTGCTACATGGGCCGCTCGCCGCTGATCAACTCGGGCGGAGCCTCCGCCGGCGCGAGCGACATGCATGACGCCGTCAAGACCGCCGTCATCAACAAACGAGCCGGCGGCATGGGCCTGATCTCCGGCCGCAAAGCGTTCCAACGCCCCATGAAAGACGGCGTCGCTCTGCTCAACGCCATCCAAGACGTCTACCTCACCAAGGAGGTCACACTCGCCTAACCGCCGTAATCCGGGGACGGTATACCTAACTCCGCACCGGCGGTGACTCATCGCGAGTCACGGTGAGAGCGGAGTTAGGTATACCGTCCCCGAATTATCAGTCGGTATCGAGGGGATGATGGCGATCGAGGATCATGATTTTCTGCCAGATCTTGCGGGACAGGCCGGCGGTCAGACCTTCGACCTCATCGACGGCGGCCAAGGTGATCGGGTCGCGGAAGTCTTGGACGTATAAGGCGGCAGACTTGCTGATGATCGAGAGCATTTCGCTGCAGTAGTCCAGGTAGCGGCCAAGCTCGAAGGGCGTCAGCGAGCGAGCCGGCGACGAGTCTGTGCTTGGGCCGCCCGTGAGGGCGCGGTCGGGGTCTTTGGTCAGTTGATGCATGTCGATGATGTGGGCCATCGATCGCAGCACGTGCAGCGCCTGCAGGGCTCGCTTGCGCTTGAGCCGCTCTTCGATGCCCACCAAGAAATAGACGCCGATCCCCATGAACACGACGTCGTTGATTGCCGACTCCATCCCTTGCAGCAGTTCGAAGAGGTTGGTCGTTCCCTGCAACAACGGCCCGACGAGGCTCGCAGCGCCAACCAGCACCGCCAACATCGCCGCGATCACCAGTCCCACCAAAACTCGAAGCCACGTCATCGGTGCCGCCAGCCACCGCGACAACGCGGCCGCGCTGCGGGTCTCCGCAAGCAACTCCACAGCGACCCGGCTCAACCCCGACCCGCCGAAGCGCTCCGTCACACGCAACTGCAGCGCCTCCGCCGTGGCGGTGATCTTCTCGGGGTCGAGCGCTCGATATCGGGCCAGCATAACTTCGGGGAAGTTATACGAAATAGCGGCGTCCCGGAAGAGCGCGTGCGATCCGTCAAGCGACTAACTCTATTTCGTAAACCGTCCCCGAAATTCTGGGGGGTAGAATTGCGGGCGATGGGAAATCTTAGAGATGAGTTGATCAAGAAGGGGTTGGCGACCGAGAAGCAGGCGCAGCAGGTGGCGCATCAGGAGAAGGCGCGGAAGAACCGCGTCGGAGGAGTGGGCGTTGCGCAAGAGAAGGCGCAGCGCGAGGCGCAGCGGCATGAGCGCGACGAAGCGCGGCGCGCGCTCGATCGCGAGCGCGAACGCGGACGTCAGGCCCAACAGAGCACCCGCGAAGCGCACCTGCAGTTGATTCAGCTGATCAAGGACAACGCGCTCACCGCTGGCATCGCAGGAGCACGCCGCTTTTTCTTCAAGTCTCGCAAGAACAAGCTGCCGTTCTTGGAGCTGTCCGAAGAAACCTCGCTACAGCTAGAACAAGGGCTCGCCGCGATCGTCGAAATCCCCGACAGCAACCCACACAAGTTCGTGGTCGTTTCGGCCGATACAGCGCGACGGGTCGCGGAGCGGTCACGCGATTGGATCCGCTTCTGGAACGAAACGCCGCAATGACACAAGCCAGCGAAGCGATCCTGGCCCTCAACGCAGGATCGGCGACGCTCAAGTACAGCCTGCATCACGCGAGCGACCCGCAGTCGGTCATCGCCGCGGGCCAAACCGGCGGCAGCGACGCACCCGCCGAGGTGCAACTCGGCGCCGCCCTCGATCAACTGCCACGCCACGCCGACGCCACCGTCGTGGCCGTTGGTCATCGCCTGGTGCATGGCGGACCAGCACACACCGCGCACACCGTCATCACACCCCAAGTGCTGGCCGACTTGCATCGTTGCCAACACTTCGCACCGCTGCACGTCCCCCATCAACTCGCGCTCGTTCACGCCTGTCAGCACCGCTTCCCCTCGCGCCCGCAGATCGCCTGCCTCGACACCGCGTTTCATCGCGACCTCCCCGCGCTCGCACAACGTCTCCCCTTGCCCCGCCGCTTTCACGAAGCCGGCGTGCGCCGCTATGGTTTTCACGGCTTGGCGTTCGCTTCGGTGCACGAACAACTACTCGCCGCCGGCGAACCTGCTGCAACACGCGGCCGCGCGATCTTCGCGCACCTCGGCGGAGGCGCGAGCCTGGTGGCGCTGCGCGATGGCCAGCCGATCGACACCAGCATGGCGTTTTCCCCCTCAGGCGGTCTGTTGATGAGCACGCACAGCGGCGACATCGATCCCGGCGCGCTGGCCTTCGCCATGGAACTACACAACCTCACACCTGCCGACCTGCGCACACTCACCGCACGCGAGTCGGGAATGCTCGCGCTCTCCGAAACCAGCGGCGACATGCGCCGCTTGCTCGCCGCAGAAGCCGGCGACCCGCGTGCCGCCGCAGCGATCGCTGCGTTTTGCTATCACGTTCGCAAGTGGATCGGCGCGTTCACGGCCGCGCTCGAGGGACTCGATCTCTTGGTTTTCTCCGGCGGCGTCGGAGAGCATGCCGCAGCGGTGCGCGCGCGAATCTGCACGCCACTCGCGCACTTGGGCGTGTCGCTCGATGCACCACACAACGATCGCCACGAGGCGCTGATCTCAGACACCGATTCACATGTGACCGTCCGCATCGCCAACGTCGACGAGCAACGGCAAATCGCTCGCATTACCGCGGCGCTGACAGCAAGCGCTGCTGAACACTGATCGCAGCCGTCACCCTGGCTGCAACTCGATCGTACGAAAGGCATAGACCATGGCCCGAAAATCACTCGTCCCTCAAGCCCGTTCCTCGCGATGGGAACTGCTGGATGCCTATTGGCGCGCCGCCAACTACCTCTCGGTGGGGCAGATCTATCTGCTCGACAATCCGTTGCTGCGCACACCCCTGAAGCAAGGCCACGTCAAGCCGCGCCTGCTCGGCCACTGGGGCACCACGCCGGGACTCAACTTCATCTACGCGCACATGAATCGCGCCATCGTGGAGCGAAACCTCTCGACGATCTTCATTACCGGCCCCGGGCACGGCGGCCCAGCGTTGGTCGCCAATACCTACATGGAAGGAACGTATAGCGAGTTCTACCCGCAGATCGGCCAGGACGAAGACGGACTGCGCCGCCTGTTCCGGCAGTTTTCGTTTCCGGGCGGCATCCCCAGTCACGTTGCGCCCGAAACGCCCGGGTCGATCCATGAAGGGGGTGAACTTGGCTACGCGCTGGCGCACGCGTTTGGCGCGGTATTCGACAACCCGAATCTGCTGGCGCTCTGTGTCGTGGGCGATGGCGAAGCCGAGACCGGTCCGCTGGCCACCAGCTGGCACGCCAACAAATTCCTCAACGCCGCGCGCGACGGCGCCGTGCTGCCGGTGCTGCATCTCAACGAGTTCAAGATCGCCGGCCCCACCGTGCTCGCACGCATCGACCAAGCCGACCTCCTGTCGTTGATGCGAGGCTACGGCTACGACCCACTGGTCGTCAGCGGCAGCGATCCAGCGCAGATGCACCCCGCCTATGCCGCAGCGCTCGACAAAGCGCTCGATCGCATTGCGACGATTCAGCAAAGCGCACGAAGCGGCGCTTCCACCGAGCTGCCGCGCTGGCCGATGATCGTGGTGCGCACACCCAAAGGCTGGACAGGACCAGCCAGCGTCGGCGGCAAACAGGTCGAAGGCACGTTCCGCTCGCACCAAGTGCCGCTGTCGGACGTCCACGACGATCCCGCCAAGCTGAAGCTGCTGGTGCAATGGATGAAGGGTTACCGCGCCGAGGAACTGTTCGACGCGTCAGGCCGTCTGCGGCCCGAACTGGCCGCGCTCGCGCCCAAAGGGGAGTTGCGGATGGGCGCCAACCCGCACGCCAACGGCGGCGCGCTGCTGCGCGACTTGAGACTCCCCGACTTTCGCAGCTACGCCGTGAAGGTCAGTGCGCCGGGCAGCGTCACCGCCGAGGCCACGCGCGTGCAAGGACAGTTCATTCGCGATGTCTTCGTCAACAATCGCGACGCGCATAATTTCCGCGTCTTCAGCCCCGACGAAACCGCCTCGAATCGTTGGGACGCCGTGTTCGAGACGACCTCGCGCATGTTCGCCGGCACGATCGACGCGCGCGACGTCAAGGTCGCACGCGACGGCCGCGTGATGGAGGTGCTGAGCGAGCATCTCTGCCAAGGCTGGCTCGAGGGCTATCTGCTCACCGGCCGGCATGGCTTTTTCTCTTGCTACGAAGCGTTCATCCACATCATCGACGCGATGTTCAATCAGCACGCGAAGTGGCTCAAGTCGACGCGCGACATTCCGTGGCGGCGTCCGATCGCCTCGCTCAACTACCTGCTGACCTCGCACGTCTGGCGCCAAGATCACAACGGCTTCAGCCACCAAGACCCCGGCTTCATCGATCACGTCGTCAACAAGAAGGGCGAGGTGGTTCGCATCTACCTGCCACCCGATGCCAACACGCTGCTGTCGGTCACCGATCACTGCCTGCGCAGTCGCAACTATGTGAACGTGATCGTGGCCGGCAAACAGCCCGCGCTGCAGTGGCTCACGATGGATCAAGCGATCAAGCACTGCAGCGCGGGCTTAGGGATTTGGGAGTGGGCCAGCAACGATCGCGGCAGCGACCCGGACGTGGTGATGGCCTGCGCTGGCGATGTCCCGACGCTCGAGACCATCGCCGCGGTAGACCTGCTACGGCAATGGTTCCCGGCGTTGAAAGTGCGCGTGGTCAACGTCGTCGACCTGATGACGTTGCAACCGCCCAGCGAACATCCTCACGGCCTCCCAGATCGCGAGTTCGACGCGATCTTCACCAAGGACAAGCCGATGATCTTCGCCTTCCACGGCTACCCGTGGCTGATTCATCGCCTCGCCTATCGCCGCACCAATCACGACAACCTGCATGTGCGCGGCTACAAAGAAGAAGGAACCACCACAACGCCATTCGACATGACGGTGCTCAACGACTTGGATCGATTCCACTTGGTGCAGGACGTGATCGATCGAGTGCCGGGGTTGGCGCGCGATGCGGGCTACGCCAAGCAAGCGCTGCGCGACAAGCTGATCGAGCACAAGCAATACATCGAGCAGTACGGCGAGGACATGCCTGAGATCCGGAATTGGCAGTGGCCGGGGACCAGGCCGGCAGCGCGCAAGCGATGAGCGCAGCCTCAGCTACAAGCTGGCATGTTCAGCCGGACATAAATCGGGCGAGCCGTCGCAGCCCGCCCGTTATGTCCTATTCACAGCTTGGTCTCGGCGCCAGTCGTTCGTGCCACAGGATCACCAAGCTCACCGACTAAGCTCCGCCGCCCTCAACTCCTCATCGGAGAGGAACCCGATGCACGGCGATCACTGTCCGGCCGGTTCACGGCGGGGCGCTTTCACCCCGGAAGCTGACTCGTGTCAGTAACGAGTTGTATGGACCGTCCAGACTGGCTGGTGCTCCGGTAACCACACCAAAGTTTGTACCTCCGCCCGGCTCGGGAGTCACACCTGTCAGCGGGCAGTACAGTTTCGCAACTGGAGTCAAGCTATTTGGCCCGCTCCGCAGCCCGAGCATGTCAGCCGTTGTGAGCACTCGGTCAAACAGATGGAAGTGGGCCATTAGCCCGCGCAGTCCCCAAAAACCTGATCCCGAATACCCGTTTCCGATGATGAGTGCCCCATTCTCCAACTTCGAACCGCCGGTCGCCCACTGGCTGTTCCCATAGGCCACCTCAACTCCGTCGACAAACAGTCTGGATCGCCGATCACCGAGATCATCGTACGTCACGCAAAGGAACTTCCAAACATCGACTGTCGGGAGCGGAGACTGCGCAACAGAAAGCGCTGGCACGGCGGCGGCGTCTACGAGCGCGAAATGGCTGGCTGTAGGTGGGCCTTGGCCTACCGCAAATAGTGTTCGCGCACCCTTCTTGGCGATGGACTGAATCGGTGTGGTGTCTGTGTGCTTTATCCAAGCGCACCAAGTGAATCGGGGAAGGTCCCGATACTCGAGCAGGTCTCCAAATGCGACATTCGCGGTCGAATCCAAGCCAAATCTGCGCGATCGGCCGATCGCTCCCGCATTGAACTGATAAAGGTAGTAGTCGGAATGATGGACCATTACCGCATGCTCGCGGATACCAGGAACACTCACGCCGACGGCTACCGGATCCGTGTACTCGGCTTTCGGCATGTTGTCTAGCTGGCACTGCTCGAGGGTCTGCTGACGACTGCAGGACTGGCCCCACGCAGCCGAAAGGACAAGTCGGCGCGTTCGCAACACTGGGTCCTCGAACACCTCAAGTCGAATCCAGAATGGTCCGGAGTCCCGCGTCAGCGGGAGGGTTATCGGTGTGGACTTTACAGGCTGAGTTCCGACGATCAGCCTAAGCTCCTTTATTGACTGGGTCGGATCTTCAGGAAAAGCCGGATTCTCCTGTACAAATAGCTTCCCGATATAGGCGATCTCCTGCTTCGTCACTGGATCGAAGTACTTAATGATGACCTGAGCATTCCAACGAACCCATGGCTCCCCTGATGACAATGGAGCTTTCCAACTGAACATGGCCTCAGCGTAACCTCCACCAACCGCGTTCGACTGCGGAACCCATCTGATGTTGGCACCCTGCGGCAGGACTGCTTTGCCGCCCGATATCGAGGGGACCGACGGTCCGGTGAACACCCAGTTGGTTCCGAGAGCCGTTGCGGACGGCGGAGCATCCGGTCTATTGAAGTCGTCGAGGTACTGACGCGCATGACCGCTCGGCGCGTAGACCGTTTCCGCTGGATCCGCGAATGCCACTGCACAAGACGCGACGACCGAGACAGCTATCCACTGAATTCGAAGAACTCAGCTCATCACTGACCCTCCAGTCGCCAAGACCCTGGTCGATCGATGCTGAACGCCCTCGTCAGGGAAGATACCAATACATCACCAAGCTCACCGACCAACTTCCGCGGTTGACCAGTACGTCGTAGTCGATGTTATAGGTGCCTCCGGCAGCCAATTGGGACGTCATATCTAGATCGTTATCGCATGGCGAGTCTGTATGACACGCGATGACGCCAGGACACCATCCGGCTCGAGGGAACAAGCACGAGGCTAGACCGCACGCATTCCAGTCCCAACAATTCGGACGGAAAATCGGGCCGGCCTGGCACTCTGCCTTCCAAGGAACCTGTGACCAAATGACCGAACCGTTGCGGAGAATTCGGTTTGTCCGGTGGCAAAACTCATCACAGTTCTGACAGGAGCCGCCAGGGCAGTTCGCGCTGGAGGTGCAGGTGGCCCCGTTGTTGCTACCACCATCACAGTACTGAGTTCCGCCGTGGCCCGACGTGAAGACGCGCATCATCACCTTCGTCGCGCCCGCGGGAATCGAGACACTGCGAGTCGGAAGCGGCGCGCCTCCAAACCCAACGACTTGGACTGCGGCTGCGGGCTTGTCCGGCGATGCTTCTTCCGGTCGCTTGCTGAAGTTGAAGTCGACCGTCACGTGCCAACCAGCTTGCACGAAGTGTCCGATCTCGGCGCCGACGTACTTCCGTCCCGTCAACAGCGTGGCGTACGGCGTGACATCTAGTGTGAGCACGCGGGGTGGAATCACGCCGTCTCCTAGAGGAGCCGGCGCATCGGTTCCAAACGGTGTGATCGCACGCATCAGTTCGAGTTGATTGTTGTTGATGCAACTGGCGCCGTTGGTGATGCAGCTCTCGTCGAGCACCAGATAGAGGTTGGCAATACGGTCCCACGGATCGCCGCAGGTGTTGTAGCCGCCGGGATTGGTGCCGCCGCACTTGTCGGTGGTGCCGTTTTGGCCTGCTTTGCACAATCGCGAGTCGATCGTGTAAGTGACGGTGATTTTCTTCCAGTCGCCCACCGGGAAATCGACGGGGACATTGAGTTGCCACCCATCCGAGCGCTGCACCTTGTCGGGACTATTGGGTACGCACTTGGAGGCGCCCCAGCACAAGTAGTCGTCGTTGTGAGCGCGAAGCTTGACCCGGCCCGCGACCGCATCGATGTACTCATTCGAGAACGCCGACTCGTTGCCGTTGGAATCGATCGCCGCGACGGCAAAGTACCAATTGACGTTGAGCTCCAACCCTGTCATCGAGCTGCTCAACGACAACCCGACATCCTTGGTGAAGTCGTACCGCTTGGCCTTCTTGCCGTAGTAGATGCGATATCCGCTCACCTGCCCCACCGGCTGCGCCTGCGTCCACTGCAACTCGATGGTGGTGTCGGTGTAGTTGCCGGTGAGCGTCGCGGGCGTCGTCACACTCGACGGCTTGTTGGCCGACTCGTTGCCCGCCGCATCGACCGCGGTGACGAGATAGAAATAGTTATTGGCGTTGCTCGCCGCGCCGCTATCGGCAAACGTCGGACCGGCAGGTGTGCCGATACGATTGCCGGCGTTCGGGACGAAGTCGGGCGTGCTGGCGCGATAGACACGGTACTGGCTAACGGTCTCGGCGTTGCCGGCCGCATCGAGTGTGACCGCCGGCCAAGTCAACAACACATCGCTGACCGTTTTGGTCGCCGCCACGCCAGCGACTTCGGCGGGACGGGTGACATCGGCGGCCCAAACCGGCAGCCCGAGAGCCGTCAACGCCGCCGCGACGAGCCCACTACGACAACCCCAAGCCTTTGCCCGAATCATCACGCCCCTCCGTATTCACAGGACCGCGGAGAGATACGCCGAGGAGCCGCTGATTTCAATCGAAGATCGTCCGATTTG
The DNA here is from genome assembly GCA_031395565.1 of Acidobacteriota bacterium. Lineage (GTDB taxonomy): Bacteria > Acidobacteriota > Polarisedimenticolia > J045 > J045 > JANNUT01. The sequence goes on along the minus strand of JANNUT010000022.1, from coordinate 29,836 downwards.
GCACGAATCGTCGGTGGAGACGTTCGCTACGGTCCGGACTCAGGGGGCGGGTGCCGTGACCGGCACCGGCCCCCCGGGGTTGGGTCACTTCAACATGTCTTTGACATCCGCGGCCTGCGGATCGTTGGGCGCGATCTTCAGAAACTCGCGCCACGCCTGCTTGGCCTCGTCCATTTGCCCCAGACCCGCATACGTGTAGCCCAGTTGCAAGAAGGCTTGCTCGTTGCGAGGGTTCAGCGCGACCGCCTGCTTGAACGCATCGACAGCCCGGCGGCGGTCATCCTCGCTCACCCCTTCTTTGTTCATGATCGAGACGCCGACGTTGTAGAACATTCGATCGGCGTTGCCAGGGTCTTGCGCCGCAACCTTGCGATAGAGCGCTTCGGCTCCCGCGAAATCGCCACGCTTGACCTTCATGCCGGCCAGCGCGATCAGCGCTTCGGGGTTTTCCTTCGACAGCTCGACCCATTTCTGCGCCGCCTTTTCGATCTCTGCGTTTTCCGCCCCGGAGCCTTGCAGCGCTACAAACATCCCCTTGGCAACCATCTCGTTTTCGGGGTCTAGCTCTATTTCCTTCTTCAGCAGCGCGACGGCGGTTTCGTACTCGGCTGTATCGATCAACCACGCCGCCATCTTCAATCGAACCCCTTTGCGATCGGGCGCCACCGCGAGCACTCGATTGCCGAGCTTGAGTGCGTCGCTGGACTCGCCCGCCCTAGCGAGCATCTCGGCGCGACGCCACATGAGGTCGGGGTCGTTGGGCGTGGCCTCGAGCGCTTTGCTCAACGCAGTGGCGGCGCCCGCGAAATCGCCCATCGCTTCGGCTTCATCGGCTTGTTCAACCGGAGTCATCTCGCCCGGCTTCTTCGCTGGAGCAGCACCCGGTGCGGCACCGGGCTGGTTGGGCGCACCGCCCTGGTAGTCGGCAATGCGCGCCACGACCAATTCCACCTCGGTGTGGCTGCGGTGCTTGATGACGGGGAAACCGGCCTGATTGCGCGGCGTGAGATTGCCCTTTTGTTCACCGGCGATTTCACCGGTTCCACGCCGGCAAACGAAGCTGAACGACTTGATGTACCACTCGGTGGAGTCCAATCCGAATTGATAGCCGTCCACCAGAAGTTCCAGACGTGGATAAAGAAACTCACCTCGCTTGGTGGTCTTGAGCTTGAGTTCTCCACCGGTCGCGATCACAGGTTTGAGCCGCACGCCGAGTTCCGGAACCACAGCTCCCGACTCGTCGACCGCCTTGCCGATCAGGCCATCCCAACGGTAGTTGCCGAACTGCGCTGCGGCCGGAGAGACCGACGCCGTCGATACGGCAACCAATGCCCCCGTGAACAGCATGAGTGCTTTGATGAACGCGAGCTTGACGTTCATGATTTGCCTCCCTCCGTCGACGATCAAGCGCCCACCGCATCGACTTCAGAGGCCGTCTTGCGAACGGCGTCGATCGATTTACCCAACATCTCTTTTTCACCCGGCGTCAACGGGACCTCGATCAATCGCTCGATGCCGTTGCGGCCAATGACCGCCGGCACCCCGATGAACAGGCCCTTGACGCCGTACTGACCCTCGCACAACGCGCAGACCGCAAGAATTTTCTTCTTGTCGTAGATCACCGCTTCGGCCATTTCCAAGGCGGACCAGGCCGGCGACACGAAGGCCGAACCCGAGCCCAACAGCTTGACCACTTCTCCGCCCGCCACGCGGGTGCGGGCTTCGATGGCTGACAGCGTGGCCTCGTCGAGGAACTGCTCCACGGGCAACCCTGCAATGCGGCAGGCGGAGCGCACAGGCACCATGTCGTCGCCATGACCGCCCAGCACCAAGGCCTCGACGTTTTCGACCGAGACACCGGCGGCCTGCGCCACGAACAAGCGATAGCGCGCGCTGTCGAGCACTCCGGCCATTCCCATCAACCGGGACGGCTGGGGCTTCATCTTTTGGTAGAGCCGATAGACGATCGCGTCGAGCGGATTGGCGATCGAGATCACAATCGCGTTGGGACAATGGGTCTTGATCCCTTCGGCCACCGCGTCGGTAATTTTCAAATTGGTTGCCAGCAGTTCCTCGCGCGATGGCAGCGTGCCATCGGGCTTGGGCTTGCGTGGCACCCCTGCGGTGTTGATCACCAGATCGGCGCCAGCCAGCACCTCATACCCCTTGCTGCCTTCCAGCACGCAATCGAAGCCGACCACAGGGCTGCCCTCGGCAATATCAAGGCACTTCCCCTTGGCCAGGTCGGGCGGCATGATGTCGACCAACGCGAGGCTCCGCGCCAATCGACGTCGCGGAATCTCCTGCGCCAGCACACCACCGATCATGCCTCCACCGATGACACCGATCTTGCCGAGCATTTGTGACCTCCGAATCGATGCGTGCCGGTGCTTTCCGGCCTCGCGAGTCGTTTGCCAGGATGCGGCCCTGGGAAGCCTCGCGCAAGCGTTCTGGATCAGGCGCGAATGAGGTCTAAACGCCATTGATCGACGTGCTGTTGTGGGGCGCATGGCGCGCCGTGGGCAGCGTTGCGGCCGCCGGCGGACGAGTCCTCGCGCCGTGGCGGCGCGGGGCCTCCAGGCTCGATCTCCAGCAGCGCTTGGCCCTGCCCCCAACGCTCGCCGGTCTGCCCTCCGAAATCCTGTGGCTGCATGCCGCATCGGTGGGCGAGGTACGTGCGATGGCGCCGCTGTCGCGGACGCTGCGAGCGCGCTTGGGCCAGCCCGCAACGTTGCTGACCACCTCGACCATGACGGGACGCGCGTTGGCCGAGCGTGAACTGGGACTTATGGCACGCTTGGCGCCGCTGGATGGGCCAGGACCCGTGCAGCGATTTTTAGCGGCGACACGCCCTCGACTGCATCTGATCGTCGAAACCGAACTGTGGCCGCTGCGGCTTTCGCAGTTGGCAGCGCGCGGTGTACCGGTCGCTTTGGTTTCGGCGCGCTTGTCTGAAAAGCGATGGCCCACCTATCAACGGTTGGCGGGGTTGTACGCGCGTGCGCTCGACGCCGTCACGTTGGTGTGTCCCGCGTCTTCGGAAGATGCCGAGCGATTTGCGGCGTTGGGTGTCCCCGCGTCGCGCTTCGGGCCACTCGGCAGTTTGAAGTGGGATGCGGCACTCGATCCGCCGCAAGCCGGCGAGGTCGCGAGCTTGGCAGCACAGTGGGGTGTGGATCGATCGCGTCCCTGGTTGGCCCTGGGGAGTGTGCACCCCGGTGAGGGACACGCGTTGCTGACAGCGTTAGCGGGTGGAAGCGTGGGTGCCGCGTTGCCTTGTGGTGTGTTGCTCGCGCCACGGCACCTCGATCGCTACGCCTCAGAACTCGAACGTTTGGAACGCAGCGGCTGGCGCGTGCATCGCCTCTCGAAAGGCGCGGCACCGGCCGGAACCGACATCATCGTGCTCGATGGCTTAGGACTGTTGCCGCGTGTTTATCCGTTGGCAGCGGTGGCGATGATGGGCGGCACCTTCGTCGAAATCGGCGGACACTCGCCGTTGGAAGCGGCGGTTGCCGGCTGTCCCTTGATTGCAGGACCGTATCGCGACAAGCAATCCGATCTCTGCGCACCACTTGCAGCAGCAGGAGCCTTGCTCCCGGTTGCGACCATCACCGAGGCGGCTACACAGGTGCTCGCTTGGTTGCGTGACGACACGGCGCGCCGTCGCGCCGGTGACGCGGGTCGCGGTGTCGTGGTGCAACATCGCGGTGTGAGCGACAGGCTCAGTGCAGCGGTCGCAGAGCTGTGGCGATGAAACAGGCGCGACAACCGCAACCATGGCTCGCACCGTTGGGCGGGTTGTATCTCGCTGGTTCCGCGCTCAAAAACGCGCTTTACGATCGCGGCGTGTGGCGCCCGCAGCATGTTGCGGCACCGGTAATCTGCATCGGCAATCTCACGGCGGGCGGCACCGGTAAGACGCCGGCCGTGGCGTGGCTGGTCGAGTCGTTGACCGCGCGCGGTCATCGCGTCGCCGTGGTCTCGCGTGGATACGGCGGTCATCCGCCGCATCAACCGCTCGATGTTTGGACCGATGGCACGCAGCGCTGCGATGCCACGCAGGCTGGCGACGAGGCGGTTTGGTTAGCGCGGGAGGCAAAGCCGTTCGCGGTGGTGGTGGGCGCCGATCGCGTGCGCGCCGCGCAGCGCGCAGTGGAATTGGGCGCGAGTGTGATCGTGCTCGACGACGGCTATCAACATCGCCGGTTGTATCGTGATTTGGATCTCTTGCTGGTCGATACCGAGGATCCGTTGGGCGGCGGGCGCGGGTTGCCTGCGGGCTTGCTGCGCGAGTCGGCGGTCGGGGCCAAGCGCGCGGCGATTGTCATCGTGACGCGCGCGCGTCAAGCGCAACTCGCGGCCGAGCCCCCGTTGCCCGCGACGCTGTGGCCATCACCACTGCGCGACGTGCTCACTCACCAACCACTCGTTTTGGCAGCGCAGCACGCAGCTCGAAACTGGATCGATGCCAACGGGGCCGTGCATCCGCCCCACGACTTGGCGGGACAAAGCCTCTACTGGGTGAGCGGAATTGCGCAGCCACAAAGCTTCACCGCGCTGCTCGAACAACTCGGCGCACGACTGGTGGGCGGACGAGCCTTTCCCGATCATCATGCGTGGATGCCTACCGAACTGATCGCACTGCAGGTGGAAGCGCAGACCCTGGGCGCGGACAGACTGATCACCACAGCAAAGGATGCGGCGCGCTGGCCTGCCGGCGTCTCTCCACCCGATCTACTCACCGTGCGCTTCCTGGTGCGTGGCGACGCACTCGCTTTGCAGCAAATCGAACGTGCCATTGCGGGGACACGCTAATGGGGCGCAGTCGCGGACCGCTGCGACGTCTCGAAGCGACGCTGCTGCTCGGCGTCGCGCCGCTGGTGCGCCGTCTGCCGCCGCGCGTGGCGATGCGGCTGGGGCGCGCGCTCGGACGGTTGGTGCATCGAGTCGATGCGCACCATCGGAAGCTGGCACGGCGCAACGTGCAGTCGGCGCTTCACGTCTCGCCCGCCGAGGCGAGCCGGATCGTGCGCGAGGTCTTCGCGCACTTCGGCCGCGTCACGATCGAGGTCTTGGCGCTGCCGCGTTCGCTGCACGAACCCGAGCGCTTTCGAATCGAGGGGTGGGAACACCTCGAGCGTGCGCATGCACTGGGGCGCGGCGTGCTGATCTATTCGGCGCATATGGGCAACTGGGAATTGTTCGCGCAACAACAGGCACTGCGCGGGTTCCCCATCGACTTCATTGCGCGGCCACTGGACAATCCATGGCTCGACGAGGCGTTCACTCGCTGGCGCGAGCTGCCCGGCAACAGAGTGCTTGGCAAACACGGGGCACTGCGCATGGCGTTGAAGACCTTGAAGAGCAAGAGGAGTTTGGCGATCTTGATCGATCAGAATCAGCGCGTGCCTCCCCGTTTGTTCGTGCCGTTCTTCGGAACGCTGGCCGCGACCACACCGACGCTCGGCATGTTGGCGGTGCGCACCGGCGCGCCCGTGGTACCGGCAGTCTCGATTCCACACGAAGACGGCGGCTACACCTTTCGGTATGAAGCACCACTCTTGGTGCCGGCCGAAGGAACCGATGAAGCGCGGGCCGATGCGGTCACGTTGGCCGCCACAGGGGTGTTGGAACGTTGGATTCGTGCGCAGCCGCACACATGGTTGTGGTTGCACGATCGCTGGAAGGGCCGTCCCGGAGCTGGCGAGCGGGTGCTCTCATGAGCCGGCCCGCCGTTTTTCTCGATCGCGACGGAACCGTGTGCCGCGAGGTCGGCTACGTCAATCACCCGTCGCGGTTGGAACTGATGCCCGATGCGGGCGAGGCGATTCGCCGTCTCAACAGCGCTGGTGTCGCCGTGGTGATCGCGACCAATCAAGCCGGAATCGCACGCGGGTATTTTCCCGAGCATGTGCTGCACGAAACTCATCAACGATTGCACGCACTCTTGGCAGCCCAAGGCGCGAGACTCGATGGGATCTACGCCTGCGTGCATCACCCCGACACCGGAGAGCCCGGTTTTCGAACCGAGTGTGCCTGCCGCAAACCGAAGGCCGGACTCTTGCTCGATGCCGCTCGTGATTTGGATCTGGATTTGTCACGAAGCGCGATGGTTGGCGATTCGTTTCGTGATGTCGGTGCCGGACGGAATGCTGGCGTCGCTTATACCGTCATGCTGCGCACCGGCTACGGGCAGGGCGAGTTGTTGTGGAAGAGTGCCCACACCAGTTTTTGGCCCGATTATGTGGCGGACACACTGGGTGACGCGATCGCCTGGATCATGGCGCAACGCGGCGAGGAAACGCGATGAGCAAACCGATCGACTCCAGACGCCCGACGCGCACGCGGCTGATTGCATTGGCCACGAGCTTGAGCAAAGCGCGCGTCGCCGTGGTGGGCGACACCGTGCTCGATGCCTTCGAATTCGGTGAGATCGCGCGCGTCTCGCGCGAAGCACCGGTCTTGATTCTCGATCATCGCCGCACCGACTATGTGCCGGGCGGCGCCGGCAACACAGCGACCAACTTGGCTGCGCTCGGAGTGCGCACTGCGCTGATCGGCCGCGTCGGCAAGGACGATGAAGCGGCTGGTTTGCGCTCGATCCTGCGCAAGCACGGTGTCTCGGTCAGCGCGCTGTTGGCCGATCCTGACTATGCCACCCCGACCAAACGCAGAATTCTCGCGGGCAGCGCCCATACGCGAAAACAGCAAATCGTCCGTCTCGATCGAGGCGATCGCGGAGTGCCCTTGCGGGCCGGTCTCAAGCAGCGCTTGGTGGCCGCGGCGCGCGCCGCGCGCCGTCGCGGTGACGCCGTGTTGTTGGCCGACTACGGCTACGGAGCGATCGATCCAACCTGGCCAGCGGCGCTCGGTCGCGGCCCGGGTGCCGTGACGCTCGATTCGCGCTTCGCGCTCGATCGCTTTGCGGGGATCGATGCGGCCACGCCGAACCTGGAAGAACTCGAACGCGCCGCAGGCCGGCATCTCGGCGACGATGACGAAGCGGCGATCAACGCAGCCGGCGAAACATTGCGCCGCCGCATTGGGTGCACCGCGCTGCTGGCGACACGCGGCAGCCGCGGCATGACGCTCATCGAACGTGGTCAGGCGCCGGCCCGGATCGCCGTCTTCGGCAGTGACGAGGTGGCCGATGTCACCGGCGCGGGCGATACCGTGATTGCGGTCTTCACGGCGGCGCGCGCCGCCGGTGGATCGTGGCGCGAGGCAGCCGAGTTGGCGAATGTCGCGGGCGGATTGGTGGTGATGAAAAGCGGTACCGCTACCGTCACGCGCCAGGAACTGATCGCTGCGTTGCTCGAAATGTGGTCCGAGTAATGCGCGACCCGTGGTCCAAGATCATTGCGCGCGCTGAGTTGGCCTCGCAGTTCTCGAGTCACTCTGCGGCTCGCGTGGTGCTGGCCAACGGATTATTCGACGTGGTGCACGTCGGTCACGCTCGCTATCTGTCGGCGGCCCGCGCTGCAGGAGACCTGCTCGTGGTGGCGCTCAACGACGACTCGTCAGCGCGCGCCAATCGCGGAGAACAGCGCCCGCTCGTGCCACTCGCCGAACGGATGGCGCTCATCGCCGGGTTGCGTTGTGTCGATTGGGTGACGTGGTTTCCAGAAACGACGGTGGCGGAGACGTTGTCGTTGCTGCGACCTGCCTTACACGCCAAGGGGACCGACTACCGTCCCACGACTCTGCCGGCCGATGAGCAAGCCGTTCATCGGCAACTTGGAATCGCCGTCGTCAGCGTCGGCGACGAGAAGACGCATGCCACCAGCGACATCGTCAAAACGGTGCTCGCGAGGTACTCATCATGAAGCCGTCACGCCGCACGTTTCTGACCGCGCTCGCAACCACCAGTGCGGGAGCTTGCTTCGTTCGAAGCCTGGCAGCCGACGCGACGAGCACGGCCACCATCACGTCCGAGATGATCGCGAAGGCCGAGTGGATTTCCGGGCTGACGCTCAGCAAGGAACAGCGCAAGTTGTTGGTAGGGAGTGCCGGGCAGTTGCAGCAAGCGTTCGAGGCCTTGCGTGCCGTGAAGGTCGATAACAGCGTGTCTCCGGCGCTGGTGTTTCAACCGTTGGTGCCGCCACCACCTGGCAAGGCACAGCTAGCGGTCTCTGCGTTGCCCGCGACGGCTCGCCCCGGCAGCGACAGCGAGCTGGCGTTTCTTTCGGTGCAGGATTTGGCCGCGCTGATTCACAGCAAGCAGATCAGCAGCACCGAGTTGACCAAGTTCTATCTTTCGCGAATCGAAAAGCACGATCCGAAACTGCTGGCGGTGGTCACGCGCACCGATGAACTGGCGCTCAAGCAAGCGGCGCTGGCCGATGCCGAGATTGCACAAGGCAACTGGCGCGGTCCGCTGCACGGCATTCCGTATGCGGCAAAGGACCTGTTGGCCGTACCCGGGTATCCCACGACGTGGGGCGCAGGTCCCTACAAGACACAAGTGCGTCCCGAGAAGGCCACGGTGGTCAGCAAACTCGAAGCGGCCGGTGCTGTCTTGGTGGCCAAGACCACGCTCGGTGAGTTGGCGATGGGAGACGAATGGTTCGGCGGCATGACCCGCAATCCCTGGAATCTAGAGCAGGGATCCAGCGGTTCGAGCGCGGGCTCGGCGTCGTGTGTTGCCGCCGGCCTGGTGGGATTCGCGATCGGCTCGGAAACCTGGGGCAGCCTCGTCTCACCCTCGACACGCTGTGGCACTTCGGCGCTCCGCCCCACCTTCGGTGCTGTCAGCCGGTATGGCGCCATGGCGCTGTCGTGGAGCATGGACAAACTCGGCCCGATGGCGCGACGCGTCGAAGATTTGGCGTTGATCTACGCGGCGATTGCCGGCGCCGATGGCCTCGACGCTGCGGCCAAGGATGCGAGTTTCGTGTGGCGGTCCGATCTCGATGTTCGCGGCATGCGCGTCGGCGTGTTGCAGGATCTGTTCGACACCGACTACACCACCTGGGCTGAGCCTGGTGACGACAAGCAGGGATTTCGTGACTGGCAGAAAAACGATCAGGCTGCCTTGGAGATGATGCGCGCGCTGGAGATCGGCCTGGTGCCGGTGAAGTTGCCGGTGACACTGCCGGTCGCGGCGATGTCGACCATTCTCACGGCCGAGGCGGCTTGCGCTTTCGACGATCTCACTCGCAGCGGCCGCGATGCCGGACTCAAGCGTCAAGGCGAGCAGGCTTGGCCCAACATCTTCCGGCAAGGGCAGTTGATCCCGGCGGTTGAATACCTGCGCGCCAACCGCGTGCGGCGAATGGTGATGCAGCAGATGGAAACGTTGATGAACGAGTATCCGGTAATCGTCGCGCCGAGCTTCGGCGGAGACATGCTGCTCTTGACCAACCTGACGGGCCACCCACAAGTGGTCTTGCCCAACGGTTTCCGCAGCGATGGCACACCGACCAGCCTGACATTCACCGGACGTCTGTGGGGAGAGCCTGCGCTGCTCGCGTTGGCGCGCGAGTATCAGGAGGGTACCAACCATCACATGAAGCATCCTCCCGCGTTTGCCGGCTGAGCGCGGCATGCTCGCTCCCGCACCACTGGCCTGCACCATTTATGGCGTCTCGGAGTTGCTGCTGGCGCTGCGCAAGCGAGCCGGCATCACCGCAGAGCGCTCCGATCGTGGATCGTTGGCCGTGTTTTGGATCGTGATTACGCTAGGGCTCCTGGCCTCCGTTGTGAGCGCTGCGATGTTCCCGCAGTTCGAGTTTCACTTGCACCGTGCGCCTTTGATCGGTGTGGCAACGCTCTTCGCCGCGGGGCTCGTGTTGCGCTGGTGGGCCATTTTCGTGCTCGGCCGGTGGTTCACCGTCGATGTCGCGATTCACGCCGATCACCAACTGGTCACGGCAGGCCCCTACCAATGGGTGCGCCACCCCTCATACACCGGCGCCGCGCTGGCCTTCGTTGGGATGGCGCTCATGTTCGAGCACTGGCTGGCGCTGCCGTTGTTGCTGCTTCCGGTGGCGCTGGCGTTTTTGTATCGGATTCATGTCGAAGAGCAGGCGCTGGCCGGCGCCTTCGGCCCGCGTTGGGTCGAATACGCCAGCCGCACCTCTCGATTGATCCCCGGACTCTACTGACGTCCCGAATCGCGATAGCGCAGTTCGAGTTCTTCGAGCGTGCGCGGCCAGTCTCGCTTGAGAAGTTGTGAGAGCGCGCGATCGGCCAAGAGCCTTCCTCCTGTTTGGCAGACGGCGCAGTAGTTGGCTTCGTTTTGTGCGTAGACCAGACGCTGCACCGGTGAGCCGCACTCGGGACACGGCAACCGGAAGCGGCCATGCACCGCCATTCCTTCGCGAAACGCGGTCACCTTCTCGGGCCACGCATCGGCGTGCGTTTCGATCAGCCGGTCACGCCACGTAGTGAGCGTGTGCACCGAGGCTTGATGCAACCGGGCCACCTCCGCGGCATCGAGGTGGCTCGTCAACTGCAGCGGCGAGAGCCGTGCGCGATGCAAGATCTCGTCGGAGTACGCGTTGCCGATGCCGCTGAACAGACGAGGATCGGTCAAGGCGCGCTTGAGCGTCCGGTTCTCCCTCTGAAGGGCTTCGCGAAAGGCTTCGAGCGACGCGCTGAGCGGATCCAATCCGCCCGGGTCGTGTTCTGCCAGCGCGGCGCGGCCGTGAACCGCGAACAAGGCGGCTCGCTTCTTGCTGCTCGCCTCCGTAATCAAGAGCGTGCCGCGGCTGAAATCGAGCGCCGCCAAACCGAGCTTGCCCGGGATCACGGCGCCCTGCGGTTTCCATCGCAACCGGCCGGCGATCATCAGGTGCAATACCAGAAAAAACTCGGGCTCCAACTCGAACACCAGCCGCTTGCCGAGCCGATGCAAGGCCTGCACCGTGCGTCCCGCGAGTTGTTCGAGGGGCGGATCGACACTGCGCAGCAGAAACGGACTACTCAACCGTGCGCCCCGGTAGTCAGTCCCGAGCACGCGCGGCCGGAGGGCATGCAGGTACAACTCGAGGTCGGGCAGCTCTGGCACGCCTCAATTATCGCTGCGCGGCGGGGTTCGCAAACGGAAACTCCCGCTGGCGGCGCATGGTGTCCCAAGCGTCGTCGGCCGAAAGTTCAGGGCGCACGGTCGTCACTGGATGGGTCATCAAGTCGCCGATGCGCATGGTTGTCCTCCGCAATGACGGACGTCAGGCTGTTTTTTTCTCGTGGGGTGCGGGGGCGAGCCGGAACGGGCGGTCGCTAATTTTCTTCATGGTCTCGACCAGCTGTTCGTAGCTCACGCCACCCGGTTCGGCAGCGATGGCAGCGTTGGCGACCCTTACGATGTCGCCGAGCGAGAGCATGCCGACCAGCTTCCCGTCTTTGTCGGTGACCGGCAGCCGTCGCACTTGGCGTTCGCCCATCTGCTGCAATGCCAATTCGAGGTCTTCCCACGGATGCGTCACGTAGCAGTTACCACGGATCAACTCACCGACCACCAACTGGTCGGCGCGGAGACCCCGGGTGCCCAGCGCGATGCAAATGTCGCGATCGGTGATGACGTCGATCAAACGATCGGCTTCATCGACCACGGGAACAATTCCGCAGTCTTTCCCCCACATCACGTGAATCACCTCACCGAGATTGGTTCCCGGAAGTACGCTTTCGACGGGTTGCGTCATGACGTTTTCGACCTTCATGGTCACCTCCTTGGGGCAGATCGTGTGTGACCCAAGTCGGCGGCTACGTCAACTCGACCAGCATGATTCCGGTCAAGGGCAACGCGCTGGATTGCTATTGAGCCGTTCCGCGCCGTTGGAACGTCGCCCCAGCGTGCCGGGACCGCAAATCGCGTCATCGGCGATCACCAAGAAAAAACGGGCCGCACCTGTTCCGACGGGGTCGTTGCTCACGTAGCGGCGCACGCCAAGGTCGTTGGCGGCGCAGGTTCCGTAATCGCCGGCAGGCAACTGCGACACCAAACCCGATTGCACGTCGTAACGATCGGCGCCGACCACGCCGTCCCAGCTGAGCGTCTGTTTGTCGGCGGAGAACAACAGACCCGTGGCTTCAGCGACACGCACGGTCGCGGCGTCGAACGGTGCGCAGTCGCAACGATCCCCCACCCCGTCGTTGTCGCGATCTTCTTGTGCCGGATCGTCGAGCGTGGGACAGAGATCACAGGCATCACCGACACCGTCACCGTCGGCATCGGCCTGTCCTGAATTGGCGAGCCGTTGGCAATTGTCGAGTTGATTCGTGGCGCCATCACCGTCGGCATCGGCGGTGGAGCTGAGTACCGTGCGGGTCGACGATGTCGTCACGTCACGCGTTGTTTCCCAAATGAACCCGCTCTTGGAAACGCCGGTCACGGTGAACGTATAGACACCAGGCAGCAGTGACGCGGGTTGATGGACGAACCGGACCACACCACCCGCGGCGAAACGTGTCGTCCCGTTGAGCGGAATGCCGGTCGCCGGTCCACTCAATGTGGCAGAGACGCTCACGAGCCCCTCGGGCACTTCGTCGTCGTCCAAGACCTGAACATCGATCGTCAGCGCCGAGAAGTTGTCCGTCATGGTAATCGCGGCAATGTGTACGCCGTTGAGGTCCGGGTCGTGCACGAGACTGCTGCGGCGATCCGCGGCGAGATCGTGAACGAAGCCTGGCTTGGTGAGTGAGCTCAACGTGAAACTCGACGCGCCGGAAGGCAGCGACGCCGGTGCGTCATACACAAGCGTGGCCACACCGCTGGAATTGCTGATCGCACTCAGCGCAACGGCTGCGCCTCCCGGGGGTGTCAGCGTCCCGCTGACCTGCACTCCGTCCTCGGCGCCGGTGAGATCGTCGAGCACAAAGACGCGCACTTCGAGCTGAGTGGGTGAGGTCTTGCGCAGTTCCAGCCGCTCGGCATGGAGGCGTTTGCGACTGACGTAGCCGAAGCTTTGCAACGCTGCGAGTGCATTGATGCGCCCGTGACCGTAGTAGTCGTCGCGTCCCGGAACGTCCTCGCCAGGCAAGCCGACACGGTCCTGCGCCGTCTTTTCCAAGGTGTCCCGCAGTTCCTCGAAGCGCAGTGTCGGGTTGAGCGCGTAGAGCAAGGCGGTGACGCCGGTCGCGTTGGGCGTGGCGGCCGAACAACCGCTGAAATTGCTCTTGCCATCGACACTGCTGTTGAAGATGACGGTAGGCACCGAGACGCCGGGTGCCACGACATCCAGCCCCGGCGTGAGGTTCGAGGACAACGCGCGCGTGTCGCTGCTGTCGGTCCAACCGGTGGCGAGTACTTGGTCATACGACCCGGGATAGTTGGGAACCGGGGTTCCATCGTTGCCGTTGCACCCGATCAGAATCACGCCGGCATCGTAGGCGAACAACACTGCGCTTTCGAGCGTGGTGTTGTTGGGGTAGTGAATCAACGACATGTTGGCGATGTCGGCACCGCGGCGCGCGGCGTGACGAAGGCCATCGGCGAGATCGACGGTCGTGCCCGAGTTGCTGGCGTTGAGCACTTTTTCTGGCACGAACGACGGCCACCACGCGATGCCGGATACGCCGAAGCGGTTGTTGGCGCGGGCCCCGATGACGCCGCTGCACCAACTGCCGTGACTGTGATCGTCTTCAGGGTCGAAGTCTTCGTTGACGTGATCGAAGCCTCCCAGGGCCACACGCCCGAGGAACTCGCGATGGTCGCCATCGATCCCGCTGTCGATGACGGCGATCACCGTTTCGGCGCGGCCGGTCGCGATCGAAAAACTCTCGGTCAAATCCATGTCGGCATCGACACGGCCGCCGGTTTGTCCGGTGTTGCGATGATTCCATTGCGTATTGAACTGGGTGTCGTCGGGGAAGGCGTCGCCCCCCTCGCCGATCCAGTTGGGATGGGCGTCCTCGACCTCGGGGAGTTGTTTCGATCGTTCGGCGGCGGCGAGCACGTCGCTGCCGGGAGCCAGCCGCGCCAGGAACACACGATCGAGACCGAAGCGACGCTCGGCCGGAATGAACGGCGCGCGAAACGCTCGATCGAGCGACGAGAGCCCGGCTGCCAGTGCCCAGGCCGGCGGCGCGCTGCCGGGGGCGTCGGGCTGCAGGGCTGCTGCTGATTTCAGGCGGATCACGACTTGGTCCGGGACATGCGGAGGCACGGTCTGGGCGTGCGCCAGCCCGCCTATCGCGATCAACAGCAAGAGTCGCCATGCACCCACTGTGTCTTCCTCGTTGCGCCAACCGGCCCGCAGAGTTTTACGACGATCTGCCACCCGAGGGAAGCAATCAGATCAAGTGATCACCCGGCCGGCCCGCAGCCCCACCGGCCATGAAATGGCACGTACGTGAGCGGGGTCGCCAAACAGCGGGGTGAGTGCGTTGGTCAGATCGGGCATGGGGCTTCGGCCATGAGCTTGGAAGAAGCGCTGCACGGCAGACCAGGTTTCGATGTAACCCAGCAATTGATCCAGCGACCAATCGCAGCGCAGCTCGAAGCTGGGAGCGATGAATTCGTCGAACGGAAAGTCGAGGGTGCGGTAGAGCGCATCGACCATCGCGCGTTCGGGCGGCCAGCAGCCGTCGAGTGTGCCGTCGTAGAAGAGGCGTGTTGCCTCGTCGATGGCGGGGTCGACGCGGTGCGTTCCGTAACACCAGATCGCGATAACGCCCCGTGGCCTCAGCACACGCCGGCACTCGCGATAAAAACTTTCGAGATCGAACCAGTGGGCCGCTTGCGCCACCGTCACGAGGTCGGCGCTACCGTCGGCGAGTCCACAGCTTTGCTCTCGCGCCATTCTGTACGTGACGCGCGGATGCTCCATCGCGTGCGCCAACTGCTGGGCGCTGGCATCGGTGGCCAAGACCTGTGCAAATCGCTCTGCAAGCAAGACCGACGCTTGGCCGTTGCCCGCGCCACAGTCCCACGCCAGCGACCGCCCGGGCGCTTGCGCGGCAACGTACTCGATCAGCGCTGTGGGATACGTCGGTCGAGCCTGCGCGTAGCGGTTGGAGTGTCCGGAGAAGTGATCCTTGAAGCTCATTGGGTGGCGGCTACTCGATCCGGGGGGCCGGGCGCGTGCCCTGGCGCGCTACAACGGCGCATCGGTCGGCGCCGTGAAGGTTTCGTCGATGACATTGCCCGTGTTGAGCGTGCCCAGCGGTTCGAACAGCAGTACCTCGACCTCGTGCTCAGCCACCGGGCGGTGTTCGACGCCTCGCGGCACGATCAGTAAGTCACCGGCACTCAGCTCCAGGCTACGGTCCCGAAACTCCATGCAAAAAGCGCCGCGTAGCACGAGAAACAACTCGTCTTCGTGATCGTGCTTGTGCCACACGAAAGCCCCCTGGAACTTGGCGAGTTTCACGGCTTGTCCGTTGAGCGCGCCGACAAGTCTGGGACGCCAGTGCTCACTGATCTGGTCGAGGGCATCGCGCAGTGAGAGATGCGTCATGGACCCGCTGGGCGGTCGGTCTTGTGCACTCATCGGCCCAGGATCTTATCGCGTGATCGCTTTCGGGCTAACGGTTGAGTTTGGTATACCGTCCCCGAATTGCGGGTGCGGTATTCTGCGGGGCGATGAATCGCGGGTGCGAGTGGATTGTCGATGCAGAGGGGTGCGAGCCGGCGCGGCTGCGCGATGCAGAGCGGCTGGCGCGGTTGTGTGGGGACGTGGTCGAGGCGCTGGGGCTGAAGGTCGCGGCGTCGCCGCAGTGGCACCGGTTTCCGGCGCCCGGCGGCATTACGGGGCTGATCCTGTTGGCCGAGTCGCACCTGGCTTGCCACACCTTTCCCGAGACCGGCTGGGCCTCCTTCAACCTGTACTGCTGCCGCGAGGTCGCCGACTGGCCCTGGAAGACGGCGCTCGTCCGTGAGTTAGGAGCGACCTCCGTGCGGATCAAAAAGGTCGCGCGCGGACCTGGGGCATCCAAACCGCACTCGGAGCGAGCGCGATGAGCCCTGCGGCCGCCCCGTGTCCTTCGTGCGGCGCAGAGGTGGTGTTCAAGACAGCCTCCTCCGTCGTCTTGCGCTGCGAGTATTGCGGCGTCTTGGTGGCTCGACTCGATCGAAAACTCGAAGAGATCGGGAAGGTCGCCCCGGTTACCGAAACCAATTCCCCGCTGCGTCTGGAACTGCGCGGGGCCGAGGGAACTCTCGGGTTCGTGTTGCGCGGGCATCTGCAACTCGGCCATGCCGCTGGTGGGCGATGGGACGAGTGGCTGGCCGCCTTCGACGATGGCACCTGGGGCTGGCTCGCCGAAGCGATGGGGCGCTATTTCCTGACCCGCCGCGTTGACCTGAGTGACCCGTTGCCCGAGTTCGAAACGCTGCACCCGATGCAGAAGCTGGCGATTGCCGGCGTATCACTCACCGTGCAGGAAACCGGCGAGGCGATGTTGTTGGCGGCGGAAGGTGAACTGCCCGAACGGGTGGAACCCGGAGTTGCGTACCACTACGCCGACCTCAGTGGCGCAGGGCATGTCGTCGCGACACTCGACTACAGCGATGAAGCACCAAGGCTCTACATCGGGCGTGAGTTGACGCTTTCTGCGCTTGGCTTGCAGGTGGCGCCCACGGAAACCAAAGAGCTGCCGCGAGTCGCCATCGCGGCGATGAACTGTCCACAGTGTGCGGGCGCGATTGCGCTGGCGGCGCCCGACCAAGCCGAGCGTGTCGCCTGCCAACATTGCGGTGCGCTGCTCGATGTGCGCGATAACGCGCTCGCGTTTTTGGTCAGCCTCAAACCGTTGGTGCGGCCCCCACAACTGCCGCTGGGCAGCGAAGGTCTGCTGGATGAGGTGCGTTGGCGGGTGATCGGATACATGGTTCGCAGTGTGGTTTTCGAGCAGGTGCGATATCCGTGGGAAGAGTACTTGCTGTACGCACCGGAGCGCGGGTTTTCGTGGCTGACGTGCAGCGATGGGCATTGGAGTCTGGTGACTGCGGTCGCCGCCGGGAAGGTCGAGGTTCGCGGCGACGGCAGCGCGGTTTGCGATGGCGTGACGTTCAAGAGATTCCAATCGGCCGAAGCTACGGTCGACGAGCTGTGCGGTGAGTTCTATTGGAAGGTGGAGGTCGGCGAACGCGCACTGACGCAGGATTTCGTGTCGCCGCCACAGAGTCTCTCGCTCGAGCAGTCGATCTCTGGCGATGGCGAGTCTCGACAAGCACGTGAAGTCAACGCATCGCTCGGCCGGTACCTATTCCGCGAAGAGATCAGTGACGCATTCAGTGCGACGGCACTCGCCGCCCCGGTAGGAGTCGGCCCCAATCAGCCCTACTTCGGCCCCCAGCTCACGCGTTGGTGGCTGGCCTTCGCGGTGGTGTTGGTGTTGGGCTGGCTCACCTTGCAAGGCTCGACGCGCCAGCTCTACGAGCAACGATTCACGATCGATCTTGCCTCGAAGGAGTCCCCCAAACGAATCGAGTTCACCGATCCGCTCCCGTTCGAACCTCGCAAGAACGTGCGCATCAGCTTGCAAGCGGATGTGCGAAACGGGTGGGTTGGTTTGGACGGCGATCTGTTCAATGTCGACTCCGGCTTGGTCGCTCCGTTTTATGTGGAAGCGGGCTACTGGTCGGGCGTTGAAGGCGGCGAATCGTGGAGCGAAGGCTCTCGCACTCAAGACGTGCATCTGTCGGCGGTTCCTGCCGGCAACTACGCCATGCATCTGGCGTTCGATGGCCAGGCGCCCGGGCCTCAACCTGTCGCGGTCACCGTTCGTGTAGAACAAGGAGTGCGGCGTATAGTCCCGTTCCTGCTCGCGCTGGTGGCGATTTCGCTGGGACCTTTGCTAGCGATCGTGGCGCGCTATCGCTTCGAGATGGCACGCTGGCGCGACAGCGCCTTCAACCCGTACGCAAGCAACAGCGAGGAGGGGGACGATGAGTAGCGCCCGGCGTTGGCAACGAGTGTATGGGGTGATCGGAGCGATCATCACGCTGTGGTTTTCGTGGTCGACGTTTCAAGGCAGTGAGTTCGGCGGCGACACGCGCGACACCCTGAGCGACGCGGCGCGACGCAATCCGCGCGCCGCCAACACCTGGTATTCCGGGTTCCGAGGAGGCAAGTGATGACCCTTTCGTTGCCGTGTGCGCCATTGGGCGCGCTGTTACCGTGGCAAGATCAAGCGACGTTGGTGCTGCAAACGCTGGTGTGGGTGTTTGTCGGCGTGGCGATGTTCGCCCTGGCCTTCTGGATCATGGCAAAGCTGTCGCCGTTTTCCATTCGCAAGGAAATCGAGCAGGACCACAATGTGGCGATGGCGGTGATCATGGCTGCTGTGATCTTGGGAATTGCCTTGATCGTCGCTGCTGCGATTCACGGATAGCCTGTCCTCGTGCGCAGCTCCGCGTCGCCACCACTGCTGTTTTTGAACATCTTCGTGGTGGCTGCGTGCGGACTGATCTACGAACTGCTCGCCGGCACGTTGGCCAGCTACGTTCTGGGCGATTCGGTCACGCAGTTCTCACTGATCATCGGCATCTATCTGACAGCGCTCGGCGCAGGTGCCTGGCTTTCCGGATACGTGCAGCACGCGCTTGCGCGGGTGTTCTTGGAGATCGAGCTCGGCGTCGCGCTGCTCGGCGGCTGCTCGGCGCCGCTTTTGTTTCTCGGCTTTTCGAGACTGAGCTGGTTTCGTTTGCTGTTGTACCTGGTGGTGTTCGGCGTGGGCGTCTTGGTTGGCCTCGAGTTGCCGCTTTTGATGCGCATTCTAAAAGACCGGATGGTGTTCAAGGACCTGGTCTCACGTGCGATGGCCTTCGACTACGTGGGAGCCTTGGTGGCATCGTTGGCGTTCCCGCTGTTTCTCGTTCCGCACCTCGGCCTGGTTCGCACCTCACTGATGTTCGGCATGATCAACGCCGCGGTGGCGCTGTGGGGCACCTGGTTGCTCGCCAGCGAACTGGCAGGGGGTGCTCGCGGACTGCGTTGGCGTGCGGCGTTCGTGCTCGCGCTGCTAGCCGGAGGATTTTGGCAAGCCGACCGGTTGACGACGCTCGCCGAGGATAGCTTGTACGAAGGCGAGATTGTCTACAGCAAGACCAGCACGTATCAGCGCCTGTTGATCACGCGCAGCCGGGCAGGATTCGAGTTGTACCTCAACGGCAATCTGCAGTTTCACAGTGCCGACGAGTATCGCTACCACGAGGCCTTGGTTCACCCCGCGTTGTCCGCCAGCGCGGCGCCGCGTTCGGTGTTGATCCTCGGCGGTGGCGATGGTTTGGCGCTGCGAGAGGTCCTGCGCTGGCCGCACGTCGAGTCGGTAGTCTTGGTCGACCTGGACCCTGCCATGACGACGCTGTCGAAGCACTTCCCGCCTTTGGCAACGCTGAACGAGCAGTCGTTCGACGATCCGCGTGTGCACGTGATCAACGACGATGCGTTGATCTGGCTGCAACAAGATCGCCGCCGGTTCGACACCGCGATCATCGACTTCCCCGACCCCAACAGCTTCGCGTTGGGCAAACTCTACACGCGGTACTTCTACCGATTGCTGGCAAACCATCTCAACCCGGGCGCCGCGATCAGTGTGCAGAGCGGCTCCCCGCTGTTTGCACGCCAGGCATTTTGGTGTGTGGTGCGAACGCTGGAGGCCGCGGGATTTCACGTGCACCCGTACCACGCGACCGTACCGAGTTTCGGTGAATGGGGCTTCGCGTTGGGCAAGCTCGAAGCGTTCACACCGCCGCAACACACGCTCACCGGCCTGCGCTTCCTCGATGACAGCACGCTGACATCGATGTTCGGATTCCCGCGCGACATGGGGCCTGTCGATGTGGAAATCAATCGGCTCGACAACCAGACGTTGGTGCGTCTGACCGAGGATGAGTGGCGACGTTGGGAGCGCTGAACCGTCGCGACTTCCTGACGCTCGCCTTGGGCGCACCGCTGGCCGCCGCAGCCTGCTCCCGCGGCTCGCGTCCTCCGCTTCCGGACGGAACGATCGTCGGAACCTCCGAGGTGTTTGGCCATCAACTGCGCGATCGCCGTTTCGCGTGGCCCAGTCCCGAACAGCGCGTGACTTGCGAGGTCGCGATCATTGGCAGCGGCGTGGCGGGACTGACCGCTGCCCGGGAATTGCACCGCGCAGGAGTGCACGATCTGATCGTGCTCGAACTCGAGCCGGAGATCGGCGGAACGGCGCGCGGTGGGCGATGCGCGGTCAGCCCCTACCCTTGGGGCGCGCACTACGTTCCAGTTCCCACCCGCGACAACCCGGCGCTGATCGAGTTGCTTTCCGAGCTCGGCGCCATCGAAGGATTCGATGCCGAAGGCCAGCCGATACCTGCGGAACAGTGCGTGGTGCGCGATCCCGATGAGCGCGTGTTTTATCGCGGGCGTTGGTACGAGGGTTTATGGCTGCAAGCGGGGGCGAGCGACGCCGACCGCCATGAATGGCAGCGCTTCCGATCCGAAATCGAGTCTTGGTCGGCGTGGCGCGATCAACGTGGCCGCCGCGCGTTCACGCTGCCGTTATCGGCGTGCTCCGACGACGGACACGTCACATCACTGGACCGCGAGTCGTTCAGCACGTGGCTCTCGCGGCGCGGTTATCGCTCGCCACGGCTGCTGTGGTGGACCGACTATGCGTGTCGTGATGACTACGGGTTGCGTGCGCATGAGACGAGCGCCTGGGCGGGGCTGTTTTACTTCGCAGCGCGATTGACGGAGCCGGGCCGCGAGGAGCAGCCACTCCTCACCTGGCCTGAAGGGAACGCGCGTTTGATCGCCACGCTAGCGGCGCCCGTGCGGGATCGCGTGCGAGTCGGGTGGGCTGCCGCAGAGTTGGTTGCAGAGACCGACTTCATCGACGTGCTCGCGGTGACGGCCGACGGCCTGGATGCTCGAACGATTCGCGCCCGCAAGGTGATCGTGGCCGCGCCGCAGTTCATTGCGCAACAACTGATTCGTGAGTGGCGCGAGACGCCGCCGGCGCACATCGCTGCGTTCCAGTACGGCGCCTGGCTGGTAGCGAATCTGACGCTGAGTGAACGGCCGGCCTCCCGCGGATTCCCGCTGGCCTGGGACAACGTGCTGTATGAGAGTCCGGCGCTGGGGTATGTGGTGGCGACGCATCAAAGCGGACCGGATCGTGGCCCGACAGTGCTCACCTACTACCATGCGTTGGCCGACCACACACCGCACGAAGCGCGACGCCACTTGCTCTCCGCATCGCGCGACCTGCTTGCGGACGCGGTGCTCGCCGATCTCGAAGTTGCACACACAGAGCTGCGAGAGATCACGACGCGACTCGATGTGATGCGTTGGGGCCACGCGATGATTCAACCCCGGCCTGGCTTTGTATGGGGGCAGGCACGACGTGTGGCGGCGCGTCCGTATCGCGGGATTCACTTCGCACACTGCGACCTTTCGGGGCTCGCGTTGTTCGAGGAAGCCTTCGATCGGGGACGCGCCGCTGCTGCCTCACTCTTGGCCGAGCTTGGCCGTTGATCAGGGCTCGCTCAGTCGCCCCACAGAAGTCCGCACAGCGCCGTGCAGTTGTTGGGATTGTCGACCCAGCCACCGGGCCCGACGGAGATCGGATTGCCACCGCTCACCCAGCGGATGGTTTGCGTCGTGCTGCTGGTCAGGTTGGTGTAGCGCATCGTGGGTGCGCTCAACGACGTGTTGTGGTCGATCACTGTCTCGGTATCGGCCGGGAAGTTGATCAGACGGATCGTCGCCGCCGTGGTATCGACTTCGGCCCGTCGCGCTCCTGAATCGGAGCTTACGGCGATCGCTGGATTGCCGCTGGTATGCCAAGTCACGGTGACGCGCGCATTCGAGCCTGCCGCCCACACGATTCCACTGCTCAACAACACGATCGTCAACAAACCAAAACGCCACAGATTCAGTCGCTTGTTCATGGTCTGTCTCCTCCCAGCCGGGCAGATCGCGAGGCCGCGAGGCGCTGCCGGCGCACCGTTTCAACATAAGCCGTCCGAAGGCCTCGACAAGCCGGGACAAGTGCGGTCGTGCGCCCTGTAAACCGCACCAAGTAGGCGATCGAGACCGCAAAATCGGGCGGTTTCAGCGCGTTGATCGGGTATTCGCCCGATGGTTGTAGCAGGCCTCCAATCGCATGATTACTGCGAAACAAAGGAGGTCTTCATGAAACGCTTCAACGCCGCCGCCACCGTCGAACCGGGCTTTTACTTCAACCTTCGTGAGTTCCAATTCGTCTCGCTCTCCGAAGCGGGCGTGTTGCCGGGCGATACCGACAGCGTGTGGCACCGCGTGCCGGCGTTGATGCTGCTGCTGGTCGCACCGATCCTCGGCTTGAGCTTCGTGATCTTCCTTCCGTTCATCGGCCTGGCGATGGTGGGCTGGTTGCTCGCGCAAAAACTGGCGCACGCAAGCTCCGAAGCAGCGCATGCCACCGTACGCGTGATGCGTCCCAGCTGGCGGCCCGCGATGGCCTTCTTGTTCCGTTCGAAACGGCCGGCCGCACCCCCGGCGCCCACGGTCACGAAACAGGACGAATGGCTCGACGAGACCAAGCGACGCATGTCAAGCGATGACCCACGCCGCAAGTGATAGCTTGCCTTTGGTGAGTAAGAACGACACGACGCCGCTATTCGATCGTGATCGGACCGGCCCGACAGCCACCGGGAGGCGCACGTGGCCTCCCCCCCCGCCGGTCCCTGCTCGCCCGAAGGCGGAGATCATGCAGGTTTTCCAGGTCAGAAGGCTGTTTCCCGGCAACCTCCGGCGCCGCTGCCGATTTGTCGTTTCCATGTCGGT
Source organism: Acidobacteriota bacterium (assembly GCA_031395565.1). Classification (GTDB taxonomy): domain Bacteria; phylum Acidobacteriota; class Polarisedimenticolia; order J045; family J045; genus JANNUT01. Next base: position 7,136 of record JANNUT010000022.1, on the reverse strand, counting down.
TTTGCTGGCCGTGATCGCGCTTGGGCGGGCCGAAGATCCCCCGATCCCTGAGGCCGTCGCCAATTGCCTCGCCTGTCACGACGACGCCTCGATGAGCATGACCCTCGGGGACGGCAGCGAACTGAGTGTCTTCGTCTCGGGCGAGAAGTACATGACTTCGGTGCATGCCAAGGACGTGGTCTGCACCGACTGCCACAAGGGGGGCTATGACGGAGACCATCCCTCCGGCAAAACCTATCCAAGCAAGCGCGCGATGGTGGTAGGGGCCTACGAAACCTGCAAGGAATGCCACTTCGATACCTACACCCGAACGCTCGAGAGCGTGCATTTCGATCTGCTCAAGCAGGGCCTCGACGAAGCCCCGGTCTGCACCGACTGCCACGGCACGCACGACATTCAAGACCCGCATCAGAAGCAGTCGATGGTCTCGCGCAGTTGCGCTAACTGCCACACCGATATCTACGAGCAATACAAACTCAGTGTGCATGGCCGCGCGCTGGTAGACGATGGCAACCAAGACGTCCCAGCCTGTGCCGATTGCCACACGAGCCACACGATTGCCGATCCGACGACCATCAAGTTTCGATTGAACTCGCCGCAAATGTGCGTACGCTGCCACGGCGAAGAGTCGTTGATGCGCAAGTACGACATCTCGACCGATGTGGCGACAACCTACCTTGCCGACTTTCATGGTGTCACCGCCGCGCTGGCGGGCAAGCATGGTGTTCAAGAACGGCAGGTCACGGTGACCTGCCTAGACTGTCACGGTCACCACACGATCGGCTCGCCGAAGCAGCTCGGGGCCGCAGCCATGAAGGCGACCGTGACAGCCACGTGTGCCAAATGTCACAAAGACGCCGCTCCCGACTTTCCTCAAGCGTGGCTGTCGCACTATCGCCCCTCGTTACAGCACGCCCCGCTGGTTTACCTGATCAATCTTTTCTACAAGTTCCTGATCCCATTCATCGTCATCGGCCTGGCGCTGCAGGTGCTGTTGCACCTTTATCGCGTGGTTGTCGGACGATAGGAACGTCGCCATGGCCAAGCACTCTGCCGACGATTTCGTCCCACGCTTCTCCTGGTGGACACGGTTGCAGCATGCCCTCGTGATCTTGATGTTCGGTGTCTTGATGCTTACCGGTTTGCCGCAGAAGTGGCCGCAACTCGGGATGAGTCATTGGTTGGTCGATGTGATGGGAGGGATCTTCGCCGCTCGCTGGTGGCATCGTGCGGCGGGCTGGTTTTTCTCGGCGTTTCTGGCAATGCACCTGGTTTCGGTAATCTGGGGTGTCGCAACTCAAAGGATGCGGCCCACGATGCTGCTGGCCAAGCAGGACTTCCTCGATTCCGTCCATAGCCTGCGCTACTACTTGGGCCGTTCCGAAACAGCGCCGCGCTTCGGGCGCTACGACTATCGTCAGAAGTTCGAGTACTGGGGTTTGATCTTCGGCTCATTGATCATGGTGGTCAGCGGCGTGATCTTGTTCTTCCCGATCCTCGTCTCGCGCTGGCTGCCCGCCGAGTTGATTCCGGCTGCCAAAGCGCTCCACAGCAACGAAGCACTTCTGGCGCTGGCGATCGTCCTCGTCTGGCATATGTACGGCGCACACCTCAGCCCAGAGGTCTTCCCGATGGACACCAGCATCTTTACCGGCAAGATCAGCAAGCACCGTCTAAAGCATGAGCACCCCATCGAGTACGAACAGAAGTACGGCAAACAGTGATTCCTGCGCTTTGGTTCGACGCGATTCCCACCTATTTGTGGCAGGTCTTTCTGCACTCCCTGGTCGCGGCGATAGTGTTCGTGCTGTGGTCGCGAGCGGTGCCGATCCCCTCGGGAAAATGCCGCCGCCAGTTGCTGCTGGGCGTGCTCTTGCTGCCCTTGCTGACAGCCGCCGTGCCAGGCCGTAACGGACTCCAGTGGCGAGCCGACTGGGCCTGGCTGGATGGACTGCGCGTGCTGGCTCTGCCGATTCTGGGAGGCCTGCACGTTCATCACCTCGTGGTCCTGGGCGCGATCCTGACTGCGGTGGCAACACTGGCGCAGGAACTCGCGCCCGTGTTGCATCGTCCACGGCGGAGCGCTCAGCCTGTTCCCCAATCGCTGATCGATGCCGCCCGTCGCCTTCCAGGCTGGAGCGCGTGTGAGGTTTGGGTTGTCGAGAACCCTCATTTGGTGCTTGCCAGTGGGGGCTGGCCATGGCGGCCACGGCTTCTAATCTCTCCCTCGTTTCTGACGCAACTCGACCCCGAGCAGCGCGCGGCAGCACTGCGGCACGAGAGTTCGCATTGGGCTGGCGGGCGCTGGTTCAAAACCCACGCGCTGTTCGTGTTGCGCCTGATTCAGCTTCACAACCCGGTCGCGCTGTGGTGCTTTCGCGAATACCTCTTAGAGGTCGAAGTCGATTGCGATCTGAAAGCGGTGCAGGGCCGCGACGCGCGTCCGCTGACCAGCACACTGCTGATCATGTACGAAGAGACCGCCACCAGCGATGCGGCCAGCCGCAGCGCGTTGCGCTGGCGAGTCACGGTGTTGCTCGGTGATCGACCGTACGACGATCGGTCACTCCCGCTGCTCACCCAGGCGGTCGCCGCGGTGCTGCTTGTCATGGTGTTGCCATGGCTCGTCTAAAAGGCGCCGTGAGTTTGATTGCGATTACCGCGGGCGTGTTGCTGGCACTTCGTCTGCTGCATCTAGCCCTGCCGATTGTCTATCCACTTTCCGATCCCGGTCCGTTCGTGCTGGACCGCGTCGAGCAGGTTGCCCCATACGCCGGCTTCGAACCGTACGTGCCGTTCTATCGCCCCGAGTTGCTCGGGGAGGCACCGCCCCGGATCGTCGTGACTCGCGTCGAGTTTGCTCAGGTGACGATGTCGTGGAGTGGTCAACACTCGCTCGAGATCGTGCAGCAGCTCGCGGCGACGAGGCCTCGTGTGCCCGCCGCAGCGCAGCCGATGGAGGGTGTGGACGAGGTGCAGTGGTGGGCCGACGGACTGGATACGAGCGCCATGGCCTGGCGCGAAGGTGTCGCGGTCGCGCTCCACAGCGACTTGCCGCGTGAACAACTGCGCCGGGTGATACTCAGCTTGAAAGTGCGTTGACTCGCGCGGTCACGATTCGCCGAACTCGATCAGCTTCTTGCGCACGGCATACTTGATGACCTCGGCGCGCGAGTGCAATCCGAGTTTGGCCATGACATGTTCGCGGTGCGTCATCGCCGTTTTTAGGCTGACACCCAAATACTTGGCCATCTCGCGGCTGGTCTTTCCTTCCGCCAGCAATGTCAGCACTTGCTTCTCACGCGGTGTCAGCAGTTCGTACTCGTCGTCGTCCAGCGATTCGCCCGAGGTCATCATGCCGACCAGTTCTTCGGCGGCCGCCGGGTGCAGGTAGCGCTGCCCTTTCTGAACCGCGAGGATGGCATCCTTCAGTTGTCCTGAGACGCTTCGTTTCAGCAGGTAGCCATGCGCACCGATCCTGATCGCGCGGCGGATATATTCGCGATCTTCGTACTGCGTCAGCACGATCAGCTTGATGCCGGGGTTGTCAGACAGGATCGTCGTGGCCGCTTCCAAACCGCCCAGACCGCCCGGCAGGCTAATGTCCATCAGGACGACGTCGGGCTTCAAACGCAACGCCGTGCGAATGGCGTCCTGTCCGTCACCGCACTCGCCCACGACTTGAAACTCGGGCTCGCGCTCGAGCAGCGCCTTCACGCCCTCGCGCATCAAATCGTGATCGTCGACAAGCAGGATGCGAATCATGGTTGACGTGGAACCTCCAAGACGACCTGTGTTCCATCGCCCGGCTCACTGTCGACGCGTAGTGTGGCGCCGACCAGACCGGCGCGCTCGCGCATCCCGACCAGACCAACCCCTTCGCCACGCAGGCCTGGGTCAAACCCGACGCCATCGTCTTGGACCGCCAAGGTCAAGCGCCCGGCATTCTCGTACAGTTCGACAGAGACCTGTTGGGCGTTGGCGTGGCGCAAGATGTTGGTGACCACTTCCTGGAAGATACGAAACACGGTAATCGCGACCTCGGGAGAGGGGTGCAGCGTCTCGTCGATCTCCAGGTTGACCTGCAGTCCGTGGGCGGTGAGGTGGCTGCGTGCGTGCGCTTGCAAAGCGGCGGGCAGGCCGAGATCGTCGATCTGCGACGGGCGCAGGTCGTAGATGATGCGATGCACGTCTTGCTGCGTCTTCTTCAGCAAGTCCTTGGCCCGAGCGATGGCGGCATCGCCACCAGGAATCTGATCGATCGAAAGTTGGATCAGCGTCAACAGCTGCGAGATCTCGTCATGCAACTCGCGTGCGATCCGGCGGCGCTCTTCTTCTCCCGCGTCCATCAACCGCCGCACCAGCACGCGCCGTTGCGCGTCATGCTCGATCGTTCGTTGCCACAATTGACCACCCGCTAACGACAGCGCCAACTGCGATTCCAGTGCCTCCATGACCTGCGGCTCGAGCAGAGCCTGCGCCGGCAGATACAACTGCGCGATCACGGCCCCGCGATGCTCGAGTGGGCGCACCAGCCAGTCGGCCGGTGGCGGTTCCCCCGCCCGTGCCCAGGGCGCCGCCGTTGCCTCAGGGTGCAGATAGACACTCGGGGCGCGATCGCCGGGGGTGTGGATCAGAACTGCCGCGGGCAAACGATGATGCTCGGCGATCAGGCGCAGGATCTCCGGCACCAAGCGTTCGGGATCGGGCCGCCGCAACGACACTTGCGCGACACGGTGCAAGAGCTTCAGGTTCTCGGTCTGCGCCGCGAGTGTTTCGGTGCGTTGCTGCACCTGTCTTTCCAAGCCGCGATTGAGCCCTTCCAGCGAGGCGAGCGTGGCGCCCAAGCGTTCTCGCGCCTCGTCCAGCGTGCTGGCCAAGAGATCGATTTCGAACACGCCATCGGCAGAAATCGGCGTCGCCAGATCGCCCGACCGCAGACGCTGCGCCTGTCGCGACAACGCCAGCAACGGCTTGATCACCGCTCGCGACACGCCTCGCACCAACACCACACCGGCGAGCGCCAAGCCGGCCATGGCGAGCAGGAAGCCGTGCTGCAAACGATGGTAGGCCGAGAACGCGCTGACCTCGGGTTGACGTAACAACACGCCCCACGGAGCGAACCGTAGCGGCGCCATCACCACGAGTTGTGTGTGATCGATCGTTGCCGCGTTGACCTCGCTGGCGCTGCGTGTCGCTGACGAGTCGAACTCTCGATGCGTGCGTAGCGGCTCGCGCAGCCAGGGCGCTTCCGGAACGGCGGTGAGCAGCGTTGCGTCATCCGCCGCCGCGATCACGACGCCCGACTCGTCGACGATCGAGATTTGCGCATCGCCGCCACGTTGCAGTTCGCTGAGCATCGCGTTGAGTGGCGAATGCCGTGGTTCGAGTTCCGCAACCAACAGATAGTCGTGCCCTTGACGCGTGAACGGCTGCACGAGCGCCAAGATGAGCTCACCTCCGTGATCGGCAGAGGTCAGCAACCCAGTGACGGCGACGCGATCTCCGAGTTGCGAGATCGGCAAGGCGGCGGCTCCGGGTGGATCGGCAGCCACGAGCGCGCCCTGCGCTGTCAGCAAATAGGTAGCGTGATGGAACGTCGAATGAAAGCGGAACGCTCGCAACGAAGCGGCTGCGCTGACGTCGATCGTGGGCAGATCCTGCGCCAGCCGCCCTAAGGCTTGACGCGCACTCCCCACGGACAGATCGACCGCCTGCGCGATCGAACGAGCCAGCAGCAAACGCTCGGCGGTCACCTCCCGGCGGTAGATCGACTGCGACCACAAAGTCGCCACGACCAGCGCAACCAGCACCAGCCCGCACCACTGAATCAGCAGCAGCAAGACCCGCCGTCGCAGCGTGCTGCGTTTCATCGCCAGTCAAACCTCGGGAGGCACCGGGATGGTACCCAAGGCTAACGGTAGACCCAATGACGGCGAGGAGGACTTGACCGAGGTTCTGGGCAGTTTGCTGCCCTCGGGGCGGTTTTGGCCTCAGGGGGGTGCGCTAGCCATGAACCTCTTGCAACGTGCGACAGGACAGATCGCCCCCCAAGAGCGAGCGAATCGCTTCTACCGCCGACGCCGCACCAGGAAGTGTCGTGATCAGCGGGATGCGACGTTGCAGCGCGGTGAGGCGAATCGACTTCTCGTCGTAATAGCTGGGCTGACCGAGCGGCGTGTTGATCACCATCACGATCTCACCACTGAGCATTTGGTCGACGACATGCGGACGGCCTTCGTTGACCTTGTAGATCGTCTCGACGGACAGCTCGTGTTGGGCCAGAAACCGCGCCGTCCCTGCCGTCGCACACAATTCGAAACCAAGATCTTTCAGCCCGATCGCAACCGGCAGTAATTCGGGCTTATCGCGGTCCTGCACGCTCAGGAAGACTCTGCCGGCGCGCGGCAATGACACACCAGCTCCCCACATCGCCTTGAGAAACGCCTCGCCGAACGTGGCACCGACGCCCATCACCTCGCCGGTCGACTTCATTTCGGGGCCGAGCAGCGGATCCTCGCCGGGAAACTTGGTGAATGGAAAGACTGGACCCTTGATGAAGAACGCATCGCCGGGTGGCAACTCGTGCAGCCCAAGTTGATCGAGTGTGTAGCCGAGCATCAATCGGGTGGCAACCTTGGCCAGCTGCACCCCGACTGCTTTGCTGACAAACGGCACCGTTCGCGAGGCACGCGGATTGACCTCGAGCACGTAGACCGTGTCGTCGTGAATTGCGAACTGCACGTTGATCAGACCCTTGACCTTCAAGGCCAAGGCCAGCGTCTTGGTAATCTCGACGACCTCGGCGACATGCTTCTTCACACCGGGCGAGTAAGGCGGGATGACACAAGAGGAGTCGCCGCTGTGCACGCCCGCCTGCTCGATATGCTCCATGACGGCACCGATCACCACACGCTTGCCGTCGCAGAGTGCGTCGACATCCAACTCGTAGGCCGCTTCCAAGAAACGATCGAGCAGCACCGGATGCTCCGGACTGGCTGCGACCGCTTTGGTCATCATGGCGCCGAGTTCGGACTCCTCCCAGCAAACGAACATCGCGCGGCCGCCCAGCACGTAAGAGGGGCGAACCAACAGCGGGTACCCAATGCGCGCGGCGATTTGTTTGGCCTCATCGA
>JANNUT010000021.1:0-6023 GCA_031395565.1 Acidobacteriota bacterium | reverse complement strand
GCGCGCTCGAGGTCGGCGACTTCGGAGCGTGCGACATAGAGGGTGCGCCCTTCGCGGTAGGCGCTCTCGAACTGCCCGCGTTGGTTGTCGGGGCAAACGTTATTGTGGCCCCAACCCTGCTCACCCACGACGAATGCGTTGTTGGGTCGGCAATACTCGGCGACACCGTCGTGCCAGCCGGCCAGATAGGAATTCCGATCCGGCACGACGCCATGACGGACACAGGCATCTTGATGTTCGAGCAACTGCGTGCTGCGAAGCCCGTTCACGCCGTCGCGATAGCCGAGCGTCTGCCAATCGCCGGCGTAACACTGGCTTTCGCTCACGGTGGCGCCGCCGCCGCAGCCGGCAAGCACGACAAGGACACCAAGACCCAGGTAGTGGGCGCGCATGAGAGTCTCCGAGGCGACGATGCGCGAAGAATCTAGGGCATTGACGCGCGCGCGGGCGGCACCGATTCACAAAATGGATCGATACCTCGAGCCACTCGGGATGCAGTGCGCAGATTCGTTGCGTTGCTTCGGTGTGCCCGCGCGATTAGAGCTGAACACCGAAGTTGTCGAAGAAGCGCTGGTTGTATTCCTGATCCGACAACTCGTCGCCCATCGCGACCCAGTCCTCATCGGAAACGGTGGGCCGTCCCGCGCAAATGCCGACGGCATCCTTTCCGACCGGCCAACGTAACCGATATTCCTTCGCGGTGATGGCCTCGAGGATCGTCTTCGCAACGTCTTCTGGCTGTGCGGGGTCGCGAAACCCGGCCGCGAACACCTTGCCATTGCGGCGCATGATGGGCTGGTAGGGCGACGCCTTGTCGTAGCGCGTCGAGCCGCTGGAATTCTCGAATATCGATGTCATCACTACGCCAGGTTCGATGTTCACGACGCGTACACCAAACCGGCGAACTTCGTGGGCCAGCGCTTCGCCCGCAGCCTCCAGTGCGAACTTCGAGGCGGAATAGGCAATCTGGTTCGGCGTTGCAAGAATGCCGGCGATCGAAGTGATGTTCACGATCGCGCCGCTGCGTCTCTCCCGCATCATCGGCAACACGGCCTGTATGCAGCGAATCGCGCCGAAGTAGTTCGTCTCGAACATGCTGCGGTGCTCGGCTTCCGGCGTCAGCTCGAGCGGAGTGGCACCGCCGATTCCAGCATTGTTCACCAACACCTCTACTGGACCGGCGGCGGCAACCTTCGCGAACGCGGTGTGGGTCGATCGCGCCGATGCGACGTCGAACTCGAGTACCTCGACGGGAAGACTCTCTTTCTTCGCTGCGTCGACGAGTCCCTGCGCCTTGGCAAGATTGCGCATGCCCGCGAAGACGCGATAGCCATTGCGTGCGAGATGCAGGGTCGTCGCATAGCCGATGCCGGTGCTGGTGCCGGTTACTACTGCGATCTTCATGGAATGGAAGCCTCCTTTTGGCGTTGCGCGAAGCGGCGAGCAGTCTGAAGTCGATTGTGGGTCGATTCAACTCGTTGCGCTACGGACCCGCTCGACTTCCTCGCTCCACTCGCGCTCAAATGACGGGTCAACAGCAACGGCAGGAGCGCGTCAGCTATGTCAGTACAGTCCTTGCGAAATCTCGGCCGTTCCGGCCTGCGGGTTTCGCCGCTGTGTCTCGGGGCGATGAACTTCGGCAACGAGCAGTTCGGTTGTGACGAGAAATCCTCGATTGGCATCATCCACGCGTATCTGGACGCGGGACACAACTTCATCGACACGGCGAACGTGTACGCAGGAACGAAGTCGGAGTCGATCGTCGGTAAAGCCGTCAAAGGCCGGCGCGACGGCGTAGTGGTGGCGACGAAGGCCGCCTCACCTTTGGGGCCGGGGCCATTCGAATCCGGCTCCAGCCGCAAACACGTGCTGAAAGCCTGCGACGACAGCCTGCGTCGCCTCGACACCGACTACATCGATCTCTACCAGATGCATCGCTACGACGAAGCGACACCGCTCGACGAGACGCTCAGCACGCTGAACGATCTCGTCAGGCAAGGTAAGGTGCGCTACCTCGGCGTATCGAACTGGACGGCATCTCAAATCGTAGAGGCGTGCGGAATCATCGCGGCGAGAGGTTGGGAACCGCTCGTCAGCCTGCAGCCGCAGTACAGCATTCTGACGCGCGACATCGAGGTCGAAATCCTGCCGGTGTGCCAGAAGTTCGGCCTTGGGGTGATTCCGTGGAGCCCGCTTGCCGGAGGCATGCTAACCGGTAAGTACAAGAAGAACGAGGAGCCTGAGCAAGGAACGCGCTTCGCCGCACCCGGTCCATTTCAGCGAGTCTGGCGAACGCGCGCCCTCAACGAGCGCAACTACGCGATTGTCGCGGTGGTGTTGGAAGAAGCCGGCAAGCTCGACATATCCCCGGTCAAGCTCGCTCTCGCTTGGAACCTCGGGCGTGCGGGCGTCGTCGCGCCGATCATCGGGCCGAAGAACGAGCGCCAACTCAAAGATAACCTCGCTGCGCTGGAGGTGACACTTCGAGACGAGACCGTGCAACGCATCAACGCGGCGAGCGAGCCATACCTGCCTTATCCGCACGACTTCGTGCGCATGGCACGGCAGTTGACTTCCGCGATGGTGCAACAGAACGCGCAGGCGAAACGCAGCTCCTGAAGTCTCTTGTGGGAGCGACCGCCGGGTCGCGATCTTTTCGTCCGTTCGACCAATCGCGAGCGGGCGCTCGCTCCCAGTGCGCCCGGGAGGGCGTCTGATTGGCAGGGTGGAAGTCCCTGTGTGGATCGGTCAGCGATCCAGTAGTGGAAGGTAACTGCGTCACTGTGAAGTGGGGTGGAGAGCAACCGGACACGAAGCAACGGTCTGTAGGATGACGAACTCGATTCGGCGGTGTGTCGTGGCGAGCCCGCTGGGAGGTGGCGAAGCCTGGAACGCACTCACGACGCTGTGCTGACGGTAAAAGCGATCGGGAGACGACATGATGTGGTTGGAGATGGAACGTTGTGAAGATCAGACGAGGTAACCGGGGAGACCTGTCGCTGAGGTTGCAGCGACAGGAGTCAGAGCCCGCGTAGTACCGCAGTTGGAGCTGAGCAGGACGAGTGCAGGGCGAGGGGTTCTGGAAACGGAACCCACGGACGGCGTTACGGTGGCCGGTAAACACCTGACCTACCCACTCGAGACAGCGACGACGAGAAGCCGGGGCAGCAAAACCCGGTTGAGGGAAGGTGGGGCAGGAAGGGTGAAATGCAGCAGCGAGGTGATGCGTGCTGGTACAGACGCGCCGGACAGTGCCCTGGTGGCTAGCCACGGCGTCGTACTCCAGGTAGTGGAGAGCGACATTGTCCTCGACCTGATGGCAGTTGCCAGCGGCCTAATTAATTGGGTGGCCGAACGTTTGGGTTCGCCGCTGTTCGCGTTGCTCACCATAACGGCGAGGCGGACGTTGCGCGCTGGTCTCGATGTAGACACACCCGACTGGAGAGCCGTATGCGGGAGAACCGCCTGTACGGTTCGGAGGGAGGGGAGAGCATCAGCTCTTCCCTTACCCCTATCAGCAGGCGGTCGCGCTGCGCGCGATGGGCGGTCGCCCACAGGTGGCTCATGCAACGCTGAGTGTTCGTTCCACGACAGCGGGTCGCAGTGGGCCTCGCAGGATCTTGCAGCGTCAGATTCTGATGCGCCTGTAGGCGATGGCGGTGTCGCCCGAGTGAACCGGAACAGCGAGTTCGCCACGCACCTCGGAGAACCGCCTCGCGGCCGGCGGCAACGTGCCGCGTACGTCAGCAAGAAATGCAACTTGCGGATCGTCGCCCACGAACTCGAGCTCGAGGATGAATCCTTCTGGCGGCGGTGCCATGAACGTGATGCGGCGAAACGCGCGATCGCCCCAGTTGGGAGCGGTGGTGGTCTCGTGTCCCGCGATGCGGACGGCGTCCGCGATCCGACCTTCTGGTAGCCACAGGGCGACGCCGTGTGCGCCCGCGACGGGTGTGATCCGGTAGCGATGCCACTTCGGATCGACGCTGTCGAGAGGCGTGAGCGTTGGCGCTTCCTCGATGCTTGCCGCCACGCGCGTGCTTTGGACTTTGTCGTCGGACCACGGCACGGCTTGAACTTCTTCGAAGGGGGCGAGATCCGTGATGCGCTTCGGCAGCGGATTGGGGCTCCACGCAACCACGTAGGCATCTTTTGATTCCACGTCATGAACGTGCAACAGAGTCAGGTGTTGGGGTCGATTCGGCGAGTACGGCGAGACGAGCGCCGCCATGGCGAAAGACAGTCCGAAAGCAGCGAGGGCGCCGAGGAGCACAACACGGCTTCGATCGGCGATAGCCGTGGGCAGCGTTACCAGCGCGGTGAGCGCCAGCGGAAGAATGATGGCCGGCGCGAGCTGCAACCCTTGAGACGACTCCATGACGTAGGCAATTGGAAAGATGAACCAGGCAGCCGCGAGAAGCGCTGCACATGCCGCCGCAGCAATCGCGACGGCAGACTCGAGGCGCACGAGCGCGGCTATCGCGGCTACCACGCCGGCGACTAGTGCGCCAGGTATCAGCAGGTAGGCAGCAAGCGGGAGAAAGATGGCCATGGCAACGGCAGCCAGCGCCCACATCCACCAGACGCCGAGCAATACTGACCATGCGCCGATCCTTCGCACCGCGAACGGACCGATGATGGCGAGCGCGAAGAGTGGCGCTGCATAGAGTGGAATCCGCCAGGGAAGAGGATCGGCCGGCCATGCCGGCCGTGCGCCAGTGAGGCGATCGACGAGCCAGAGCGCGCCTAGTGCGACAACGACGCTCAGGATCATCGTCGCGAAGCCAAAGCCCACGGCCGCCAAGAGCCGAATCGGCGCCAAGCGAATCCGCCAGGTCGCGAAGGCGAGGAGGATGATCGCAAGCGCGGCAAGCCACATGCCGGTGGCAGGTGCCCAGCGCAGCCAGATCTGTTTGCCTAGATTCGCGTAGACCCCGTTCGGCGCCGTCACCGATAGGTCGGCGTCGACGAGCGCGCGCAGCAGCGGCAGCGTATTTTCGCCGTGGTGTTGCAGTGTGCCGAGGTCGAGATTGGCAATGGTGTCGAGCGGCGTGTGGTAGTGATTGCGTTCTCCCGCGAACGCGAAGTCGATCCCCGGCAGTCCAGCGCGCATCGACACCGAGAAGTCGGTGTCGTTCGGCATGCGTTCGAAAACCTCCTCCGTAAACGACTGCGCAGCGGGGTGAGGTGACACCGCCCGGAATACGTTCATCAACTCGCCGCTCGATGGGCCGGTCCGCAGTAGGTACGCCGGGCCGCTCGATCCAGAGCCTTCGAGATTGATCACGGCTTTGGCTCGCTTCGCCGCGGGGTGCTCGGCAAAGAATGCCTCGGCACCGAGAAGCCCCATTTCCTCGGCGTCGGTGAAGACGAACAAGAGTGTGTTGCGGTACGGCGCGTCTGGCTCGAGGATGCGCGCAACCTCGAGCAGCGCGGCCACGCCGGCACCATCGTCACCTGCGCCGGGCGCGTTTTCCACGGAGTCGTAGTGCGCCATCAACACGATCGACTCGGCCGTCTTGCCGGGAATTTCGGCCAGTACGTTCTCGACCTGCGCACAAGTCGCGTGTTCGGCGCCGCAGCCAACCGTTCGCTGCTCCTCAGGCGTTAAGCCGAGTTCCTCGAGGCGCGTCATGAGCCGCTCTTTGACGGCGCGATTGGCAGCGGAGCCGACGGGATGGGGCGACTCATCGCCGAGGAGATTGGTTAACTCGTTGCGCGCCCGCTCTGCCGAAAATAGGCCTCGGTCAGCATCGGCGCCGAGTGGCACTGGCGGCGCCGATTGATCGATCGCGATTGCGAGTGTGACGGCGAGGAGTGCGATCGCGGTAGGTAGCGCCCAAGAACCTTGGGCATCGTTCACTCTGCGAGACCTCGGGCCGGCAGCGCGGCGCCCATCAGGTCCGCGAAGTTGCGTCGGTAGAAGGCTTCTCGCTCCGGGTCGGATGCATCGGTGAGGGAATTTTCGAATCGTTTGATCGGGTTGCGCCCACCCTCGACGTGCGGATAGTCGGACGAGAACA
>JANNUT010000020.1:0-3732 GCA_031395565.1 Acidobacteriota bacterium | reverse complement strand
GGACGCCATGATCCCGTTGCTTCGTCACTATCCCAACGTGACCCTCTGTCTTGCGGGCGAGGTGACACGTGGATACGGCGAGTCGCTGCGGGCGCGGGCCGAGTCGGAGGGGCTCGCCTCTCGGGTGTTGTTTCCGGGCGTGGTGACGGAAGTCCCCGACCTGCTGGCCGCGCTCGATCTGTTCGTGCTGCCCTCGCTGTCGGAAGGGATGAGCAACGCGTTGATGGAGGCGATGGCTGCCGGAAAGGCGATTGTCGCCACCGCCGTTGGCGGCAATGCCGAGAATCTCGACAACGGCAGCGTTGGACTCTTGGCACCGCCGGGAGATCCGATTGCGCTGAGTGCTGCGATTCAATCGATGCTCGCCTCTCGTGAGCAACGCGAAAGTTTCGCCGTGCGGGCCCGTGCGCGAGCACGCGCCGAGTACGCCTACTCACGTGTGCTCGATCGCACCGAACTCTTGTATTCCGAGTTGGTCGAAGAGCTGTTCGGGAAGATCTTCCGCGAGCGGTTGGAGCTTCCAGCCCCGGCAGCGAGTGAATTAGAACCGACAATGCGCAGGTGACTGAAATGAGTGTGGGTGTGGAAGAGTTGGAGCCGGCAGTGCACAACGCCCCAGTGCGGCGTCAAGCAACGACGGCAGGCGCCACGCGCAGCCTGACGGTGAGCCTGCGTCCAATCGCAGAACTGCAAGCGGACTGGGCAGTGCTGCTGGCGCAGGCGCGGACCTGCAATGTCTTCAACAGTTGGGAATTCCTGGCCACCTGGTGGGAGCACTTCCGACGCGATCGAGAGTCCAAGATCTTCGTCGTGTACGAGGGGCCCACCCCGATTGCGATCGTTCCGCTCTGCCTGCAAACCCGGCGTGGCCGATTGGGCCGCTGGAGCGTGCTGCGCAACATTGGCTACGGCGATGTGGTCAACCCGGACTTTCTCGATGCGATGGTGGTGCCAGGGCGAGAAGAAGACGTTGCCGATGCGATTGCGCCAATGCTTTTGAGCGACAGCCGTTGGCAGTTCATCGAATTAGGAGAACTCGATCCGGAAGGCTCGATGTGCCGTATCGCGCGCCGCTGGGAAGCAGCCCTCGGTCTGTCGCTGCGTATCGATCCGCGATCGACGTGTCCCTTCATCGCGCTGCCCGACTCGTTCGAGGCATTCCTCGCGGCGCGCAACAGTCACTTCCGCCAACAACTCAGGCGCTATCGGCGCGTGATCGAGCGCGAACTTGCCGTGGAATGGAAGCGAGTCGGCGCCGACATCTCCGTCGACGATGGCATTGCCGCGCTCACCCTGTTGCACCAAGAGCGAATGGAAGCCACCGAGCGTGGTGGCAACTTCAAGAAGAGCGACTACCAAGCGTTTCATCGCGAGTTGGCCAGCCGTCTGGCACAGTCGGGCGCGTTGTTCTTTTGGGTGCTGTATTCGCAGGGCGAGCCGATCGCTACTCACTACGGGTTTCTGCACGGCACCACGTACTACGGTTACCAGATGGGGTTCACGCACCGGCACCAGCGCTTCTCACCCGGGCACTACATGACCGGCGTTGTGATCGAAAAACTGATCGGTCTCGGCGCGCGGGAGATGAACCTCTTGCGCGGTACCGATGGCTGGAAGTTTCGTTGGACCGATGTCACGCGCCAAACTGTCAACGTTTCATTGTTGCGGCCGACGGCCTCCTCGCGTTGGGCCTTCAAGCGCGCGGGACTCTCGTTGCCGCCGGCGCTCGCGCTGCGCTTTTTGATTGGGCGCGAGAGTTTCGAGGAGTTGCGCCGGGCCTGGACATCGTGGCGAACCCCGCCTGCCGAGGGCAAGCCCGAACACAAGTCAGAGACCAAGCCCGAGTGAACGAGCCGCTGCGTGTCGCTGTGGTCCAGGGCCAGTTTGGCCTAGGCGGTGCCGAGCGGCAGATCTACGAATTGGTGCGATGTGTCGATCGGCGCCGGTTCGACGTGCGGTGCGTCGTGTTGTCGCCGGAACTCGACCCCTACGGTCCGCTGCTGCAACGCGAGGGGATCGAGGTGGTTGGGTTCGACCGGCACACCACGTGGGACGCAGGGCGCGTGCTCAAACTGCGGCGACTGCTGCGTGCCTGGCGTACTCAAGTGATCTACGGCGTGGGGCACGCCACCGCGGCGCTGTGTCAGTTCGCGCGCGTGGGCCGCAATGACTTGGCGTTGGTCCCGTCGATTCGCTCGACGGTCATTACGCACCCGTTCCCAAAACCGCAGATCTATCGGTGGATGTTTCGAAGCGCACCGCGCACGGTGGTGAATTCGCATCGCGGGGCCGAGTTTTGCCAACGCGAGTTTGGCTTGTCGTCCCAAAGGACGGTAGTCATTGGAAACGGCTTGGATGTCGCGGCGCTCGAGGCACGGGCCGCGGAGGGCTGTGACGTACGAGCGTTGTTGGGTGTGCCTCCGGATACACCGATCGTATTGTTCGTCGGCAAGGACTCATGGCAAAAACAGCCGCGCCGGTTTTTCGCTGTTGCCGAACGCGTGGCGGCAGAACACCCAACGGCGCAGTTCGTCGCGATCGGATGGAGGCTGGGCGCGGACGACCGCGCCCGCCTCGACGTGACGCACCCTCGCGTGCAGTTGCTCGGCCCGCGACACGATGTGCCGGCGTGGATCAAGCAGGCGAACGTGCTCGTGATGACCTCGGAAACCGAAGGGTGTCCCAACGTCGTGTTGGAGGCAGTGGCACTCGGCACGCCCGTCATCGCGCCCGACGTGGGTGATGTGGCACGCATCTTCGGTGCCGAGGCGTCGTCGCGATTGGTGACGTTGCAAGACGAGGCCGACTACGCACGCCTCGTCCTGGCGGAACTGGCGGGCGGCGAACTGCGGCAGCGCATGTCTGAAGCCCTGCGCTCGCGTGTGGCTTCGGAGTACTCGATGGAGCAGATGGTCTCGCGCACATGCGACGTGTGGCGCGACGCCGCACCATCGCGTTAGTAAGAGTCGTCGATCAGGACAAGCGCTTGAGCACGGTTCGGCGCACCAACCACGCTGTCAACAGGATCAAGTACGGGTCGACCGTCGGAATTCGATAACGCTTGCCGGCAAAGATCGTGAGCGTGATCAACATGGTCGAAACGATAGCCGTGCCGCACAGCCCGAGCGGCAACCATTCACGTCGCGCCAGTAGCCACACGGTTGCCAGCAACCCGCCGGCCAATACCAAGCCGTAGGCTGCGAACGGGGCAGTGCGCACCAGCCCACCGCGTTTGCCGAGGTTGCCGGCCAAATTGAAATCGAACCAGAAGTCGCGGAGATCCCCGAGTTTTTCCCTCATGTACTCGCCTGGATAGTGCTGCACGAAACGCTTGAAATAGTCCTTCTGCTCTTGCTCTGCTTGGCGTTCTGGAACCGGCAACACGGTGATCGTGGAGTCCTCGATGGTGTGGTAGTTGTAGCCAAAATCCTGAAGCTGTGTGATCTGGTCCTTTCCAGGCAGGCTCTCGTACAGATTCAAGCCGGTATAGGTCGTAATGAAAGTCGGCTGGCCAAAGAGCAAGCTGTTGCGCGCGATCCAGGGCAGCACGAACAGCACAGCAATCAGCGCGGCCCACAGCAACGGTTTGAGTGCCGCCAAGTGAGTGCGCCAAAGCCCCAGTGTCCCAAACACCATGCCTGCTACCAAAAACGGCAAGAACGTGGGACGGCACAAGGTGGCCAGTGCGGCCACTGCGCCGAGCCAAACAATGCGAGAGCGCGTCGCGCCGCG
>JANNUT010000019.1:0-2335 GCA_031395565.1 Acidobacteriota bacterium | reverse complement strand
GATCGCATCTGGGTCGGCGACATCACCTACCTGCAGACGATGGAGGGCTGGCTCTACTTGGCGGTCGTGATCGACTTGTACTCGCGTCGTGTGGTCGGCTGGCAGATCAGCGATCGAATCAACGACGAGCTGACCATCGGTGCCTTGCGGATGGCGATCAGCCGTCGGAGCCCGCGTCCTGGGCTGATCTTTCACAGCGATCGAGGTAGTCAATACGCGAGCGCGGATCACCTGAATCTGCTGACAGCCCGCGGCTTTCGCGCCAGCATGAGTCGTCGTGGAGACTGCTGGGACAACGCTGTCGCCGAGAGTTTCTTCGCGACACTCAAGCGCGAGCTGGGGATCGACGGCTCGCAGTACCCGCGCAGTAGCGTTCGCTGCTGGTTGATCGACTACATCGAGTGTTTCTACAACGAAGAGCGCCAGCACTCGACGATCGACTACTACAGTCCTGCTGAGTTCGAGCGTCGCTTCAGTCGGCGCAGTCGGCGGAGAAAATGAGCGAGCGTTGTTGCCGGACAGAAAAACCTATGGACGCTGCCGGTCTGTGGAAAACGCCCAAAGGCCGGCGTTTCCCACAGCCCTTGGACGCGCTGCGCGCGCCCACAGCGCCCACAGGTACTGCTGCTGCTTCCTATTCATCGAAACTCAACTCACAATCCACCAATCATGGTGTCCACCGAAACGGGGCAACTTCAGTCGCAGAGTGCCTTCGCTGCCGCTCTGTCTTTCATTGTCCCGATCGTGATGTGAGGGATGCAAGGCGCATCCAGCTTCAAGTAGGGCTCGAGTACGCCCGTGTACAGGCGATCATGCAGCAGTGAGATCCCGGCGTAACCCTCGTCGGGCACGATAAACACGTGGGCCGAGTCATCGAAGTGGTCTGCGCCCAACATAGCGTATCGGCAACTGAATCGTATTGCCTTGGATGCACGGCAGACTGCACTCACGTGCGCCGTGTACGCGGGCTCTGCGATCGCATCGCAGCCAAAAGCCAGAGTGAAATGCGCAGCCACCACGTCTCGATATGGAAGATCGTGCTGGCGCCGAAAGGACTCCATGAACCCGAGCGCCGCAGCGGAGACTTCGGGATAGCCAAGGGTTTAGAGCCTGGGGATAGCAGGGTGTTGGCTCATGCTACGCAACGCTCGCGACCGAAGTCGTCGCACGTTCTCGAACGAGGCGAACTCGCTCGGCGTTCACTTTGAGGTGACCTCGACTTGAATGGGTTGAGCCGGCACCGCGCGGCCTGGCTCACACCAGAGCGTGGTGCTGGGGGTCAACGTGAACTTCCCCGCCGTGTCCATGAAGACGAGCCTCGTGTGATCCGCTCTGATGCCGATGTTGAATCGCGCCGAACCTGGTGGAGTGACGTCCCAACGGACGTTGTCAGCGACCTCAGCTTCGAACTCTGGCGGAGGCCGCTCCATCCAACATTGATCCGGCGCTCGCTCGCTCATCGGGATCCGCTTCCAAAGACCTTTGGTCTTACGCTCAACGTGAAGAACAAGAGACTCACCTGCCTGTACTCTGTTTGAAGATGCCGACGCGGTTAGCTCGACAGTCTGCGGCGCCTCGAGGATGTAGACGAATTCCGGCTCACTGCTGCAACCCGCAGCCGCTGCCACAAGCAGCATGCAGGCAAGACCGAGTGACCACTGCGACATTTTGGCGAAGTCGATTGAGCGAGAGATCAGGCCGTATGGCCCGTTCTGTGCTTTCGGAGGATAACCAGCCCGAGGAGTTGGAAGCCGAGGCAGATACCGAACCAAAGGCCGTGCGCAAAATCGTCGCCCATGATGCGAGGATGAAACAACCGAAGGATCAACTCGTAGCCAGCGATGCCGAGCATTCCCACCGAGACGAGTACGTGCGGTTTGGCATTCCGGAAGTTCATGAGTTCCCTTTCGACATCCTGTCGGCCCAACGGGGTACTCCACGGTGGCGCTCGGGTAGCGCGCGGATTGTGCCACAGTCCGCGATCATCGCCGGCCTGGCCGTCACCCCAATGTGGAAGCCCAACGCGCGAGGGCAAACACCACGCCTGCGACGTAGAGCACTCCGAAGATCAGCTTGTTGTGCCTAGCAAGCCCCTCCGGAAGATAAATGTCGAAGTTGTCGCGCCGATCGCTCGTGTATCGGGCCGCTATGGGCGTGAGCGGGCAACTCCAGCGGTTGAGTGCCAAGACAACAACTTCGCACGCGACGATTGCCGCAAGCCAGAAGGCAGCGCGATGGTCTCCTCGCCAAGAGGCGACCGGAATCGCCACGATGCAACCTGCGAACACAGCCCAGGCAAGCGTGTGTGCCAGCTTGATCACAACCAATTTGCGGG
>JANNUT010000018.1:0-46334 GCA_031395565.1 Acidobacteriota bacterium | reverse complement strand
TAGCCTCACGCTTCTCTGATTTTAGCTCTGCAATAGCCCTCTTGTAGGCGTTATCCTTCATCTTAGCGAACTCTTCGGCGAATCCTTTGGTGGTAAGTTTTAGTTCATTAAGGTCTGACTTTGCGGCATCGAGGTCGCGCTGAAGCCTGGTGTTATTCTGTTTCAGGATTGAGTTAATCTCTCGGCTCTTCTTGACGAAGGACGGAGCGTCCATCCAATCATCTTCGTCACCGTGAAACTTTTCCTTTGGAGTCCATCCTTGCTTTCGTGCTTCCGATTCTATTGCAAGATCGACTTCAGGCGCATCACTTACGACTTCTTCAGAACTGTCTACTGCTTGGGATTCTTCGTTCATGACTTCACCTCTTTAGGTAATACTCGTTGCATTTTCAGTTCATTCACATAAGCGCAAATTTGCATTCGAGCCCTGCATATTCTTTCGGCAGTTGAGTTATATCCGCCCATATTCAATTCATTTTCGATCATTTCAATCTGCCCAAATGCTTCGATTGATTGCATTTCAAGATGGCTCATTTTCCTTCTCCGTCGTGGATAACACCGCACACCGAAAGATCGCTGATAATACGATACTTCACCTTACCAACAGACCATAGTTGACCGGCGAACTTGGCCATCATTATGTGATCGCCTACCTTTGCCCACGGTTGTTTCTGATCAGACCATGCGCCAGCGCCTACAGCCACCACAGTTGCCTTTGTTCCAGACATTTCCTCGCGGTCAGCATGCTCATCGCGGATGACAATACCGCTTTCGGTAGTGCGCTCAACCTCATCCATGCGCACCAAAATACAATGACCAACCGGAGTTATACCGGCTTCATTAATGCAGAAGTTTTTATATGCTTCAATGAAAGATTCAGGAGTGCCATCAACAAATTCTTTAGCGTTCATCTCTTTGGCCAGTCGTTCAGTCCTACGTGCAATCATTACGTCTCTATCATTCATCGCTAATACCTCTCTCGGTTCGCATATCAAGTATGGAGTCAATCAGTTGAACTTCCCCTAGCTTCTTGGCATTTAGCATTGCCGTTCCTTCAACGCTATCCCGAGTGAAGTCACCAGCAGCCCACGCGTCTACAATTTCTTTTCGCATGACATCCAGTTCATCAAAGAACGCCTCCGTTTCAGGTTGCTTCATCCATACTGTCCATTGCAAATTGTTATCAATCTCCATCCTTCATTTTCCTATCGTTAAGTTTTATGTCGCTAACCATCTTGATCGACTTCAACAGTCCTTCATGATGAATCTTTGCCGCTCCTATCTGCGCATTGATAAGCGCAATTTCTTCGTCTACCTTGGCTGTTCCTGCTTGCTCGATATAGAGCACAGCCTTAGCTTGAAGCTCGGTAATCTTCGCTGCATTCAACTCAGCATCGTTAGTAAGTTCAAGCATCTTTGTTTGCAATGTAATCTGCAATTCTTCCTGCGCTGCCTGCATGTCGGCCATCTTGGCTTGCATCTTGGCTTGTAGTTCTTCCTTCTTTGCTTGCATGCGCATCTGCTCTATCCGCACTTCAACTGGCGGTTGTGGCTCAGGCACTTCCTTGACTAGCAGTTTATCAACACCTGGAACCTTCATGACCTTGAGGAACCATCGCTCGACCTCAAGCGGGTTATACAGATTGGAGTTCGCCGCCGCGCCCTTAACTAGTGTTGCCTGTCGTTGCCGCTGTCCGTCCGACATGTAGTTCGGGTCTGCGCTGATGCCTATAGTTGTGTCAGGCAATGCGTAAGCGGTAGCGTATATCTTCTTCCTCTCACCTTCGTATTTGAACGACTGAGAATCGTTCATGTATAGATTGTTGAGCCTGAACAGTTTCCTGAGTTCACAGGTAATTGCGCGATAGTTTCGCTTGTATATTCCGCTGAACACCTGTAGACCTTGCTCGACCATGGAGTCCATCGTGCCAACCTTGGTGTTCTGCCCCGGGTTATCCCCTGCCGTTGTTTCGGTGGAACCTGCAACGCGCTCTCCATACTGTATGAGGAGCTGCAATAGTTGAAGTAGTGCTTGCGATGGCTCTCCGACAGGTAACGGGAATATTCCTTTCTGCAAGTCGTCACCGGTTCCCTCGATGCGCTTCCATTCTCCTGGGCGAAACGTATACTCTCCTCCCTTTACTTTTACGCCTCGACCAAGAAACCCGCCGCCGGCATTCTTCATTGTTCCGGCGTCTATCAACTGGTTTATGGATGTGTCGATTGATTTGTTCAGCGGTCCTAGAAGTGAGCCAAGCCCGAGCGAATAGAACCCTCCATCAGGAGAAGGGATGAATTCGTATTTTGTATAGGCGCACTCGGAAGCTATGCGCTCCACTTGCCGTTTTGAATTGTAAGTTACCGACTCCTCGAAGAACGCAGCGCGGATGCGTAGCACCTTGTTTGAATCATGCCTGAACGTGACAACATACGGCTCCTTGTAGCCATCCTGGTCAAGGTCCATCCAACAGCATTGCTCAAGCAGGATGACCGGTTGTTCCTGGTCCGATGTGTCCGGAGTGGTTCCCTGAGTCCTGTCTCTGACCATTGCTAGCGGCCCAAGCAGTTCAGGGCGCTGCGTGGTTCCGTAACTATCCTCGCATTCCAAATAAATGCCTTGCCGCTCTTTCTCGATAAGTTCGTTCTGCGGCACGTAGCGGATATGGGTAATGCGCGCTGCCGTATCCAAATCCTTCGCCCAATAGTTAACCACCAAGTCTGAAGGCATCACGAGTTCGCTGTCATTCCTTCCAAGCGAGCGGTCGAAGTATGACTTCTTGAATGCGCACCCAACGATTGCTTCAACAAGAAACAGCTTGTCCTGCTCCTCTTCCCAATCCTCATCCTCGGAGAATATCTGCCATGACATATGCTGAGAGATAAGCTGTCCGGTATTGTCAAGCTCACCTGTTGCGTCGTCGCCATATACGCACGCATGAACTATATTTGGAGACTGGATTAGCGCAGGGTAGATGCGGCTGTGGAATGATATTGCGGCGATAGTTATGAGTGGGAATTTGACGTTTGATGCTCCGCTCCATGGGAAAGTTTTCTCTTCTCTGAGTTGGAGTGCGAGCTTCATGGCATCTCGCATGCGAGTTTCCCACTGGACCCTGGATGACAGGTCGGCGCTGAAGCCCTCCTCGCAGTAATGCCCTATGGAATCGCATTCTTGCTTTGTCAGCTCTTCCGCGATATTCTTAGAATCGATGATTGTCTTGATTGAAAGCTTTGTTTCCAACTTAAGCATTATTTATAACCTCAGCCATGTCTCTGTGGGGTTTCACGTAATCCAGATATTCTTCACACGTGACCATCTTTCCCATTGTTTCAAATAAATATGCATCAATTATATTTGTATCATGTCTTGATACAAAAACCTTAATCGAAGGTAGCCACCTGAAACGAATTCGATATTCCCTTAATCCCAAATCCTTTATTCTTTCCCCGTAATACCATGAAAATATCAATGTAGCGCAACGGGAAGTAAATTTAATATGTAAACCTGATTTTAAACTCATGATTAATATCCCGTGATTGCACAACGTCCGCCGAACAACCCATCTTCACGTTCCTCTTTTTTGTAGTCATCTTCTTCAATCTCCTCGAATGAATCAGGATGTGCCAAGGAAGCCAGTTCCAAACCTATCCATGATGCGGAGTCAACGCGGTCATCATG
This sequence comes from Acidobacteriota bacterium, assembly GCA_031395565.1. Classification (GTDB taxonomy): domain Bacteria; phylum Acidobacteriota; class Polarisedimenticolia; order J045; family J045; genus JANNUT01. The sequence goes on along the minus strand of JANNUT010000018.1, from coordinate 42,655 downwards.
CTCGCCGCGTGGGAATGTTACCATTTCTTCGTAAAAGTCAGGATACCAATCAGATTCCATGTCGCATAGAACGCCACCGGCCCTGAATCGTCCCTGTAGCGATGACGCGCGGGACTTCTTGTCCTTGCTTGGGGTGCGCGGGGCGACGTTGATGTAAATCCCCGTGCGTATCATCTCTGCGTTCAGGAACGGCCCTATTGACTGTCTGATAGCGCCATCTTCCGCGATGAACATGTCAGGTTCGAATGTGTTATGCACATCGAACATTTGCTCTATGATTTCCATTGCGTCCCATCGTCCGGCTCTCACGTCCACGAACACCATGCGGCCATCGTCAAGTATCCCAACGGTTGATATTGCGGTCCTGTCAGCGCGTTCGCGTTCAGAGATAGCGAAGTCGATGCCGGAGTAGAAACGCATCGGCTTGCCTCTGTCTTCCTCTCGAAAAGGAATGAACCACTCCGGACGGAAGTATCTATCCGTATCAGCGAGTGGGATGTTCAGCATTTCCTGTGAGTATCCTGACGGGTCATTCTTGTCGATGTATTGCTGGCGCAACAGCCTGAGTCTTCTTTCAGGAAACTTCTCCGGCCACAGGATATTCGAGAAGTCATCGAATGCTGCGTGCGCCTTGTATGTCCTTGACAGCCATGAGTCACTGCGGAGAAAGCCCATGAGCAGGGAATCGGCATGAAGTATCGTCCCAAACACCCGTATCAGCGCATCATCGGACCCGAGCGGCAGCAATGCGGAAGTGAACCAGTGAGCCAGCTTCATTCGCTGCTCTTTGGACCGTACACCTTCGTCCTCTTCCAAATCGTCAATGATTATCAGGTTGGGCCGTTTGTTCCGCCACTTGGCACCGCGTAGCTTCTGCCCTGCACCCTTGGCTGTTATCTTGCAGATACGGTCTCCGATGTGGCATATAAGCTCAGCTTCGTTATCCTTGGATAGGCCATGTATTTTGAACGCCTCCATCAAGTCCTCGTTCTCTTCCAGTTGAATCTTGATTTCCTGAACGTGGTCGATTGCTTGTTTTTCAGTAGCGGATATGACCAGGACAACATCGCTAACTCCGAAGCAGATTGAAGCCAGTGTATAAGCAAGGGTTCCCGCGCTGGAGTTATGCGTGACAAGAAAATCATCAGTAAGGTACAGCCCACCATCAACTGTAATGCAACGAGATTGAGAAGACTTAACCTGCCTTATGGAATTGATAGCCACTCTGTTAACTGAATCACAAACCCATTGATCGGCTTTCCGTTTCATTAGGAATGGATTCATATTTTCAGGCAGCTTCACGGAAACTCGCCATGAGTCAAAAACTTTATTGTTGCATGTAGTAGTTTGCTCATTTAAAACAGCTACTCCGCCTAAACTGCGAACGATATGGATAACTCCTTCTATCAAATTCCAGTTTGTGTTGCAGAAGTACCCTATTTTTCCGTCTTGATGGACTCCTCCGTCCGTATCCATCAATCCTTGGAGAAGAGACAACCTGTCAGTTATTGAAGAGAAAAGGTAATCTATTGGGATGTGCTTGTTTCCAAGAACACCCATTGGACTCAATAAAGTTGTGAATCCTTGAACCCTGTAGTTATATTTATCCTTACGCTTTGTAACAGGCAAATTAAAGTGATCGAATATTTCAGGGTCCGCGCTAGTAATCAAACCTCCTTCTTTGCTCCCATCACCGAGCCATACTCCGAACATGTAAGGGTCAACTGGAAGATTTCGCTTTTTCCATTGAATTGGTTTTGGTAATGGTAACCACCTGAAATTTTCACTTCCTGATTTACCATTTCGCTTATCGAATCTTAGTGAGACATAGTTATCCTTGAAGTCCTTTAACGGAATGCTGAACACTCTCTCACCAGTATTTCTTGGTGTTATGACCGGCCACAAATGTTCATCATTGCAGTAGGTAATCCTGCCGTCTCTGGTTTGAATTTCCCAGATATTCATTTCATCAATTGGGTGCAGGTACAGAACTTTTTTGAATTGACCATCAGCTCCGGCAATATAATCACCAACACGTAACTCGCCGATAGTGCTCCATCCGTCACGCGTAATGACTTTGCAAGATAGAGGTTGTGCTTTCGCATGCCCTCGCGGGGCCGCAATTGCGACGTAAGGTCTTGTAGTGCAACACATTTCCCACAGTTCCTTGTGGAATCGCGGAGTAACTTTTGGTGAGTCGAATCTATCGAACAGGAACGTCCTGACGAATCCCTCGATAAGGATTGAGTTTAACTTTATCCCTGGGCTCTCAGCGCCGACAACTGGCGGCGGCGGTAGTTTCTTAAGTGGACGGCCCAACTAAGTTACCTCATCACATTTGAACCCAATACGACGCATGGCCAATTCCATCAGCATAGCCGCACTTAAACGCACATCAACAGCAAGTGAAGCAACGCTGCCCCATTCACCGCCAGGAATGGTGAAGACAATATCCACGCTCTCAATCTCGCCTATATTTGCCCTTGCAAGCATGTCTTCCAATACGGAAATTACTGAAGCGACTCTGTCTTTCTTCTCTGTTGGAATTTCAACCAGGTTAAGCGCCATCACTCATTCCTTTCCGCAACAGAAAACCTGCAACAAAGGCTAACCATCTTTACTTCGCTTCCAAACTCCGAGGAGGATTGCATTTCAGGGGGGCGTCTCATGAAGATTACTTCATGCTTTGCATGCTTCTCCATGAACTCAGAAAGCTCTTCATGTAACTTAAGTCGGTTTTCAATAGTGTCCGTAAGGTTCTTGGCGAATAAGAAATGACCATCATGCGGCCAAGTGTATGTGGTAGGTTTACTTTCTTTTGCATTATCATTCATTTTCATTTCCTTCATAAGAAGTTGCATCGTTAATAACTTCAGCGTCCTTCACAACAAGCATCGTCAAGGAGTTCGCCAGGTCGACCAGGCGCTTGTTCTCACCTTCAATGATGCCGTTAGACCTATCCTCAAGCTTGATCTTCTTGTCGAATATAACGTTGGTTATGGTTGCCAAGTTCTGCGCTGACACCGGGTACCTGACTTCCTCGCCGTTCATATCAATCCTCACATCGCCATTCCTTACCCTGTCCTCAAGCTGGTCGAGCGTCAGGTTCAGGATATTGGTTAACTGCATCTTCGTCCTGATAGCCGCTTCTCTGTGCAAATGGTTGACTTCAGTTTTCCACCAGTTTTGTTTTGCAGCTTCAACCAAATCTTTTTTGTTAACGTTGTTCTTTGATGCTACCTCATCAAGGCTCCCAAGCATGTAATAGTCGTGCGCGCATTTAACTTGTTCTTCGTCTGTAAGGCCGTAGAAACGTCTACCGGAAGAAACGGGAACTACAGCCACATTGTAACGCTCTTCAATTTCGCGAAGATTATCAATAGTTGCCTTGCTGAGTTTTTTAAACAGTTGGTCATCAGCCGCCTTAGCCGCCTCCCTCTCAGTCATCTCAGCCGCCTTAGCCGCCTCCCTCCTAGCAATCTCCTCCGCCTCAGCCTCCGCCTTAGCCACAGCACTGGCTGATATCCAATCCTTCGTCGCATTCTTAGCCAAATTCAGAGCAAACTCCTCATCTGCCTTATTCTTTATGTCCAAACTTCGTTGAACCTTCTTCTGCTTGGCCTTATCCTTGGCCTTATCCTTGGCCTCCTGATGCATCTTCATTTGAGTGTCTGTGTAGTTGTTACCCATCATTACTCCGTCACTACGTCTAACTCGGCACAATGCCGCGGCACGAGGATTGTAACAGCGGTGTCCGAACCCCAACGGTCCGTGTCAATCACCACTTCAACCAAGTCATCGTCGTTCATATTCTTTTCACCTCTTCCCGGATAGCCATTGCTGCTCAAGGCTTTGTGGTGTCTCGACTTCTGTTGGTTGATGAGATTCCATGAGCATATCGGAATGGACGCTTGACTCCATCCTTTCCTTCTCAAGGTTTTTGACTCTTCCCTTCCAGCATATTAAATTGTTCATCTTGTATGTTTTTGAATTACCTATTGAGAGTCCTGCAATAAGTATCTCGTGACACACCAATCTCTTTATGGACAAACTAACATCAGCCTGAGAAATGTTTAACTCTTTCGCTATCAATTTCTGCGGTACATAAACATCATTTTCAAAATCCATCTTCCCGCATAAATAGTGAAATACCCAACATGCCGTCGCGGGAAGTTTAAATCTGGCTATCGTAAGAAGCGATTCCTGAAACATTGAAAAATACGACTCATCAAATTTCCTTCTGTTTCCCTCAAAGATACATATTTTGGGATGACTTCCTTCTGTGTAGCTAAGAGTGATATGTTTCTTGCCATTCCCGTTAATTTTTGCCATACTTACCCAAGTTCTGTTGTTTCAACTATGTGGCCAGGCTCTCCAACCAACCCACATCCCGAAGTGCAGGGGAAGCAATTTCCCCGTTTCAGTCCACAAGATACCAGCACAAACCATATATGTCTAGCCCTATACTAATATATGTCTAGCCCTATATAGGTACCTTGCAAGCCACTGATTTTATTGCGGAAAAAAAGTCTGCTTATTGTCTCCTTACTATATTGGCGCGAAGCTACCTTCGAACTTTGCGAAGCGGAAGTGAGCCTTGTCTTGACCTTTCCGCAAAATACCCAGGAAAAAGTAATCCTCATGTCACCGCCCGGCCAAACGCGCACCGGGACACCGTGGTAGTAGTGAGGTAGTTCTGAGTGCGGGGTTAAGGCCCGGCCGGAAATATTCCAGAAATTGCTGAGAAAAAATCTTGGTGGAAAATCCTCAGAATGGAAAATCCTCAAAACGGTGCAGAAATAATTTCTCAAAACGGTGCAGAAAAATTCCACAGAAATCGCATTTTCTAAAAACGGTGCAGAAAAGGGGAGGAGGGCAGTAGTAGTTTTCGCCGCGACCCGAATTTACCCCCCCCCTCTTTACCAGGAATGCCATTTAACCGTCACGCAAGGCACCAAGCAGGCGACTACGACACAAAGGAGACTCAAAGGTATGTCTGACAACAGAGAGACGCCAGCAAGGGCCACTGTAGCTTGTTTGTACAAATGGCCGTTTGGTATAGATCGAAACCGTTGCGCTTACTGTGGTGTGCAAGCAGATACCATCGACCATGTTCCGCCTATCGAGATAGCCTATTGCTATGGTCCAAGCAACTTCACGTCGTTCGAGTACTGGCCAGCATGCAAGCAATGCAACTGCGTACTTGGAGCTAAGGACCTACGTACTCTCGCGGCAAGGAAGAAAGAGATAGCCCGCTACTTGCGTCGTAAGTATTGGAAACTATTGAAGATGCCATACTGGACTGATGAAGAGATTGATGATCTTGGATACAACCTCAGGTCAGGATTGAATGAAGCTCAAATCGTTAAGAGGTTTATCGAACAACGGATTAGGTACGCAACGTCCGAGTGATACCAGCTTGCCTTACTGCCTTACCGTAGTTGACCTTGCCTTAGCTATCTATCCCTACGCCTGGCCTTGCGCCCTCTGCTACTGGACGATGTTGCTCTTGCCAAGCGTGCATCGGGCAGCCTTGCCTTAAGGTGGGATAACCCTGAGTCGTTGGGTCTGGACTGTTATCGCTGCGCCCACGATCGCGATGCAGCCTAGGCTAAGGTATGGGCCGGTCTGACCTATGTAATCGCGCGCACGGATATAAGCATCAGTGACCATCTGCGTCACAATGTGCCCGCGCTAAACGTCACTCTTGTAGGTTCGCATTTAACATAATGTAGACATAACCCCAAGGGGTCTACTTGCGCCATCCCTTCGCCATCCACTTAGTTTGCGTGAACAACGGCATGCCTATTGCTCTGTATTAGATAACACGAAGGAATAAGAGGAAACGAAATGAAAAAGTTAACCAAGTTGCTCAAAGTTTGGAATGAAGCGACAGCCGCAAGCGATTCTGCTCCTGACGATGAAATACTGCGCAGCATTCGGGATGTTGCTGCGAGCGATTATGCTGTTGCTGTGAAGGCTGACAGGAGAAGAGCAATCGCTAAGCACATCCGCATTTGGCAACGTTAATAGTGAATCATATTACTTCAAGAGGTAAACCAAATGACCAGATTGCAAGCATTCAAGCAAGGCGCGATGAACGTGATTCAGTTAATTGGATTTGCAGCAGCGTTTATTGCGATGGAGGTGATTGCATGTTCCGGTCGAGCGGATGGAAGCGTATTACAAAAGATTGCATACGTGATGTTGAGCGATCCTAATCCATACAGATAGTGCGGTAGTTAACATCATTGCAAACCATGCAATGTCATGATATATATGTCAACCACGAAGGAGAGAAGAAATGATCCAAATAGAAGCTGTTATAGCACGGACGATAGGTGACCCAAGCACGAGCGACTGGCTTAAGAAAGCGCTGGCTGATGCGATGTGGCGTGACCCGCTTAATGCGCTGCGAGATGCGGAGATGCTTGTTGACATGTTGGGTGCTAGATTGAACGCGGTATTTGACGAGGAGAAATGAGATGTCTGATTACTTCAAGAGTTTTGACCATGTAGTTATCTTCGCGATCAGCCACTACAACGAATGGGATTGGAGGTTGCTGTGTAAGCTACTTGATGCATTGCAGGACGAAGAGAACCAGTAGCCTAGCTAGTGCCTTCGGGCACTGGCGAGCCGATTGGCCGACACGAATGATTTGGCTTACCACGTAGCGAAGGGAACTAAGATGAAACTTGAAATATACGATACAGCGAAGTTAAAGGCGGCTTTGGTATGTGCTGCAAAGGATGATGTCAGAAATTACCTGAACGGCATTTTAGTTGAAGTCCACGCCGAGCATATTCTTCTGGTTTCGACGAACGGGCATACTGCATCGGTAATACGATCTAAGTATGTGGCGTTGAACGAAGATGGTTCGGTCGACGGGCGAGGAGTTGGTAAAAGTTTCATTATTCCACGCGAAGCTATCGAATCGTTCCTGAAGGTTTGCAGTAAGCATTCATGCGCAAAGATAAGCTTTGATACGCAACCAGAAGGCGAATTAGAACGCATTCACTTTGCAATATCTGACTCGCAAGGTCACAAGGTTGAAGGTAAATCCTTGGATGGGAAATACCCTAATTGGCGGAAAATTATTCCTAGCAACCCGCGCGATCCCGATAATGGGCCATGTGTCAGTTATAACGCTTCGTACGTTGGTTATTTTGGGAAGATTGCGACGATACTTGGGTTCAAGAATCCGGCCGTAAAGTTGACTGAGTATTGCGGTTCCGTATTCAGCGTAAGCATTGGTCACGAAGACTTTTTCGGCGTGCTGATGGGTATGAGAGACTTGGGCGATGTAGATCATTCGTGGCTCAAATAGGGGAAATGAAATGAAGATCATCATACTGATTGTAATCGTCGTGACGGTATTATTTGGGACGTTGCTGGTGAAGCACGCAAACGGACTACAGGCGCAAAGACAAGCGGTAATTAACGAACTTCTGGGAGAGATGAAATGAGTCGGATATTCGAGGTTAAGTTTGACACTGGCAATGCTGCGTTTTCCGATGGATGCTTGGAGATTGAGATAGCGCGAGTACTGAGGTCAATAGCATCGCGAGTTGAGGACGTAGGTTGCACTGGGTGTTACGAAACGATACTAGACGTTAACGGTAACGACGTTGGCCGGTTCAAGCTTGGGAGGTCTTAGCCATGACAAATGAGACGCACGTTCTTATTGATGAGTCAGGTGTCGAGCTCCTGCGCGGTACATATGCGCGAATGCTTGAGCAGTCGTTGCACCTTTTCATGCTCGGTCGACCGGGTATGAAGGTGGAGCCCATCAAGGCTTGGGACTGGACTAATGTTAATTGGGGTGACTGATTTGTCTTACCAACACAAGCCGCCTTCTGGCGGTTTTTTCTTGCTCAATTCCACATGCAAATGAAGTCTATGTCCTCGTGCTTCTGGTCCTTCCAGAACACGGCATGTTGATTGCGCTCGTAGTCCGTTACGTATAGTTGTTTTGGAGCTGCCTTCTGTATTGCGAGTGCGATTGCTAGCAGACGTTCGGCATCTACGTCTCCATCAATGATTATCTCGACGACAAGACCTCCCAGGAATGACCAGTCAGCATCAGCATCCGCCCATGATTGCGCCACTACTGTTGGGTTATCGTAGTATTCCATGTATTGGCATATTTGGACCAATACATGTTGCGTCGGCGGACGGCTGGATAGACGAGACAGGGCGATTTTATTATGGCCTATCACAATACTTTCCTTCTTGCTTCCTTGGCCTTATCCTCCCTGAGGATGATTGACGTTGTGGTTTGCGAGATACCAAAGTGATATCCGACTACTCGTGCGACGTAGCCGGTTTCCTTGGAATAAGCAATTACATCGGCGCGCATTTGTTCGGTTACTTTGTGTCCTGGTCCGCGATGACGGATAGATGCTGGCGGAGAAGGAATAGCAGGGATTGCGGCTACTTCCGCCATGAGGGATGCAAATTCTGTTATGTTAAGCATTGTTGTATGGCATTCGCTGGACGTGACTCCCGCGTTTATTGAAACGGCTATATCAAGCATTGTGACTGCTCCTTATCCAGTTGGTATCGACGTTTAATGTTGAGGTGCGTTATCTTTGCGAGTATCTCTGGCGTCGGCTCGGCAGGACGAACCTGCTTGCTGCGCGCAGGATAGGTGCCGGTGATTTGCCGCGCTTTGTGATATGCCCATCCGTCCTTGTAGCCTTTGGCCTTGGCGTAACCAAGCAGTTGGGCGAAGATGCTCTCCTTCTCCGTGGTGGTATAGGCTTTGCCGGTCAATGGACTCTTTACCTTACCATTGAGCAGGACAAGATCGCCTTCGACGTGTTCTATGTCCTTGGCGTAGGTTACGGTCGCATGGCCGCATTTGGGGCATTTGGGAGTGATCTTGAGGTAATGGCATACCGGGCATGGTTTTGGTAGGCTAGGCTCCCTCTTGGGCGCCACTGACTCCTTCTTGCGGCCGTCGTCGAGTTCCGTGGGCATGTCGTCGGTAGGAAAGCCTAACCTTTCACAGTTACCAGAATGATCCAAAATAATCCCATCTTGCTTGCCATCAAACGTCCTCATAAGGCGACCAAGTTGCTGTATGTGCAACATGAGTGATTTGGTTGGCCTTGCCATGATTCCGCAAGACGCCCCCGGAAAATCAAATCCTCGGCTAATTAGATCGACACTGCTCAAGATGGTATACCGTCCAGACTTAAAGTCATCTATCAAATCCTTTTTTTGGTCGCTCTCCATGTAACCATCGACATGCGCCGCACTAATACCGTACCGCTGGAACGCCTCCACTATCGCCAGTGAGTGAGCAATGTTGACTGCGAATGCCATTGTCGGCCTACGTTCCCCGAGATTTAACCAATGCTCGACAATATCGCCAACAAGTTTTTTAGTATTGGTTGCTTCGGCTAGATCGTCATCTTTGTATTCCCCTGCAACTACGCGAACCTTGGATAGGTCAGGCTTTGACGGGCCGTATATGGTCAATGGGACGAGCAACCCATCGTCTATAAGCTCTTGGGTTGTGCATGGGATGACAAGTGAATTGAAATACTTTCCCAGACCCTTGGCCCAAGGACTTGCGGATAAGCCTAGCCACACCCTGTTATTGTTCCTCTTCATCAATTCGATATGCGCCTTGAATAACACATGGCACTCATCAATTATCCAGAGGTCAAAATCAGGCAAATGCTTCCTTGATTGCAAGGTCTGTATCGAGGCGATCTGTATCGGCTTGTCATAATTGGTCAACGGGTGGTCCGCCTGAATTACGCCAAAATCTATCCCGTCATCATGCAAGCGCTTGGCGCACTGGTCTATCAACGTAATCCGGTCGCAGATAAAGATAGCTTTCTTACCTTTACGAAGAACTGATTCCATCAGGTAGCTTGCAACCATAGTTTTTCCGAACCCGCACGAGGCTTGCAGAATTACCGCCTTATTACCTTTGCGTATCTCTTCGCGGATCATGTCCACGGCTTTTTCTTGGATGGTGCGAAGTTGATATTTCATATCTTGCACTCACCATACAGTTCAATCTCTGCATTTATTCTCGCTTCTATAGCATCCTCAATAGAAGCAAAAGAGCCAACATGTATTTTTTTGTTCCCCTTAGAAATCTTAACGTGCCATTTCTTTCGAGCTTCGCTCCACCATACTCCAGGTACGCCTGATTTGTTGTCAACACGAATCCTTGTGTTGAATGATTGAGTTGTTCTATCTGTCCATCTGCAATTGTCTTTGCAATACCCCTTGTTAGTGTTAATGCGATCTATGCTTGTACCGTCCGGCCTTTCACCCATGTCTAATTTGAATTGTTCATACGATAGCCATCCTTCGCAAACCGTAATTCCTCTTCCGCCGTAATAATCGTATGAAGCATTGTTTACGCTCTCACAGCGATCAATCATACCGACCCAGGATGTGTATGTTCCAGACCATTTACCGTCCCTGGCGTCACCATGTTTAGTGGAAATATCTTTTTTTAGGCACCCGCAGCTTCTTGTATGTCCTTTACTTAGGTTTCCAGAGTTAGCAACATGCGTACGCCCACAATCGCACAGACAACGCCATTGAGCTACCTTCCCGTTCGTTTTAAAATAACCAGCAACAACAAGTCTTCCGAATCTTTCGCCGGTAAGGTCAATCCTAACGCTTTTCATAACTTATGCCCCTCCCGGATAGCCTGTCGTATATGCTCGATGGCGTCCAACTGGTAGGGACGGAGCTGGATTGTCATTCGAATTCCTTCATAAACTTGGCAACAACACGCTTATCGCGCATCAATTCACGCATGTAAATCTTTCGTTTTTCGTTGCTGCTAACGGGCTCTGGAGTCTTGGCAAGCTCTACCGCCAATTCCTCCTCAAGCTCCCGTATACGGCCTAGGTTGTAGACTATGGCGAGGATAAGTTCGTCTATGCGTTCGTTCATTTCTCACCTCGTAATTTTCGGTAAACCCTGCGGAGTACCATTAGGACAGAAGCTCCTCGAATACGGTCTCAAGAACGCTCTCATGGTAAGCGTTGATTCGTCCCCAGCGCGGGTCACGAACCTTGTCGATCAGGAATTCACGTTCCTTGGATAGCGCCGTTGCGCGCTTGCCTAGTTGTGATGCTTCGCTGATGCCAAGATGTTCGGTAATTCCACGGTAAACAGCGTATCCAACGATCGTGAAGAACTTTGAGCCCTCCTCAAATGCTTGCTGCTTCGATTCGATGCGCTTCAGCTTGTCGGAATGTTCCAGTACTTCCGCTTCTATCGCAGTTACCCGCCGTTCTTGTTCAACCATGAGCCCGGTCATTTGATGCAGTGCCTCAGCCGGTGTAAGCGCTTTTTGTGGTTGCAATGCGCGCCGTTCGCACTCCAGGAAATACGTCCTAACATCTTCGCCTTTTTGCGTGCGAGTCAGCATTGATAATCGTTTGGCAAAATCAATAGTCAAAGCAAAATCAACCAATGAACGACCATTCTGCATCATGCAGAATTCAATAAAATCAACGCCTTGTATGGCGAATCCGTTACTACTTAGATTCATTTCCGCCCAGCGAGAGAATGACTTGGCGTCCAACCCAAGAGCTTCGTATAGCTCACGAGCGCTCACCGTCTGCACCTGCGCTTCACCAATTACCGTCTTCCCAACTTTGATTAGATCGTTCATATTAAATCCTCATAATCGTTATCTAGTGAACCAACCGCCTCTTCGTACCCTTCCCAATTATCTACTCCGTACGATTGCAATGCGTTCAAAAGAACAGATTCCTCCTGTAGGCTATCGTATTCTGCCTTCGTGATCACTACCATTTCCTCTGGTGATTCTTTCATTGCGTTACCTCAATAAAAAAGGCTTCACCTGCACAGTCCTCTTTCGAGGTTCGTAGAACGGGCGCAATACCCGCCACTGTGCATGTGAAGCCTTACTGCGATTAAAGCCTACGAAGGCCAGATCGGACTATATCATGTTTTTTCTGCGGCAGACATTGGGTCAATCGTTGAACAGCCTGCAAAATGCAACAGCAATCACACGCTCATACTCCACCAACGCAGCACACACGCGCTCATACTCAACCAACGCAGTAGCACGGATGCGCTCATACTCCGCCCGTGCAGTATCACGCACACGCTTGTACTCCGCCCACGCAGTAGCACTAACACGCGCATACTCATCCCACGCAGTATCACTCACACGCTCATACTCCGCCCGTGCAGTATCACGCACACGCTCATAATCAACAAACGCGGTAGCACTCAATAGATTATTCGCCGCCCAATTGAAGTCAAAATCGGAGGAATGCTTTATGCACATCTCCTCGGTAACGGCAACCTCTGCACCGAATAATTCCTCGAACAGTAATAGCTTATCTGCGCATGCACCCAGCTCCTTGAGTCTCGCTAACGTTATCGTCTTCATCATTCACCTCCGTTGAACAGCCTGCAAAACGTAATGGCACGCACACGTCTGTACTCCGCCCACGCAGCATCACGCACACGCTCATACTCCGCCGACGCAGGATCAATCACACGCATGCACTCATCCCACACAGGATCACTCACACGATCATACTCAGCCAACGCAGCATCACGCACACGCTCATAATCCGCCAACGCATGAGCAATCACACGCTCATAATCAACCAACGCATGAGCGCTCAATAGATTATTCGCCGCCCAATTGAAATTAAAATCCTGGTAATGCTTTACGAATGCCTCCTCGGTAACGGCAACCTCGGCACCGAATAATTGCTCGAACTTAAGCAGTTCATCTGCGCAGGCACCCAGCTCCTTGAGTCGCTTCAACGTTATCGTTTTCATCATTCACCTCCGTTGAACAGCCTGCAAAATGTAATGGCACTCACACGCCTGTACTCCGCCCACGCAGGACCACACACACGCTTGTACTCCGCCAGTGCAGTATCACTAGCACGTCTGTACTCAGCCAACGCAGGACCACACACACGCTCATACTCATCCCACGCAATATAACGCAATAGATTATCCGCCGCCCAATCGAAATTAAAATCCTGGTAATGTTTTACGCACATCTCCTCGGTAACGGCAACCTCGGCACCGAATAATTGCTCGAACTTAAGCAGTTCATCCGCGCATGCACCCAGCTCCTTGAGTCGCTTCAACGTTATCGTTTTCATCATCGCGTTACCCCAAAAAAAGGCTTCACATACGCACTCCTCTTTCGAGGTTGGACGAACGGGGCAGTGCCCGCCAGTGCGTATGTGAAGCCTTACTGCTAATTGAGCCGTCCAAGGCCAAATCCTAACTATACCTAATCCTCATACCCCCCAGAAAGTATCTTTGCGACGACATTCCTGGACACGCCATACTGCCGCGAGAGTTTATTTTGCGACATACCGTCGGCGTGACTGGAAATAACGGACTCCTTCTCTGCGATTATCTTACTCACCGCAGGAGAGCGAACGGTGAAGTTGTATTCCCTCCTTTCCGCAGTATGCTCACCGAGGAGCTTGAGCTGATGTAGTTCTGTCTCCGTAAACATGGCTATCCTGGAGGCAGAGCGATGAAGCCCCATACAGCAAGGATGACTCCGTATACCATTATGGCGATTGACAGGTTGAGAATTATGTTGCGCATTTTTGTGCGTGCGGAAAGTTTCATGCTGTTTCTTCCTCGTCATCGTCAAGCTGCGCCTTGAGATACGATATCAGCGCGTGAATCTCAGACTGAGATAACTGGTCGGTTAGCGAGAAAATCTTCTTGAGTAACTCCGAGTACTTCATTTCCTTTTTCATTCCATCCCTTTCTTTTCGTTAGTTCTCCAATCTCCTGCCACTCCCTTGCTACCTAATGATATCTGCTCATTTATTGCATCAGCGTACCGCTTGCGATCTTCCGGCAATCTTGGAACTTTGCTGTCTGCGCGGTCAAGCCAGCGCACCACATCCGCACGCTTGCCGCTCTTAGCCCACTGTATCAATTGACGCACCATGCACCGGAAAATGTTCTCTTCTGTCTCAGCGCGAGCTGCTGCTTCAGCTTCGGCGCGCGGCTGTCCGCCTTCGAACTCTCGGATGGCCGCTCGTTCCTCGTAATCTTCCCTTTCGGCATCGGTGCGTATGTCTTTCATCCTAAGTACTCCTTCACGATAGTAATCGCTTCCTCGGTGCTGTGCATGACGGCAACTTTCCATCCCTCTCCGCGCATGTCGTCAATCATAAACGACTGCGCAGGGCTTATCTTACCTCCTGGACGCTTGAATTCTATCGCTAGACCGCACCATATGCCGCGTGGAACGAGCAACAGAACGTCCGGCACACCAGCGGTCAATCCTTCGCGCCTAAGCCACGCAGCAAGCCCAGGAGAGCGCTTGGCGGCGTTAGGTATGGCAATGCACAGCCTAAGCTCGGGATGCGCCTTTGTGGATAGCCTGACCCAATCGAAGAAGCATGATTGGATTTGATGCTCACTTGGTAAACCATCCTTCTTGCGTTGCGTGGAATCTACACATTTTGACTTTACCTTTACCTTGGCAGTGCGAACATTTGTCATTTAACGTTTTCCCTTTTTCGTTGCTCCAACAGGTTCCCTTACATTCGCCACAAAACTGGCATCCGCATGTTAGCGATATTGGTGCTTGTGGCTTCTGGTACCAGCTCATGACTTATCGTCCATTTGTTCCGCGTGATTGAATCTCAAATGCCGCTCCTTCAGATACCAATTCCAGATATGAATTGACGCGCATGGCGAAAACTTCAGCAAGAAACTTCTTGTCCTTGTATCGTAACGCCCGTTCAGCAGCAAACCAAGCAAGGTTATTGCGTACCTTAAGCGTCAATGCTATTCGTGGCGGCAAGATACGCAGGTTGGCGTTCATGATTGCTTGCGAGCCCATTTCTGAAGCGCTTTCCATACGTCTATTTTTGGGTTAACGGTCCTGCCTAGAGAGAAGTTTACCAACTGCCAATAGGTAACTCCTGCTTCAATGGCGACGGATGGATATTCGCCCTTGCGCGCAATGATACGTTTTAGTATTTGTGCATTGGTCATGCGACTCCCTTTCGTTGTATAGCTTTTAGAGCATCCTCTGCTCTATTGAAAGATTTAGCTGCCTTCATGTACTCGTTCTCAGCGCGCCTTTCTGCCATCAGGCAGGTAAACCAATTCTCTCTAGCCTTGTACATTTCCGCCCATGCCGATTGCGACACGGAAGACGCTATTCTAACCTCATCATCAATTGTCATTTTTCCTCCTCATGCCGTTCCCTAGTAAAAGCCGCAACATCAACAACAGAGAAGAATTCAATCGGATAATTCTTTTCAATCCACTCCGCAATTATGGTTTGTAGTTCCTTGTGTTTTTCGCTTGGAGTTACCATATCATTAAACCAACCGCCTGAATAATCCCCGTGATGTTCGCATACACTCTCTGCAATCATTTCTAAAATACTGTCTGCGTAAACAAAACTCTTAACATTTGTCCTTACAATCCTGCCGACCCACACAACATCAGCATACTCATAACACAAGAATCCTTCTGCTGCTGCGGCGTTGGCCGTGTCATATTCCGCGTGGTAATACTCTTCGTCAATGCTGTATGCGTATTTGTCGCTCATGGTTTTCCTCTCATTAGCCGACTCAAGAACGACCGGATGATCCGCAGGGTGCGATGGGTCATGTCTACTCGTCAACGGAATCAAGTTGTGAGCGCAAATATCTTATCACCGCCCTGATTTCGTCTTGAGTTAATGTATCGGTGATAGAAAACAACTTCTTCAATGTTTCGCTGTATTCTGCTGGCGTCATGGCGTTACTCCTTGTGGTTGAAAAAGTTAATGCATTGCGCACGTTCCGTACCATTGGCTTGGTAGCATCCCGCCAGGATGGAGAAAGTTTCTGCTATGCACGGCAGCGCCTTCTTTTGTTATTGAAGTAACCGTAACGTTTCCAGACCTAGTAACTTCCACGAATGAAATGCCGTACCAGTTCTGAATAACCTGAACCTCGTTAGTGGAGACATTTCCGTGCATGTAAGCCTTCTTAGTAGTCGCATCTAATTTAAAATCCAGATTCATCGGCGACCCAGTCCGTATTGGAAGTAAATTCTGTGATCTTTCACTGGGAAACTCGCAAACGTAAGTTGTGGTTTTGCTTTCCACGGCTTGTGCGCTACCGGCCATCATGGCCATGATGGATAGTGCTATCACTCGTTTCATTTATGCGTCCTCAGGAGGTAACTTTCTGCCAATTATTATTTTGTAAGCATCAGTTCTTTGTCTATGTGTTGGTGTATCTGTATCAAACATTTCCTTGCACATTCTACTTATAATTTGGTTAAGTGTTTTCTCTATGGATTTATACATTTCATCTTTCTTTTTCAAGGTATTACTCCTTGTGGTAGGCAAATTGCATGAGCAAAAACGTCAGCCATTCCTTTGTTATCAACAATAACAAATCCACTTCCGTCTTCTTCGTCAACAACTTTACGAATGGCGGTAATAGTCTGCTCATAAATGAACTTCTTAAGACTTTTAACGCACTTCGTTCTATCGATGAACGCGGCTTGCATGGAGGGTTTTTCAGCAGTACCTACCCTCATCCACATAAGCCAATTATCCACGCATGCTTGCGCGCTACCGGCCACCAACGCCATTACTGCCACCGCTATCGCTCGTTTCATAATTCCTCCAAATTCGTTTAACGTTTGCAAACGATACATTGCAAATCCTGCAATTGCAAATGATTTATTTGTCCGCGAGATATTGCAAGCCGTGCAATGTTGCGCTAAGATTCGTCTTGCATAAGGAGGTTATCAAATTGACACATTACCCAACCGAAGCGCACCTTAGTACCTTGTCGCATGCAATACAAAGGATGGCTCCTGAAGATGTCGCAAAGTTGAAGGAGGCGCGTCGGTTGGCCCTTCTTAAAGTCCGTCAATCAACGTGTCTCGAAGAGAGGTATCTGTATGGTCCACCTAACTTGGAAGGAAAGAAATGAATCAAAAAACGTGTAAGGCACTACGCAAACAGGCTCATGAACTTACTATCGGAATGCCGGAGAGAGCGCTTGTTCGAGTAGGCGCGTCACTGGTCAACGCGAAGAAGACTACTCGCGGCACATACCGTTACTTGAAAGCAATGAATAATCATGGATAACGAACCACCGAAGGACTACGACGAAGACGAAGGAAAGCAGACTCCTACCCATGTCAGGATTGTCGAATCGTTATTGTTTGAGTTCTATTTGTTTGGGGTTTTGGTTGTCATTTTGATTTTAGCATTTGCAATATTTTTATGGTTTTCAACATGAACTCAGAAGAATTCGACGACGAGCGACGGGAAGCTAGATTCTACGAGAGCGCAGGACGTAAGGAGCTTACCTGCGCTTGCAGTCACATGGACATGCCTGGTATCTGTCCGGGGCGTCAAAATTGCCCACTTGAAGATGATAACTACGAAGAGGAGGAAACGGAATGACCGACGAAGAACGCAACAAGAAGCTCGCCGACGCCCTTGTTCTATACGGACGCCCCTTCATAATAGATATACCATTAAAGAAACGGTCGCCGAAAGTATCGGTTCTTGGAGCATCAATGTTCCCACATCAAAAGAGGCCGTTCAATGTCTGAATCAACTGCGGTAGTCGTTATGTCCGATACTGAATTAACGACCGTATTGCAAAACTCGCTCTACCCAGGCGCTAAGGCGGAATCCATAAAAATGGTTCTTGGATATTGCAAGGCAGCAGGTCTTGATCCATTACAAAAGGTTGTCCATATAGTCCCTCTCTGGAACAGTAAATTAGGAGCCATGCAGGATGTGATAATGCCAGGCATTGGCTTGTATAGGGTACAGGCGGCACGCACCGGGGAATACGCTGGCGTCTCTGAACCAGAGTTCGGGCCTGACGTGGAAGCCGTATTAGGTGGTCACGCAATAACATACCCTGAATGGGCTAGAGTTACTGTCAAGCGTGCGCTGAAGAACGGCGTAATAGCTGAGTTCACGGCACGCGAATACTGGATAGAAAATTATGCCTCAAAGGGCGGCAAGGAGAAATCAATTGCTCCTAATGCCATGTGGGCAAAACGAACGCGAGGACAGATCGCTAAGTGCGCATCAGCTCAGGCGTTACGTATGGCTTTCCCTGAACGTATTGGGTCCCAGCCTACAGCCGAAGAAATGGAAGGGAAGATCATCGACGTGAGCGGGAATATTATTTCGAACGACCAAGAAAGTTCTGAGCTGCTCAGTAAGTGGCTTCAGATAGCCGAATCAATAACCGATGAGGCTGGATTAAAGGCAGCATACGCAGAAGGGATAAAGGAGTTCAAAGCAGCGAACGACCTGGAAGGCGCTGGAAGCTTCCGGAAATACGTAACCGAAGCCGGGGAAGCTATCAAATCGCTCGCAAGGAAACGCGCTGAGGCTGCGGTTGTAGATGTGGTTGCGGAAGAGAAGCCTAAAACTACCGTCGAACTTAACGAAGAGATGGCACAAGACATTCCCTTTTAATGAAGGCAATCCATGATAATCATCAATTGCAAGCAAGGAAGCCCGGAATGGATAGCGGCACGCGTTGCGTTAATAACCGCCTCCAAGTTCCGCGATGCCACCGAGACACTGAAGAACGGCAATCCTACCGCCAAATCCACGCTGTACGCGGCCCAGGTGGCAATCGAGCGCATAAGTGGACAACCATGCAACGAAGGATACAACTCCTGGCAGATGGAGCGCGGCCAAGAGAAGGAGCCTATGGGCCGCATGGAATACGAAGTTCTAACCGGCAATATCGCGAGCGAGTCCGGCGTAATCGTTAGCGATGATGGTCTCTTCGGATTCAGTTCAGACGGTATGGTCGGCGACGATGGGCTTATCGAGATAAAGAGCATTGTCAGCGCAATAGGCGTTCTGGAAATGTGGCGTGACGGCGACATGTCGGAATACATGCACCAAATGCAGGGGGGAATGTGGATTACAGGGAGGAAGTATGTAGACTTCATAATGTACTGCCCACAACTTGAACCGATAGGGAAGCAACTGTTCATCAGGCGAGTTGAGAGAGACAAAGACTTCATCAATGATATGGAACAGAAGTTGTTCAAATTTGCTGCGATAGTTAAGACAAACGAACTAATCTTGAGGAAATAAAATGAGCGAACAAACTGCATTATCTACGATAGACCGAGCGAAGCTTGCGCTAAGTTCCGCGAAGAACGAAACACAACTGATCGAACTTGCTGGGCAATCTGCCGGTATCGTATCGATAACCAATGCGGCAGGGTACGCAGAGTGCCACTCAGCCCGTATGAGGCTCAAGGACACACGCATAGGCATAGATTGTCTTGGCAAGCTCGCAAGAGAAGATGCTGTCCAATACGGCAAGGCAGTCATCTCAGAGAAGGACCGACTTATCGGATTCATCTTTCCGGAAGAGAACCGTCTTTCTGCTCTGCAAAATGCCTGGGACGAAGCGAAAGAGGCAGAAAAGGCAGCGAAGAAGAAGGCTGATGACGATCGATGTTCAAAGATTAGATCAAGCATTGCTGCTATCGTAGACCTATCAAGAGCATCAACATTGCAATCTTCTGACCATGTTCGTAGCGTTATCGAATACGCAAAATCAATCAACATTTCACCGGAACAATTTCAGGAGTTCTCCGGACAAGCTGAGCGCGCCAGAAAAGAGACTTTGGATATGCTTGATGTAATTCTCAGAGACCGCGTATCAATGGAACTTGAGAAGGAACGCATCGCTGCGGAGCGCATTGAGCTTGAGAAAATCCGCGCCCAGCAAGCTGAGTTGCAAGCTGACATTCAACGAAAGTTGATAGCAGAGAACAATCGTATTTATGTGGAGAGAGCTGAGCAGGCTCGCTTACTGAAGATAGAAACTGACAAGGTAGCCGCTGAATGGGCGAAGATTGAAGCTGATAAAAAAGAAGCAGAAAACATAAAGGCTGAGCGCGATAAAGCAGAGCAAAGAGCAAAGATTGCCGCGCTTCTCGAAGAAAAACGCATCAAGAAAATTGAGCAAGATAAAGTTGAAGCAGAAGCCAAGGCAAAGGCTGATGCAGAACGCATTGCCAGTGAACAACCAGAAATTGAAACACTGAAAGGCTGGATAGTAGCGTCCGAAGAATCTTTGCCTAAAATGACTACTATTACCGGAAAAGCTTACGAGGAAATGTTCCGGAAAGTATTACTGAAGGCGCTGGTAGAGATAAACGAGAGGCATGTGTAACTGCCTCGCCGGGCTTCAGTTGTATTTTTAGGTTTGCATCCCCGGTTTCCTTCGTCGGCTGGCCGGGGATTTTTTTGGCTGTCAAATGGTAGCCGCTTGCCATGCCCAGATGGAATAGGTAGTATTCGAGCTTGGCCTTGGTCGGCTCATATCTAGTAGGACTCTGAAAGCGCGGTGGTGGGTACTAGCCCATTCGACCAAACCCAGAAATGGGGACCGCGCTTCCAGAGTCTTTTTTTTGTGGAAACGAAAATGCCAAACGAAATAGTAGTATCGCAGCAAACTGAAGTCCAGACCATGACCAGCCTGGAGATTGCGGAGTTGACGGGGAAGGAGCACAAGCATGTTATCCGTGACATCAAAAAGATGTTGGCTGCCCTTCAAAAAGATGCCTCAGATTTGAGGTATGAGCAAATTCAAGGAGTTACGGAGTACAGCCCAAATTTGGGCGCTACTCCAGCCGGTGTCGAGTTGATAGACTACGTTGCGGCAAATGGAAAATCCAATCCGATGTTCAGGCTAAACGAACAATATACCGTGTGCCTGGTCACCGGTTATGATGTTCCGGCCCGGATGCGCGTAATCACTAAGGTCGACGAACTGAAGGCCAAACTAGTCGCCCTGCCCGCCGCACCGCAAGCCAACCTGGTTCCGTTCCTGGAATCTCAGTCTGCCCAAATCACAGAACTACTGGCCCAGCAATCACGTCTGATAGCCATTCTGGAAGCCAAATATACCGCGCCAGTCAGTAAGCCGGTTGCGCTCAAAGAGTTACCAAAGGTCGTCGCGCTGCCGACACCTAAGCCAGTAACCGAGCACATTACGTGCGCCCACTGGCTGAACCGCAACAATATAAAGATTGACGATAAACTTAAAGCTAAGCTGTGCGCTAATGTTGCCGCGTATTACGTGTCGCGCGACAAGCCGTTTAAAAGAACAAGAAATGATTACGGACTATTCACTGCCGAACAAATAGAGCGCCAGTATCACTTGCTAGTTACCGCCAAGCAGACGGAGCTATCGTTCTAAGCCACGCCCTTCAGCTTCTCAAACGACCTCATCCCACCCATCCCGAGCATCCCAAGCAACACCTGAAGCGTAATCGTCGTGTCGATGGCCGGGAATTCTCCGTGGTATCCGAAGCCAACGGTAGCTGCAAAGCGCAGGAGTGGGTCTAGGATGGCAGCGTAAGCCAAAGCCGACCCACAGCACCAGCCGACCCAGGGCCGCCAGCCGGACGTGAACAGAGAGCTTGATGCCGCTTCCGTCTGGTTCACCGCAAGCTGCGCCTTTGTAATATCCGTATCGGCGGTAAGCTTCGCCAGCTCACCCGACTGCTGAAGCCTTAAAAGTTCTAATTGGGCCTTCCCTTTTTCTATTGGATCAGGAAAGAATTTATCAATAAGCTTTCCTCCTACTTCCAGGGCGATACTGATCGGGTCGATGGCGGCCATATAATTATCCTTGATTACGCATCTAATTGAATACCTGCAAAGTTAAGATGGGAAAAGTTACCCCATTGAGAAATAGCTGCTTTGTCATAGGCAAAGGCAGCATCCTCTTCGCTTTGGAAGTAACCTAATATTTTTTCCTTGCTGTTAAGAGTTATCCTGGCTCTCCACTTATTAGACTTCTTGCACCATCCAACGCCCTTGTATTTTGAAGAACCGTCTATTCGTTTTTTTCTGTTGCCTTGATTTTGTGATCTCGTAGCCTCTCTGAGGTTATCAAACCTATCGTCAGAACGACATCTGTTAACGTGGTCTATTTGATCTTTGACCAACTCGCCAGTCATATAAAGCCAAGCTAAGTGATATGACTTGTACAATTTTCCGTTAATTTTAATTTGAACGTACCCAGTACTCATTAATGTTCCTGCCGCGGAACCTATCTTTGTTTTTTTACTTAACGACTTCAACCAAGTGAAGACTCCTGTATCTGGACAATAATTTAGAACTTCCTTCAAATATTCTTGATCAATTGCCATCCTGCAACCTCTCTCCGGTGCGCATCATTTCCGCCAGCTCATTCGCCCGCGCGGGGGTCTGCTTTGCCCAAAGTGAATTGCGCATTCCAGAAGCAGCGTCCTCCCATCTGTGATCCTTGACCGCCTTTAGCGTGCTTGTGAACTTCAGCAGCCCGGTAATACCCATCTGAAAAGCCATGTTTAGCAGCACGTCCCTGCGCACCCTGTCGATAGTTTCTGTCCACGGTAGCGCTGCTTTCAACTGCTGCTCAACCTTAAGGATGTCATTACGTAGCAGGAGTAACGCCTCCTCTTCAGTAATCCCAACGTCGTCTAGATTTCTCCCAAATCCCACTGTGGACTTCCCGGCCGTGCATTTGTAGACGCGTGAGCGGAATCCTTCGTGTCTCATCAGTAACTTTTCCAGTTCAGTCATGTTTCCTCCTCAAATACATGAATCATTCACCTTGTTCGTCAGCCTTACGATCTTCTCTTTCAGCCTGGTTATCTCATCGTTCAAGTCACGTACGCGAGTGCTCATTATTGCCGCTTCGTCACGGCTGAAGACTATCTCACCTGACTCCTTAGCCACGAAGGCGATCGCCGCCATTGGTATCCACATAACAACTATCGACCAGAAGATTCGTCTCATGGTTTCTCCTTCTTGAACCTTCCATCCTCCATTCCATGCTGGCACCTGTGCCAAACAATATCCCCACCACTTGCGCGGTATGAATAAAATCTATCACCGGTGGACTCAAGCAACATCTTGTCATTTGGCTCGGCCAATATGACATACATATCACCGTTTACTGCATCCTTCACCAAGTCGCCTACTTTGAACTCGTTCATGTTACCCCCTAAACTTACCGTTATTTTCTCCTAGACAAGTCCTTCATTTCTTTGTTTAACTCCTTCATGTCCGCCTTCAGTTCTTTGACGGCATCATAGAGCCACGGCCCCATGAAGTTCTGTTTCTCTTCTATTACCGCAACTTCTTCACGTAGTTTTGCGACTGTTGTGCCTAGACTTACCCACCAAGAGCCGACAAATGCAAGGATCCCAAAGAACACAAAAGCTACGGTAGACTTGGCTGCGCTTCTAATCATGTTATTTTCATCTGATTTTCTATCTTTGTTTACTGGAGGCATCATATATTCCTCTAGCTTGGTTCGATGATAATCCAGCTGATCGTACTCGTATCAGCGATATTGCTGGAGTTAATAACAAAAGATGTGCCGCCTACCACAGTACCAACAGACAGAATCCCAAGCACTCCGCCAGCAATTCGATTAGTCAAAAATACCTCCATGGTTGAGGTTGATTTTGTTGTCGCCACAGTGACCGTTCCAGCAACAAGAACGGCGCGGCCAAATGTCGCATTGGTGCCTTGTTTTATGTAGATGCCATTTCCGACAGTAGTGAGCTTGAAGTCAAGACTTGACGAATTAAAAACCGGACCAAACGATGCAAATAACGCATTATTAGTAAGACTTGCTCCGGCCGTTTGCGTTGTTGTTGTGCCGACAATCTGCCACGTGCCGGTTGCGTTTGAATAATTATACTCACCTGCATAAGCTCCGCTACTGACGGCCTTATCAGATACCAAAAAATAGCGGTTATTCCACAATTGCGTTTGGACTACATTTCCGGAAAATTGCGACATCACTGCCGGGTTTGCCCCATCAATAGCAAAATTGTTATTGTTTGTAGTGAAAGTGTTCGCGTTTACATTTGCGTTAAAAGTCTGCGCCGCCGTCCAGGTCTGCGCGAACTCCAACAGCGCCAACGTCCCGGTAGCATTCGGCGCGGTATAGGTGCGCGTCGTGCCCGTCGTAATGCCGGATGCTTGGAACTGAAACTGCTTTGTTGGGTCTGCGTTGTCCTGGATTGTGAATGTGTTGTCAGGGAACGTCTGCGTCATATTGGCTACCGGCAGAACTCCGGTAACCGCATCTGTATCAGCAAGATTCAATGCTCCGTCTATCCAGTTCGCTCCGTCAAATATCAACGTCGCGCCGGTGGCCGGGGCAGTGATTACAACGTCGGAAAGTTCGTCGAGTGAGATAGACCCGGCTGGGATAGTGGCAACACCTGTGTTGGATATGGACAGGTCGCCGCTTATCGCACGGGTTACCCAGTTTGCGCCATCAGCAATGAGGACATTTGCGCTTGTTGGTGTAGTCGATCCTAACGGGTTACCATTTATCTTCGCCACGGTCGGGTTAGGATACGTGCCGGAGAGGTCGCCGCCTGCTGCCCCGCTCGGCGCTCCGCTGGACGTTAGCGATGTCTTGATACTCCCATCAGCCGCAAGCACCTTCCAGCCGTCACTGTGGGTGTATTGGAGACACTCCAACGTCAGCAACGACACACGAACGATCGTCGAGTCAACTGAGGCTACATCAAATTTCACCGTAGCGTTTACGGTAGCAGTATCCCTGTTATGGATGCTGACGAAGTCTATGTCCCGCACCGTGGATGCAGCCGGGGCGGCGCAGATAGTGACATCGGTGGTGCTGTTCAGGACAGCGAGTTGCGTGGAACCGGTATAAGTGGCGGCGGCCGCAACGTCATCGGAGAAGCATACGGTAGCCTGTGGCTGAGTCGTAGAAACGGCTCCAGCTAGGACGGCCTGAAGGGAGTGATTTACGGTCGAGAGTCTTAACATGGTGTCCTAATGTCGTGCCGCATATGCTCGTGAGGATGCCCGTTCCGTCACCGTAACGACATCCCCGACGCGGGTAACAACGAGGTTTGGGCCGGTGATATTCAGTGTGGTGACTGTTCCTGCCGTGCCGAGGTTGCTGCCGCCGAATTGAAACTGGATTTTTGCCTGCGCGCCACTTGCCGGAATAAGTTGATTGAGTAACGTCTGAAGCCGGAAAAGCCAATCCGAGAACGCGGGAGCGGTACGTAACGGCTCCTTACCCCCAATGACAATAGGGTCAATTACGGGAGGCGGGGGTAGTGAAAGTGGCATAGCGCATCATAGCAGATAGGGGGGCGCGCAAGAAAAAGGCCCGAGGTTTTCAGCCACGGGCCTTCCATCACTATTGGTGGCTCGCGCACGGCCCCGACGCTCAGTGATGCGACAGTGTAACACAAAAGAAAAAGCCCAATGTTTTCAGCACTGGGCTTTTGTGTTACGATTCCGGTGTCCTTGCGAGACGCGGAGAAATACAAGACGTAACCAGTATATCAAACTCCGTGTCAGTTGAAAATCTTTCTACTAACGGAGTTGCAGTGACCTCAAAAAAGCACAATCGAACCCATCCATACGCAGCGATAGACCACCGCGTTATGGACAGCCCTAACTACCAAAACCTAACTCATTCCTCTCAGTCACTACTGCTAATCCTTGCAAGGCAGCTCAACGGCAAAAATAACGGCCACTTGCAAGCATCATTTTCTTTCGCCTCAAAGTACGGACACAAGAATGAACGCACGCTTTCAAGGAGCTTAAAAGAGTTGCTGCGTTACAGATTCATCTTTCAAACAAAGGTAGGCGGTTACACGAGAGGCGTATCAATGTTCGCCGTTACGTGGCTGCCAATCCAGGACAACACAGGAATATATGCAAATGGCTTTGAAATCCTACCGTGGCGGCCAATCAAGAAAAAGCAGGATGTCAAAAGCGGACTTGGGCAGGATGCCAAAACGCCAGCTGAGCAGGAACCCGAAAACGGAGACGGGTTGCTTAAAAAAACATCAGATGTTCAATTTTTCACGGGTGCCAAAACGCCAGCTGTAAGACTGGCGAAATGGCATGCTACCCCCTTGTATGATGCCAAAACGCCAGCTGAGACGGGTGCCAAAACGCCAGACTATGTATCAATACCAATATCCGGGGGAATTGTGGAGGGTATCGAACACAACGGTCATGACTACGTTGACTACGACTACTCCCCGTTCTGACAACTACCGGAGAACTGCTATGGACCACTGGAAATTAGCAAACCTGAAGACTAAGCTCTCTGCGCTGGGTATAACGCCCCTGGGAGGCGGCAGATACTTGGATGAGGGGACAGGGAAGGTAATCCTGGAACGTGACCTGGAAGCATTGTCTCGTGCTGCCGGGAAGCCATTGCCTCAACCCGAAGGAAGCGAAGTTGCCTTAACTACGCGGCAGGAGATTACAACGACGACAAAATGCCGGACATGCGGGTATCCTATCGCGTTCGTGAAGCTGTGCTACTCGCAAAGGTGGATGCCGATAAATTCTAATGGCCGTGCGCACCGGTGCGGGATGTCGAAGCTGTGACTATTTGGTAGACTACTAAGTCGGGACGAAGCTCAATGGCAGAGTGCGCAGGCTGTCTGCGTCGGAGGCCGTTCGATTCGGTCCGTCCCGACCAACTACTTAATCGCCCTCGCGCGCGCCCGAGCCTCCTTGTCAGACATACCCTGGTTGACGAGCATCTTCACCAGAGAGTTCTCCTGCGCTGATGTCTGTTTCCCCCGGACTGTCGTGCGTGCAGCATAGCCACCCGGAGCGGCAGCGGCAGGTTTCCCGATGATAGCATCACCAAAGTCTCCGCTCGGATCGCCACGCCCAAGCTGATCCATGCCAGCCCGGGTCTGGGCACTCACTCCACCGTAACGGTCTCCCATAGCGTCCGTCATTGTGCCGGTATCGTTGGCGGCCAACTGATAGTCGTCCGGAGTCATACTCGCCTGTTCCCCGGCGGCGTCTGCTGCCTGCCTTCTCTTCCTTATCTGGTCTGCAATGGACCCAGGCCCGGCAAGTCCCTCCGCGGGGGCCGCTGCCTCTGCCGGGGTAAGTTGCCTGGGTGGAGTGTTCGTTCCTTCCCTGTTGGTCCCAAACACCTTCTGAAGCCAGCTACGCTTGTTGTCGTTCCCGGCGACCATTATCGGCAACCCGGCGCTCGCCTGCACGAGGGCAGTCTCTTCGGGGGCAAGGTCGGAGCGGCCTTGTTCTCCGAGAACGTATTGCAGCATTTGCGGAATGTCATTCTTTCTCATTTACTCGCCTCTATTGTGTCTCAATCGTTGACGGGCTTCCTTCTGCTTACGAGCAATCTCCATTCCCTCCACTGAGTTCCGTTTCGCAACTCTTGCGGCACGCTGCTCTAGGCGCTCTTCCCTGGAAGTTCCTTTTGTTGGGAATCCAAGCGCCCCTGAAAGCGCTCGACCTGGGCGGCCTGCAATTACCTCTTGCGAGGAGATAGGCAGCATACCCTTTAAGGCATGACCAACTCTACCGACGGGGGAAGTATTCTCCATTGGAGGAGAGCCTTTTGTAGACACATACTCTCTGCTCCCCAACTGCGACACCGACTCCTTGGGCAGGTATCCAATCTTGTTTACAGTGAAGTTCGCAGGATCAGCCATCAAGTGGAATATTTCCCCGAAGTGCTTGAACAAGTTTGTCGATGTTCCGTCTCCATTATCGATGCTTAATGGGTCCTCGTTCTCCCAGAAGTGTGTGCCTGTTTTGGCCTGCTGAACACCTTCCATTAGAACGGCGGCAGTTAAACCCATCCCAAGGAAATATCGACGATACATGTCATCAGCAATGCTCATCTTTGTTCCAGGTATGAATCCCTTTGCTGCGGATATTCCTCCTTTAACTCCAGCGCGAACAGTTGAAACAAGCCAGTCAGGAGCAATCAATGCAATCCTCAATGCTCTTAGACCTTCTGGGTTAGAAAGAGAACTCATCTGCTTATGAAGCCATCTATTCTGTATTGAATCTGTTATCTTCCTCCAATTTATTCCTCCGTATAGATCGTTTGTAACCTGAACAACTTCACCTAGAATTTCGTCAGGACTCGGAACTTTTGCAGTTGGGTCTTTAGCATGAATCTTTGCGTGCTTAAGAAGAGCTTTTTCATATGCAACACTTACCGTTGAAAGCTTCGCTGATGGATGAAGCCTACCCCAAAGGCCATCCATAAGAGCTTCCTGAATTTTACCCAATCCTTTTACGGGAAGTGAAAGCGCTTTTCCTGCAACAGGAAGCTTATCAATCGTGTCGGATGCGGTGTTTAAAAGCTTTGTAACCATATCCCCGTCCATGTCGAATCCACCATGAGATATGTTAAGCCCCTTTCCTACCGCACGTTCCGCAAAGTCACCAGCAGCACCTTTCTGAATAGTCCGATACATTTCTGGCATTCCTGTGAACACTTTTTTGGACCGCATTCCAATTGCAACACCTATACCTACTTCAATCAAACTCTTTACATGAAATAGTGACATTGCAAATAACCCGCTCTTTGCTGCGGCGCTTACTGCCAACATCGTATTCAGGTAAGGAGGTATGTTCGTTGAGTAGAACACATGACCAAGAGAAGGAGCCATTTCAGGATGCAGAAACATACCTTGTAGCTGCGGGTGCGGGTTCTGTTTATACTTTGTCAGCGTGGTGAGTTCGCTTTGCTCAATAGCATTAAGGTTAGGTTTATTCATGAGCTTTGCAATGGCCAATGAACGCTCCTCGCCGGTCATGATTGGCTTGGCGTTAATGCCGTCTACCTTTACTGTCTTCAGTGTATTGAGCAGCTCCAGATTCGCCTCCGCACGGCCCATTGCCTTGGCGTACATGTTGTCGATCTCACCAACGTTTTGAGACTTTGGCTCCAATCCAAATGCAATTCCAGTATCGTAATCAGGGATAATCTTGTGCTTGGAAAATCTTGTGTTCGCGTTCGCAGCGGAGAATAGCGCCCTGGCTTTCTCGGAGTCCTTCCACATACCTGTCAGGTATGTTCCGTCATTAATAAGAGCGTCGATCAATCCTTTGGAAACAGCCCGGTCACCGATGTCCTTCACGAACTCCTGATGCGCCACAGCGGCAGCTTGTTCGTTCGGGCTTAGGGTATGAATCTTCCCGGCTTGGATGGCGCGCCCAAGTTCAATTTGCCGGTCAGCCTTTGGAACCAGCTTCTTGATCGCGGCCATGTGTCGATCTGCCTGGATGCCACGAGTCGCAATCAATCCCTCGTGAGCGGAGATTATATCGTCAGTCTGCTTCATGATCTTTGGATCGCGCTTGAGTGAAGCGAACTTCTTAATCCCTATCTCCGCAGCTTCGTTCGCTGATCTGTTCATGCCGCGAATGGCCTTCATGGCAATAGGTCCACCTAGCACCAGAGCCGCTCCGATAGCAGCGCCCTTGGCCTTGTCGTCTGAAAAGTAACCTACAGTCGCCGCTCCTGCCGCCGTTGCCCCTATCCACTTCGCCATTTCCGGGCTCATGACGCCGCGCTGCCGCATCCCCGCCGAGGTTTCCCCGAGCATCAACCGAGGTGCCTCAACTTTAGCGGCTACATCAAGCGACGCTCCCGGAAGTTTAGCCTCAACGAAAGCCTTGGCTTGACTTGTGATCATGGCCGCAGCATCTTTTTGAGAAGCGCCCATTTCCGGGAGAACTTCCAAGTAAGTCTTGATGTCTGTCAACTCTTTCGCCTGGCTAGGACTCATAGTCTTCATGGACATTATTTGCTGCGCCCGAGCGGCGAGCGTTGATGGCTCCTCTCCGACAGCTTTGGCTTGACCTGTCTCTATCCTCTGTTTCGCAGCAGCGGCCTCCATAGCTTGTTCGTCGCGCAACGGAACATCTGGATCATGGACTTGAACTGGCTCTATTTCCTTGGCTACGCGAGCCGCTTCCGACTGCTTAACGCCTTCCATCATCCTGTTGAAGTCAGACTCGGATATTTCACCTGACTTCCTGCTTGCCTGAAGTTCCTTTGCCATGCGTCCGAGGTCTGCCTGCGCTTGCTTCGAAGTCATGACTTGTGGTGCTTCCTCTTTCGGCAGCATCGCCTCGACTTCTTTGCGCAACGACAGGAAATTCTTGTCTGAGTCCTCATCGCCGGTTTTCTTCAGCGCAGCGGCAAGCTCGTCAGCTTCGGCCTTAGGAACGCCTTTCTCCTCCATAGCCTTCGACATGGCAGTCATGATGTCGTCTCCCTCCTGCATGTGGTACTCAACAGAAGGCATTACCTCTTTCGGCTTAACGCCAGCAACGCGACCGGCAAGCGTCCCAACGACGCTCATACCTGCGGCCAATGCAGCGCCAACCTTCATTTCGTCCATGAGGTCTGAAGGATTAATGAACCCCTTCTCATCTAGTTGCCGTGCCGTTGACATACCACCAGCAACGCCAGCGCCAGTCAAACCGACTTCCAGTGCCTTACCGGTAGCTTGTCCAACTTCTCCTGCTAGACGCATACCGACAGCCCCTACGCGTCCACCTAGCGCCTCCCAGAAGAACGGCAACAGTAGCTCCGGGTCGGCAACAACGGAATCAACTAAAGCATCACCGAACTTGCCTGGTTTCTTGATAGCGAAATCTACTAGCTTTCGAAGGCTGAAATTCTCCACCTGCTTACCGACTACTTCCTTACCTGACTTTATCAACTCACTGAGCGGCTTATCGAAGACACCTTTCTTGTAAGCACTAATAGCGTGACCAATGATTGATTCGTCTTTCCATAGACGCTTGGTTTCTCCGGCTATCTCCCGTTCCTTTGCGTCACGTTTAGCCATGCGTTCAGCGAACGTCCCGCTTGAATCGAACAGTAAGTCTCGACGCTCTCCCATCATTTCACGAAGTGACTTCTTCTGATGTCCAGCAAACTGCGGCTCATCAGCGGGATTGGTAGAGGCGTATTCTTGTTGCGCGGGAGGCTCATTATCAGGGTCGAATACCTGTGAAGACGCCCCCATAACGTTGAAGTTATCAGGAACATTAACGGTTGGGCCGACAGCCTGAACTTGCGGAGCTTCCTGGGCTTCTGGATCAAGATCGGCTACATCGTTGTCCGGGTCGTAAACGTTCATCTAATTTTTCCGAGTTGCTTGCCTTGCGCAATGATTGCCTCAAGTGAAACACTAGCATTTTTAGGATGAGCACGAGCTCGAGCTATCCAATCTTCACCGGCTTTAGATGCGTTGGCTTTATTTTTGGCTTCTGCCTCTTGCTCTGTCTTTGGTTGCTCATTTCCCTTTGGAATGAACTCCGTTGGCGTGGCTGCACCACCAAATAAATAATCGGATGCTCCAAAAGTTAGAGTATCAGCCCATCTACCAATAAACGTTCCTTTATCAGGCATCTTCAGTTCGCCGCGCTGGATCATGTGGTCAATCTCTTCGCTCATCAATTCTTCAATATCGGCATCTTTAGCTTCAGGTTTGTTGAGCATTTTCTTTGCACCGGCAGCAACGCGAGCCGCTACCGCATCGAGCATTACTTTCGGCGTCTTCGCGTAATCAGCGCCAAGCACGCCACCTAGAACATTATGAGCGGTAACCTTATCTTCCCTGGTTACGGTAGCAGCCTTCTGTTTGATGCCCTCCTGCTTCGCTGCCTGCTCGCGCTGCCTCTCTACCGCTGAATCCTTAGCTGCTTGAATCCGAGCATCACGCGTTTCATTCAAGTCTTCCTGCCTTACCTTAACTTCATCGCGCTGCATCCTCTGCTGAGGAGTCATCGTTGCGCCAATGGCAGCTTCGATATTAGGCTGGTCTGTTTCGAAGTTGCCTGTATACCATTTAGGCTTCTTTCCACCGCTAGCTATGTATTGCATCATCGATGTACGGTATTCTTCCTGGGACTTGACGCCGCCAAGGTAGTTCTCAAGTGGATGCTCTGGCTTTGTTCCTTCAGGAGGCAATCCAAGTTGATCGCGCAATCTAGCGTCGCTGTATTTTTCACCAGTTGAGGCTAGTCCGCGGCCTTGCTGCTCGCGCAACTTACCTTCTGCATAAGAATCTGAGTCAGCACGAGAAGCAGCCGCCCGAGCATCAGCAGCATTACTATCTGCCCAAATATCATCAGGCAATACGCTAGGCTGCGATTGGCGTGATTGACTGTTGCTGGATGACGACTTCATTGCAGAAGAATACTGAGGAGTCATCAGATACTTGTCTCTCTCCAATTGCTGTTTTTGCGCGGCAAGCTGTGCAAGTAATGACATTAGACTAAGCTCCCAAAACTTGATAGGTAGTTGTTATTCGATCCCATACTAGATAGGTACGGGACAAGACCGAGGTCCATCCTTCTTTGTTGTTGTACCTGAGCGGTAGGGGCAACAGGAGCATAGCCTTGAACAGGAACAGTGCCACCAAAAAATCCTGTGCCAGTGCTCGCATAACTATTTGATGGTGCCATTGTCGGCGCATTCACCTGCTTCATCAACTCAGCCTGTTTCTGTCTTGCAGCAAGTTGCATATCAGAGAGGCTTTGCTGCTCCATCTGCGCATTGATGTTCCCTGACGCAAGTTTCTGTTGGTTAAGTTGGTCTTGCAATGAGTTAGCGGAAAGTTGCTGTTGCCCTAACTGCGAACCTTGCTGCAAAGCCGTAAGTTCATACGGCAACTTCTGTGACTGAATGTTTTGGTCGAATGCTGTTTTCTGTGCTGAAGCATTCTGATTGAACCCTGCCTGTTGCTCCGCCAAGTTCTGACCAGGAGCTTGCGCCATTATTCCTCCTGCTGCACCAGGATTGCTGGAATCTACGCCAGCGAGCTTCGACAGACGTGCAAACTGATTACCGTATTCCTGGCTCGCAATGTCCTGTCCTTGCTTCTGAAGCTCGTTGAGAATGTTCCCGCTGCCAAGGTATCCTCTTGCTGCCATGGACCTGGATAGCGCCTGCTCACCGGCCTGTTGACGAGCCATGACTGATGGGTCATTTGCGACACCGCTTACACCACCCTGCATTAGCTGATTCAGTGCTCCTTGATACTGCCCTCGTTGTTGCGCCCATGGATCAGCGGCACCGGCAGCGGCACCGAATTGTGCATTCGATTGACCTGGTTGCAATGCACCAGCCTGTAAAGCAGATGCACCAGAAAGAGCAGCAGAAGGCGCACCAGCAGCGCCAGCTTGAACTGCGGTAGGCTGTGCCGCTGCTGGTTGCTGTGCTCCATACGAATTCATGCGATTTTGAACTTCACGTTCAATAACGCCAGAGTTGGATTGATCTGTATACCCGCTACCATAAGCCTTCTGGTGCTCTGCGGAGTAATCGTCCCATGCTCTTTTGTAGTTAGCGTCACCACTATACATTGACTGGTTCTGCGTTGGGACGCCGCCAACCATGTTAACTAGTGCCATCAGAACACTCCCTCATCAACATCCAGCTCAGCGGCAAGCAGCCGCAATGCAGTATTTCCAGTGTGGCGGAACTCGAACGCTATACGCCGCGCAGACCCTAAATTTGAAATCTTCGCCCGTCTCTGCGCCATGGGAATGATACGGTAAAGGCTCCACGAGTCATAATCATCATCGGAGAACCGCATCAGAACGTTTGTCGTAACCTTGTCGCCCACCAACTCCAACCGTGAATACCGCTTCGTCTTCATGGAACCGAAGTCAAGTATAGCGGTCCTGATGCGAAGGTTTATAGGCAGCGCATTGTCCTGGAAAATGTCCGGGTCGAACTGGTAAACATCACCGGTTATCTGGTCGAGCAGCAAATCCTCTCCAGACCCCTTGGCATAGTAGACTCCGGGGAAGTATGTCTCGCTGTAGAACGTGACTACGATAGCCCCTGTAATGGGTCCTGTGACCGCTGTATCTGGCACGTAGCTGAACTGGTTCAGCGTGTGAATGCTCGGGTCATAGCGAATGTTGAACTGCCCGTTTGCAGCCGATATAGAGGCTCCAGCTATAGTCACCACATTACCATCAGCTTGGCCGTGACCGGATGTCGACGTAACCATGATTGACCCATCGGCCTGCGCAACGAGAGTGAACGTTCCATCAGGAGCTACTGATGTCATGTGGCTCCATGTATGCCACTCAGAAGTTACCTCGTCATACACAAGGGTAATGGCGCTGGTCGTGAGCGTCAGGACGTAGAAGAAGTGGCCATTGGTCTTGATGACGAACGCATACACACCAGCCAAGTCATCACCATTCATTATCCTGTCGATGTAAGGGTTGGAAATATACTTCGGCGTATATCCTTCCATCTTCATTATCGAGCGCCCCTTCTGCCTTGCGTTCGCCATGAAGTAGAAGGTGTTGTCAGCGAAGGCAATCGAGCCGGACGATGCGCACCCAATCTCAAGTAGAGCATTCAGAACTTTTCCCAATGGACTTCCGGTCGCATTGCCAGCGTCGTAGAAGAACTCGGTAGAGTATTCCTTCAGCGCAACTACATAGTTCAACTGCCGAACCAAAGCTATCGCAATATCAGCCTCAGCATTCGCGCTGATGAAATCAAGAGCATTCCATGATGTTTGGTTACTAAGATTGGAGTTGAATATCTGCCCTATCTGGTTCATCACGAAGATGTAACCATCCAGGTATACGACACCGAACACCGTTGTTATTGGGTAGTCAGGGTCGGTGATTCGAACCACAGAAAGACCGTTGTAGTAGTAGGCAACATCCCTGTTCTTCAGGAATACAGCAACCGGAGTCGAAGGCGTTGCAGGTATCAAAGTTAGCTGAAATGGAAGGCATGACGTAGACGGCGCTGGAACCAACGGTATTGCGCTTGTCACAGATGGTGCAGCGAAGAACAGACCAGATACTATACTTCCGCTTGCCTTACCGGGACCAATGTATAGGGCACTATTATGAACAGCAAATGACATTTGTGAGCGAATTGACCAAGAGGAAGTAGCCGCAGCTTGTAACCAAGCAGAACCATTCTCTGAACTCCATACGTCTTTCACCTCAGATGTAAGAGAAGGTCCGGTAGCTCCTCCGGCTATCCAAAGTCTACCGCTCAAAGTCCATGCTGCCATTGCGGCCCTAGCAGAGAACGGAGCACCAGTTACCAAAATTACCCAACTGACTCCGTTATCAACTGAAACCCACACATCATTTTGTGCTGTGTTTGTAGATGTGTTCAATCCTCCTATCAAGTAAAGTCGATTGTTCAGGCTCAGTAGAGCGGAAAATGTTCTGGCAGCCAATCCTGAAATACCACTATTTTCAGCTACCCAAGTAATTCCATTTGAAGATGACCAGATTTGAGGTGCAGCAACAGAGAACGTCAGCAGCGCGTAAAGCTTGTTGTTATGCGCAATCATTCCATGGAAGTCTGCGATTCCACCGCCAGCAAGGTCCGTTGTACGAAGCGTCCAAGTAACACCATCTGGAGAACTATATATTCCTCTAGTGGTAACTACGCCTCCAGCGTACATCAGTGCCCCAAGGCTAGCAGCAACATTAACGTCTTGCATTACTGTTGTTGTCCATGGAGTTGAGGCAGTGCTCCATGAAGTTCCGTTATCAACGGACTTGTAAACGCTTATTGTTGTGTCACCATTATTGCGTCCACCAATGGAATACAACGCCCCGAGGTGCGATACAAGATACCCTCCTTTTGCTGTAGCAGAACTACCGGCGGTAGGCTTAGGCGGCGTAGTCGCTGCGCTGAATCCAGGAAGAACCGGGATGCCAGCTTCGCCGGTCACAAGCTGGTCAGCGATTACCCATATGGCTTCACCGTTGTAGGTAATGCCTCCCTGCGCGCACCCGACGCCGAAACTGTCGTGAACGGAGTAGCCAGGACGTTTGACTATCGCTTCGCCTGTTGGCGTTGACTCGTGATAACAGTTGGCAAGTATCCCGTCCTTCGCTGTGGAATTGTTGCGTGGCGCAAGTATAGATGCGAGCGGAAAGCGCTTCGACTCACCCATCAGTAATCCCCTCCGCCGCCACTCCATCCTCCCTGTGAATCGTATGAGAACCTGGTGCTACTTTCCTCTACGCTGAAGTTGAACGCTTCATCCTTGTATTCCTGGAACCGTTTCTCAATGCGTTCTTCCGTCTTCTCATCAACTCCGTATTCTGTAATCATTTCCCTGGCAAGTCCCCACTTCATGCAGTTGAGCCACTCTTGCGGGAAATCAAACAGTCCGCCAACCGCCGTTGTATCGTCCAGGATGATGTGTCCCATAAGATGCATGGTGTGCGTAATCATCGGTCCAGGAACCGGGTTAACGCGCAGGTTGCCGTTATCGTTCGTGGTGGTAAATGCCGGGTCATACCAGAACTGGCTCGGGGTATTCCCGTTCGTCAGCTTGTTCCCAAGCCCGTTGTAGTCGTTGCGGCTTATCATGGAGATAGGGTTGTCGTAGAGCGTGACATCATTCCTGATGAAGTTCCCCTGGTCCAGAATCCGATTCACCCTCGCCGTCGTCAATCCGATTGGAACGATAGTCACGTCCTGCCCCGCGACGCCGCCTGACGGGAAGGATAGGATAGGCGAGACGTATCCTGAGCCTGGAGCCGTTATATCTACGGCCGTAATAGTCCCGCCGCTCACCGTATACGTTCCTGCCGCCGTAGTTCCACCGCCCGCATCTGCTATCCCAAGCGCATAGGTTCCATTCGTCCCAATCCCACCAGCGGTGATAGTCACCCCAGAAGTAGCCAAGTAGCCAGCGGTAGGCCCGATTGGATAAAGCGGAACCGTGTTGACCATTGGAACCAGTATTTCCTGAATCTTCCATAGCGTAGCCCCTTTGTTCATCCAAGCCTTAATCATCAGGTTGAGCGCTTCCGAGCAGAATGTGTAATCCTCAGGCGAGGGTGCCTGGGTCTGCCCGATGACGCCTAGCGAGCGCAGAGCGGCCTTGATAAGGTCGTTGCGGGTGAAGGTCAATCCAAACGATGAAGCCATGTTTCCTCAGCAAATATGGAACAAGCAATAAACGCCGTAACTTGCGGCACATAACAGAAACAGCAGCGTAACCAGGAATACAGCTCCGAACAACATTCGATAGTCAGTCATGGCGAATCCACCGGCATTGGAACTATGGCCGGGTCAGATCCATCAGGGCGAGTAGCGGGGTTCGCGAAGGAAAGAGGCGGCCTGTCCTGCGACCAGGGAACGCCTTTGGGGACTGAGACGTTGCGAACAAAATCTTGCTGATTTCTTGGTTGCCAGCAGGTGTGGCACATGCGGAACCCGTCCCATGTCAACTTCAGCTCGGATGACTTGAACTTGGCTCCGCACTCGGCACAAAGATTATTCCAGTCGCCAATTTTGTAATAGGTAGAAACCATTACGCATTCCTAAGAATTCCGGTTGTCCCAAGAGCGAAGGTGCCCGTCGACGTAGTGGCGAGGTCAAGGTTATAGCCGAACGTCGTTTTCTCCGTAATCGTGAACGGAACAGGAAGCGTTATAGGCACGATCTGATTGGAGTTAAGGTTCTGCCATATTCCCTGGAAGATAGTCCCGTTTTGGAAGCGCAAGAATGGCTTGAACTGAACGCCACCAGTAGTGACCCCAATGACTGCATGAGCAAAGAAGAAGTTCTTCGACATGAAGATTTTACCGGCTGGAACGGTGTAAAGCCCTTGCCTGCTAACTCCTATTCCGGCAGCTATGTATCCCTGAGCTACCGCCCCGGAAACAGTTCTGATGGTGATATTCCCAACGTTCGAGAACGTGCTGCCTGAAGCAACAACAATCGAATTGTTGTGGTGACGATGGGTTCCTGGAATAGCGACAGGAGTAGTCCCGTTAGGAGTCACAACGCTCACCACCTCGTTGTAATTGGTATCGAGAGTCGTTACTACGACAGACCTAGCTCCTGTCCCTGCGGCGGCATCTGACGCGCTGCTAGACACTAGTTCCATGGCAACCGCTGCCGTTTGGAATACGTAAGGAATCTGCAACTCCCAGGCAAGCATTGGCGTCGCGGCAGCTACACTGATGACGTTGGCGAATACGGTCACAGCAACAGCATTGGCGATCTTGCCAGCGGCAGCCTCGTTTTCGTAGGTGCGTTGCATTTCATCAAAGTTTGTATCTCTGAACATGGCGTTTCCTTAGCTGTAAACTTTCACGAGGTACAGAACGATGGAGTATGAATCACCGGCGCTTGCTCCTATTGTGGTGAAGAGAATATCTCCCGTCTTTCCTGCGCCAGCGTTGTTCACAAGAGGGGCGCTTCGAAAACATAGCTCGTTACCGGAATCAGGCGTAAGTTGCCATGCAACAACGTCCGTCGTCGCATCCCATAAAATGTTTACCTGCATCCCGCTCAGGCTGTATTCGATCTTCTCGATACGGACCTCGGAAGGCAAGCTGTCGTTGAAGCCGGAGAGAGTTGATACATCGACCTTAAGCGCTGCGGTCTCCGCGTCGCCGTTGTCGTTGGTGAGCTTAAAAATTGCGTTGCGCGGGCCATCTGCCAATACCTGAATTGCGATAGTCACAATTCACCTCCTATGTTGTTGAACGGGGACCGAAGTCCCCATGAAGGTTAAGATTATGCCGGGTCGGCTGAGGTGAATCCGGCTGAACTTGCGTTCCCGTACCAGTTATCACTGGCAGCGGCAGAGCTGTAACCGCCCGCAATTGAGTATGTGCCGCTCAGGTTATTGCCGGTAATCTGGTTGCCGCCAGTGGCTCCAGTAAGTGTAATGCCACCACTATTTGCAGCAGCGGTGAACGCACCAAGCGAGTTGTTCTTTATGAGGAAGTTCCTCGCAGACATGATTATCTGGTTGGTATTCGCAGCAAAGAAGTTATCATGGATGAACCATTGGTTACACTCGATTGTCGAGCGCATGGCGTAAGTCATATTGTCGAACTGGCTAAATCCGACTTCAACGTTGAATGGGATCTCCGTGAATGACGTTGCGCCGCCACGGATGCCGACTCCTGCGCCACTGAATCGCATGCCCAATACCGAAGCATGGGAGGCGTCTCGCTCAAGGTCTCCTGCACCGGCATTACGGATAATCTCCATACAGGCGGCGTTCGTGTCAATGGCGGTCATCAAGAACCCAGAAAAACGCCAGCCCTGTTGCAGTACTCGGCAAGTTGCCTGCGCGGCGACTCCGCCAGAAGCAGGCGGTCCCCACTGAGAGGCAGCCAGGTTACCACCTACAGGCGCGGCGTCCGCATGGCGAGGTCTATTACCCATCCCATTAATCCATACATCGAACACGTTCACCGGAGTGACGAGCTGCTCGGTAATCTTGCCAACGAAGTTGATGCAATCTCCAGAGCGAAGCACAGAGAAAGCTTTGGCCATTGTCATGAACGGGGTTTGAGGTGATTTACCCTTTTGAGCATCCCTGCCGTTATATGAATTGACGAACCATGTACGGCCATAATTTGCCGGACTGTCGGACGGAATACCTGCGGCTACCTTGTTACCGCCGCCGAACAAAGGGATACCGAAACTTGCTGCGCCGTTGGGGAAATGCGTGAAACCCATGATGGAACCTCCTTGATGTGTGCCCGACGGATTCGAACCGCCGCTTAACCAGCCTGGGACACTTGTTGAAACTTAAAAAGTTGCCGGTTGTGCTATTGACCGTATTGCCGCCATGAAACCTTTCTGCAAATCTGTTTGACCGATTGAAATCCATCTCTTATCTGTATTATCCGCACCACGCAATTTCTCAATGAATGCTCCGACTTGTTCAGATAAAGCCTTTCCTTCATTAATGAGGTCTATCTCTTGCTGAGATAATTCACGATACCCTTTGATGATGCGATGCTGGTTCTCCATTATTTGCCT
The DNA here is from genome assembly GCA_031395565.1 of Acidobacteriota bacterium. Lineage (GTDB taxonomy): Bacteria > Acidobacteriota > Polarisedimenticolia > J045 > J045 > JANNUT01. Next base: position 2,992 of record JANNUT010000018.1, on the reverse strand, counting down.
CTACCTGACTTCTTGATGGTAACAGGCTTGACCTTCGGTTGTGTGGCGATAGGCTTCTTTGGGACCTTATTCACTTGCGTATTGGGAACATTCCCAAAATCTCCTCTGAGCTGTTTATTCATCGGATCACCTCCTTCTCACTTGTATTTGGGCTGCTTGTACATAGACGTGCTCATGTTACCCGGTTTCTTCCTCTTCGGCATTTTGGGCTTCTCCGAGCTTCCCTTGACCGCGCCGATGCCCTTCATCATTCCGGGGCCTGGCATTGATTTTTTCATAACTGCTCCTAAAAATAAGCCCTCGTGAGAGGGCTAAGGTTGTTATAAATGATAATTAAGTTATATAAATCAATGGCTTGCTTTAGCCTTCACTTCCGTACAGCCCCAGAGGATCGGAGTATCCAACAGCGAACCGCTGAACCGCGCTGGTGAGTGCGTTCTTGGTTCCGAAGTCATTATCCTTCTCGACCTTTGGCTTCATGCGTGTGAACCTGCGCAAACCTCGTGGTGCATCGGAGCGCAGGAACCAGGCGTTAGGTGCGTCCAAGAAGTGGGCCTGCATTACGCCTCCAGGGATTGCGCTGGTAGCCTTCAGGATGTTCACAGCGTTATTTGCCGTGTCGTTCTGGAAGACTGATTCCAGTATCCTGTTGGCATTCCACCAGTTGAAAGGATGGACAATCAACTTAGTTGGCTTCAGGGCTATGATTAACCCTTTGTCGTCCGTGGCAAGGCTCATCTGAGTGATAAGGTCTTCAAGCGAGGTTTCGTTCAAGTCGGACGCTATGGACAGAACGTTGCCGAACGTCCCACCGGTTACGTTCGGATGAACGGTGCTAAGCAACTGCACACCATCGCTTCCGGGGAATGCAATATCAAACGCGTTATTGTAAACGTCAGCACATACGATTTCCTCAGTGATTCTATGGGAACGAGCAAGCGCCTGAACGCGTGTCTGGCTAACCTTGTCGTACAGGTTATCCATCAGCTCTTCCATGATGACTGCATACCCGAGCGCATAAGTGATATGCGTGTATCTAGTTACCTGACCCTGGAATTCAGAATCATAGGTAATGGACGCGCCCCTTGCTTTCTGTGGGGCAATTCCGAAGCCGGTTATCTTGACTTCTTCCTCGTACTCTTTCTCCGATGATTGCTCATCGAACATTTTCGACCACTCGTTTTCGTAGTCATTATAATCACGACCCCACCAGGCAATCACCCCGGGCCAAGAAGTTTTCGGGTGATTGGAACTGCTAATTACTCCGCCGACAGCCATGATAATTACTCCTTAAAATTGATTGATTAAGCTACGGCCAAAGTCCCGCCTCGAAGTTCATGGTTATTGACCATGACCAGAAGTTTCGTATTGGCTGTCAGATCGACATCCGCTCGTTGTACTTTACCGAGAATCTTCAATTGCAAGGTCGCTGTAACATCGGTTGTTGCTGCGTCTAGTTCGGTGTTTGCGAACGGGCTTATTCCGGTTATTGCTCCGATAATCAGGCTGGCGTTGGAGTTAAGGTCGGACGTTGGGAATGCTGCTGCATTGTTCGCCTGAATCTCGAATACAGTCGTACTGTCATCGCAGACAAGGACATAGTAGTTGCGCAGCTTTGTGGCCGGTATTGGTCCTACAGGGCTGTCAGCGGATAGCGGAATGACACCAACTACGCTTCCCCTGAGGGCGTCTCCAGCAGCCGTGACTGCTGTTACGGCAGGAATGCCATTCGCATCACCACCGGCAAAACTCTTTACAGCGGTTCCGATGCCATAGACGCCGGTATCTGCTGCCAGGATTACGTATGTATTGACCACTCCATTCCAGGTATCACCGTTCAGGTGTTTTACCGGGGAAAGACCAGTCGGACGATCGGCGTTAGCCATGATTACTCCTTAAGGTTTTTTGCTGGAAATAGAGATTGGAGTATCCTTTGGGACATAAAAGTTCCTATCAACCGGAGACGCCAAACCCTGTTTTATACTGTTCATTCGTAATTCGCGACGATCGCTTAAAATCTTCTTATCAGCTTCCCTTAATTCGTTTGGTAATTTCATCAGGTAAGACCGGTATCCACCGCCTGTTTGCCTATTCGTACCTACTACTCTCGAAACTCTGTCTCCAAGGTCGCCGTTAATTGCATCGGTTATGCCGACCTCTTTCTTGGTAACGAACTGATACCATCCTTCAATGGCTTTTTCAATTCTTCCGCCGAGGTCGTCAATCCATCTGAGGAAATATCCTGGAATCTCGAAGCGCACTCCGCTGCTTGATTGTGGGACGCCGAACGGGATACGTTCCCTTAGTTGCAGACCGTCAATCCTGTCAACTTCGCTGCGCACCTGTTTGTCTTTGTCGCTGGTGTTTTCCATTTAAACCTCATCCCAAGGATATGCTTCTACATAGGCTTCTTTGGTCATTAGACCCTGTTTGACGTAACTATCACATTTTTTCTTTGCGTCGGGCGGAAGTGCTGAGTAACCATGTCCGCCTTTAGATTCACCGCGAGGGCCGCCGCCTTCATGTGGCGCTGACTTCCTCTTAGGGTTCTCGAACTTTTCAGGGAACTTTCCCTTGACAATTTCCGTAACTTTGTCCATAAAAGCTCGTCCTGTCAAGTTACTGTTCTCTCTAGATAATCTTCCGGCTACCGCTTCAGCCATGTCGAACATTTCAGTTTCCGTCTTGGCGTCATACCATTTATTTTCAGCGTGCCACTCGTTGAACTCCCTAAGGTCAGGCTGTTTTTCGGCATTCGCTTGAGGCTTTGCGACTACCTTAGCTTGCTCTGCTTTTAGCGCATCGATGCGCTCATCGAGGTCATCTACCAGATCAAGGTTGTCTTCCTTGGTAGCCTCACGCTTCTCTGATTTTAGCTCTGCAATAGCCCTCTTGTAGGCGTTATCCTTCATCTTAGCGAACTCTTCGGCGAATCCTTTGGTGGTAAGTTTTAGTTCATTAAGGTCTGACTTTGCGGCATCGAGGTCGCGCT
>JANNUT010000017.1:0-18608 GCA_031395565.1 Acidobacteriota bacterium | reverse complement strand
CACCCTGAAAGCCGCGGCCTTTGCTGGTGCCTACCAGTTGGACAACATCGCCCGCCTTGAACAATTCGCAGGTGACGGTATCGCCCGGTTTAGGGTCGGCACCTTCGGCAATTTCGAACTCGCGCGTTTCGCGAGTTGCAGGCACGCCGGCGTTCTTGAAGTGTCCCGTCATCGCCTTGGTCGGCTTGCGCAGCGGCCTCGGGTCGATCAAGCCTAGCTGCGCGGCTTCGTAGCCATCGCGTTCGGCAGTCTTGCGTTGCACCACAACGCAGGGCCCCGCGGAGATAACAGTCACCGGCTCGCAGGTTCCATCTTCGAGGAACACCTGCGTCATGCCGATTTTTCTGCCGATCAGTCCTTTGGTCATCGGCGGTTCCTTACCTCAAGCGAACGAAGCGCGTTTGATCGCGCCTGTCCGTCCAGTTCACGAAAAAGCTTTGATCTCGACGTCGACGCCCGCGGGGAGGTCGAGCTTCATCAACGCATCCACCGTTTCGGGGGTTGGGTCGAGGATGTCGAGCAAACGCTTGTGGGTTCGAATTTCGAACTGCTCTCGCGACTTCTTGTCGACGTGCACGGAGCGGTTCACGGTGTAGCTGTTGCGCAGGGTCGGCAGTGGGATCGGACCTACCACGCGCGCTCCGGTGCGACGCGCGGTATCGACGATCTCGGTCGTCGATTGGTCGAGGATGCGGTGATCGTAGGCCCGCAGCCGAATCCTGATTTTGTCGCTGGTCATCTTTTAACCCCTGCGTGCAAATCGCTTGCGTTCGGATCGAGAGCGAATGCCGCTAAGCGGCATTCGTAGCTCGATCTCAGGCAATAACTTCGGTAACCGTACCGGCGCCGACCGTGCGGCCGCCTTCGCGAATCGCGAAGCGCAGGCCTTTGTCCATCGCGATCGCCTTCGACAACTCCACCTCGACCTCCAGGCGGTCTCCAGGCATCACCATCTCGCGATCCTTCGGCAGGCTCACCACCCCCGTCACGTCCGTCGTGCGGAAGTAAAACTGCGGACGATAGCCCGTGAAGAACGGCGTATGACGCCCGCCCTCCTCCTTCGTCAGCACATACACCTCGCCCTTGAACTTCGTGTGCGGCGTGATCGACCCAGGCTTGGCACAGACCTGGCCGCGCTCTACGTCCGTGCGCTCGATGCCGCGCAGCAGCAAGCCGCAGTTGTCGCCGGCTCGACCTTCGTCCAGCAACTTGCGGAACATCTCCACGCCCGTCACCGTCTTCTTCTGCGTCGGACGCAGACCGACGATCTCGACTTCCTCGCCGACCTTCACAATTCCCTGTTCGATTCGACCCGTCACCACCGTGCCGCGGCCTGTGATCGAAAACACATCTTCCACCGGCAGCAAGAACGGCTTGTCTGTCGGGCGCATCGGCTGCGGAATGTAGTCGTCCACCGCCTGCATCAACGCCAACACACCCTTCTCGGCCTCCGGATCACCTTGACCCGCCTTCAACGCCGAGATCCGGCACACCGGAATGTCGTTGCCCGGGAAACCGTACGAGGTCAGCAACTCCCGCACTTCCAATTCCACCAGGTCCAACAACTCCGGATCGTCCACCATGTCGCACTTGTTCAACGCCACCACGATCGCCGGCACGCCCACCTGGCGAGCCAACAAAATGTGCTCGCGCGTCTGCGGCATCGGACCGTCGGCGGCCGACACCACCAAAATCGCGCCGTCCATCTGCGCCGCACCCGTAATCATGTTCTTCACGTAGTCGGCGTGGCCCGGACAGTCCACATGCGCGTAGTGACGATTGACCGTCTCGTACTCCACGTGCGCCGTCGCAATCGTGATGCCGCGCGCCTTCTCTTCCGGCGCGGCGTCGATCGAATCGAACGAACGGACCTTGACCTTCGGGTTGTTCTTGCCCAGCACCATGGTGATCGTTGCCGTCAGCGTCGTCTTGCCATGATCCACGTGGCCAATCGTTCCAACATTCAGGTGGGGCTTTGTCCGCTCGAACTTCTCTTTGCTCATCGGGGTCGTCTCCGTTTTCTGGCGATCTCGAGCCAAGCACGCTTGGCCCTTCAGGTCGTTACCAGCGGTAGTGCGCGAAAGCCTTGTTTGCTTCCGCCATCTTGTGTACGTCTTCGCGCTTCTTGACCGCGCCACCACGGCCATTGGCAGCATCCATCACCTCGGCCGAGAGCTTGTCGACCATGGTTTTTTCGGGGCGCTCCGAGGCGTAGTTGATCAGCCAGCGGTAAGCCAATGACATGCGCCGCTTGGCGGGCACTTCAACCGGCACTTGATAGTTGGAACCGCCAACGCGCCGCGACTTCACTTCCATCATGGGCTTGACGTTATCGAGGGCCTTCTTGAAAGCCTTCATTGGATCGTCGCCGGTCTTCTCTTCGATCTTCTTCATGGCGTTGTAGAAGATCCGTTCGGCAACGCTCCGCTTTCCGCCTTTCATGACGGCGTTCACGAACTTGGTCACGACCGGCGACCCGTAAACCGGATCTGCAGGACAAGGACGCTCGGGAACTTCACGACGACGCGGCATCGACAGTCTCCTCGGCTACTTCTTCGGGCGCTTGGCGCCGTACTTCGAACGACCCTGGCGGCGACCGTCGACGCCAGAGGTGTCGAGCGTCCCGCGAATGATGTGGTAACGCACGCCTGGCAAGTCCTTAACGCGACCGCCGCGAATCATCACGATCGAGTGCTCTTGCAGATTGTGACCAACGCCCGGGATGTATGCGGTGACTTCGATGCCGTTGGTCAAACGCACGCGACTGACCTTACGCAACGCCGAGTTGGGCTTCTTGGGTGTGGTGGTGTAGACGCGAGTGCAGACGCCGCGGCGCTGCGGACAGGCCTGCAGTGCGGGGCTCGCGGTCTTGTTAAGGATCACTTTGCGACCCGAGCGCACCAGTTGACTAATTGTCGGCACAGCTGCCCTCTCTTCTCGTTCCGGAGCACCGCACAAAACACGCGACTTATCGCGAGCGCGAGTGCGAAACCGGGTTGTATTCGCCGCGCGTAGGAGAGACATCAAGCCGAATGACCTCAAGAACGAGGGGTCGTCGGGCTAAAGTGTCTTGCCGGCTGCGCGCAGCGGCTTGTTCGACGCGTGTCGTGCCGGGCCCTATCACCCTAGCGGTCTCGCTCCTCTTACAAGGAGTGGACCTTATCGGCGATGGCAAGCTCGACCGTTCGTCGGCGAGTCCGCGGGACACACGTCCTGCGAACGCGAAGGCGGGAGGTTAGGGGAACTCCCAAGGTCTGTCAAGGTAAACCCCCAGACAAGCGCCAAGCCGTTAGGTTCGAAGGGCGTTTCCAACCGATCCCGCCGGCGGCGGGCCGCAGCCCCCCGACCCTGTCCGGTGCCTTCGCGTCCACCCCCCCGTCCCATCCCCCCCCGGGCCGCGCTGATTTTGGGAAATTCAGTTCGAGCCCTTCCGTTTCGGGCCGAGCGTCGTATCTTCCGGGCCACTGGTTGGGCCGGACTGCCCTGGTTCCGCCCCCGTTTGCTTGGGAGATTCCAATGAGCACCAAGGCCTGCGTTCGACTGGCACTTTGCACTCTCACCGCCGTCACGCTCTGCACCGCTGGCTGGGCCGCGATCGACCCGTGCGCGGCGAGATGTGGTTCCGACTGGCAGGCGGCAAAGCAAACGCAGGTGCGATCGCTCGACGCCAAGCTCGCGGGTCTCGATCAACTCACCACCTCCTGTCTTGAACCGACCCCCGATGACGCGCTAGCGGCAAGTGCGTGTGTTCGCGATGTCAATCGTCAGCGAGCCACCGCACGAGCCGACTATCGCAAGGCGGTCGCGGATGCGACGACCAAGGCGCGTGATTGCTATCGCAGTTGTACGGTCGAAGCTCAAACCAAGAGCCCCGAAGGAACTGTCGCTCTGTAACGTACTCAGCGGGCGGTTGTCCGCTCGGCACGCCGTTTTTTCGCAGGCCCCTCGATTGCCGCTAAGCAGGTATCGTGCGCAATCTAATCGCGCCGAACTCACGCGCAGGGGTTTTCATGGCACCGGTCCTTACTGCTCGAAGCGGTTATCAAGATCGTCGGAACGAACTGCTCCCGGCCGAATTGTTGCCGTGGTTCAGCGATCGATTCGTTGAGTCTTGCGATTTGATCGAGCAGTTCACACTCGCGCTCACGCTCGAGGTGCTGCAGCGCTGCGAGTTGGAGCCAGAGTTCGCCGCGGGGTCCAGCGTTGCGGAGGCGATCGAGCATCGCGGCTTGAAGCGCGAGGCCGCCGAGGTGCCGCTGGATTGGATGTTGCGCCTGTTGTGCGCGCACGGTTTCGTCGAACGCCAAACAGATCGCAGCCCAAGTCGCTATCGAAATCTGGGCGCTTGGAAATCGGACGGTCCCGAGCCGCTACGACAACGCCAAGCCGAGCTCGATCCGAACGCGCTGCCCGCCTATCGTATCGCCGAGATTGCAGCCGCGGGTTACCCCGCGTTCTTGCGCGGCGAACAGAGCGGCGACGAGGTCTTGTTTCAAGCCAATACGTTCGACGCGTGGCCTGAGTACTTCTCCAACCAAAATCCGCTGTACAGCATCAACAATCGAGTTGCCGCCGCTGCGGCGCTCGGCTGGCACAACGGACCGATGGGGCGAGTCCTCGAATTGGGTGGCGGGATGGGGAGCGCCGCAGTGGCGCTGATCGATGCCATCAAGGCGGCCCAACGGCTCGATACGCTGAGCAGCTATCAGTTCAGCGATTCTTCGCCAATGTTTCTGCGCCGCGGGCAACGCGCGTTGACCGCAGCGATCGGGACAGCGGCAAACACAACTTTCCAACGTGTCGATATCGACCTGCCACTTCAGTCGCAAGGCATCGGGCCCGCCAGCGTCGATTTGATTTATGCAGTCAACGTGCTGCACGTCGCCCGGGACCTGGACGACACACTGAGCGAGTTGCACCGCGCTGTTGCGCCGGGCGGCTGGGTGGTACTCGGTGAATGCATGCGGCCCGATCGCGACAGCGCCTTGTACACAGAGTTCGTGTTTCAGTTGCTCCGGCCGTTTCGCGCCCCTGTGCTCGACCCGGTGGCGCGTCCGCATGGAGGTTTCCTGCAGCCTGAAGACTGGCAGCGGTTGCTTTCGCGCGCCGGCTTTGGCTGGGTCGAGATTTATCCCGACTTGCGCCGGATCTTTGCTACGTATCCCGACTTCGTCGTTGGCGCGATTGGAGCACAGCGCCGTTCGTCCTAGGGCCACAGCCGGCGGAAACAAAACCACTGGTACGGAGCCCGGCGAATCGCCGCTTCGATCGCCGCGGCGACACGCTGCGTCGCTTGCTCGACATCGTGCTCGCGGTCACGCGAGCGGGCGACACGAATAGGCTCGCCGAGTTCGACGGCATAGTGGCGCCGGCCTTGCCGCAGCACGAACACCGGCACCAACGGCACCTCGGCGGTGCGGGCTAACGCGGCGGGACCTGATGGCAACTGCAGCGGCATGCCGAAGATCGTGGTTTGCACGGTACGAGCCCCATGGCGTGGCCGATCGCCTTGAATTCCTACAATCGCTCCCTCACGCAACGCTTGCAGCAACACCATGCCGTGGAATGCGTCGTCCGATTCGAAGTGATTGGTCCAGCAATCGCCCCCGGCGCGCTCGAGCATCTGCTGCACGAACCGTTGAGCCTCAGGGTCGACTTCTTTCTCGCGCACGACAAATACCCTCCGGCCCTCCTCGATAGCCGGGAGCATCGACCCAACCTCGTAGTTTCCAAGATGGGCGGTGACCAGCATCAGCCCTTCGGTACCGCAGAACAGCCGGCGCCATCGCTCGAGATCGATGTCGATTCGAAACGCACGGGTGGTGTTGAGCCGCTCGTACCGCTCGGTCTGACACCAGGCGAAGTTGTGCATGGTGCGGAAGATCCTGATCTGCCTCGTGACAACACTGGCGTGCCCTAGCACTGGGTCGAGGTTATCGGCCAAAGCGCGACGGATCCTGATCAAGAGGAAGAAAAACAGCGTGGTGAAGGACAGCACGATCGGGGCCTGCATGGCGCTCGGCAAGGTACGCGCCGCCCACGCATGAAAGCGATACCAGAAGATCCCTGTGATATGAAATCGGCCCATCAGTCGATGCGACCAACCACGCTCCGGCGCGTGCGGCGGTAACGCGGAGGGCGTCGGCGTGGAACTGTCGGCAGCGTTCACGGCGCACAGTCTATCCGCTCACGATGGCAAAAAAACGGGGCAGGCTCTGGGCCTGCCCCGTAAGAAACGCTCAGCACTTGCTGCGTCAGTTCTTGGATTTCGGAATCTCGGGGCCAAGCCCCAATCCGCCTGCCAAGAGCTGCGCCAGGTGAGACTCGTCGGCGCCTGACTCGACGCGCAGGAAGTCCTCTTCTGGGGCTTCTTCGCGCATCGCAGGCATCGGCAAGTTGTAATCGAGATAGGCTTCTGCGCCTGTCCCGGCCGGAATCAACCGTCCCATGATCACGTTTTCCTTCAAGCCGCGGAGTGCGTCGTAAGCGCCACGAATCGCCGCTTCCGTGAGCACCCGTGTCGTCTCTTGGAACGAGGCGGCGGAGATGAAGGAATCGGTGGTGAGCGACGCCTTGGTGATTCCGAGCAACAGCGGGCGTCCCATTGCGGGTGCGCCGCCGTTGGCAATCACCTTTTGGTTTTCGTCACGGAAGCGGAACTTGTCGATTTTCTCTTCCAGTACGAACTCGGTGTCGCCGACGTCTTCGATGTGCACCCACCGCATCATCTGACGCACCACGACTTCAATGTGTTTGTCGTTGATCTCGACGCCCTGAAGCCGGTAGACCTCCTGAATTTCGTTAACCAGGTAATTCTGCAGTGCAGACTCACCCAGCACTTTCAGGATGTCGTGCGGATTCTTGGGACCATCCATCAGCGCGTCGCCAGCTTGGACGATTTCGCCCTCGCGCACCGACACGTGCTTACCCTTCGGGATCTTGTAGTCGCGCTTGCCGTGCTCGTCGCGATTACCCTTCTCGTTGAGCGGGAAGACGTGGATGATCCGGCTTCCCTTTTCGATCGGGCCATATTCGACCTGCCCGTCGATTTCGGAAATGACCGCTGGCTCTTTCGGCTCGCGCGCTTCGAACAACTCGACGACGCGCGGCAGACCACCGGTAATGTCCTTGGTCTTGGTGCTCTCGCGAGGGATTTTGGCGAGCGTATCGCCGGACACGACATCTTCGCCCTCTTCGACCATCACCAGCGCCTTGACGGGCAACTGATACTCACGGAGCTTTTCTTTGCCCTTGCGGATGATGATCTTCGGCGCGAGTTTTTCGTCCTTGGAAGAGATGATCTTCTTCTGCACGAAGCCGGTGACTTCGTCCTGCTCCTCGCGCACGGTAATGCCTTCGATCACGTCTTGCAGGTGCACGGTTCCGGTTTCTTCGGTCAGGATCGCGAAGGTGTATGGATCCCACTCGATGAGCCGGGTGCCTGGTTCGACATACTGACCGTCGTCGACGCGCAGAATCGCGCCGTACGCGACGGCATGGCGCTCGAGTTCACGCCCCTTGCGATCGAGTACGACCAGGTTGCCTTGGCGATTCATCACCACGTTGTCGGCCGTGCGGTTCTTGACGGTGACAACGGTGAGGTACTTGATCGTGCCTTCGTTCTTGGCTTCGGCGAACGACTGCTCGTGAACCTGACTCGCGGTACCGCCGATGTGGAATGTGCGCATCGTCAGCTGCGTACCCGGTTCACCGATCGACTCAGCTGCGATCACGCCGACCGCCTGGCCGATTTCGACCATCCGGCCGGTCGAGAGGTCGCGGCCGTAGCAAAGCCGGCACAGACCCCGCGTAATCTCGCAGGTCAATCCCGAGCGGATGTTGACCGACTCGATACCGGCCTGTTGAATTCTCTCGGCGAGGTCTTCGTCAATCAGTTGATTGCGATCGACGATCAAAGAGCCGTCGGTCGGGTCGTCAACTGGATCGAGCGCCACGCGGCCCACCAGACGGTCGCGCAACGACTCGATGACTTCACCACCTTCCACGATGGCACGAGCGGTAATGCCGTCGATCGTGGCGCAGTCCTCGTGCGTAATGATGACGTCTTGTGCGACGTCGACCAGGCGGCGCGTCAGATAGCCCGAGTCGGCGGTCTTGAGTGCGGTGTCGGCCAATCCCTTGCGAGCGCCATGCGTCGAGATGAAGTACTGCGCGACGGTAAGCCCTTCGCGGAAGTTGGCGGTAATCGGGGTCTCGATGATCTCGCCCGAGGGCTTGGCCATCAAGCCACGCATCCCGGCAAGCTGGCGCATTTGCTGCTTGGACCCACGTGCACCGCTGTCGGCCATGATGTAGATCGGGTTGAACTCCTGGTTCGGATCGTCGTCGATGTACTTCATCTTCTTGAACATCGCTTCGGCGACGCGATCGGTGACGTCGGACCAGATCGCGACGACCTTGTTGTAGCGCTCACCACCGGTGATGGCACCGTCGCGATACTGCTGTTCGACCTCGATCTGCTGCTGACGGGCGTCCTCGACCAACCGTTCTTTCTCGGCCGGGATCACCATGTCGTCGATACCGATCGATACGCCGGCTCGGGTGGAGTAGCGGAAGCCCAGATTCTTGAGGCTGTCGACCATCTCCACGGTCTTGTCGTGACCGTAACGCGTGACTACGAAATCGACCATGTCCGACATTCCCTTCTTCTTGAGCAGCCCGTTGATGAACGGAATGCCCGAAGGGACCGCCTGGTTGAAGATCACGCGCCCGACCGTGGTGTCGATAATGCGGTTGGGTTGCGCATCCTGAATTGGGCAACGAGCAACATCCTGGTCGTCGTAAAGAGTGGTCAGATCCATCAACTCTTCGGACCAGCGCAGTTTGATCGGCGTGTTGAGTTCGATCAGGCCATTCTCGTAGGCGATGAGTACTTCTTCTTCCGCCGCGAAGATGCGTCCTTCACCGGTGCGTCCACGCTTCGACTTGGTCAGGAAGTAGATCCCGAGCACCATGTCCTGCGTCGGCGTGACGATCGGCTTGCCGCTGGCCGGCTTGAGCAGATTTCGCGACGACATCATCAGGATGTGGGCTTCGGTCTGTGCGCGCGTCGATAGCGGTACATGCACCGCCATCTGATCGCCGTCGAAGTCCGCATTGAACGCAGTACAGACCAGCGGGTGAATTTGAATCGCCTTGCCTTCGATCAACATCGGCTCGAAGGCCTGGATTCCCAGGCGATGCAGCGTCGGAGCGCGATTGAGCAGAATCGGGTGGTCCTGAATGACCTCTTCCAGAATGTCCCAAACCTCCGGGCGCTCCAGCTCCACCATTTCCTTGGCGGCTTTGATTGTGCTGACGATGCCGCGCTCTTCGAGCTTGTTGTAGATAAACGGCTTGAATAGCTCCAGGGCCATCTTCTTGGGCAAGCCGCACTGATGCAGCTTGAGCTCGGGACCAACCACGATTACCGACCGGCCCGAGTAGTCGACGCGCTTTCCAAGCAGGTTCTGACGGAATCGGCCTTGCTTGCCCTTGAGTGCATCGGACAACGATTTGAGCGGACGGTTGTGCGTGCTCTTGAGCACGCGGCCGCGCCGGCCGTTGTCCATCAGGGCGTCGATCGCCTCTTGCAGCATGCGCTTTTCGTTGCGCACGATGACGTCCGGTGCACGCAGATCGAGCAGCTTCTTGAGGCGGTTGTTGCGATTGATCACGCGACGATAGAGATCGTTCAGGTCGGAGGTCGCGAAGCGGCCGCCCTCGAGTGGTACCAACGGGCGCAACTCCGGCGGAATCACCGGGATCACGTCGAGGATCATCCACTCGGGCCGGTTGCCGGAGCGGCGGAAGGCATCGACCACGCGCAGTCGCTTGGCCACCTTTTGCCGCTTCTGAACCGATGTTTCTTCCTTCATCTGCTTGCGCAGATCGTGCGACAACGATTCGGGCTCGACCCGGCTCAGGATCGCCTTGATCGCCTCGGCGCCCATCATCGCGTCGAAGGTGCCGTAGCCGTGCTTTTCGCGCAGCTCGCGGTATTCCTCTTCGCTGATCAGCTGGCCTTCGCGCAACTCGGCAACCTCTGCCGGGTCGACCACCACGTAGGCCTCGAAGTACAGCACGCGCTCGAGGTCACGCTTGCTGATGTCGAGCAGATGCCCGATGCGACTTGGCAACTGATGGAAGAACCACACGTGAGACACGGGCGAGGCCAGTTCGATATGCCCCATCCGCTCACGGCGAACCTTCGACTGGGTAACTTCGACGCCGCACTTGTCGCAGACGACGCCGCGGTGCTTCATGCGTTTGAACTTTCCGCACAAGCACTCCCAGTCGGTGACGGGCCCGAAGATCCGCGCGCAGAACAGGCCGTCGCGCTCGGGCTTGAAGGTACGGTAGTTGATCGTTTCCGGCTTGGTGACCTCACCGTACGACCACGACCTGATCTTCTCCGGCGACGCCAAACTGATGCGGATCGCCGTGAAGTCGTTGATCGTTTTGGCTCTGTCGAAGAACAGCGAGCTCTTGCTCACGCGAGCCTCCTCATTCCTGTTCGGCGACGGGTTCAGTCATTAGTTCAACGTCGAGGCAGAGCGCCTGCAGCTCTTTGACCAAGACGTTGAAGGACTCGGGCAGTCCCGGCTCTACCCAAGTCTGACCCTTGACGATGGCTTCATACACTTTGGTTCGGCCGTACACGTCGTCCGACTTGCAGGTCAAGAGCTCCTGCAGAACGTGCGCCGATCCGTATGCTTCCAACGCCCACACTTCCATTTCTCCAAAGCGCTGACCACCGAATTGGGCCTTACCACCCAGCGGCTGTTGTGTGATCAGCGAGTACGGACCGATCGAGCGAGCGTGGATCTTGTCGTCGACCAAATGCGATAGCTTGAGCAAGTAGATGTAACCGATGGTGACGCGCTGCGAGAACATCTCGCCCGTCATTCCATCGAACAGATTGATCTTGCCGTCTCCGGCGAGTCCCGCCTGCTTGAGGAACTTCTTGATGTCGTCCTCGCGTGCGCCATCGAACACCGGGGTGGCGAAATGCAGCCCCAGCGCTTTCCCGGCCCACCCCAAGTGCGTTTCGAGGATCTGCCCCACATTCATTCGTGACGGCACGCCGAGCGGATTGAGTACGACATCGACCGGCTTACCGTTGGGCAGATACGGCATGTCCTCGCTGGGCAGGATCTTTGCGATGACACCCTTGTTTCCGTGGCGGCCGGCCATCTTGTCGCCGACCGACAGCTTGCGTTTCATCGCGATAAAGACCTTGGCCAGCTTGATGACGCCGGGCGACAACTCGTCACCCTTGGCCAACTGCTCGATTTTCTCGCGATGGAACTTTTCGAGCAGCAGCACCTTTTTGCGGGTGCGTTCCTCGATCTTGCGAATGGCTTCGAGCGTGGCGGTCTTGCGCGGCTTGACGTCCAAGCGCAACAGATCTTCGGTGTCGAGGTCCTTGATGATATCGCGTGTCAGCATGGTCCCTTCGGCCAGGACGACGCGGTTGCCGTCCTGCGAGACCAGTGCCGAACGCAGCGGCTCACCTTCGAGCAGATCGGCGATCAAGCGCCGATTTTCCTCGTTGATGATTCGCACCTCGTCGTTGAGGTTCTTTTCCCAGCGTTGAATCTGTTCTTGCTCGATGGTGCGATGACGCGAGTCCTTCTCGACCCCCTTACGCGCGAACACCCGGACATCGACGATGATTCCCTCGATGCCCGGCGGCGTGGTGAGTGATGCGTCGCGCACATCGCCCGACTTCTCACCGAAGATCGCACGCAACAGCTTTTCCTCTGGCGTCAGTTGGGTTTCGCCCTTGGGCGTTACCTTGCCGACCAGAATGTCGCCCGGCTTGACGTGTGCGCCGATGCGAATGATCCCGCTCTCGTCCAGATCCTTGAGGAACTCCTCCGAGACGTTGGGAATATCGCGGGTGATTTCCTCGGGGCCGAGTTTGGTATCGCGGGCCTCGATTTCGAACTCTTCAATGTGAATCGATGTGAAGGCGTCGTCTTTGACCAACCGTTCACTGACGAGGATCGCGTCTTCGAAGTTGTAGCCACGCCAGGGCATGAAGGCGACCAGCACATTGCGGCCGAGTGCCAACTCACCCTGTTCGGTGCACGGCCCATCAGCCAAGACCTGGCCAGCGCGCACGCGATCACCTTGCCGCACGAGCGGCTTTTGGTTGATGCAGGTGTTTTGATTGGAACGGCGGAACTTGGTAAGCGTGTAAACGTCGGCGCCGAAGTCCTCACCGCCTTCTTCGCCCGTGACTCGAACGATGATGCGGGTGGCGTCGATCTTGTCGATGATTCCCGAGCGACGGCAAACCACCACAGCGCCCGAGTCGCGCGCTGTGGTGCCTTCCATTCCGGTCCCGACGATCGGCGCTTCGGGCTGCAGCAGCGGTACCGCCTGCCGTTGCATGTTGCTGCCCATCAGCGCGCGGTTGGCGTCGTCGTTTTCGAGGAACGGAATCAGCGCCGCCGCCACCGAGACGACCTGCTTGGGGCTGACGTCCATGTAGTCGAGCTCTTCACGCGAGGCGAACATGAACGTGCCGCCTTTGCGCGCCGTGACACGGTCGCGCACAAAGCGTCCCTGCTCGTCGACGACCGCATTGGCTTGCGCGATCGAGAGCCGGTCTTCTTCCCAAGCGGTCAGGTAGAAAGCGTACGGATCGGCTTGCGGTACCTTGCCGCCGCGACGTTCGACCTCGGCCTTGATGCTGTCGAACTCGTGACGCGGCATGATCTCTTCGATCTCGCGCCCCGAGTCGCCGGCATAACTGAGTTGCACGTGATCGACGACACGGCCGTCGATCACCTTGCGATACGGTGACTCGATGAAGCCGTAATCGTTGATGCGGGCGTAGCAAGCCAGCGACGAAATCAGTCCAATGTTCGGACCTTCAGGTGTTTCGATCGGGCAGATGCGCCCGTAGTGCGACGAGTGCACGTCGCGAACTTCGAACCCGGCGCGCTCGCGAGACAAACCTCCCGGCCCGAGCGCAGAGAGACGCCGCTTGTGCGTGACCTCCGACAACGGGTTGGTTTGGTCCATGAACTGAGAGAGCTGCGACGATCCAAAAAACTCCGCCACGGCAGCGATCACCGGCTTGGCATTGATCAGGTCGTGCGGCATCGCCGTGGTCATCTCTTGATACACCGACATCTTTTCCTTGATCGCACGTTCCATGCGGATCAAGCCGATGCGGAACTGATTTTCCAAGAGCTCACCGACCGATCGCACACGGCGGCTGCCGAGGTGATCGATGTCGTCGAGCTGTCCTTCACCCTGCGGCAGGCGCAGGAAGTAATTGATGACAGCGTAGAAGTCATCGGCGTGCAGGATCTTTTCTTCGAGTGGACGATTGGTGCCGAGCTTGGTGTTGAACTTCAACCGCCCGACGCGCGAAAAGTCGTAGCGCTGCGGATCGAAGAACATCGACTTGAACAGCTTGGTCGCCGCATCGAGTGTGGGGGGATCGCCGGGACGGAGCTTGCGGTAGATTTCGATCAGCGCCGCGTCCGGGTCCTTGGTGTTGTCCTTGCGAACCGTCTCGTGCAGCACGGCGCCACAGGGATCGTTCTCCGGGAAATAGACCATGAAGCGTTCGATCCCGGCCTCGCGAATTTTCTTGAGCGCATCGGCAGCGATCGGCTGATTCACGTCGAACAGCAACTCACCGGTCGCCGGATTGACCACCGGCTCGAGCGCCACCGCTCCCGCGAACTCTTCGTCATCAACAGGCACGTGTGCGATTCCGGCCTCTTCCAAGCGCCGCAGATTCGCTTTGCGCACCTTCACGGCTTTGCGCAGGATCGCCTTTCCATCGGGTCCCTTGATTTCTTCGGCGGTCTTGATCTGTAACAAACCGGGCCCGACAGCCCACAACAAGCGCGACTTCTCGACCAGGATCTCGGTCGGCGTATAAAACTGGCGCAAGATCTGATCGTCAGTCGCCAAGCCCAAGGCGCGCAGGAACACCGAGCCCAAGAACTTGCGCTTGCGGTCGATGCGGATGTGCAACAACTGCTTTTGGTCGTACTCGAACTCGACCCACGCACCGCGATACGGAATGATCTTGGCCATATAGGCCGTGCGATCGGGAGAGGCTTGGAAGAACACACCCGGCGAACGGTGAAGTTGCGAGACGATAACTCGCTCGGTCCCGTTGATGACGAACGTGCCGTTGTCCGTGAGCATCGGGATTTCGCCGAAATAGACTTCTTGTTCCTTGATGTCGCGAATGCTCTTGGCGCCCGTCTCCGGGTCTTTGTCGTAGACCACCAAGTGCACGGTGACTTTGAGTGGGACGTTGAAACTCATGCCGCGAGCCTGGCACTCGTCCATCGTGTACTTGAACTTCAAGCCGACGGGCTCGCCGCACTCCTCGCAGATCTCGATCGTGTTCTTGATCAACTCGCCGCTGTACGGCGAGACAATGTCTGCGGCTCGGGCATCGCGAACGATGAAGGGCCGCTTGGTCGTGGGGCACATCATGCGCAGCCGCTCGATGCCTTGCAGCCGGTCGCACTTGCAGGCCCACGTACCAATCGAATAGCTGATGAACTGCAAGCTGCAGGTGTCGCGGAAATCCTCGATCGGGAAGATCGACTTGAACACCGCTTGCAGACCGACGTCTTCGCGATCTTCTGGTGCGGTATACATCTGTAAGAACCGCTCGTAGGAACGCTTCTGCACCTCGATCAGATTCGGCACGCGAATGCTGGTCGGGATCTTGGAGAAGTCGTGTCGGACACGCGGCATCTTTTCAGCGGTCGCCATATGGGGTCACCCTCTCGCCTGGAACGCGCTGGAGAAAACGGCAGAAACTCCCCACGAACCCATCGTTTGGGTTCTGGGAAGGCTGACGACTGGACGATTCGCAAGAGTCGTCACAGCTCCTTGGCGGGCGCACCGCTCCGTCCTGTGGGCGGAGAGGTGGTGCCGATTGCGACTCGGGTTGCCCGGCGGCACAAACCGCCAGACCCTCGAGCCGCACAACCGAAGCCTCACGCGAGGCACCGACTACTTGATTTCGACGGTGGCGCCAACTTCCTCGAACTTCTTCTTGATCGCTTCGGCGTCCGCCTTGCTGATCCCTTCCTTGACCGCTTTGGGAGCGGCCTCGACCAGGTCCTTGGCTTCTTTCAGGCCCAGGCTGGTCACTTCTCGCACGACCTTGATGACGTTGATCTTCTTGTCCGCCGGAGCGTCCTTGAGGATCACGTCGAACTCGGTCTTCTCCTCGACGACAGCAGCCGCTGCAGCCGGACCGGCCGCGGCAACAGCCACGGGCGCGGCGGCCGAGACGCCCCACTTCTCTTCGAGCATCTTGACCAGGTTGGCGGCGTCCATCACCGACAGGCCGCTAAGAGTTTCGGCAATCACGTTCAGATCTGCAGCCATTGCTTGGATCTCCCTACGGTCAACAGTGGTCGACCGTCGATTTCAGTTTCATTTCACCATTCGCGAGCCGAGCGAACTCGGCCGCTCCATGTATCGTCGTCTCAAGCCTTCGCTTTTTCGGAAATCACGCGAGCCACTTGCGTACCGGGTGTCGCCAACAACCTCACCAGCTGGCCGGCCGGCGTCTGCAACAACGCCAACAGCGTCGCGCGGATTTCGGATAGACCTGGCAGTGACGACACATATTTCACACCGGCGGCATCGACCGCTTGCTTTTGCTCGACCATCCCGCCCTTGATCACGATCAGCGGGTGATCCTTGGCGAAGTTGACCAACCCCTTGGCAGTCGCAACCGGGTCGGTCGGGTGATACACGATCGCTGTCGGACCGCGGAAATGGCCGTCGAGCTGCTCCGTCGGCTTGCCAATAGCGGCGCGCCGCGCGAGGCGGTTCTTGACGACACGAATGTGCGCACCTTCTTTTCGAAGCGAAGCGCGCAGTTTGTTGACGGCGTTGGACGACAGCCCCGCGAGGCTGACGAGGTACAGCGAGTTCGCGCCCGCGAGGACCGTATCGATCTCCGCGATCTGCACTTCTTTCTGTGCCCGTGTTTTCGGCATTTCAGTGCCTCCCGTCTCAGTGCTTGTCGGCCGCGACGAGGCCATCAACCTCGGCGAGATCGAGCTGGACACTGGGGCTCATGGTCGTGGAGACGTAGGCACTCCTCACATACTTGCCCTTCGCAGCCGATGGCTTGGCCCGTTGGATCGCGGTGACGAATGCCTTCAGGTTGTCGAGCAACTGGTCGGGCGTGAAAGACCGCTTCCCCAAGATGCCGTGAATGATCGAAGTCTTGTTGACACGAAACTCGACGCGCCCGCCTTTGATGTCGCCGATCGCTTTACCGATATCGACGGTGACGGTGCCGGTCTTCGGGTTTGGCATCAGGCCGCGCGGACCGAGGACCTTACCGAGCTTACCGATGTCGCGCATGACATCGGGCGTCGCCACGACAGCTTCGAAGTCAGCAAAGCCTGCTGTGAGTTTTTCAACCGATTCAGGCCCCGTCATGACGATATCTGCACCCGCTGCTTGCGCTTCCGCAAAGCGGTCGGGACCAGAGATTGCCAGGACGCGCACCTTTTTGCCGGTGCCGTGTGGCAGCACCACCGTGCCACGCACCATTTGATCGGCATGGCGCGGGTCGACACCCAAGAGCATCGCGATCTCGAGAGTCTCATCGAACTTGGCCCAGGCCACCGACTTCAAGACCTGTACCGCTTCGTTCATGGTGTGAGGCCGCTTTTCGACTTTGGAAGCCGCTGCGGCGTACTTCTTTCCGTGTTTGCCCATTCGTCAGCTCCCCGCCGTCAGTCGACGACCTCGAGGCCCATGCTGCGGGCGCTGCCTTCGATCGTGCGCACTGCCGCCGAGAGATCGGCTGCCGTCAAATCGGGGGTCTTGAGCTTCGCAATCTCCTCGACTTGTTTGCGCGATACCTTGCCAACCTTCTTGCGATTCGGCTCGCCCGAGCCCTTCTCGACGCCGGCTGCGCGGAGCAGCAGGATCGACGCGGGCGGGGTTTTGAGCACGAACGTGAACGAACGGTCTGAGTAGACCGTGATCACCGCCGGGATGATCAGTCCATCCTGGCCCTGAGTCCGTGCATTGAACGTCTTGCAGAACTCCATGATGTTGACACCGTGCTGACCCAACGCAGGGCCGACCGGTGGTGCCGGTGTCGCTTTTCCGGCGGGGCACTGCAACTTGACGTACGCGACGACTTTCTTGGCCATCGTTCTCCTCTCCGTTCTAGCGGGTGCGCACGTTGCGCATCCTCCGGATGAGTCGTTCTGTTGTACGGCGCGCGGTGCGCGCCGTTAGTCGGGGCGCTTCACCTGGTGGAACTCGAGTTCAACCGGCGTTGCGCGCCCAAAAATGCTCACCATCACCTTCAGTGTGGAGCGGTCCTCGTTCACTTCTTCAACGACACCTGTGAAGTTGCTGAACGGGCCTTCGGTGATTCTCACCGTCTCGCCCACCTTGTAATCGAACTTCGGCTTCGGCTTTTCTTGCGTGACGTGGACGGTGTTGAGAATGCGGTCGACCTCGTCCTGCGTCATTGGCATCGGCTTCTGCGCGCTACCCAGGAAACCGGTGACCTTGGGTGTGTTGCGCACCAAGTGCCAGGCTTCGTCCGACATTTCCATTTGGACCATCACGTAACCGGGGTAGAGCTTCTTCTTGGTGGTGATGCGCTTACCGTCGCGCATCTCCACCACATCCTCCGAAGGCACCAGGATCTCGCCGAACTTTTCGCTCATGCCGAACGCCTCAGAGCGTTGGCGCAGCGATTGGCGGACCTGATTCTCGAAGTTGCTGTACGTATGAATGATGAACCAGCGCATGTTCTCGGTGCCGTCAGGCGCCGCAGGCATAGCTGCGCCCTCAACCGGGTGATCGCCGGCCGTCATCGGATCCGTGTTGTGCGTTTCGGTCATCGGTCCTCTATCTCTTTGCCTTAGCGAGCCCGATCAAGAGCCGGAGCCGAGAAGGAAGGTCTTGGACAGCCAACCAAACACTGCGTCTACCGCACCTAGATAGACCGCCATGATCAACACCATTACCACTACGACGAGCGTCGTGCCCTGCACTTCGCGCTTGCTGGGCCACGAGGTTCGCTTGAGTTCCTTCCAGGAATTCTCTAGGAACTCTCGGAACTTCGTCCAGGTCTGCATCGCCGGCCGTCTCCCTTGCTGTCTCGTCCCGTGTTGCCTTAACTGCGCTTTCGTTCCGCCCTGTTGCCTACTCTTACAGCATGCCCCGCATGGCAGGGCAGGAGGGACTCGAACCCCCAACCTGCGGTTTTGGAGACCGCTGCTCTGCCAGTTGAGCTACTGCCCTACGCGGGCCAACTTAGCGGGTTTCCTTGTGAGCCGTGTGCTTGCGACAGAACCGGCAGAACTTCTTCATCTCGAGCCGATCCGGCGTCGTCTTCTTGTTCTTGTTCGAGGTGTAATTGCGCCGCTTGCAGTCTCCACAAGCCAGCGTGATGTTCTCGCGCATTGCGTCACCACCTTTTGCACACTGCAAAGTAATCGAATGCCGCTAAGCGGCATTCGTAGCTCGATCTCAGGCAATAACTTCGGTAACCGTACCGGCGCCGACCGTGCGGCCGCCTTCGCGAATCGCGAAGCGCAGGCCTTTGTCCATCGCGA
>JANNUT010000016.1:0-32610 GCA_031395565.1 Acidobacteriota bacterium | reverse complement strand
GGTGAAGCGGTCGGAGACAAGGCCGGGGCGTCGGTGGCGTTCGCCGGCGACATCAATGGCGACGGTAAGCAGGACCTGCTGATCGGCGCGCCCGGTGCCGATCCGCCCGGGCGTGCCGACGCAGGCAAGGTCTACCTCGTGTTCGGCCCGTTGACGGCCGGCACGATCGATCTGTCGACCGTCGGCACCACGACCCCCGGCCGCGTCTTTTACGGCGAGAACGCCGGGGATCGTGCTGGCGAGACAGTGTCGTGGTGGCTCGATCAGACCAACAACGACGACTACTTGATCGGTGCACCCGGAGCGACGCCGCTCGACGAGTTCAACAACCCGTTACCTGGGGCTGGAGTGGTCTACGCGATCCACGGCGGCGCCGGCAATCTGACCGGCGGTGTGCCGAGTCATGTGATCGAACTCTCGCGCGTCGCCAACTCGTTGCCCGACCAGATCAACGGCTACGTCTTCATCGGCACCGAACCGGGGCAATCGATCGGCCGCTCGTTGACCGGCGCGGTCGACGTGACCGGCGACGGCGTGGCCGACATCTGTTTCGGTGCCGAGGGTCAGGCCTGGGTGATCCCTGGCGACGATCCGAAGAGCGTGTCGGGTGTCTCGGGTACCAAGCCACCGCGACTGCCCGATCTCACCGTTTCCACCGCTTCGCGCACCAGCAACTCCGACGCCATCGCTCGCTTTGGATCGACGATCTACACCAGCGGCACGCTTGGAAACGTCGGTCCGCTCAGCGTGGGCGGCGCCGGCGACGTCGACAACGATAGTGTTCAAGATCTGCTTATCGGAGCGCCACAAGCCGATCCGAACACTCTCACCGACGCTGGCATGGTGCTGATCGTCGCCGGCAGCAAGACACCGCGCAGCGGCGAGCAGTACCTGAGCGATGTCGGTGGCACGATCGCAGGCTTCCGTGTGGCGGGCACGCAGTCCGGCATGCAACTGGGCAAGAGCTGCTCCGGCGGCTTCGATGTCAACGGCGACGGACTCTCCGATGCGCTGTTCGGCGCGCCGTTGACCGATCGAGGCGGCCCACTGATCGATGCCGGGACTGCGTATGTGCTCTCACCGGTCGCTCCGCCCGAAGTGCTTCAACTCATGCTGCGGAACGTTGGAGCAAGCACGCAGTTGGAGTGGGGCCGTACGAACCGTGCGGTGAGCTACAGCGTTTATCGCGAGGCAGTGGCCACACTGACTTCGGCGGGCCGCTTTCGCACTTCCGATGCCGCCAAGTTGGCCTGCGGCATCAACACTGACAGCAACACGAATGGCCTACCCGACACCACGGATGGAACGAATCCTGGTGCCGGTCAAGCGTTCGTCTACTTGGTAACCGGACGCAACCTCCAGGGAGAGAGTCTGCTCGGAGCATCACGCGGCGCGCCGCCTCGCGCCAACGATGGCGCGTGCCCCTGATCGGGACTGCTTGGACGGACTCTAGGGCTGAGGCTCGGCTCGCATTCGTTGGACGATCCGGCGGAAGCGAGCCGAGCTTCGCAACGAACGAAACCAGTCGTCACGTTCCAGGTAGTCGGCATCGCGATCACCGAGCTCGAAGTCGCGCTCGAGTGCGATGAGCGCTTCCTCACTGCGACCGGAAAGTGCCAGCGCTCCGGCGAGGTTGTAGTGGGCGGTGGCACTGTCCGGAGCTTCGGCCACGGCTGTTCGACACGAGTGGAGCGCAGCGTCGATTCGTCCGGCCAGTAGCTCGGCGTCGCACAGATTCTGAAGCACCGCGGCATGCGCCCCCTCCGCGTCGGCAGCCGGAGTCCGCGCAATCAAATCGCGCCCCGCACGGTAGTGATCGATCGCGGCCGCTACGCGCTCGCTGGGCAGCGTTTCGTCCAAGCGTGCCGATTCAACCAGACTCGCGCCGAGATTCACGTGCGCCCACGGGAGATCCGCGTCGACCTCGAGTGCCTGCCGCGAAAACCGTTCGGCGTTGACGAATGCCTGACGCGCACTCGACACATCGGCGGCCGAGCGCCCGCGAGCCAGCTCGTTATCGGCCAACGCGAGCAACACGGGGCCGGACCTCGGCGCGATCGATTGCGCGCGCCGGTACGCGTGCTCGGCCTCGGAGAAGCAGCGGGTCTTGGTGAGCAGTCGACCGAGCCCGAGAACCGCATAAGGATTCTGCGGATCGAGCGCAGCGGCGACCCGATAGTCGACCTCGGCGTCCGCAAACCGACCCAACTCGGTGCTCCAATACGCGCGCCACAAGGTGTACTGCTGAGCACGCGGGTTGCCGGCGATCAGTTGCGACATCAGTTGGACGGCGCGCGGTTTGTCATGTTGGGATGCCAACAACGCATCGAAGAACAGGTCGCTTTCGGTCGGTGGTCCGGGCACGGTTGCAACCGCTGCGCTGCCGGTGTTCATCCCGGCTCCTGACAGTTGGTCTCGCGCATGAGCTTGCAATCGCCGGGGCCAATTTTCCGACGGAAGCGCTGCGATCAGGCGCTCGATATCGTCGAAGGCTTTCCGGGCTCGCTTCTCGCGAGCTTGTCCCGTTTCGCGATCGGCCAACAGCACACCGGTAATCGCGCGTAGTCGCAGCGCGTCGGTGTTGTGTGGATCGTCGTGCAAGAGCGCGTCGATCTTCGCGTACGCTTCGGCCTGACGCGACGGCTGCGATGCCAGCCAGGTCAACTCACGCCAACGATCCTGCTGCACCTGCTGCTGCAATACCGCGGACTGGCTCGCTGCCCGCCATCCGAGCAGCGTCACGCTCGGCACCCCCGCCAGCAGCACGCCGACCAGTGCGGCATGCATCGGCTTGCGCCGAGTCCAACGCCAGATGCGACCGATCGAGGAGATCGGGCGCGCTTCGATCGGCCGATACTCGAGCACGTTCGCCAAATCGACAGCGAACTGCGCCGCGTCGCGGTAGCGATCACGAGGTTCCTTTTCCAGCGCTTTCCGAATCACGACCTGCAGGTCGCGCGAGATCGTGCGCACCACGCTGCGCGCCGAACGCGCCTCCTGCGTCAGCACCGAATGGGCGTAGGCCTGCTGGTTCGCCCCCTCGAACGGCAACTGCAATGTCAGCAACTCGAACAGCGTGACGCCTAGCGAGTAGACGTCGGACCACGGTCCGATCTGATCGGCCTTGCCTTGCAGTTGCTCGGGAGCCATGTAGGCGATCGTTCCGAACACTTCTCCTTGCTGGGTATAACGTGTGACGTCGGTGGCGACCGCTAGACCGAAATCGATCAGCTTGATCGTCCCATGCTTGCGATCGAGCAGCATGTTGAGCGGCTTCACATCGCGGTGTACCACACATTGCTGGTGCGCATGCGCCAGCCCCTGCGCGGTAGCGAGCGTTTGCTCGAGTACCCAGTCGACGTAGCGCTTCGATCCGAACTCCAGCCCCAGCTCGTCGTCGCGTCGAGCACGGTGCATCGATTCGATCACGGCCGAGATCGGTCGACCGTCGATCCACTCCATCGAGTACCAGGCCAACCCGTCGGTGACGCCTCGATCGAAGACCTTTGCCAGGTTGGGGTGATCGAGGTTTCCCGAGATCCCCGCCTCCTGAAGAAACCGTCGCAGCACGGCTTCGGAGCTGCTGAGGTGCGGAGCCATCACCTTCAGCGCGACGGTCCGATCCAGATGGGCATCGCGGGCCTTGTAGACCGTTCCCATCCCTCCGGCGCCGAGCGTTTCGAGAATCGTGAAGTGCGCAATCTGATGCACCGGGCTCTTGCGAGCCAGTTTCGCGTCACTCTCTCCGCCTCGAATCGTGGTTTCTCGGTCCTCGTCTGATTCCATCTGGTCGGTTCTCACAAACAGAGGGGTCGCCAGGATCGGGTAGAGCAAGCCTCGCGTCGTGTCCCCAGGTTTGGGGACAGGACTCCGGGAGCGCCGCTAGGCTATTCTCGTTACCGGATGGGCACACGCATCGCGATCGTCGAGGACAACGCGCAGTACCGGGCGGGGCTTTCGGCACTGCTGTCGGCTGAGCCGGACTTCGAGGTCTCGGTTGCGTACGGTGAGGCGCCGCCGGCGATCGCGGCGGTCGCCCGCGGGGAGCGCTGGGATCTGATTGTCATGGATCTGGGTCTCCCCGAAGTCTCGGGGATCGAAGCGATCGCGCAGATCAAAGCGATCGCGCCACAGATGCCGATCGTAGCCTTCACCGTGTTCGAAGAACCGGACCGAATCGTCGATGCGATCTGCGCCGGCGCCGATGGCTACTTGTTGAAACGGACCTCCGCTGATGAATTGGTCGCGCAACTTCGGGCAGTAGTTGCAGGCGGTTCTACGCTGACCCCGGGCGTGGCTCGCACGGTCTTGGACTTGATCCGTCACAACGAGTCTCACGCCTCGCCCTGCGAGACTCCTGCAATCCAACTCTCGGAACGCGAACGCGCGGTGCTGCGACTACTGGCCGACGGATTCGTGGTCAAACAGGCCGCCGAAAGACTCGAGATCTCGATCGACACCGCGCGCACCTACGTGCGGCGGATCTACGAAAAGCTCCAAGTCCGAACGGTCGCGCAAGCCGTCAGCCGCGCCTTGCGCGAGCGTTTGATCTGATCTCGTGCGGCAGATTGTTCGCGTAGCCCTCGTTTTCGTGGCGGCGCTGGAGTGCGACGAGCCCCAAGGCGCCCAGAGGCTGAGAAGGACCTTCGGCTGGGAGACCGGCTCGCCGTTTCAACAGGTTTACTCAGTGGAGCAAGACCCGGAAGGTTTCCTTTGGATTGGTTCCCACCAGGGGTACTTTCGCTACGACGGCAACGAGTTCAAGAGAGTGCTGCCGGCCGAATCGTTCGCCGGGCAAATCAAGGGATGCACCGGTGTGGGACGTCAGCTCGTCCTCGTTCCGGGCCCAGCACCGGCCGGCGAGCAAATCGTTGAGCTGCGATCCGGCATGGCGTCACCGATCTCGCGACCCCCCACCGCGACCGATCTTCCGATCGGAGACAGGGCCTGTTCCGAGCACGGCGCTCTCTGGTTGGTGATTCAGGGTCACGTTTTTCGCCAGCTTCCCGACGGAGGCTGGAAGCAAGTCGTCGAATCCGACCCGCTCGACCCCGTGCGGCGCATCTTCCGCGGACGGGATGGCGGGATGCTGTTGGCCACACTCGAGGAGCTACGCGAGATCGATCGCTACGACAACGTGAGCACGATCGCTCGGATCCGCGCGGTGGGGCATGCGGTCATCGACAACGACCATTCGATCCTCGCGCTGACCTGGCGCAGGGATGGCGGCCATCTCCACCGGCTGACGCCAGGCTCCAATCGAGAGCTACTCCATTGGCCTGGAAGACCGATGGCGTTGGAAGTACGCCACGGAACCGCGTGGGTCGGATTCGATGGCGCGCTGATTGCCGTGTCGAGTGACGGCATGATCGAGAACCTCGACGCAGGCAGACCGCACAGTTTCGACAAGTCGCTCAACGCCGCCGATCTCGTCTTCGACCAAGAAGGGGCACTGTGGGTCGCAGAATGGCACGGTGTTTCGATCTTCTCACAACCCGAGACGCGGGCCTTTGTTCATCGGGCAACAGCGTCTCGTTGGCTGACCCGACGCGATGGGAAGCTGCTCACCTCCTCGTGGGATAGCACGGCGCTCGTGGAAACCGATGGATCGACGCCTCGGATCGAGCCGTTTCCGCTCCCGTCGATCGCCGCGTTCTGTGTCGATCCCAGCGGTCGCACCTGGGGAGGCCTGTTTGACGGATTGACGCTGCTGGACAAGAACGGCGCTGTCAGCACTGGGATCGGCGGCCCGATCGGCGATGTCGGGCCGTGCGCGATCGATCGAAGCGGAGCGGTCTGGTTTCCGACCAACGAGGGGCTGTTTCGGCTGGCGCCGCAAGGAACCCGACCGGTGCCGGTGCAAGCTCGCAGCGAGGCGATCCATTCGGCGTTGGTCGATAGTCAGGGCATGCTCTGGATCGGCAATTCCGAAGGGGCTGTCTGCTATCAGCACCCCGAACAGGACCCGATCGATCAGTGGCATTGCGAGCAGTTGCCGCTGCCCCGCCCGGTGTTCGACTTGATCGAGACCTCTCGCGGCGAGATCTGGGCCTGCTCGCGCGGCATCCATCGTCGGTTGGGACCGGATCGCTGGGAGTCGCTGCAGACCAGCGATCGATCGGTCGAGTTGACCCACGTAGCGGGACTGGCGCCCTCACCGAAGGGTGGCATCTGGGCACTCGGTGCCGGCGTAGTGGTTCGGCTCGCGGACAGAGTCGAGAACGCGACTGTTGCGACGCTCGAGCGGCTCGGAGCCTGGCAGGGAATGCCTGTCAACGGGGCAAAGGATGCGATCGAGGAACCGGATGGCACGATTTGGCTGAGCGGAGGCTTGGGCCTGATTCAGGTTCCAGCGCGAGCGCGTGAAGTCGCGAGGGTGCCGACGCGCGTCGCGATTACGGCGCTACGCGCCGATCAAACCGAGTTGCCGATCCAAGGCGATTTCACGTTGCCGTACCAGTCGAATCGGCTGGAGGTTCGCGCGTCCGCTTTTTCCTATCGCGACCCAGCGCGCATTCGCTATCGCTATCGACTGCGCGATCGAGATGACTGGTCCGAGTCGGTCAGCGACCCTGTCTTTCGGTTCTACAACCTGGCCCCAGGGGACTATTCCTTGAGCGTGGCCGCCAGCTTGAGCGGCGCCGACTGGACCTCGATCACGACTTCGGTCCCGTTTCGCGTGCTGAGACCGTGGTACTTGCATCCGCTGTTCTTCGCGTGCCTGACCGCGATCGCAGCAGCAACCGGTTGGTGGCTGTACCGCCTGCGCGTGACGCGATTGTTGTCGCTCGAACGCCAGCGGGCTCGCATCGCGATGGACCTGCACGATGCGATCG
The DNA here is from genome assembly GCA_031395565.1 of Acidobacteriota bacterium. Lineage (GTDB taxonomy): Bacteria > Acidobacteriota > Polarisedimenticolia > J045 > J045 > JANNUT01. Next base: position 25,774 of record JANNUT010000016.1, on the reverse strand, counting down.
GCTCTGGACTTGGATCGATCGGGCTGCTGGCGGGTGTCGGTGCACGTGCGTCGAGCGCTCCCGAGCAACGGCAAGTGCTCTCCGATCAGATCGCCAAGATCGCAGCCGAACTCGGCATGTCGCTCTCCGAGATCGTGTGGTCGTTGCGGCCGGGTTCGGAGCAGCTCAGCAACCTCGCGTCGTATCTTAAGGAGCGTGCACACCTGCTGTTCGATCCATCCCGAGTCCGCTTCGAGACGGTGTTTCCAGAAAACTGGCCCGATCTGGCATTGTCGCTGCCAATGCAACGCAACCTGATGGCGATCGCTCTCGAAGCACTCGGCAACGCTGCACGCCACGCTAGGCCGACACGCATCGAGCTAGGGATTCAGCCGCGCCAGCGAGGCTGGCTCCTATGGGTCGACGACGACGGCTTGGGGCTGGCGGCCGGTGTCAATCCGGGAACCGGTATGGGTCTGGACAACATGCGCCGGCGGGCACAGGAAATCGGTGGCGAGATCGAAATCGGTCCTGGTTCGGGCAACAGCGGGACGCGAGTTCAGATCAGCTTCGATCCTTCGCGATGAACGCGCTCGGTGTGAAGTTGTCGCTGTGGTGCGCACGCGATCTCTCAGCCTACTCGCCTGCAGACCATCCCGGCGACGCCAGCCGTCTGCTTCGATCGAGGTGTCATCGCGGAAACGGTTGATGCCAAGCCGGACACGCGCACATTGCAACTGGGCACACTCAGTGGCGCCAACATCCGGACTCGCCTCTTGATCGATCTGCGGCTCTCTGCCGACTTCGCACAACTCAGCTTGAATGGCCTATCGGCTCAGTCCGCGACACGCGCGAGAAAAGCGCAGGTTCTGGGTTTCAGGCCTCAGCCCTCCGGCCTTGAGCCATCGACCGGTTACGCTTCCCACGTGCGCAATCCTTCCACGAGTCGCAGCAGCTCGCTGCGCTTCTTTTCGAACATCGCAAACAGCAGAATGATCGCCGAGCCTGCAATGATGCCCGTCACGTACCACAACCATGTCCAACCGAAACTTGCCGAGGCGTGCCAGATCATGCTCACCATTGCAATCAGCACAAACGACGAACCGAGGAACAAGAACGCACGCACACGTAGCCACATACCGACCAACACGCCCGCTGCTGAAAGAACCAGCAACACCATCGGTTGCCAAGGCGAAAGTGCGACACCGCGAACAAATATCTCTGCCGTCGAAGAGACATAGATCACTGAGAGAGTGATGTAACGCAGGTACGTCATCTGCGCAGCAGTCAAACGCTGGCGATTCCAGTGTGCCGCGATCAAGACGGACAGGGCCACTGGTGTGAGCCACAATTGCGGGCGCTCGAGCACACCGAAATTGCTGGTCCGGCTCAGGAGGTACCACAGCGAACCGTTCGCGGCAAGACACGCCAGCAGGCTTACCCCAAACGAGCCGCGCAACACCGCGATAATCGCGTAGAGAATTCCGACGAGCAACAACAAACCCGAGTAATCAGTGCGGGAAGCCAACAACCAAAAGCCCACGACGGGAAACAGCGGCAGGAAGAAGCCCGTGTTGAGCAAGGGCTGTCCCAACACCCGTTGCCCGCGCCGCTGGAACAACTCGCCCAGGCCGATGCCCGCAAACGCCAACGCCATCACGACGAACGGCCAGTAGCGCATGAGGAGGTCCGAAAACAACCAGGGCATCGTCACTCGAATGTGCACGAGCGCCAGCCCCAACAACGCTTCCGACGCGTAGACATAGTTCATGCGCCCGCGTTCGGAAAGCTGCAACGGATCGTGCTCGGCACGCACCGCAAAGTAGATCGCCTGCATGCTCAGACCCAACACGATCACGGCGACCGACAGAACTACGAAGTTCGGAAGCAACACTTGGCCGGAAGAATACTGAGCGGCCAGTTCGTTGACCATAATGCCGCCCAACGTCAACAACGCGATGCCACTCAATGGAGGTAGCAATCGTTTGGCCGCCGCGCCCCATTCGTTCGCGAATCGCCTGACGAACCAGAGGCCGAGGAGCTCGACCGCCGCAACCGACACGATCAGCACGATGGTCAAGCGCGTGATCGTATTGGTGTCCAACTCAGGTGAGAGAAAGGCCCAGCCCAACAACACACTGCCCACGATTCCGCTGCCGAATGCCGACAACTGCAACCACGCTCGCTGCGCCGCACCTCGTGCCAGAAACACAAACGACAGCACCTGCAGCGTCACGCCCAACGCCGCCGACACGCGTTGGGCTAACACGTCGAACCGCAGGACGATGCTTGCACCACCTAATAGCAGCAACGTGATCAACACCGTGCTTGTCCACACCAGCCAGTCGCCGGCCGAAGCCGCACGACGCGGCATTCTGAGCGTAGCGGCCCAGTCGTCCAGCCGCTCCCTTTCCGCCCACAACCAGCTCGTCATCACCGCATACCCGGCCATGAACATGGTGCCCAGAAATAGCAGCGGACGAGGCTGCAACTTCATTTGGTCCAACACCATCCACGCAATCAGCAAGCCCAATACATACAGACCGCCGACCGCATACTTCGCCGTCGCGTCCCACAGGCTGGCGCTCATCAATACGACCGTCGTCGCAACAGCGATCCAGCTCAAACGACCGTCGGAGAGCGAACCGTCCAATGCACGATCGCGCACCAAGCCGATGAGCAAAGGCAAGGCGACACCACTCAAAGCCACGATGGAAGCCAGGTGATGATAGGGCGGCAAGCTGCTTAGCACGTCTGGCATCGCTCTGCGCTCGAAAGCGAACAACACCACGCCCGCAAGCGCGAGCGCAATCACGTTGACCGCGACGAATTCCCAACGATAGCCTTGCGAGAGCGACACGTGCGTGTAGCTATGCCACGCGCTCACTGCCAGATTCACCAGCACTCCCGCGACATACAAATAGCCGCGTCCGGACGTCAACCACGCCATCCCGGTTGCCACGCCGCTCACGACTGCGAAACACGCGACCGTCCACCACGGACCCTGCGGATCGCCCGCTAACGCGCGTGCACCCAACACAAAGGCCAACGCGCCAAACACACACATCAGCCGAATCGTCGTTGCGGCCGCGCCCGCTTCCCTGATCCGCTGCCGACAGCCCGCGAGCAACAACAAGGCCAGAATCGTCACAGCCGCCACAAGCAGCGTGTGATATCCAAGCCACTCGCCCGAATCCCAGCGACTCACGGTACACGCCAACAACACGCCGACGGCCAGCAATCCAGCGCTCGATTGCGCCAATCCCAGCGGCGCGCGTTGCAAGCGCGCACCCCACGCGAGAGCGGCTCCTGACAGGCCGAGCGCGAGCCAGCCCCACACGCTGCCGACCGCACTGCGCCCGGCACCGGGTAGCGTAGGACTGACGACCATCGCCGCGCCGGCCACTCCAATCACCAACCCAATAAAAGCGGCGCCGAGCCACACTTGCAGCTTCAGCGCGTCACTCACTTCAGCAGTGTGAGTACCTGCCTGCGCGCGCCGCGTCGCGATTGCGCCGAGCCAACCCAATGCGAATACGGCACTCGTACTCGCGTTGATACAGGCGAGCTGCACCCAAGCACTTTCAGTCATCGCCGACAACGTGTTCAGGAATGTGAGCGACGTGGCAACATTCACAACCAGACTGCCGGCCAACGCGAAACCGGGAAGCCGCTCCCGCACCGCGTAGCCAACCAACACCACACTCAACACGAGCAATGGAACCACGTAAGCGACGACTGCGCCGAAGCTTGCGAACACCCATTCGCCCGGCACGTGCCAGCCACCGGTGCCAATTTGAAAGAACGTCGCACCCAGCGTCAAGCCGACGAGCGGCACGCCTGCAAGCAGCAACGTCAGGTTGCGCGCGTTACCCGCGAGTTCGCTGGATTCCGTTTCCATCAATGGCACGCGTAGGGATCGCGCCCAGGCATCGAGCCTGGCGCGTCCCCACAAAGCGCACGCCGTGAGCAACAAGTACGCGGCCGCCGCCCAACGCAACGTAGATGCCGCCGCTACACTCGACTGCGCCACGAGCGTGGTGCCGATCGCCAACACGATCAGTATTCCCAACACACGCCATTGTGTGAGTCGCTCCCACAGACCAACCGTCAACACCAGCAGCAACGCGCCGACCAACAACCAATCACTTGCGGATGGCGCAGACATTGCGTTGAGGCCGAGACCCAGCGCTGGCGTCAGTTCCGCCATGAGTCCCGGCACAACTGCGAACATATTCCAGGCGCCAAAGCCCACGACTAGCCCCCACGTCACAACCTGCTCGCACGTCGGCCAGGCGGGATACAACAGTCGCCCCGCCGTGTGCTGCCAGGCAGTGGGCTCTGTGCTGGCTGCTGCGCGCGTGATGCCTGCCTTCCTGAGCACCAGCAGCAGCACGATCCACGCCGCGCTGAGCAAGGCGAGCGCCACCATCTGCGGACGTACACCGCGGAAGTCGAGCGGCAGTGCGGCTAACACACTCGTGCCGTGTGTCATTGCGGTCACGGCAAAGAACACTGTCGCATACGTGAGCGCTTGAAAGGCCGTGAACCACGCGGGTGAGCGATACAACCACGCTAACGCCGCCGTCGATGCAGCGAGCCACACCGAGTGTCCACACAGTACAGGAGCTGTATTCGCAGGCGCAGTGAACAACAATGCGGCTCCGGACACGATCGAGAGGAGCCAGGCCGCATGCCGACTCGGCAAGGCAACAAGCTCTCTTACTCTTCCGCGCTGCAACACGACGGCCGCCACGAGCGCCGCGGTCGCACACGACAAGCTCGTCACCGTGACACTGCGCCCGAGACCGAAGTGCAGAAGCTGTACGCCGGCAAGGAGTGTCAGGCCGAGTCCGCCGTAGCTCACGAGTACCTGATTCAGCCTGACTGCCAGATAGAATGCAGTCGCAGCGAGCAACGCATAAACCCACGAAATCTGCTGCGGGTCGCCGGTCCGACCGAAGCCGTGCCAACTGACCAACAGAAAGCTCAGCGTGCTAACCGCTGCGGCGATTGACCTGTAGTAAAGGCCATCCTTCTCGCGCTCGTGCTTGACCAGCCATTCGCTCGCGCCAACCAGCCCGACCAATAGCAGCGCCAGTGCTTTTCCGCTCATCACCGAAAGCAAGAGCACAAGCAACGATGAGGAACCGACGCGCCCCAGCGCCAGATTCACGCCGATCACATACGCCAGCACCACACACGGCAAGGCGAACAAATGCGCGACCGGCAAGCGGAACGCAAAGGCGACGAGGGTCAATGCCGCACCATTGATGAGTGCCACCAGCAACAACAGCCGCGCATTCGGCTGCGCGAACAGCAGACTCGCCGCCATTAGCATCGCGCTGAGCACAAAAGTGCTCGCGCTCACCACGCTCAAATACTGCGGGGGCTTGTCGCGTACGCGCTGCCACAACGTGATACTCACCAACAACGCTGGAAGCGCAAGTGTGCTGACCATGGGAGCCAGGTGTTGCAAGGTCACAACGAACGCTTGTGTTTTGAAGATCAACAAACCGAGCGTCACCAGTGCTGAAAACGAGGTCGCGCCAAGCAATGTCAAAGCCTGAGTGACCCGTGTGACGTCGGTGCTATGGTCTTTGTGAATCGCCGCCAGCATTCCCAGGTTGGCGAGCGCATAAGCGGCGATGGGGAGAGCCGCAAGGCCGCACAACTCGATTGTCGTCGCGTCACTATCTGCCACACGGCGCAGCACGAATTGCGTAGCGGCGGCCCCGACAACTCCAAGCGTCAACCAATGTTGCCAACCCGGCTGGATGACTTTGCCGGCGCGATACACGAGCAAGACCAGAAGTGCGAGTGAAGTCAGCTCGCTCGCAATCACCACCGGGTCCCGCGCCGACATGTCCCTCGCAACGGCCGCAATCGCCAGACAATTCAGCGGCACGAGCATCGTCGCGGTAATCAACAGTCCGCGACTCGTGTTCGGCAACTTCCAGCGATGTTCACTGTAGAGCCCCAGGCCTGCAAACGCGCCGGTCATCGCCGTAAAAATGAAGAACTTCAGCAACGGAATCTGTTCGATCTGTGACCACAAACTGATGACGAGCGCCAGCGAACAACCGATGATGAGCATGCCGCCGAGCAATTCGCCCCAACGGATGTTTCTCTCTTCCATAAACGCGGCCAGCATTTCGGCGAGCGATCTGGGTGGCGCTGGTGGTTGAGGGCGAGGTGCCGGGACGGCGGTGGCGCCTGCTGGTTGCGGAGGTGCAGCGGGAGATTCATCAACGTTCGGTTCGGTTGGCGCGGCTTCCGAATTGGTCATCGCCAACGGCGTTTCGGCTTGCGCTTCGCCCGGCGGTGGTCGCGGCGGCTCGGGCATCGATGGGACAACAATCGGTTCTGGCTGAGCAGGCTTTGCTGGCGCGGGCGCCGATTGAGTCAGGCGTTGTCGTTCCTCTGCGACGATGTGCGTCAGCCACTCGGACTTCAACTCATCCAACACGCCGCGTTCCTGCCAACGTCGAAGTTGCCGTTCGGTCGCATCCAGATCGTTGAGCGCGGCGTCCTCGGTTACTTTTCGCGCCTTGCCGCAGGCGCCGCACACACTACTGTTGGCTTCGAGTGCTCCACCGCAATCATCGCAACGCTGCCCCGAGGGTGGCGATGTGTGCAGTTGCTCTTGCCAGCGCAATAGCGGCGGTTGTTTGGTGTCACCGCCAAACAGCGTGCGGCCTAGCTCTGCCAGCATCACCCAGACGAAGTGTCCGACCACGGTGAGGAGGCCGAGAACAAGTAGGTAGATCAGTAAGATGCCCATACATCTCCGTGCGGTGAAATCGCCGGAAGTGTTGTTGGGAGTGTACGTTACTTGCAGGCGAGACACAGCCGCGCACAGGCATGTGGCGGCTGTTGGAATGTCAGAGGTTAAGAGCCTGAAGTCTAACCGACTCTGGGAAAGTCGAGCCTCACGAGACGTCTCCAGACTTCACGAAACTTCTCCCGACTTCTCAACGACTGCCTCCCGCGTCCAGGAATCTCTGTCCCGCGGTACTTCGTGGACACCTCTCTCGTCATGAGCTCCGTCCTCCTGCTCGACGAAGCGCAGGTCATCCCCCTCGTGCCAACCCTTTTTCGCCAATGCGTCGCGTAGTCGGCGAGCGGCAAGAATGCGATCAGCACGCTCCAGCGCACCGACGTCGACCCAGAATCACACGGGCAACTTGCGACGCAGCGCGAGCACACGCTTGATCAGCACATCGTTATCCCACTTGGCGGAGGGCGACAGGACCAAGGCCTGCCCAAACACATCAGGGTGCTCGAGTGCGAGATACAGCGATACCAGGCCACCGTGAGACGCGCCTCCAATCGCCGTGCTCGCGGCGTCGGCGCGCGTGCGGGAGTTCCGGTCGATGAACGGCTTGAGTTCTTTCAGCAGGTAGCGACCGTAGAGCTTCGCCGGTGAGAGGGGCCCGGGAACCGGGCCTCTGTCGATTCGCAGTCAAGCACGCCTGCGTGTTACGGCGACGAAATATTGCTTAGCAAGCCGGTCTGTCCGCGTGGAACAGCGAGTGACCGCATGCAGACAGGATCACCGTAGATCTTCATAGAAATGCTGGCGCTTGACGTAGCACACCGCTCGCATTCCAGCGCCGGCATGTCCGCGCCAAGCCAACGAGCACCGGCTACCGGCGAGACACATAGCAGCGCAATAAATACGTACCGCGTTGCCCCGAGCAGTCGTTGCTCCACACCGCACTCGCCTGACACCTCGAAACGTTTCTCGGCGCCATTGGACTGACGACAGATCACGCCTGCAGCCGCGGACGATCTCTGGAACTCTGTGCTGACTCAGCGGGGATCGGGGTTACAGCCCATTGCAACCACCGCGGTCAAGGTCAGAGTCACTCATCGCACCTAGAACGCATCGCCTCGACCGCGGATGCCCCAGTGTCCGTCGGTTTGCGATACGCTGACCCAGCGGCGGCTCGGGAGTGGTTCGAGGCTGCTGCGTCCCTCGGCCTTCAGGACGCCAAGGCCGATCTCGAACGGATAATTGCGCCAACCAAGTACTCCTGTAGTGCGCCAACGAAACCACTGTGCAAACAGGAAAGGGTTCGAGCCCTGCCTCCGGCACCAATGTCTTCACCTCTGACTCGGCTGGCGTGGGGACAGTGCTATCGGAGGCGGTCGAGTCGATCCGCAAGGATCCCGGATAGGTGCTCGCGCAGTTCGGGGCTGAGTAGTGACGCGGCGATCATCTCGGTGAAATCGCCACGCAGATTCAACAGGTCGGCGATTTTCCTTTCGGCATAGGCGGGTGCAATGGAGAGGTGATCGGCGAACGCGAGGAAGTCGGCGCGGCGCAGGCGGCTCCGTTTGCCACTGACCGTTAATGCTAGTTCGGCGTTCTCGGCGGGGATCACCAGCCGGGATGACACCAGGTCGTAGGCGGGACTTAGCGCGACGGTGCCGTCTGCGCTGGTCAGCAGCGAGAAGTTCTTGCGGTGGGCGTCCCCGTTGCCGATGGCAAAGTTGAAGATCGTTACCTCGAACAGCCGCTGGAGTTCGAGCGGGATGAAGGTGCAGTGCTCGCGGACGGCTTCGGCAATCTGCTCATGGCTACCGGCGTACTTGTCTGGCCCGCCGAGGATCTGTTGCATGTCCTCACATGCGAGCTTCTCGATACGCCGGCCTACCTTGTAGCGATCGAATCGCTTCACGATGTATGTGGGCGTGCCGTCGGAGAGTTCGAGTAGCAGGCATGGAGCGATGCGCAAGCCGAAGCGCAGGCCCATCGTCATGCACAGGTGCTCGTTCTGCGGCAACTCGGCGAAGTCCTGTGTCTGCGGCTTGAGGATGAACAGTCCGTCTTTGGCGACGGGGATGAGCCGGTCACCGTCGAGGCGCATGGACAGTTTCGGCTGAACGCCCGAAATGCTCAGCTTGCCTGCGAGCTTTTGTGCTTCGAGCGCTATCTCGTTGGATGAGATCGCGATGGTCGGGCGGATCGTCTTGCCGAACATCGTGCGGAGCAATCTCGCGTCGTAGTCAATCGGTGGCATCGGTCACCTTGTCGTCCGAATCAGTGGATATCGCGGGAAGCGACCGGATGCTCACCGCACCGATGCAGTCTTCACAGGTCTTCATCAGCAGGCCGAACGTGTCGGTCTCGTCGACCTTGATGGTCGGCGCGACGATGCGGAGATACCAGCCCTCGGGGACGAGTCCTGCGAAGAAGGGAAACAACTCGCGCGATTCGAACGGCGCGGCCTGGAGCGGTAGCGTCAATGAGATCGCCGATCCGAGATCGAGATAGGTGGGATCGTAGACGAAGCGATAACCACCCTCGGGCAGCTCCGTGAGCGTGCCCGCTAGGCGGGCGCGGTAGTAAACGTCGGCCTGCCGGCTCATTGCTTGGGCCTCACACATAGTTCGTGGCCGAGCAAATCGAGCACCTGCTTCACCTTGTCCAAGCGAACGGTCGGTTTGCCCTGTTCCAGTTCGCGGACGAATCGCAGCCCAACTCCGGAGCGTTCCGCGAGTTCGGGCTGGGTCAGGCCTGCGGCCTTTCGGAGTCTGGCGATCTCAGCGGCAAGTTCCATCGCAGTAGCCCCGATCGGGTGCATTCATTCACCACACCCCGTTATGCTCGGCAGAATCGGTCCGCACGTCAAACACAATATACCCTTTCGGGTGTTATATGGCATTGCGACTGGACTACTTGAGCTGGTGACGGAGGAAAAGAGTAGAAAATGTACCCCATCGGGTACATTTTCTTCTATAGATCACCGTCGCGAAGGTCTCGGTGGCTGGACCGGCAGTGTCCTTGAGCGCGAGGGTCTTGGGACTCGATCTCGACTCGCAGCGTCGATCGATGGTGAGTGAGACGGTGCTCCCGATCCGCAAGAGTCGCTGCCTTTCGATTCCGATCAAGCGGCGCCGTTGGACTGACGACAGATCACGCCTGCAGCCGCGGGCGATCTCTGAAACCCTCTGCTGACTCAGCCGTGATCGGGGTTACAGCCCATTGCAACCACCGCGGTCAAGGTCAGAGTCACTTATCGCACCTAGACCGCATCGCCTCGACCGCGGTTTCTCCAGTGTCCGTCGGTTTGCGATACGCTGCCCCAATCGCGAAACGAGGCTTTTAACGACCACCCGCTGACCGTAGTTCCGGATCCCTAACCTAGACGTCGGCGTGATGCACCGTCACGGTTGAAAAGCAGTCGCATTGTTGGCGTCGGTTCAGTACCTTACCCCGACACGACCAAAGGAGATACCGCATGGCGACCTTCGTCGACGGTTATGTGATTCCAATCAAAAAGAGCAACGTGAAGGCCTACAAGAAGATGGCGGCCATCGGCTGCAAGGTGTGGATGAAGCACGGCGCGCTCAACTATTACGAGTGCGTCGGCGACGATCTAGAGGCCAAGTGGGGCTCGAGCTTCATCAAGCTGTGCAAGCTGAAGCCGAATGAGACAGTGGTGTTCGCTTTCATCGTCTACAAATCAAAAGCTGACCGCAACCGCGTCAACAAGGCGGTCATGGCCGATCCGGCCATGAACCCCGGCAACAGCAAGAAGTTCAAGATGCCCTTCGAAATGAATCGCCTCGTCATGGGCGGATTCAAGACGTTAGTGCAGGCATGATCGGCGCCATCTAGAAGCACCTCGGCTAGACTTTGAGGCGCTCGAAAAACCTAGGTTTGATGTTCCTCGCGCAGATTCATCCGCCCGATACCACGCGCAGGATTCTGCAGTGCCTCGGGCTGCCGGCCCGGCCACCGCCGATCGCGACGGCACGGCCCGATCCGGGTGAACAGCTAGCGGAAGTTGTTCAGAAGCACGATGTCCTTGCTCTCGCTGCCGTAAAGAAAGTAGAGCGTCTTCCCGTCCTTCGAGATGTCGAGCCCGAAGAACGCCCCGGTCGGGAAATCGGTGATCGGCTCGGGCGCGCGCCCATCGGTGCCAACGCTCCAGAGGTTGGTGACGTTCGCGAGCGTGCGTTGCAGCACGAGGCGCTTTCCGTCGGGCGACCAGACATAGGCGCCGATCCAGCCTTCGGTCAATCGCGTCAGCGGATGGGGCGGGCCGCCGGCAAGAGGCTGAACGAAAACGTTGGTGAATTTGTCCGTCGCGACGAGGAAGGAGAGCCCCTTCCCGTCCGGCGTCCACTTCGGCGCCCAAGTTTGCGTTGGCCATGTGAACGTCGCGATCGGTGCTCCCCCCTCGATCGGCACCACGATGCACGTCGTGGGCGATGTGCCCTCGAGTTCCTGGGGAGTCAGATAGGCGACCAAGCGGTTGTCCGGCGACACGCTTGCGAAGTAGTTGAAGTCGGATGCGATCTTCCGCGGTTCGCCTCCGGCGATAGGGACCGACCAGAGCGCGCGGGGCGTATCGACGCGCAAGTAAAGCAACGTCTTTCCATCGGGGCTGATGTCTTGGAGCCACTCCCCGGTGCCCCGAACGAGCGGTCGTGGATTGCCCCCGTCACGGTCCGTGACTGCAAGGTGCGCGGTGCGATCTTCCTCCATGCGTGTCACAACGAGTTCGCCGCTTGGGAGCACTCGCTGAATCCCGTGGTCGCTCGTGCCCGAGGTGAGCTGCCGCAGATTCTGACCATCCGCGGCGATCGTCCAGACATTGCCGTGATGGTCGGCTAGGGCGCTGAAGACGATCGCGCCGTCGCCCGCCAAAACGAAGTTGGCGACGGCATTGTCGCTGGTGGCGTTGAAGGTGAGCTGCTTGGGTCTGGCCTTCCCTTCGACGGGGGTGCTCCAAACGTTCGACACCTTGACCGAGCGGAGCGCGGCGATCGTCGCGCCGTCTGAGGTTAGATCGAGATCGACGTAGTCGTTCGAGTCGTTGGTGATTCTTCGATAGCTGCCCTCGGGGTACGACATGAAGAAGAGTTGCGCTGCTTCGGTCTCGCCGTACCGAAACGCTGAGGTCACAAGTCCCTTCCCATCGGGAAGCCAGCGCGCGTTACGAACCTCCCATGCGGTGGGGCCGAATCGGGTTTGGGCCATGCTCGCCGCATCGATCGCGACGAACTGTCCGTGAATCCCCTTCTCCGCCGTGTGGATCACCGTGACGAACGTCTTGCCATCGGGAGACAACACCGGGGGGCCGACGAATTCCAGCGGCGCAGCAACCGTCGCCAGCGTCGTTTCTTGACCCTGCTCGATGTCGCGCACCATTGCCGACGTCTCTCCTGACTTGGTCTTCGCCCTGACGAAGCAGACGCTCTTGCCGTCTTGCGTCAGGCTGAACCCAAATCCAACGTCGGAAAATAGCTTGCGCGACGGGCCGCCAAGAGTCGGCACCCGCTCGAGCGTTGTCAGCCCTGGACCGTCCTGCTCGACGACGAGGTAATAGACGTAGTCGCCGTTGGGCGAGAAGCGAAGGGATATCACACCCACGTTGCGCGGAGGCACGACCTGGACCTCGCTCCCAGTCGCGATCTGCCGGACCCAGATCGACGTCGACTCCGACGAGACGATCGGATACGCGAGATAGCGTCCATCGCCGGAGATCGACACGCCGCTCACGCCTTCTCGCCCCGAGATGCTCGTGCGCTTGAGTGCGGCGGTCTGCGTCGCTTCGACAGGCTGGGCATCGCGAGGACGAATCAGACTGAAGAGTCCGATCGCCAGCCCCGCGATTGCGACAATTGCGACGATCATCCCGCCGATCCGCCACACGCTGCGCGTTGTGGGCCGCGGTGCGCCCACACTGCTGACGCCGCTTCCCGAACTCGTCGAGCTCGAAAGCGACTCGTAGTTGTCCGCGATCTCCCGCAGCTCGATGGCCAAATCCTTCATCGATTGGAGGCGTTGGTCGGGACTCTTCGCGAGACAGCGCCGCACCAAGCGGCGCAGGTCGGCGGGAGCTTTCGGGTTTAACTGGTGCGACTCGATCGGCGCGTCGTGGAGGATCTTGTGCATCGTGTCGACGGCGGAGTCCGCCTCGAACGCGCGCTGACGTGTCACGGCTTCATAGAGAATGCAGCCGAATGAGAAGATGTCGGAGCGGTGATCGACGGATTTTCCTTGCACCTGCTCCGGCGACATGTAGCCAACCGTGCCGACGATCGTGCCTGCGCCCGTGTGCTGTTCGATCTGGGTGGGCGCGGCGCTGGCTTGCGTTTCCGCCGCTCTGGATTCGATCAGCTTGGCGAGCCCGAAGTCGAGCACCTTCGCGAAGCCGTCCCTCGAGACCATGATGTTCCCCGGCTTGAGGTCGCGATGGACGATTCCGGCCGCGTGCGCTTTGGCTATGCCTTCCGCCGCCTGGGCCAAATAGCCCAAGAGGCGTCGCAGATCTTCCTTGTCGACGTGTATCACCTCGGCCAGCGTGTGCCCGTCGATCCGCTCCATCGCGATGAAGTGAATTGACTCCAGGGTTTGTCCGTCGCGTTCGATCGCGCCCGAACCGATTTCGTGGATCGTCACGATGCTCGGGTGGTTGAGCGACGATGCCGCCTTGGCTTCGATGACGAAGCGACGCAGCCGCTCTTCGTTGCGGACGAGCCCCGGCGGGAGGACTTTGAGCGCGACGCTCCTTTCGAGGGTGAGATCCTGGGCCAGGTACACCTCGCCCATGCCGCCGGATCCCAGCGCGCCCACGATCCGATAGTGGGATATCACATCCCCTGCGACGAGCGTGTGTTCCATGGCGGCGGGATCTTATCAGGCTCGCGCGATGCGCCGCAGCAGGATGGCGAATTTCAGCGGGTCGGTGTAGGCCTGCTGCCGGAACGGTTTCTTCGACTTCGCGCACAGGTTGTTGAACTGTCCTGACAACAACCACACGTCCGTCAGATGACTGGCCGTAGAACGATTTCCTGGTTCACTGCGAATCAGGGCGATAGCGCATCCAAGACGCGCCGCATCGACGAGGGTTTCCTCTGCGTCAGTCGGTCTGCGATACTCCGCTCCCATCACAACACTCCCCCCAAACGGCGATCCACCGCATTCGCGATCTCACGACGCCTAGGTAGGTCGCGATGCTTTGCAAAGGTTTGAAGGAATGAACGCCGCATGAACACAAAGGACTTCAAGGGCAACAAGGCCTCACTTCCCAGTAAGCTGTGTCGTGCTTGTGGCCGCAGCATGACGTGGCGCAAGTCATGGGAAAAGAATTGGGATCAGGTGAAGTACTGTTCTGAGAAATGCCGACGTGCCGGTCAATCCAACCGCGCTTCGCAGGCCGCGCCATGAAGAAATGCCGTCATCTCGTCTTCGTTCTCGGCGACCAGCTTGACGAACATTCCTCCGCGTTGGCAGATTTCGACAGCGATCGTGATGTCGTGTTGATGGCCGAAGTGGCCGAGGAATCCACACACGTCTGGTCTGCCAAGCCGCGGTCCGCGTTTTTCTTCGCTGCGATGCGCCACTTTGCAGAAGCACTGCGCGCCAAAGAGTACTCGGTCGACTATCGGCGCATCGGCACCCACGACTTCGCGTCTCTGGTCGATGTGCTCGCCGATGCGATCAAGCACTACGCGCCGGATAAAGTGGTGATGGTCGAGCCCGGCGATTGGCGTGTAGAGCAGCAGCTATCTGCGTTTGCGGCAGCTCGACAGGCGATCAAGCTGAATCTGGTCATACGCGAGGACCAGCACTTCATGTGCTCACGTACCGAGTTCGCGGAATGGGCGAAGGGCTACAAGCGACTGCGCCTCGAGTATTTCTACCGCATGATGCGCAAGCGCCACGGCGTCATGATGGAGGGCGACGCACCGGTGCAGGGGCGATGGAATTTCGATGCGGAGAATCGTGGGGCTTTTCCGAAGGGTGGGCCAAAGCCCATTCCACCTACGATGCGCGTAGCGCCTGACGCCATTACGATCGGAGCAATCGCAGACGTCGAAGCCTATTTCGCAGAACATCCGGGCACGCTCGATGCTTTCGCGTGGCCTGTGACACGTCGAGACGCTTTGAGTGCGCTCAAACAGTTCGTCGATGAGCGCCTCCCGATGTTCGGCGAGTTCCAAGACGCCATGTGGACTAACGAGCCTTTTCTGTACCACGCGCACATTTCAGCAGCGCTCAATCTGAAATTGTTGAATCCTCGAGAAGTCATCGCTGCGGCTATCGCAGCACTCGAGGGCGGACGTGCACCGATTGAAGCGGTCGAGGGCTTTGTGCGCCAAGTGATTGGCTGGCGCGAGTTTATTCGGGGCGTGTATTGGCTCGAAATGCCGGGCCTACGCGAATCAAATCATTTCAATCACGATCGCAAGCTGCCAGCGTGGTACTGGACTGGCGACACGAAAATGAACTGCATGCGCGATACCATTGGGCAAACGTTGAAGTATGGCTATGCACATCACATTCAGCGATTGATGGTGACAGGAATCTTTAGCTTGCTGGCTGAAGTCGCGCCGAAGGACATCGAGGATTGGTATCTGGCTGTATACATTGATGCGGTCGAGTGGGTCGAGTTGCCCAATGTTGCGGGCATGGCGATCTACGCCAACGGCGGTCGATTCACCTCAAAACCGTACATCGCGAGCGGCCAGTACATCAAGCGCATGTCGAACTACTGCAGCGGTTGCCGATACAAGCCGGAGGTCAAAACCGGTGCGACCGCTTGTCCTTTTACCACGCTCTATTGGTACTTCTTGGACAAGCACGAAGAGATGTTGGCGGGCAACCCGCGCACCTCTCTAATGGCTAAGAGCATCGCCAAGATGTCAGTACAGGACCGTGAAGCGTTGCGCGCGCAAGCTGGAGTCACATTCGAGAACTTGGACAAGCTGTGATGCCGAGCACCGCTCATTCTCCTCTACCGGATTCGAGCTTCCGACGAAAGCGGCCGACGGGGGGCTTCTTCGCCGGCTGCGGGTAGCGCATTCAAAGCATCGCCGTCGGCCCGGCCACCGCCGATCACGACGGCACGTCCCGGTCCGCAAGAATCGCTGCCTTTTGAATTCGATCAAGTGGCGCCACTGGACTGACGACACTCGACCGCAGCAACAGTCGGGACGTAGAACTGTGTTTTGATTCAGCGCTAAGCAGCACCACGGTCAGTGTCAGCGCGACAAGCACGATCAAGCGCACACTTCACCCGGGCAACTCAGACGCGCTTAGCTTCAACACCACCACACAGGCGAAGGCGGCATCACGGAACCAGCGGCGGCAGGTGCTGCAGGAGAACATGCGCACCGGCCGAGGGCTGCGCTGCACACGACGCGAGCCGCGCGACTGATAACACCAGGCCGAGAGATCGGTGGCGTCGTGGAAGCGGCACCGCGGATTGGGGCAAAACGGTGGATTCTGCGGTGGACTCGGCATGTTTGAAACCGTCGCATGCCGAGCCTCGCAGCGCAGGCGCTTCTAAACCGGTGTCTCCCGCGGCCAGGAATCTGTGGCCCGCGGTATTTCGTGTCCACCTCTCGTGGTCAGGGTTACCATCGCGACCACCGACACCTCCTGTCCGGAGCAACGCCTGATGCCGACCCTCACTCCACTCGCTACCGCCACGCTGCTTCTACTCTGCACCACGCCGATGCCGTGCGGAGCGCGCGCGGCAACGCTGCCCGACGAATCACCAGCGATCGTGCGCCCGACCAGCTACGACACGATGGCTGCGCTGCTCGCGTCGATCGACGGTAAGGGGCCGATCCGTGTCTCGGTGGAGGCGAAAACTGCGCAGGGTCGTTCAATCTTCCTCGTGCACGCGACGCATGGCGGCGAGGCGCCGTTCCGCGTTTTGTTCTACGCGCAGCAGCACGGGGACGAAGTCGCTGGTAAAGAGGCGCTGCTGCTTTTGCTGCGCGACATCGCGAGCCGCCCCGAGACGCTTCCCGCCGGCATCGACCTTTGGATCCTGCCTATGCTGAACCCCGACGGCGCCGAGGCGGGCACACGGCGCAATGCGGCGAACGTCGACCTAAACCGTGATCACATTGTGCAAGAGCAGCCCGAGACTCAGGCACTGCATCGTGTCGCGCGTCGCGCGCGGCCGCAGCTCGCGGTCGACTGCCACGAGTTCGAGCGCGACGGCGCCAAGCGCGCAGCGCGAGGAGTCATCGCCTGGCCGGACATCACGATGGACGGGCTCAACAACCCGCTGTTCGACCCGGCCGTGATTGCCGCGGCGCAGCGCTGGGTCGACACGGCCGAGGCCGCGTTGACCACCGCGGGTTACCGCTACGCACGCTACACCGTCGGAGGAGTGCCGCCGCGGGACGAGCAGCGCCACTCGGCTCCCGACATCGACGCCGGACTCAACGCGATCGGGATGTACGCCGGCCTGTCGTTCATCATCGAGTCGGCCGTGCGGCGCGATGTCCCCGATCCGCAGGCCGATCTTGCGCGGCGCGTCGATGCGTACGGCGTGCTGCTGCGCCGGTTCCTGTCCGATACATCGCACCGCGCCACCGACGTCGCGGCGGTCGACAAGGCGCGCCGTCGCCCACTGCCCGCGTTTCTGCCGACGAACTACCTCTGGGTGAACCCGGGCGCGACCGTCACGGAGATTGCGCTGCAGGGGATCGCGACGGGCCGCGCGCTGCTGCGGACTTCGCGCCGGTGCTCGAGCGCCACGGCATCCCGTTCGAGACGCTGTCCGCATCGCGGAAGGCACGCGCCGCGCGCTGTACCGCGCTGCGGATCGAGGACGAGTTCGACGAGGTCTACTCGCGCTATGAAGGCCGCCAGATCGTGCGTTGCGCCCCCGCCGAGGAGATCGAACTCGCTGCAGGATCACTTGTCGTCGCGCTCGACGGCGAGGCGGCACTGCGCGCCGCACTCGTGCTCGAGCCGATGTCGCTGTACGGCGTCTACCAGTACCCGCGTTTCCGCCCGTACACCACGGACGGAATGGCACTGCCGGTGCTGCGCCTGGAGTAACGTGCGGGCGGGAGGACACAGTCGACGTCAACCGTCGAGTGCTGACAGCCGTGATACACCAATCGGTGGCCGCACGACGGACCTTGCTGGATGACGCATCGCCGAAGCGCCGCAGGAGTGTGACGGCAGCGCAACGTAGTTCGATGATTCCAAACTCGTGCCGCGTATCGAGGTCGATTCGTTGAACTTCTTCGGCGTGAACGCGACGGCGTTTGGTATTCAGCACTGGGTATGTGGAATGCTTCATCACCTGATGCGAAATGAAGTCGTCGCAATAGGTGATCTGAAGATTTGGGCGCTTGAAACGACTCTCCGCGATCTTAACGGCGCAACCGAGGCCTCGAGAGTTTATGGCGCCGCTCCTTCCACGACCTTGCGACCGGCACCGCAGTTCGAGACTCCCCTCCAGCGGACGCGTCAGTCGAGACTGTGCATCGCATCCGTCTCGGCGACCAGTGCGGCGCGAATCCCAGGCTCGGTCATCGAGTGGCCGGCGTTGTTGATGACGATGAACTTCGCCTCGGGCCAAGCGCGGTGGAGGTCCCACGCCGAGCGGATCGGGCAGACGACGTCGTAGCGACCTTGCACGATCACCGCCGGGATTTTGCGAATGCGACCGACGTTGCGCAGCAGTTGGTCATCGACGGC
This sequence comes from Acidobacteriota bacterium, assembly GCA_031395565.1. Taxonomy (GTDB): domain Bacteria; phylum Acidobacteriota; class Polarisedimenticolia; order J045; family J045; genus JANNUT01. Next base: position 7,317 of record JANNUT010000016.1, on the reverse strand, counting down.
GAAGAAGCCCTTGTTGACGAAGTAGTGTGCCTCGATGCGCGCGAAAGCGTCGGCGAACTTGCCGCCGGCGAAGCGCCGAACGAGCTCGGGGTCGGTGAAGAGTTTGCTCGTGCTGCCTTCCCACACCGACCAGGCTCGCGCGGCGGAGGCGCGCACCTTGCTGTTCTTGGAGGTGAGGCGCTTGTAGTAGGCCTTCATCAAGTCACCGCGCTCGCGCGGCGGGATCGGAGCGAGGTAGTCCTCCCACACGTCGGGGTAGATCCAGCTCGCGCCCTCCTGATAGAACCACAACAGTTCCGCGCGCCGCAGCAGGAAGATGCCGCGCAGCACGAGTCCGGCGCAGCGCTCGGGGTGCGTCTGGGCGTAGGCGAGCGAGAGCGTGCTGCCCCAGCTGCCGCCGAACACGAGCCAGCGCTCCACGCCCAGGTGTTGACGCAGGCGCTCGATGTCAGCGACGAGATCCCAGGTCGTGTTCTCGCGCAGCTCGGCGTGCGGCGTGCTCTTGCCGCAGCCGCGCTGATCGAACAGCACGATGCGCCACTTCTTCGGATCGAAGTAGCGGCGATAGACCGGATCCACGCCGCCTCCGGGCCCGCCGTGCAGGAACACCAGCGGTTTGCCCTTCGGATTGCCGCACTCCTCGAAGTAGAGCGTGTGCAGTGCCGAGACCTTCAGCTTGCCCGTGCGATAGGGCTTGAGCGCGGGGAACAGCTCCGTTGGACGTGCTGCGCTGCGCTTGGTGGCTCGCTTGGTGGCTTGTTTCATGAGCGAGACGATACACAGTGCGGCCGCGCCGTGCGAGGGCCAGCGGAGGCTCGCGGCAATCGCGCGACAACGAGAAGCGTCAACTCAAGCGGCGCCATTGGACTCACGACACTCGACCGCAGCAACAGACGGGATGTAGAAATGTGTTCCGGTTCAGCGCTGATCAGCACCACGGTCCGTGTCAGCGCGACAAGCACGGTCAAGCGCGCACTCCACCCGGGCAACTCAGACGCGCCAACATCCAACATCACTTCACGGGTCGGTCTGCGGCAATCTGTCGGCCCCGCGAAATCTTGCGTGAATCGCTTACCGGCACGACCGCGACGTGGGAAGAGCACAAGAAAGGCACAGCGCTCGCATGGGTTTCTTTCGTTCCTTCATCGATTGGTTCCTGGGCCGAGAAGGTCAATGGAAACGTAATCGCTTCCATGGGGTGCCGTGGGACGTTGTGTTCTCGAAACTCGCTGGCGGGACCCTTACCTCGGAGGAGGCCTCTGACGCGATCGAGCTACTGTATTGGGAGACCCCGAGAGATCAGCGGGAACGCGTCGGCGAAGTCGTCGTGCGTTACCTCCGCGACCCGGATGCCGCTGATAGCGCGGTCGATTACATTGGGTTCAAGACTTCTGGGGCTCGCTACTTCGAGGATCTGCTCCAGACCTATCGCACGGCCGAGGCGTTTGAGACGCGCTGCGGCGTAGTAAGTGCTATTGCTTGGTTGAATCTGTTCCAGCCACGTGCACAGGCTCTGCTGCTTGTGGTCGACGTAGCGATGAATGCGCAGGAACACTCCATCATCCGAAGCACGGCGCTGCAGACGCTTCGGGAGATCCACGCGCCTGAGCAAGAGAAAGAACGGGCCTTCTTCACCATACGTGAGCCATTGGAGTCGTTGACTGAAGACGAAATTCGATGGCTCTTGTCGATACGAGAAGGGGTCGGCGGCAAATCTGCGGGAGATCCATGAGCCGCTTCGGTTTCATCTGAATCGCCTGGGCCTTGAAGCCGCAGAACAACGTGTTTTGGAATGAGACGGTTTTGGGGTGGCTGGATCAGTGGACGAAGTGGTCGGGCGCGCTCGTGCGTCGCGCGGCCGTCGTCTGCTTCGCTACAACTGTCAGACCTGCGAGCGAGGCCCCGCCGTTTGCAGAACAGGGGTCGCGGCAAATTGGAAGCGCTTCATGCTGATCGCGCCCACGGGGCACCGATCGGCGCACATCCCGCATCGGATGCAGATCGTCTCATCCTTGATAATTGCCAGTAACTCCGTGTCCGGGTCGTCGCACCGTTTCAGCGCCGCGTGCGCCCCATCAGCCGCCGTCAGGCTCGTCAGCGACACGATCGAAAGACACGCGTGCGGACAGACGTCGACGCAGCCACCGCAGGCGACGCAGCGCTCTTGGTCGAAGATCGTGTTGATGCCACAGTCGAGGCACCGTGAGGCCTCGCGGCGCGCCTCCTCCTCGCTGAGTCCAAGCTCCACGCTGATCGACTGCGACTTCAATCGCTCCTGGACAGGTGTCGTCTTCGTCGCCACGCGGCGTGTCGTTTCGTACCCCTGCTCCCGCGCATACTCATGGATCGTGAAATGTAGCTCGACGTCTCGAAACCCGATCGCGTTTCCTGTCAGAGCTTCGTAGACGCTGCGCGCGACCTGCTTGCCCGACGCGACCGCGTGGATCAGAAGCTTGGCGCCGTAGGCGAGATCGCCCGCGATGAAGATGTCCGGTGCCGAAGTGGTGCCGGTCGTCGGGTCGCAATTGATCGCGTTGTTGGAGGTGCGTTCCAACTGGTCGTCGCTTCCTAGAAAGTCGAGGCTGGCAACCTGACCGACCGACAGCAGCACGCTGTCGCATTCGATAAACTCTCTCGCTGAGTCGTCGAACGTCGGTGCGAAGCGACGATTAGCATCGTACACAGAGAGGCACCGTCGAAACACGACACCGCGCACGCGACCGGCCTCGTTCTTGACGATCTCCACCGGGCCCCAACCGTTGCGGCGCTGAATTCCTTCCTCGTCCCCTTCCTCGATCTCGACGAGGTCTGCCGGCATCTCGTCGAGCGATTCCAGGGAACAGAGATAAACGTGGCCGACCTCGGCGTCGCGCATCGCGGTTCGTGCGGCGTCCATCGCAACCTGCCGCAGCACGGTCCGGCCGACGTCGTAGGCCACGTTTCCGCCCCCGATGACGACTACCCTGCCGCCGAGATGCGGTGGCGTGCCCATCGCCACCTCGCGCAGGAACTCGACACCGCCGAGAACGCCCTCCGCGTCGACACCGGGGATCGAGATTTGGCGCGACTTCTTGAGTCCGACCGCAATGATCACCGCGTCATGCCGCTGTCGCAGTTCTGCGAGCGAAACGTCACGCCCGACCGCGCAGTTGGTCACAGCCTTGACGCCGAGTCCTAGGATCACATCGACCTCGGCTCGAATCAGGTCTCGTGGAAGCCGGTACTCAGGAACGCCGAGGGCGAGCATGCCGGCCAGGGTCGACTCGCTTTCGTACACCGTCACGCTGAACCCGAGCAGCGCCAAATCGTGTGCCGCGGCCAAGCCTGCCGGCCCGCTGCCGATGATTCCGATCGACAGCCCTTCGACCTTCGGTATGTCGCCCGAAAGCAGTGCCTGCATGAGTGGCAGGAGTTCCTCTGTGCTCTGGCAGTCCCTTCCGTACCGGCGCGCCGCCGTCTTGAGGAACTCGATCATTCCTGTGCTCGACGAGGTTGCGGTGCTCGGGCTGTGACGCTCCATGACGAACCGTTTCAGCGCGCGAATTGCGACAGGGGCGTCGAGTTGGCCGCGCCGACACGCGGTCTCGCACGGTGCCCCGCAGATCCGACCGCAGATCGATGCCAGCGGATTGGGCCCGCGAGCGATGAAGTACGCCCGCTCGTAGTCGCCATCTGCGATCGCGCGCACGTACCCGCGAGCATCGGTGTGGACCGGGCACGCTGCCTGGCAGTTGATCTGCGACTTCCAGTAGTCGAGATTCGGCTCGGTCACTGCGAAGCGATCTCTCATGGTTTGCCTGATCCAGCCGCAGCCTGCTCGTCGCGCGGCGCCGTGCTGATCAGGTAGGTGATCAGCGCGTCGATCTCCTTCTCGTCGATCAAATGCTGCCATGACGGCATGTCGAGCGGCTCGGGTCCGTTCGCGTCGACAGCCATGACCGCGAGACCTTGAGCAATGATTCGCCGCGTCTCCGACAACGTCTGTTGTATCTGCGCCCAGTTGGCGAGTCGTGCCGCATCGGAATCTGCGAGCGGCGGCGCATTCGGCGCGCCAAGGGTGCGCAGCAGGGTGTCGACATCGGCATTGCTGGCGAATCCCATTCGAGCGGCGATCCCGTTCAGCGCGGGAATCACCCCGTTCTTCGCATTCAGATTGGTCACCCCGCCGGCAGCACCGGCACCGTGACAACCGATGCAGTACTTGGCATATGTGACCCGCCCTCGTTCGACGGGATCGTTCGGTGGCTTCTCTTCCCTTGCCGGCGGCAGCAAGCCAACAACGGTCGCGGGGCGTACGAAGCTCTTGAGGTAGACAACCAGCGCGATCGCTTCCTCATCGCTGAACCCGAAATCAGGCATCTTCGTCACGGCCGGCTGCGCGTTCGGCCAGCGCACCGACTCGTAGAGATAGGCGATCGACTCATTGCCGTCGAATCGCTCCACGAGATCGTGATGAGCGGCCGTCGGGACCTTGAGATGTCGCGAGAGGTCACCGACGAGAGAAAGGTCCGGGCCGACGTTCCCACCGCGGCCCCTGACCTTGTGGCAACCGGTGCAACCGGAACCTTCGAAGATCTGTTTTCCGAACGCGTATGTGGGGGTCTCGGGCAGCACTTCGTTATGGCATCGATAGCAGTTGGCCTCTCTGAACGGTGCCTTGAGAAGCGGCTTCTCCCAGTAGCGATCACGACTGTACGCTGCTGCGTCCGCGACGTTCACCGCCAAGCCTTGTCCGTCGTGACAGAGCGTGCAACCGAAGCGTTCGATGGGGTGCGTGTTCAGATACTCGCCTGGGTGAGTCCGAAGCGGTTCCTGCTCCTGGGTCATCTTCGGGTCTTCGATCGCGACGTGGCAGGAGATACACCGGTCGGTCGCGTACCCCTCGGGCAATACGGCCTGGCGGAGCTTCACCTCGAAGGCGGCGGCGGCAGCTCGCTCGGTCTCGGTTGCGGCTCTCGCGGCGAGCGCCTCCGCGTAGCGCTCTTGGTGCGAGACCCACTCGGCGCCGAGATTCTCACGCCACGCGTGTAGCGCCATGAACGCTAGGCACGCCATACCTGACAGCAACAGCAACACGCGCATCGAATCTACTCCTCTCGTACTGGAACCCACGTCCAGGCAATCGCCTCAATGAATCGGCCAACTGGATTGCGTCCAATAAAAGTCCCAGTTCGGTCCGCGGTGCACGGTGGCGAAGTAAGTGAGGATCGTGAAGCCGACGAGGAATGCGGTGAAGAGCGAGATCGCCGCCTTTCGTGTCGACCCGGTCCGGCTCAGCGTGATCAGCGACAGCACCGCGAACGCAGCCGTCAGCATCGTGCCGGGATTCAGGAAAATGACGACAAGTTGAGGAATATCGGGAAACCAGTTGCGTAGCCATCCGAAGTTCACGGTGAACGCCAGCGTCGCAAGTGTGAGGACTGCGGAGCTGATGAGCGACCACAAAAAGGTACGGACGCCGCTTCCGCCATCCAACCATCGGCCAGTTACTCCCGGACGGCGGTCCAAGTAGGGGATCAGAGCAAGTCCCACGAGTGCGAGTGTGGGGATCGCAACGCCGCCCGCGAACGCCGAGTAGCCGACGAGTTCCTGCAGACCGAGGAAATACCACGGCGCCTTGGCCGGGTTTTCGGGCACGAGTGGATTCGCGGGCTCCTTGAGGGGCGCATCACTGAAGTACGCGCATGCCAGCGCGATCACCGTGCAGATCATGACCACGACCAATTCGGCCCGCAGTGCGTGCGGCCAGCTCGCTACGGTGTGAGTAGGCAGATGCTGCCGCGCCCCCGGTGCAGGGCGCACGATCGCCATCAGTCCGTAGTTGGTAGGAACGGATGGATGTGCACCGCCTACGGATTCCCTCGCTTCGAGCTGTTCCTCCGGCACCACCGACCGCACTTCGTCGTCCGATACGTCGGCTGGCACAGCGAGGCCGCCGTCTTTGCGGATGCGCCAAAAGTGGACGCCAATCAGCATGGTCGTAATCACCGGCAAAGCGACACAGTGCAGGAAGTAGAAGCGGACGAGCGACGCCTCTCCGACCTCATCGGCGCCGAGCAGCAGGATTCTCATCATGCGACCGGGATCGAAGTACTGCGTCAATCCGAGTGCATCCGTAAGCTCTGTCGGCGATGAGGCGATGTTCGCGCCGATCGTGACGGCCCAGAACGCCAGTTGATCCCACGGCAGCAGGTATCCGGTGAAGCTGAGGGCCAGTGTGAGCACGAGCAACGCCAGGCCAATGAGCCAATTGAACTCCCGTGGCCGCCGGTATGCGCCGGTATAAAAGACCCGCGCCATGTGGAGAAACGCGGCGATCACCATCATGTGCGCAGCCCAGCGATGGATGTTGCGCACCGCGCGCCCTGCGGCAACGACGTAGTGGATGTCCTTGGTTGTCTCGAAGGCGTGCTGCGTCGACGGGTTGTAGTAGATCATCAGGAACAGCCCGGTTACGGAGAGCAGGACGAACAGCGCGAGCGTCGCTATCCCTAGGCCGGCGGTGAACGTTGCCTTCAAGCTGAATCGATGGACGCGCGCGGAATGGACATGCAGGAACAGACTCTGGACGATCGCGGCAGAACGGCCGCGAGACGACTCGGTCGCCGGGTCGACTCCCAGTTGCCTGGCTGGCAGTGCTTCAAGTTGAGTCGAAAAGCCGTAGATCGCTCCACCGTGGCCGATCTTTGTGTATCCGTCCAGTTCCTGAACTTGAAAGCCGATACCGAATCCCTGCGGATTGCCATTGCCGTCCATCTGCGGAGCCGTCATTTGTTGATACGTCGCAGGTTTCAGAATCTGCCCGGTGTCGGTCTTGCCATCTCTGAACATGCAGACCACGAATTTCGACAGATCAGAAACGCTGGAATAAAGATTGCCGGCCGGTCCAGTGCCCAATAGAAACGTGGGTGCCTTGAAGCGCCGTCCGTCGTACGTTCGCATCCAGCCTGTCGCAAGCCCTGGTTCGACGTCAGCGATCACCACGAAGCTGCTGTTGTGCATGTGCAGCGGGTCTAAGATTGTGTCACGCACTTGCTGCGGATGACTGACTTCCAGCCGGGATTCCAGCACCGCTCCGACGACCGACACAGCGGCATTGGAATACTTCGTCTTCGACTCAGGGCGATAAACCAGCGCGGTGTCGTTCAGGCTGGCAACAGTTGCCGCAAGAGCCGGCTCGCCCGGATCAAAATAGTGACCTACCGGGGATTCTCGAACCAAACCGGAACGATGGGACATCAGCTGCCGCAACGTGATCGCGACATCGAATGGATTTTTCGGAGCAAAGGTCGGCAAATAGTCCTGCACGGGTGTATC
>JANNUT010000015.1:0-30485 GCA_031395565.1 Acidobacteriota bacterium | reverse complement strand
CCAGCATGATGATCGCGCCAGATCGGGTGTCGCTAACCTGGCAACCAGTTCTCGGAGCGTTGCGCTACGACGTGGCCCGCGGATTGCTCAGCGACATGGGTCTGGAGAGGTCGGTTGAGCAGACCGCTTGCTTCGCCCCTGACGTGACAGGCACAGTGGTCGTGGATGGCGCGATCCCACATTCGCGAGACGGCTACTACTACCTCGTGCGCTCCGAATCGGGGTCCTCGAGCAGTTGTCGACTCAGTTCATGGGGCGTCGCGAATGAAACGAGTGTGCATGCTTGCCCGTGAACCCGGAACGTGGGGCGCCGTCATCAATCAGCCGGGTTGGGACACTCGAGGGTGGGATCAGAGGAGCAAACAGAGCCCTGGAAGGTTACTCAAAAACACTTGCCCTCTTGCGAACCGCCGGATGCCGGAACGCACGCTGACCAGTTCGATGGGTGCCTCGGGCAATCGGTGAGACAACCCGATCGATCTCCGCGGCCTGCTGTTCGCGATCGCGCCTTCGTGTAACGGCGATAGCACCCACTGAAAGGTCCCGCGCGCTAACTCGACAGTCGCGCGCCGTGTTCACGCGTGGCGTGAAACTCCACCTTCGGATAATTCTCCATCGCGAGCTTCAGGTACACGCGGTCCGGCGCGAGATAAACCCAGTTGCCGTCGACGTCGGTGCCCAAACGCATCGACTGCGTGCGCTTGAATTCGGCCCAGACCGCAGGGTCGTCACACGTCAGCCAGCGCGCGATCACAATCGACGATGGCTCGAACACGGCGTCGACGCCGTACTCGCTCTTCAATCGCGCTGCGACCACCTCGAACTGAAGCGGACCCACCGCGCCAATCAGCAGCCGGCCACCGCCGAACGGTTCGAAGACCTGCACCGCGCCTTCTTCACCCAGTTCGCGCAGCCCTTTGGTGAGCTGTTTGGCCTTGATCGGTTCGCGCAAACGTGGTGCGCGAAATACCTCGGGGGCGAAGTAGGGGATACCGGTGAAGGCCAGTCCCACTTCATCGGCGAGCGTGTCGCCAATTTGCAGTTGGCCGTGATTGAGAATCCCGATGATGTCGCCGGCAAACGCTTGTTCGCTGCGTGCGCGGGTGTCGGCCAAAAAAGTCACAGCGTTCCCGATGCGTAGTTCCTTGCCGGCGCGTTGGTTTTGCACCTTCATGCCGGGCTCGTAGCGGCCGGAACAGATGCGCACGAACGCGACGCGATCGCGGTGCTTGGGGTCCATGTTGGCTTGGATCTTGAAGACGAAGCCGGTGAACGCCGGCTCGTCCGCCTCGACCCGCCGCTTGGTGGCGTCTCGTCCTTGTGGCGGTGGAGCCCACGCCACCAACGCATTCAAGATCTCGCGCACACCGAAGTTGTTGATCGCCGAGCCGAAGAACACCGGTGTTTGCTTTCCAGCGAGAAATTCCGCGTGGTTGCGTTCTGCGCAGGCCGATTGCACCAACTCGACCTCCTCCATCAAGTGACCGGGATCGACGCCGACGAGTCGAGCGATTTCGCGTGTGTCGGTGGAGGCCAACTTCTGGAACGTCTGATCGGCGCGCTCTTGTCCCGGCGTAAAGCGCAGCACCGTGCCGTCGGCCAAGGAAAGCACCCCCTTGAACGCCTTCCCCATGCCCAGCGGCCAGGTGACCGGCGTGCAATGAATGCCCAGCACCTTTTCGATTTCTTCGATCAGCGCGATTGGCTCGCGGACCTCGCGATCCATTTTGTTGATGAAGGTAATGATCGGCGTGTCGCGCATGCGACAGACCTCCATCAACTTGATCGTGCGCTCTTCGACTCCCTTGGCAGCATCGATGATCATCAGCGCCGCGTCGACCGCGGTGAGCACGCGGTAGGTGTCTTCCGAGAAGTCCTCGTGGCCCGGTGTATCGAGCAGGTTCAACACGCAGTCCGCGAAATCGAACTGCATGACAGAACTAGCGACCGAGATTCCACGTTGCTTTTCGACCTCCATCCAATCGGAGGTGGCATGCCGGCTGCTCTTGCGGGCCTTGACGGTGCCAGCCATTTGAATCGCGCCGCCAAACAACAGCAGCTTCTCAGTGAGAGTCGTCTTGCCTGCGTCCGGGTGGGAAATGATCGCGAACGTGCGACGGCGACGAACCTCATCGGGTTGGCCGAGCACCAGGGGATTTTGCGTAACCTCGTTCACGGACAAATCGCTTTCTTCTGGAGGTGGGTTAGGGGACTGCGGCGTTGGGGCGCGGGAGTATGCGTCGCGGCGCTCTCACGCGCATCAAGCGGCAGACGGCTGCCTACTTGGGTTGTGGTGGGCCGAGCTTGACCGCGGCATCGAGAAAGCCGGTGATCTGCGTTCCCTTGGGCAGCACAATGTCCTGAATCTTCGCAGCGTCGGCGGGCTTCTCGATCAAGCTCGCCGCATCGATCTCGCCGCCGCGTGTCTTGTCGCTGGCTGCGGTTTTACTCGACCTCAATCGTACCGGTTGGCCATCGGGCAATTGCAGTGAATTCAGCGTCAACCTCAGTTTGGGGGCGCGACGAAACATCGTCTTCCTGCCGGCCGAACTGATCGTCGCCGTGGCTTTGGTTCCGGCGGGGATCACTACCACGGAGCCGGCCAGTACATTCTTGGCGACGCTCAGGCTCACGCGCTGCCCTTCCTTCGCGGTCGCCGTGGAGACTTCCTGTTCGAGCGTCAGCAACAACGCGGTTCCTTCGGCGATCGTCGCTCCCGGGGCCGGCGAGGGCGCGGCTTGGTTACTCGGTGCGGCATCGGAGGCGACCGCTCGGGTACGGCCGCGCATGGCGGTAATCACGATGTCGGGCACGCCAGCTTTCGAGAGTCGAATCACCTCGGCCGTCGACAGATCGAAGCGCGACTTCGTGCGTTTGACGTGCTCGACAATGACGTCGTTGCTCAATCCCGCACCGACCATCTCGATCACGCTCGCGTTGGTCAGGACTTCGGGAGCGGGTTTGGCCACGATCGGCGCGGCGGCCGAAGTCGTGGCGGCAGTCTCGATGTTGGATGCCGGGGACCCGATGACGGGCTGCTGCCGGGTGATCCACCAAGCACCCAGCGTGGTCGCGATGATGACGCCGGCCACGATCCCGCCCCAAAGTGGCCGTCTGGAACTCTTCGACGCCGGCGCCGTCGTCGCGCCCGCCGTCGATCGGATCAGCGTGCCGGAGTCGGAGATTTCCTTCAGCTCGGTGAGGCGAATCACCACATCTCTCATGCTCTGCCAACGGCGGTCGGGATCTTTGCGCAAGCAGCGCGCGATCACACGCTCGAGTTCGTCGGGCACGCCGGCCACGAGTGAACTGGCCCGTTGCGGTTCCTCCTTGAGAATCGCCGAGAGCGTCGAGATCGTGCTGCTGCTGGTGAAGGCGCGCTTGCCGGTAATCATCTCGTAGAGCACGGCGCCGAAGCTGAAGACATCGGAGCGCGGGTCGACACGAAACCCTTCGGCCTGCTCGGGAGACATGTACGAAACCGTTCCGAGGATCGCTCCTTCGATCGTCAGCGGCGCTGAACTGGTGGCTCCTTCGGGATCGCCCACCTCGGTCAGGCCGGTCGACTCGACCAGCTTCGCCAGCCCGAAGTCCAACAGCTTCACGCGCCCGTCGTCGGTCAGCATGATGTTGGCGGGCTTCAAATCGCGATGCACGATTCCGGCGCGATGCGCGGCCGAAAGACCTTCGGCGACATCGATCGCAACCTTCAACACCAGCGGCAACCGCATGCCATTGGAGGGGATCGCAGCATCGAGTGTCTTGCCGGCAATGTACTCCATGGCAATGTAGTCGGTCTCGCCCGCCGACCCGATGTCGTAGATCGTAATGATATTGGGGTGATTGAGTCCCGATGCCGCTTTGGCTTCGAGGATGAAGCGCTGCTTGTGGTCGGGGCTCTTGATCTTTTGCTGCGACAGCACCTTCAGCGCGACGTCGCGCTCCAGCCGCATGTCGCGCGCTCGATAGACTTCACCCATCCCTCCGACGCCGAGGAGGTCGATGATTTTGTATGGGCCGAGTTGGGTATTCGCAGGCAAGGGCATGAGTGTCGCGAACGGCTCCGTGCTCGAGACCCCAGTTCGACAGTCGACACCGCGTCGCCTGCTGAGCCGGGTCGGGGTTACAAGCGGCAAAGACTACCGCGAGTGACTCCTTTGAACGAGGCTGGGCCGTGCGAATCTCGCGCAGAAAGCTGACTTCGGGGCGCGCCGGGCCCGCCGGACCGTCCCGGACGGATCGCGGCGGGCCAATACGTCGGCGCCCATGCGCAGCGGCCGGGCTCGTTACGGCTCACCCGGCAGCGTTGATGGTTAGCGCCTCAGCAAATGGGAACTCGCAGAGTCGAGGGGCGCGATGGCGATACGCACCGCGAGTTGCTGTTTGAGTCCGTGCGGCTTGAACTCCAGCGTCATCACGCCATCCGAGTGCGCCGGCCGCTCGACGTAAAGCACGTCGGTGAACCACATGAACGGAGAGAGGTTGATGTGGTCGGTGCGCAAGTTGCCATCGGGAGCCGGGAAGAAGTTCGCGGCAACGCGCCGGCTGGTTTCGAACTGCAACCCGACGATCAACGGCTGAGCACGAAGTATCGAACGATCGAACCGGAGCTTGGGATAGTTCTGACGCACGTCGTTGAAGCCGGCGAGGGGATACCGATTGCCGGCCGCGTCGACGAGTGTGAACGACTCGGGCGTGATCGAAATCGACGGACCCTTCCCCGCGTAGCCGACCGCAATCGGGATTGGGATGTAGGCCTCACCGCTGCGCTGTGACGCGAGGCTGGTACTTACAATGAGCGTTAGTTGACCGGAGCGTTCACGAAATGTACTCGGCCCAAAACTCTCGCTGGTTTGGCGCAGATCGCCAGCGAGCACGGCGCCCACGGTGAGCACACTGACGGCGATCACGATCGGAACGCGCTGCATGATTTGCATCTCGTGACTCCTTCCGCGGTACCGAGTACCGCAATGGTTGCGTTCGCCCTCATCGCCGAGTGCCCATGGTTTGACTGTTGCATTGATCGTGCCGCATAGATCGACAAGCTTTTCGTGGCGATCTTGGAGTTATTGGGCAGAACGGCGTCGTCGAAAGGAGACGGCGCGTCAGCCAAACAGGACGGCTGACACGCTGGTAATGCCGATCGAAGCGGTATAGCAGCGGCGCTAGGTCGCTGCTGACCGCTGGCGAGAGTCTTGCTCTATCAAACTCCACAACACGTCCAAGAAAGCGAGCCCAACGATGTTGATGCGTCGATCGACAGTCCTGTTCTCTCTTGCGGCCAGCGCCTGGGGTGTGCTCGTGTCGCCATCGCGGTCAGTTGCGGGCGAGATCGATCCGGCCACGCCATCGGACCCGCGGCCGAGCGTAATCTTTGTGCTGACCGATGACCTTGCGTGGAACCTGGTGCCGTATATGCCTCAGGTTCTGCAAATGCAGCGGGACGGCGTGACGTTCACGAACTACTTCGTGACCGACTCGCTGTGCTGCCCTTCGCGCGCCTCGATCTTCACCGGTCTGCTTCCGCACAACACAGGGGTGTTGGCCAACACCGGGCTTCAGGGTGGGTACAGGGCCTTTAATCAAAACGACAACGAAGCCAGAAGCTTCGCCGTGGCACTTCAGAACGCGGGCATCGCAACCGCCATGATTGGCAAGTACCTCAACGGCTACCATCCCGTTCGTGACGGTGTGCCCGTTGGCTGGACCGAGTGGAACGGACTGGGCTGGGGATACGCCGGGTTCGACTACACCGTCAATCGCAATGGCCAGCTGCTGAACTATGGTCACGAGCCTGACGACTATTTCACCGATGTCGCCTCGCGGGCCGCGCTCAGTTTCATCGAGCGGCATGCTAGCGAACCATACTTGCTGGAAATCTCGACATTCGCGCCGCACGCTCCGTACACACCTGCGCCACGCGATCGCACGACGTTTCTCGACGTCCGAGCGCCGCGCACGCCAGCGTTCGGCTGGCAACCGGTGGCCGAGGACAACGCGCCCGAGTGGTTGAAACGAGTTCCTGCGCTCACGGCGCGAGACGAGGCGGTGCTCGATCGCGAGTTCCGCAAGCGGGTTCAAGCGGTGCAGGCGGTCGACCGGATGATTGGCGAGGTGCGCGCGCTGCTGCGCGCACAAGGTGCCACCAACACCTACTTGATCTTCAGTTCCGACAACGGCCTGCATCTCGGTGACTGGTCGCTTCGAGCCGGGAAGATGACCCCCTTCGATACCGATATCCGTGTCCCGTTGATTGTCGTCGGGCCAGGGGTGGCGGCCGGGGCCACCGTCGATTCGATTGTCGAGAACATCGATTTGTGCCCGACGTTCACGGAACTTGCCGGAGTCATACCCTCGACAACGCCGGATGGGCGCAGCTTGGTCTCGCTGTTCAACGGCATCACCCCCGACCGTTGGCGGCAGGCAGCACTGATCGAGCACCAACGCCCAGAATTCGACCCTGATGATCCGGATGTGGCGGAGCCGGGCGCAGGCAACCCTCCTACGTATGCAGCGCTGCGATTTGCCGACGCGCTCTACGTGGAATACGACGACGCGCGGCAAACGCGGAGCTACTACGATTTGGTCCACGATCCGTACGAGTTGCACAACATCGTGGATCGACTCGAGCCGGACAGGCTGGATCAACTTCATCAGCGGCTCGAAGCGAACAAGAGCTGCCGGGGGAGTGACGACTGTTGGCGCGCGCAAAGCGTTCGTCCCTAAATCCAGACCACCCCACGTCTGTCGTCGTATGATTCGCGGCACAACAGATCTGAAGGGGTGGCCATGCATTCAGCGTTTCTGCAGGCAGAAGAGCACTCACTGGCACGGTGGCTGACGATCGCTGCCCTCGTCGCGTTGAGTAGCGGCTTCAGCGACGTTGTCATGGCTGCCGAGACCGCCGTCAGCCGCTGCGAGACGATGATCCGCGAGCAACCGCGCGCTCGCGATGGTTATCACTGTTTGTTCCAGGCCGCGGTCATGGGCGATGAGAAGCAGCCAGCGTTAGCGCGGCTCGAACAGTTGGGTGGTGCGATCGACGCGGTTCCGTGGGCCAGGCTCTATCTGGGCCGCGCGTTGAGCGAGAAGAAGGAGCCGCGCGGGTTGGACCTGTTTCGCGAGGCGATCAACGCGTTCGATAACGAAGGCGATCTCGAAGGGCGCGTGCTGGGGCGTGCACGGCTGGCCTACTACCTCGCGAGGGTCGATCGCTACCAACAGGCCTCTGACGAGCTGAATCTCGCCGAGCCGATCGCGCGCGACGCGAATCGCAACGATCTGCTCGCCGAACTTCTCGTGCAGCGTGGCCTGAACGCGATGGAAACGGCGGACTTCACCACGGCGGACCTTGCCCTGCGACGTGCGGAAGGACTGGTGCCTAGCGACGATCCGATCCGGACGTTGCCGCGCGTGTTGCACGGCTTGGGCCTGCTGGCGCTGCGGCGCGGGCGATATGAAGAGGCGCTGCCGTTTTTGACGCGCGAGGCGGATTACGCTCGCCGTACCAATACGCTCGTGAATCTGGCCAATGCACATCACGGCTTGCTGCGCGCGGGCGCGGAACTCGAGTCCAGAGGCAGACTCGAGCGCGTCGAGCTGAGGCGAATGGCCGAAACAACGGTGGCCGAAATCGTACCCAGATCACACGCCGCGGCGCTTGCGCACTTCGTGCTGGGCGAATTGTCCGAGGGCGATGAGGCTGTGACGCAGTATCTGGCCGCACTCTCGGCCTACGACGATTCGCCCCGTCGGCCTCCGCAAGGAATCTTGATGGGTTGCGGCCTCGGCTTGTTGCGAGTGGCTCCTCAGCGGCGAGCTGAAAGCTGGCGTCTGATCGAAGAGGCGAAGGCCACCGCGCTTTCGGCGCAGGAAGACGCCTACGTCGGCGACATCCTCGGCGGTTATGCGCAGGCGTGGTGGATCAGCGGTGATCGCGATCAGGCGATCCGCGCCTCGTTGACCGCTCTCGACCGGATCGAGTCGACGCATGCCAAGGTCAACGACTCAGGCCTGCGCACCGGCGTGTTCGCGTTTCAGGCGCGCCCGTTTCATTTGCTGGCTGGGAAGTTGCTGGAAGGCGCTGAAGCAACACCGTCACGATCTGAATTGGAGTTGGCGTTTCTCACGCTCGAGCGAATGCGCGCGCGCGCCTTGCTCGACCACCTCAACGCGGCCGCATCGATGCCGGGCGCGAGTGGCTCCGATTCCATGTCGCCCGAATTGAGTTCGCTCACCGGCGCGATCGCGCGCGTGCAACAGCGGTTGGTCGAGTCCGCGCTTCCCGAGGCGCAGCGCGCCGCAGAGTTGGCGCGGCTGTCGGCGCTCGAGCTGCAAGAGGACGAACTGCTGGCGAAGACATCGGGCAATCGGCCGGCGGTCCAACCCTCGTTTCCGTCGTTGGCTCAGGTGCAGGACTCGCTCGACGCCGACGAAGCGATGCTCGCCTACTCGATCTCGCAGCGTGGAGAGGGCGGAAGCTGGGTGATTCGAATCTCGCGCGACGGTGTGGCTGTGGCCGCGCTTCCCGAGGTGCGCGAATTGGCGGGAAAAATCGAGCGTTTCGTCAACCTCGTCGAACGTCAGGATCAAAGCGAATTGGTGGGTGCTGCGCTGTTGGGCCAGTCGCTGCTCAACCCGCAACCGGGGTTCATCCCTCAAAACATCCGCCGCTTGATCGTGCTGCCCGACGGTGTGCTTTGGAAGCTGCCCTTCGACGCCTTGGTGTTGGGCCCGCAACACGAGCGAGTGGCTCAGCGTTTCGAACTCTCGGTCTCCCCGGCCGCGAGCCTTTGGTTGCGTTGGCGACATACGCCACCGCCGCAGAGCGAACTCAGCGCCCTGGTGTTTGCCGACCCTCGCTTGCCCGCAAGCGCCGCAGAACCGGCCGACGAGCGCAGTTGGATGGTGGCGCAAGGCGTTCGTCTCGGCCGCTTGCCTTTTGCCGATGCCGAAGGCAAGCAGATTGCGCGCGATCTCGATGGCGTGTTGTTGCGCGGCGGCGATGCGACCGAGAGCCGGCTCAAGCAGGAATCGTTGCAGCGCTACGCTATTTTGCATTTCGCGACACACGCGTTGGTGGATGACACCGAGCCGCGTCGCTCGGCCGTGCTGCTATCACCGGGAGACAGCGATCAAGACGGACTGCTCCAGCCGCGCGAGATTGCCGCATTGTCCTTGAACGGCCGTGTCGTGATTCTTTCGGCGTGTCGTGGTGGTGCTGGTGTCGTGATCGAAGGGGAAGGGCCGTTGAGCCTGGCGCGATCGTTCTTCGCCGGCGGCGCGCGCACGGTGATCGCAGGGTTGCAACCACTGCGCGACGATCGCACCGCTCGTCTCACAACGACACTCGGTGAGCGCCTGGCCAACGGAAGCAGCATCGGCGCAGCGCTTGCTGCTGCGAAACGCGAAGCGATAGCGAGCGGTGTGCCCGCTGCGGGGTGGTCGACGCTGGTGCTGATGGGGGATGGCTCCGTTGTGCCCATGGCCGGAATTCCGCCGCGCGTGTCGCGCACGCCGTTATGGATGGGAGCCGCGCTGTTGTTCGTCGCGCTTGCGGCCTTCGGGCTGCGTTTCGGGCTAGCAGCACGACGACGATCTAGCGGAAGTTGGTAATCAGCACCGCGTCGCTGCTGTTCTTTCCAGCGTTGATGACAACCTGCTTTCCGTCGTGACTCCAATGCAACTGGAAGACTTCGTCGTTTGGGAAGCGTGTGAGTTGGACCGGCTTCGACCCATCAGCAGCCATCACCCATACGTTGGTGGCGTCGCCGATTCGTCGCGCGATCGCGAGCCGGGTTCCGTCGGGTGACCACTCGAACGTCGTGCACCGTCCTTCGGTGAAGCGTGTCACGCGTTCGGGCTTGCCATTCGGCAACCGTATGCGGGAGAGATTCCGGATGGGGTCGGAATCATCGAGGAAGCTCAACGAGGAGCTATCGGCGCCCCATACCGACCGGGTCGCATTGTCTTGAACTGCAAGACTCGTGACGGCAGCGCCGCTGTTTACAGGCAAGATCTTGACCGTCGGGCGCATCAATCCATCAGGACTTGCTGACAATTCGTAGACGAGGATGCGCGAAGCGTCCGGCGAGATGAGAGCTGTGCGGATCTGCGGGCCGAGGTTTCGTGGCTGCCCGCCCTTCAACGGCAACAGCCACACGCCATCGTCGACATCCACCTTGTCGAACAGCAGGAAGCTCCCGTCGCGTGCGGCATCCACCAGTGTTGCGGCCGTGCCGGGTAAGAGTGCGCGCGCCGCGCTGCCAGCGAGATCCGTCTGCCAAACGCTCATGCCCCGGTCCTTGTCGTAGCTCTGGAAGAGCACTCCTCCCGGGATGCTGCGCGGATTCAACGCGATCTCGACGTTGGGTGTGATCGGCTTCGGCGCCCCTCCCTTCGTTCCGACCGACCACAACTGCACTGACTGATCGCGAGGAGCCGAGAAGACAATCGAGCCATCGTCGACGGTGACGCTCGCGAACGGGGTGTCACGAGAGTTGGTGAATTTGGTGATGGGGCGCGCCTCGCCACCTGACACATCGGCGACCCAGAGGTTAGCCAGCCGGCTCCGGCGCACCGCAGCGATTGCCTCATCGCCCGATGAGACCGTCACCTGAACGTACTCGTCGAGGTCATTGGTGACGCGCCGCGCATTCCCTTCGGGATACGTCAAGAGCGAGATCTGTCGCGACACCGACTGCGAGAGATCGATCCCTGATTGGATCAAACCGCTCCCATCCGAGAGCCACGCGAGACTGTCGTGAATCGCGTTCTTGGTCACGCTCACTTCCTCCCGGCGCCCACTCTCGACATCGAACGTAATCACCGCCGAAACAATACTTCCGCTCGACGTCGCCTCCTCCACGGTAGCGATCCGCTGGCCGTCGGGCGACCAGGCAGGTGCCGACGAGAACCTGCCAGGATTCGTGATCGATGCGAGCACGCGCTCCTTCGCCGTGTCCAGCTCGAGAACGACGAGGTTCGCCGAGGCTGTTTGCGGGACGCCGCGCGTGAAGCAAACGCGTTTGCCATCGGGAGAGAAGGACACACGCGAGTCGACATCGAAGGCGCGCTCGCGCGAGTCCCCGCCCAACGAAGGGACCTGCATCAGGGTCCGATAGTTCGGCGCATCGCGACGGCGCCGCAGATAAAACAAGTAGTTGCCGTCCGGCGTGAACGAGAGTCCTTCCAGCAGCCCTTCTTCAGCGGGAACGACCTCGACATCGGCGCCGGTCGCCACCTGTCGCACGCGCACACTGCCTTTGCCGAGGGCACCGGTGAGATAGGCCAGATACCGTCCGTCTCGCGAGAGTGCGGCTTCGGTGAGGTCGCCGCGGCTGGTCTTGGTCGACATTCGCATTGTTTGGAACGGCTGTTGCGACTCGCTACCGCCTCCGCGCCGTACGGCCCATACGGCGATCGCAATCGCTACGATCGCCACCAGCGCGATGCCGATGGTGACCGCCAACAGCGACCTGTGCGTCGCCGTCGCGGCACGAACCACCGAGCTGCTGGAAGTCGCCATGGAGGTTGCGGACGCCGAGAGCGAGTCCCACTCGTCAGCGATCTCGCGCAGCTCGAGCGCAATGTCCTTCATCGACTGAACCCGCTGGTCTGGACTCTTGGCCAGACATCGGCGCACGAGACGCCGCAGTTCGGCCGGCGCCTTGGGGTTGCGTTCTTCGATCGCCGTTGGCTTGTCGTGGAGGATCTTGTGCATCGTTTCGACCGCAGAATCGGCCACGAATGGACGTTGTCGCGTCGCAGCCTCGTACAGCACACACCCGAACGAAAAGATGTCGGAACGATGATCGGCCGACTTGCCTTGCACCTGTTCCGGCGACATGTACCCGGTCGTGCCGAGTATCGCGCCCGCTCCGGTCGCCTCTTCCATCATTGTCGGTGCGCTGGTCTGTTCGGGATCGGCATCGCGCCGCTCGCTGAGCTTGGCGAGTCCGAAGTCGAGCACCTTCGCGAAACCGTCGGTCGAGACCATGATGTTTCCGGGCTTCAGGTCGCGATGCACGATTCCAGCGGCGTGCGCTTTGGCCAGACCTTCCGCGGCTTGCGATAGATAGCCAAGCAACGTGCGCAAATCGGTTTTCTCGTCGTGAATCAACGTCGACAGCGTCTTACCGCTAATCAACTCCATCGAGATGAACTGCACTGGTGTCGCGTCGCGATCGGTAGCGCCATCTGCCGAACGAACGACATCACTTCCGATTTCATAGATCGTCACGATGTTGGGATGGCTCAACGACGACGCGGACTTGGCTTCGAGCACAAACCGCCGGACGCGGTCTTGGTCCTTTACGAGTTCCGCCGGCAAAACCTTCAAAGCGACATTGCGTTCGAGGGTTTGATCTTGAGCCAGGTAAACCTCGCCCATTCCGCCCGCCCCCAGCGGACCGACGACACGGTAGTGCGAGAGCAGGTCTTCAGGATGGAGCGTGCGGCCGGCTTTCAAGAGAATCGGTCCATAGGCGGCGGATGATACAGGGGGTCGAGGGTGGGTGTGCCGAGGACTCGAATGCCCTCTGCTGATTCCCGAGCCAGGCTCACGTCCCGCGCTGCTCAGTTCTGCGCGGGCGTGGCCGCTTTCGACCCACGGACACTGCTGCTGAGGACGAGAGACGGCCACGCGTTGTCGGGCGCCGCCGAAAAAACACGACCTACGGACGTGAGCGCGCACAGCAACCCCTCCTTCGACAATCACTTCGCGCCCCCTTTGATTCGACTCGAGTCCGCAAGGTGGGCTGGCCCACGCCTTGCAGTTGCGAACCACGGAGGAGACTAGATCGATGGGACACAGACGACAGATCGTGGTTGGTGCGCTGGCGCTTGGCACGTGGCTCGCGGCACAAGCCGCAGAACCCTCGACCGCGGTTCGCGACGTCTTCGAACAGGCGGGCGTCAAGGTGATCTCGCAGTTGATCCCTCTCGACACCAACGGTGACGAAGACCCCGCAGCGGCTCTCAACGCTGGTTCGCGGGCACGTCTGCGGGTGACGTTCAGCGAAACCGCTACCGGTTCGGCACTGCGCGGCGTGCGGCCACTTGGCTGGTTCACACACCGGCGCGACGGTGTCAGCGGCCCGGATACCAACCGATGCGTCGAGCAGATTCGGCGCTATTCGAGCGGCGGGATGGACTCACTTGCCGATGTCGATCTCAACCAGTACTTCATCTATTCGCTCAACGGGGACCGCTCGATCACGGTTCTCAATCCCCTGGTTTCGTTCTCGCGCACCAAGCTCTTCACGATCATGACCCTCGACGCCGATCCCGGTGATTGGGTCCAGATGCCGCTGCGCAGCGAAATATACGTATCCCTACCCGCGCTAGGCACGATTGTCCGAATCGACACGCGAATACACAAAGTGATCGGCCAGATCGCGGTGGGCGGGCGCCCGACGCGGCTCTACGCCGACCAGTTGGGTGGACGGCTGTGGGTTGCT
The DNA here is from genome assembly GCA_031395565.1 of Acidobacteriota bacterium. GTDB lineage: Bacteria > Acidobacteriota > Polarisedimenticolia > J045 > J045 > JANNUT01. The sequence goes on along the minus strand of JANNUT010000015.1, from coordinate 17,025 downwards.
GATGAAGCAAGTGGCGCCGCGCTCGAGGTCGACCCGGCAACAGGGAAGACATTGCGCCGCGTTGCGCTCGGTGGAACCGGCCTGGTCTTCTCGGGTGGAGTCGGTAGTGAGCGACTCGTGATCACGTCGAGCCAAGGACTTGCAGTACTCGGCGGACCGGCGCGCGCGGTGTCGAGTCAGGTCCGACTCTCGCGCGCACCGCAGTCGAGCGCGGTCTCCGATTTGGCTGGTGCAGCGTTCCTTGCGTTCGAGGCTGAAGGGGTCGTGGCGGTGATCGACCTGGAGAGTGGTGCAGAGCGAGCGCGGATCGCGCTGAAACCAGGGCTTCGCGGGATTGCTGCTTCTCCGGACGGACGCTGGGTGCTTGTACCCAACGCACTCGAGAAAACGGTGACGGTGATCGATGCAACGTCGGCGAAGGTGACCCGCACCATCGCCGTCGACTCAGGGCCTGACAAGGTTACGTTCACCGATCACTTTGCGTATGTGCGGTGCATCGACTCGACCAAGATCGACATGATTCCGTTGACTCAACTCGGTGAGGCAGGTGAAGTCGGCGTGATCGCGATCCCCGTCGGACAGTACGCGTTGGGAGAAGAGGTCGCGAAGTTCGCAGGCGAGACAATCCAACCAACTCCGGCAGGCGACGCCGTGATCGTTGGCGCCTACAACGATCGAAATCTGTACTTCTACCAGGAAGGGATGATGGCGCCGATGGGCTCGTACCAGAACAGCTCGCGCCCGCCGATCGCTGTTCAAATCGTCAGCAGTGCGCTGCGAGAGACGTTGCCCGGCGTCTTTGAGGCCGAGATCACGCCCGCGGACGGAGGTAACTTCGACCTCGCACTGGCTGTCGACTCGCCGCGTATGACTCATTGCGTTTCGTTCGCCGTCAAGGAGAATCCGGCTCTTGTAATCGCCGCCGCGGCACACCTGAGTGTCTCTTTCTCTCCGCTCGCCACCCCGCCTCGGGTGGGCGCGACAACGCCTCTGCGTTTTCGTTTGCAGTACCCGTCAGCTCCTTCCAAGGCGGTCGCAGGGCTGAAGGATGTCGATGTGCTGGTGTTCCAACCGCCCGGCTTGAATCAGTTCCGACTCGACGCTCGTGAGATTGCGGAGGGGGAATACGAGGTCTTGATCAGTTTTCCTGATCCCGGCGAATTCCTTGTCTTCCCGCGCAGCCTCAGTCAGGGCCTCGATTACGGTGACCTTCCGGCGACGCGGCTGAATGTCGCGTCGCCGGAAGTACTTCCCACAACACTGGAGGATCGATGAGAAAAGAGTGCTGGGTCTGGCTGTCGATCTTCACGTGCAGCGTGGTGTGGGCCGATATCGGTGGCGCCAAGACGGAGCCCACTGGCCCACCACGGCCGACCGAGATTCGTTTTCGGAGTGAGCCGGCGTGGCCGGCCGCGCCGATCACTAGCGCGGATGGCTCGACACGAGAGTTGCGCGCCGCGCTGCACGAGTCGCACCTCGTCGTCGCGCAGTTGCTCGACGGCGCGGAACTGCGCAACGGCTCGGCTGCGATTCGCCTGATGCACGATCTCGCAGCGGCGGTTGGTACCGAGAGCGACGTGAAACTGATCTCACTGGTGGTCGACGCACCGGGCGCAGCGGCCGATCAGCCTGCAGCGCTCGTGAACGATCCGTCGGTGCCACAGTGGGGCCTCGCACGCCTCGACCCCGCGGCGGGCGCGGTGCTGCGTCCCGTCTTCGCACTCGGTGCGGTCTGGGTTGGCAACAACCGCACCGGGCAATGGCTGCGCCTTGATCAACCGGACTTGCCTTCAGTGCGCGAGGCACTCGATCAGGTTGGCCAGGTGGCAGCGCGTCGCTGGTTCACCGATCTGGTTCTGACCGATCAATCCAATCAGCCACAACGCTTCTACAGTGACGTGCTCGAGGGGAAGATCGTCGTTGTCGACTTCATCTTCACGCACTGCCAGGGAATCTGTCCGATGCTCAGCGCAACGCTGCGCGGTTTGCAGCAACGACTCGGCCCGTTGGTCGGCGATTCCGTACGGTTAGTGTCGATCAGTATCGATCCAGAACGCGATACTCCTGCCGCGCTCACCGAGTTCGCCTCGCGATTCCAGGCGGGGCCAGGTTGGATTTTTCTGACGGGAGACAAACAAAAAATCGACTGGGTGAGCTACAAACTCGGTGGCTACAACGAGAAGGTCGAAGAGCACTTCGCGGCATTTCTCGTAGGCGATGCGGTCACTGGACAGTGGTCCAAAGTGGTGGCGTCAGCGCCGCTGGATGATCTGGAGCAGCTGGTCCGTAGTTTGGTGACCGCGCGCGAGAAGGAGCGGGGATGAGTCATCGCGCTGCTCTTGCCGTGGTCTGCCTCGCAGCGATCGGGACAGCGATCGCGTTAGAAGGGTTGACTCCGCTCGAGCAACGCGGCCGCGGGATATTTCGTACCGGTCTGGGCGGAGGCTCACCGATCATTGTGCGGCTCGGAGCGACCGGGACAACGTTGCCGGCTTCCAGCTTGGTTTGTGCTGACTGCCACGGACGTGCAGGTCGCGGTTCTATGGAAAGCGGTGTCGTCGCGCCTGACATTCGCTGGCATGTGTTGTCGCAGTCGGCGCGGCAGATCGGTCCCAACGGGCGGGAGCGAGCCGCCTACAACCTCGTGACTCTGCGCCGAGCGATTGCCCAAGGAGTCGACGCAAACGAGCGACGCCTGCATGTCGCGATGCCCAACTATCAACTTACGGACGACGACTTCGCCGCGCTCACGGCTTACCTGCAATCGCTCTCCGCACCAAATGAAAAGAGTGTTCGCAACGACGCTGTGCGAATCGGATTGGCGATTCCCAGCCGGGGGCCTGCTCAACCGTTCGGGGCGGTGCTGCGCCGAACACTCGAACGGGAGCTGACCGGGCCCACTGCACCGCGGATCAATGGACGCGCGATCGAACTGCACGTGATCGACAGTGCCGCAGACGGCGGAACCGCGGCGCTGACCGATGCGACCGAGGCGGCGTCTCCGCTGGCGATCGTAGCCCCGCTGTTCGAGTCGACGACGGCAGCCCAGGACGCTGAGCGAGTCTGGAGCGAGTTGGGAGCACTCGTGATCGGGCCACTCCGCGGCAATGAACGTCCGGTCGCAACGAACGGTGTTGTCTTCGAACTGGTTCCTAGTCGATTTGAACAGCTGCGCGTCGTCCAACGCACCGCTCGCGATGAAGGTGCACCGGTGACAGTTTGGGCACAGCGCGGTGCCTGGATCGCTGCGTGGCGTGACGTCGAGGCAAGTGAGCCGACCAAAGCAAGTTGGAAAGTCGTGGAGCTCGACCCTGCTGCCGGCGATCTCGATGCACTCGTGGCGGGACAGCGATCGCCGGCGCCTCAGGTCCTCGTGCTGCTCGCCGATCCGTCGGTCACGGCGTCGTTGCTGCCGGCGATGCATCGCGCGAACTGGAGTCCAACGACGATCACGGTCTCCTCGGCGCTCGACCAGCGCGCACTCGCGCCAGCGACAAACCTGCCACCGCTGATCGTCATCTCGCCAGGGCCGGAGCGCGCGACAGACATCGGTCGCCGCGAGGCGTCGGTCGCCGCCTGTCGCACTGAGGGATTTGTCGGTGCTCAGGCGCCCGCTTGCCTGTTTGCGAAAGACGCTGCCGCGGTCACGCTCGAAGCACTTCGGCGTGCCGGCCGTGATCTCAGTGCAGTCAGCTTGAACCTGGCACTGTTGTCTTTGCAGCACTTCGCCGTCCCCTCAGGACAAAACATCACGTTTAGCGCGAATCGGCGCGATGGGGCGCGTGAGGTCCATTTGACACGATCCCTCGCGACGCTAGCTCGGGCGCCAAAGAAGGCACTCGCAGTGGGTCGTTGAAGTGCCAGCCTGCTGTGCGACCAAGAAAATTGTGGAACGCAGCTTGACCTGGGTAGGTTGCCTCGGTTATCCCTAACTCCCAGGGGCACTCGCATGGTCCGTTGGGGCTGTCGGATGGGTGATCTATCCGCGTCGGCGGTTCCTATGCGGTGGTCGGTCCGCGGATCTGTTCCGGCAGATTCGGGCTACAAGGGCCTGCGATGAGCGATGCCACAGCAGCCAAACCGATCCGCGTGCTCCTCGTCGACGATGAGCGCGTTGGTGTCGAGCCGCTGTCCCGGTTTCTTCGCCTGAACGGCTTCACCACTGAGACCGCGATCACCGTCACAAGTGCGCTTGAGCAGCTCGGACCGAGCGGAAATCCCGCCATGTTCGATGTCGTGCTGACCGACCTGCGCATGCCGGATCGCGGGGGACTCGAGCTGCTCGATGAAATGCGCCGACGCGGTCACCTGATTCCAACGATCGTTTTGACCGGGTTCGGGACTGTGCGCAGCGCGGTTGAGGCGATGCAGCACGGTGCCTTCGACATACTGGTCAAGCCATCGACGCCTGAAGAGGTGATGACCGTCCTGCGCCGTGCCGTGATCGCCGTAACGGTCACCAAGGAACTCGTGCCCGGTACCCAGGGCTTATCGGCGACTTCCATGCTGGTTGGCGAGAGCGCCGCGCTAACCAGTGTCATCGACTTGCTGCGCCGCGCGGCCAACACCTCGTTCACGGTAATGCTGCGTGGCGAGAGTGGGACCGGAAAGGAATTGCTGGCGCGAGCGCTTCACGCGCTCAGCTCGCGGCGCGATGCGCCGCTGGTCGCCGTCAATTGCGCCGCCATCAACCCGTCGCTGGCGGAGAGTCAGTTCTTCGGTCACGTCAAAGGGGCTTTCACCGGGGCCGACACATCGCAACCTGGTTCGTTCCGAGCCGCGCGCGGCGGGACGATCTTCCTCGATGAGATTGGCGACTTGCCGCTGCCGGTGCAGGGGGTCCTCTTGCGCGTTCTCGAGGAGCGAAACGTTACGCCGCTCGGCGCTACGGCGGCCGAGCCGATCGATGTCAGAGTCGTCAGCGCCACCCATCAGAACCTCGAGAATTTGGTGCGAACCGGCCAGTTTCGCGCCGATCTGTTTTATCGGCTGGGAGGCATCGTCGTTGACGTACCCCCGTTGCGTGAGCGGATGGTGGATGTCCCGGCGTTGGTCGAGCACTACCTCTCGAGATATCGAGAGGAAACCGGGAGCGGGCCGCGGGCGGCCAATGACCGCGTCATCGCCTGCCTGCTGCGTCACGATTGGCCGGGAAATATCCGCGAGTTGCGCAATGCCATCGAGCGCGCGATCGCCGTTTGCGACGACTCGCTAGTCACGCCGAGTCATTTGCCCAACTATCTTCAGCAGCTCGACATCGCGACTTCGGAAGGGAGCGTGGCGCGCAAGTTCTCGGTACTCGAATTGATGGAAATGCAGCAGATCCGCGCGGCACTGTCGGCCACCGGAGGGGAGAAGAAGGCGGCCGCCGGGATTCTCGGTGTCGATCGCAAGCGCCTGTACCGCAAGATGAAACGCCTCGATCTGATCAATTGAGTCGTCGCGGCCGCCGATCGCCCAGCGATGGTGGTGTCGCGGCCGGAAACGACCCACGCCCTGCAGCACATTCGCTTCATGGCGCCGTTTTCGAATCTGAATCTCGTCGCCTAAGTCTCTTCCACGCAACAGTTTCGTCGCATTCCCCGGTCTCTTGGTGCAATCACGGTGGTTGGGCACAGCTGTTGCAGTGTCTCGCAATGCCGAGATCAGGTCAGGACACAGAGGGAAGAGGAGGGACTTATGAACCACGGACCACCGATCATGCGTTGGGCCTTGGGGCTGCTCGTGGCCATTGGGGTGACCAGCGCAGTCAACCACGCCGCGACATCCAGTTGCGGTTCCGCGACACGAACCATCACAGCCGATGTCGTCGCGTTCGATCAAGTCATCACTTACAACCGTTATGGCTCGATCAATCCTGTCGGGATGATGTATGCCCTCAAAGAAGATGTGGTGGCATCGACGGGCTCGGTGGCTGGCCCCGGCAACGCCAAGCTCAACCCCAACAAGCGGCCGCGGCCGCTCGTGTTGCGCGCCAACGTCGGCGACTGCTTGACAGTCACCTTCTACAACTGGCTCAAAAACCCGACTCCCAGCACTGACTCACCTGCCGATCGCTGGGCCTCGATGCACGTCAACGGGATGGTGTACGACACCAACTCGGACGGCGGTTGGGCGGGAAACAACATCAACACGACGATCCAACCTAGCCCCACGCCGATCACCTACTCCTGGTACGCGGACAAAGAAGGAAGCTACCTGGTGACCAGCCAGGGCGCGCTCGCCGGCGGGGAGGGTGATGGCGGGAGTACGGTACATGGCCTGTTTGGTACCGTGGTCGTTGAGCCTGCTGGTTCGATCTGGTATCGCAGTCAGTTGACCGGCCCCGAGATGACCTCGGTTCGCACGCTCGTCACAAAGAACCCACTCGTCTATTCGTTCAACTACAACAAGCTCGATGCGAACAGCAAGCCGGTCGTCAAGATTCTCGACAGCTCGAACAGAATTCGTTACTCAGAAATCAACGCGATCATCGACAACGTCACGCAGGATTGTTCCACCCTGCCGACCGGTTCGACTTGTGGAAAGTTCCGCGAGTTCGTAGTGATCTTCCATGACGAGCTCAAGACGATCCACAACTACTGCGTGCTCAACCCTGCTGGCGAGGGTGGGCCGTATCCCGCCGGTCAGATCCCTGACTGCACTGACGACAATCGCAAGCGCTTCCATGCGACGCGCGATGGCTTCGGAGTCAACTACGGCGCTTCGGGGATCGGGCCGATCCTGCTCTCGAAGATGAACAACACTGGGCCGGCGAAGAATTGCCCCGAATGCGTCTACGAGGAGTTTTTCCTGACGTCGTGGGCGAACGGCGACCCTGCGCTTCTGACGCAATTCCCGAGCGACCCATCGAACGTGCATCACTCATACATCGGCGATCCGGTGCGCTTCCGGAATCTGCACGCCGGTCCATTCGAAACACACATTTTCCATCTTCACGCTCATCAGTGGTTGCATGAGGAACTCGGAGACAACAGTACTTATCTCGACTCGCAAACCGTCGGCCCGGGCACGGCGTACGACTACAACATCATGTATGGCGGCGGCGGGAATCGAAACAAAACCGTTGGTGATGCGATCTTCCATTGCCACCTCTACCCGCACTTTGCACAAGGCATGTGGGAACTGTGGCGCAACCATGATGTGTTCGAAGACGGCTCGGCTGGACGCAATCTACCGGATGGCGATGCCGTGGCCTATCCGTCCGGTACGCCCAACCCGGCGATCATGCCGATCTCCGGTCTTGCGCTCGCTCCCTGGCCGACGACAACCACGCCCGGATATCCGTTCTTCATGGGCGGACCGGCCGGTGCAGTGGCAGGTCACCGACCGCCGCAAGCTCCACTCGATCTCGAGCAAACCGGTGGGTTGCCGCGCCATATCGTGCTGACTGGCACCAAGACAGCCAACAACATGACCGATCCAAACTTGATGTTCTGCCAATCATGGGTCAGAGCAAACCTGAAGCTGATCCCCACTGCCGGCACCACGCTCGAGCAGGGAGCCATGACGTTCCACGCCAACGCGGCTGGACACCCCACATCGTTCCCCAATGGCACCACGGCAGGGGCGAGCTTCAAGGTCAACGGCCGTCCAGCAGTCGGTGGCGCTCCGTTTGCCGACCCGTGCCCAGCCAATACGCCGACGCGTGAATATCGGGCGGCAGCGATTCAGATCAACCTGCGGGCCAACGAAGACAAGTGGCATGACCCGCAGGCTCGCATCAACGTGCTCAACGACGACGTGACCGCGTTGGTTACCAGTGCCGGAACCAGCGAAGGCAGGATGCACTGGACGGCGAACGACTCGGTCAAAGCCGATCCGTTCTTTATCCGGGCAAATTCTGGCGAATGCATCAACTTCCACCACAGCAACCTGACGCCAGCCGAGTTAAAGGAAGACGCTTTCCAAGTTTGTCTTCCGACCGACACGATTGGGCAGCACATCCACCTCGTGAAGTTCGACGTCACCTCGTCCGACGGTTCCGGCAACGGCTGGAACTACGAGGACGGTACCTTCGCCAACGACGAGGTCAAACAGCGCATCAACGCCTACAACACCTTCCTCGGCACGCCGACCTACGCAGCGGTCAACAACCCAGCATTCCCCGGCTTGGCTGGGATGGAAGCTCTAGGCGCTCAAACCACCGTGCAACGCTGGTGGGCCGATCCACTCATGAATGCAGGTAAGCAGGACCGGACTCTTCGCACCGTCTTCACTCACGATCACTTCGGCGCGTCGACGATTCAGCAGCACGGCTTCTACGGCGCGCTGATCATCGAACCGGTCACAAGCCTCAGCACCCCGACGATTTGGAAAGACCCATATTCGGGCACCCAACTCGGAACGCGTGCAGACGGTGGCCCGACCCGTCCGGATGCCGACATCATCATTGGCGGCAGCGGCGATCTCGACGGTGACAGCAAAGTCGATCATTTCAGAGAGTACTCACTCGCGGTTGCCGACTTTGCTCTGCTTTTGGACAGCAACGAGAACGCGATCAATCCGCCCGACGTCCCCGAGGCTCTCTCATCGGAGGACCCGGGCTCGATGCTGCTCAACTACCGCAACGATCCAATTCCACTGCGCATCTCCAACGACCACGGGTCCACTCAAGCGGGCGGTGCCAAGGGTGATATGGCCAACGTCTTCTCGAGTTGCGTGCATGGACGTGATCCGTGGACGCCCTTGGTCATGGCGTATGAAGGAGACTCGGTCAAGTTCCGCTTGATCCAAGGAGCGCAGGAGGAGCAGCACTCGTTCTCGATCAATGGCTTCCGCTGGCCATTCGAGCCGAGCGAACCGAAGTCCGGATACCGCGCCTCGCAAGCAATCGGCATCTCCGAGCACTTCGAGTTTGTAGCCAAGGCACCTTATGCCTGTCCTGCAACTCGTCGAATTACCGACGCGGAGATGGACAGGTTGGCTTGGGAAACGCGCGAGGACTTGATGGGCCCGTTCAACCCAGACAAGAGCACCGGAGCCGCTCTCGGGGAATTCGCAGCTGCGGATCCGGTCGATCCCGGACCGGACGCTGTGGGCGCTGCACTCGATTTGCGCCTGAACGCGGAATTGGAATCGGATGGCACCGCCTCCAAGGTGAGCAAGTCTCGCGACGCAGTGAATCGCATGTACAACGACCCCGTGTTGTTCAGCAAACTCGAGAACGGCGAGGAAGTAGATTCCTACGAAAACTCACGTGAACCGAATCCCGAGAACCGCTACACCGAACGAAAGCGTCGTCGGCAGTGTTTCTCAGACTACCAGTTTGCAGGTCAGGCTCTCGACGACCTGTGGAATGGTGATTGGGGATTGCTGCGTGTCTACAAGGACTGTCAGAACAAGCTCAAGCCGTTGCCGGGTAGTTTCTGTGCCTCACAACCGGCTGCTGTTTATGAGAACCCGGTGACGACAGGTTACTCGTGCCTGTCGCCGAACCCGGCCGAACCTAACCCGTGTGGTGCAACTCCTGTAACTCCTATCAACGTGACCGCGATCGCGAAGTCGATCACGTACAACGGACGCGAGAACATCAAGGATCCAACCGGCCTGGTCTTTGTGCCGGATGCCGATGTTGCGGCGGTACAAGCCGGAACTAAGGCGCCTGAACCGCTGGTGATTCGCGCCAATCCTGGAGAGTGCTTGGCAGTCAAGTTGACGAATCGGTTGCCACGCAACGTTCCCGATCGCAACGACGACGCGGTCTTCCCGGGGATCGTCAGCATGAACGCCGACGACCTCCGCCCGTCGCGAAGGGTTTCACTCCATCCTCAATTGGTTGATTACAACGTTCGTAACAGTGACGGAACGGCGATCGGCTTCAATCCCGATCAGACGGTGCCGCGTAATCACTCGTACACCTACCGCTGGTATGTCCCCACCGATCTCAGTGCACCGCGCGATCCGGGTAGTATTCCGGTTGCCGGGCCTGAATCGCTCGGAGCTGCCAACCTGCGCGACTACGGCGACATCATGAAGCACGGTTCGCAGGGACTGATCGGTGGCTTGATTCTCGAACCGCCGGGCTACAACAACCCACCAGGTGGGAACTATCCGCGCCACGGTCAGGCTGTCTTGATGAAGGCCAACGTCGGTTCGGGACTGACCGACTTCCGTGACTTCGTACTGTTCTACCAAGACGGACTGAATCTGCGGAACTACGCCACGACCCAAGGATGCATCCCGGACAACGAAGTCTTCCTAGGCTTCCACCCGCCGGTGCCGCCAGGGGTCAACGCCTGTCGGCAGGCTGATCCAGAGGACCAGGGGAATCGCGCCTGGAGCTACAGGACCGAGCCGTTCTGGTCGCGCATTGCTGGCTGTGCCAACGATCCATACTGCGTGCTCAACGCACAGCAGCAGCACGATGTCTTCCAAGCGTTCAACGGGACGCCGGAGACGCCCAAGTTCACCGCAATGCGCGGTGAGAAGGTGCGCCTACGAGTCCTGCAACCGGATGGCCGTGCGCGCCAGCATTCCTTAACGCTGTCGGGTCACACCTTCCCGAACGAACCGTCGTTTACACCTTCGATGACTTTGGGTGGGATCGCCGGGCTGTCGGTCTCAATCCACAAGGACCTCGTGCTCAATTACGGGGCGGGTGGCAAGGACCAGAACCTTGGCAGCTGGCTCATGCGCGAGATGGGCAACACCCAGCTCGAAGGTGGCATGTGGGGCGTGCTCGAGGTCACCACGACGAAGCCCGCCGACGTGCAACAAACGACGCCGGCAACTCCGTAACTGCAAGCCGCGGGCCCCGAGGCAAACGCCTTGGGGCCCGTTTTTCCTTCAGCCGATGTAGGAGAGATTGCCCATGTTGCTGCTGCCTCTCAACCTTCACCGCGTGCCGATCTGGCTCTTGTTCGTTTCGCTTTTGGCTGCGGCAGGCCAGCCAGCGCGGGCGGCCGTCGAGACAGACGTTACCGCGCTGCCAGCGCCTGAGATTCCCGATGTCTCGGTCATCGATCAAGACGGACACACACGTCGCTTTCGTAGCGAGTTAGTGGAAGGGCAGCGTGTCGCCATTCAGTTCATCTTCACGTCCTGCGCCACGATCTGTAAGCCGCTGTCGGCTGTCTTCTCGCAACTCCAGGGAGAACTCGGGGATCGGTCGGATGTACGGCTGATCTCGATCTCGATCGACCCGGAGACCGACACACCCGAACGAATGCAGGCCCATGCGCAGCGTTTTCATGCGGGCCCACGCTGGACACTTGTGACCGGCTCGCGTCCTGAAATCGATCAATTGCTCACGGCGTTCGGCGTGGTTGGGCCGAAGGCCAATCACACGGCGATGGTCACGGTCGGCAACTTCGCGACCGGGCACTGGACTCGTGTTTACGGACTCGCGCCGAGCGAGAAGCTGCTCGCGGCGCTCGACAGCGTTGGCCAGTAGCGCTCTTGAAGCGACTGCGCGTTAGTTCTGTGTTGCTGGCGCGGTGTAAGTGGTTCCGCAGCTGGCGGAATGAAGCCTTCCGTGACTTCAGCGAGAGGCGTATGCTTCGGTCTGCCTGATTCGTATGTCGCGGCCGGGCGTGCATGCCGCGAGCGTAGCGGAATGGTGAAGGGGAGAACCGATGCGGGTCGTGATCGTCGACGATCATGTGCTGTTCCGCGTAGCGATCAGACGACTGCTCGAAGCGGCCAGCGTCCAGATCGTGGGTGAAGCCGCGACCGGCGGCGAGGCCCTGGCGTTGATCGAGGCAAGCGTTCCCGATCTGGTATTGATGGATATTGGGTTGCCAGGTGACGATGGACTTGTGGTTACCGCGCAGATCCAAGAGAAATGGCCGGGATTGCCGGTAGTGATTCTTACCGGCTCGACCAACCGCGACGACTTAATGCGCGCGTTCCAAGTTGGCGCCCGCGGTTATCTGCCCAAGACGGCTAGCCCCGAGCAGTTCCTCTCCGCGCTCGCCGCCGCTGAACGAGGCGAGTTTGCGATTCTGCCCGAGATGGCAAGCACGGCTCTTCACGATCTCGCGGTACTCAAACCGAAGCGGCCCGGCCCGACTACCGAGCCACTGACCGATCGCGAGCTCGAAGTCCTGACGAACATGGCGCGCGGTGTCACGACCACCTGTGAATTGTCGGATGCAATGCGAATCAGCGAGAACACGGTGAAGTTCCACGTCCGCAACATTCTGCTCAAGCTCGATTCCGGTACGCGGGCCCAAGCAGTGGCGCTGGCGCTGCGCAACGGCATCGTGTCTCCCTGACTCCTGCGATGACCCCGTCCGCGTCAAACAGAACGGGCCGCCGTTCGGGGATTGCGATCACATCGCTCACGATTGGGTTGATCGGGATCCTCTCGATTCTTCTGTTGTGGCTCGGTCAGGCCACGATTACTGATCGCAACATCCGGGACATCAAGCTATCGGAAACGCTCACCAAAATTGAGCTTGGTGTATCCCTCGCGCATGTGTGGTTGGAGGAAGCACTTCAAGGCGACGCCGACATCGACATGAAGAAAGATGTGCTGCAGCCGATCATCGAGGCCACCGATCGAGCCGTTCAGCTACAACAGACCCTGGGGAGGCAATTCGAGGGTGACGCGGCGGTCACCGCACGCTTGGCGCGGCTGACGACCCACCTCGAAACGATGCAACGAATTGTTCCCGAGCGTCAGGTACTGGGGGCGAAGTCGGGCGCAGGGTCGTTGCTCGATCTTCAGTTCGATGCAGCCTTCAACAGTCTGCTTGCCGACACGGAGTTGCTGCGCCAGAGCGTGGCCGACACAATCCCCGAAAACCACAGGCGCTCTCGCCGATGGCTGTTCGCGATCATTGGCTTGTGGCTGAGCGCACTGGTTGTGGCGCTTCTAACGCTCCTGGCACAGCACCGCCGGTTGCAGCAAGCGCACGCAGCTGCGCTGTTCGGTGAACGTCGGCTGTCAGCCATCTTGAGCAGCATCGGCGAAGGGATCGTTGCGATTGACGGCGTCGGGAACATTGCGTTTGTGAATCGCGTCGCCTCGAGCATTACTGGAGTGGACGAACAGCGAGCACTCGGGAGGTCGATCAAGAGTGTAGGGCCGGCGGTTGGCGAGGTGGAGCGCCCATTGACGGCTTTCGCCAGCGGACCCCGCTCGCCTGGGCAGGTGATGGAAGTCGGTGAGGTGACAATCACGAACAAGCAAAACGAGCAGCGGATCATCGAACGGGCATGGGCTCCGATGCGCGATCCGCGTGGGCAACATGAGGGGGCAGTCATCGTGCTGCGCGACGTGACCGAGCGACGCCGCAACGAGCAGGCAATGCGCAGCCAAGAAGCACAGTTGAATCAGGCTCAGAAGCTCGACGCAGTCGGCCGACTGGCTGGTGGTGTGGCGCATGACATCAATAACTACTTGGGAGCGATTGGTGCGCACTGTGGCGTGCTGCGGATGACACATCGCGATGACGCCGAAGTGACCGACACGACGCAACAGATCAGCGAGATCGTGAGCCACGCATCGGAGTTCCTGCGCCGGCTGCTCGTCTTTAGCCAGGAGCACACGCCCGCCTCGGTGCCGACAGACATCAACCGCGTGATTGAAGCCGTACTGCGCATGGTCGGCAGCGTGATTCCAGTCACAATCACGATAGCGCGCGAGCTAGAACCACAGGAGTGCGTCGCGGCGCTCGACCCGTCGCTGTTCGAGCAGGTGGTGGTCAACCTGATCGTCAACGCGCGCGACGCGCTTCCCGACGGCGGTGTGATCGCGATCCGTACACGACATCTGAACATCCCGCCTGACGAGGCTCCGCGCGGCATCGCCCAGAACTGGGTCGAGCTGACGATCAGCGATAACGGCACCGGCATCCCGGAGGCGATCAAGAGTCAGATTCTCGAGCCGTTCTTCACGACCAAGCGCAAGAAAGGAAGTAGTGGCTTGGGACTCTCGACAGTCAACTCAGCAGTGACCCAAGCGCACGGATCGATGCAGATCGAGAGTCAGGTTGGCCAGGGGACAACGGTCACGATCCGTTTGCCGCGCATCGTGGCGGAACGCCGTCCATCAGAAGCGTTGCCCGCGGCAGAAACGGTGTCGCACGGCGCCGGCCTGCACATCCTGCTTGTGGAAGACAACGAGGTAATGCGTGGCAGCCTAGGCGGCCTCTTGATCGCGCTCGGCCATACCGTTACCACCGCCGCCGACGGCGACATCGGACTCAGGTCGTTCTTCACCGGTGGCCCTTTCGATCTTGTGGTTACCGACCTGGTGATGCCCAATTGCTCCGGCCGGAAGATGGCGGAACAACTTTGGTGTTACAGCCCCGGCACGAAGGTCTTGTTCATGTCGGGCTACTCCGAAACCGATCAAGTCTCCGATCTACTCGAAGACCATCCGGCGGCTTTCATTCAAAAGCCGTTCGACGAGTGCGCTTTGTGCAGTGCGATCGAGTCGTTGAGATGACCCCCTGAATGGACTTGAACCTCAGTTCTTGTCCGTCCTACCCGGTCGGGTAGGACGGATCCCACCCGATATTGCTGATCACGAACCACCCGCCCGTACGGCGACAGCGATCGACGAAACGGGTACAACTCACCCTGCGTCGGGACAACCCGCGGTATCGATCGACACGCGAGAAGGGCACTTCATGATCCACTGGTCGCCTTACCAGGGCGCTGAGCCAGGCGTCGAAGAATCGACTGAGGTACTCGGTTCCGATCTCGTCGATCGCAGCGAATCCGGCGCGCTGAACGCGAGCCGAGTGAGGGCCGCAGCCCTCGCGTTGCTGCTAGCTCTGTTCAGTCCAAGCGTTCTCCCCGCGGAGTTGCCGGTCTCGAGCGAGAAACAAACCCCCATGGCGGCCGAGTCGTACTTCGGAGAAATCGCGCTGGTTTCCCACGACGGCCGAACGCTACGACTCTACCAAGACTTGATGAAGAACAAGACAGTCGTGTTCAGCGCCTTCTTTTCGCGTTGCCAATCGGTGTGTCCGCCGCTCAACGCGAAATTGCTGGAGCTGCAGCGCGCACTGGGTCCGCGTGTCGGCAAGGACGTGCTGTTCGTGTCGATCACGGTCGACCCGGAGTTCGATACGCCCGAGCGCCTCAGCGAGGTGGCAGCGAAACTTCATGCGGGGCCCGGGTGGCTGCTGATGTCGGGCAGTCCAGAGCAAGTGCACACTGCCCTGCTAAGGCTCGGATACGCCACCCCGGAGAAGGAAGCACACTCGCCGCTGCTCGTAATCGCCAGAGAGCAGACTGGGGTGTGGAAGAAAGCGCATGGCTTCGCTCCGCTGGAAGACTTGCTCCAGATCGTTCGCGCAGTCATCGACGAAACCCCATGACCGAGAACGCGCAAGTCCGCACAGTCATGGTTGTGGGATCTACTCGACGTGGGGGTTCGTAGTCTGTTTGTAGTTGCGTTGCCAAGGGCACATCGGCTCGGCCGGTGCCCCTTGAAGCAGGAGGAAACTCGCCATGCGTCGCAGCTCGTTGTTCGTTCTAGTTGGCGTCGCGCTCGCCACCTCCAGTGCCCCACACTCGTTTGCCTGTTCGATGTGCAAATGCGGTGATCCGACGTTCAGCGCACTGGGAACGCAGGTATTCGTTGCCAACAAGTTTCGTTTTACGGTCGACTGGACACGTTTTCAAAAGTCCGCGGCAGAGCAACCTGAGGACGGCCCTGTCGTCATCGGAGCCAGATCGACGCGCTCGTTGTCGAACGAAAGTGTGATCAACGACGGCGAGGAGATGCGCATCACGCTCGGTTTCGCCTATTCGTTCAAGGACCGGCTCACCGTGCTGGCCAGCGTACCGTTTGCGAAACATCAACTGACCAACGCCGACGAGTCTCTCAACTCTCGTGGATTGGCAGACCCAGAGTTGACCGCAGTTGTGAAGATCTGGCGCAAGGCTTCAGCCGTGGTTGCGGTCAAGACGCCCTGGGGAGAGGACAGCGCCCAAGAGAACGGCGAGCGCCTCGATCAACACGTCCAGTCAGGCACCGGGTCGACCGACTGGACCGTCGGCGGGTCGATCGTGCACCAAACAGGCAATGTCACTGCAATCTACGGGTCGCTCCTGCATCGCTTCACTGGCGCAAACCGATATGGCTACGAGTACGGCGACGCATGGCTCGGGAACGTGGGAGTGCAGCGCCGGTTCAACAGGCGCGTCAGCGGCTCGGCCGAACTCAATGCGCGCGAGGCAGGCCAGGACCGGATCAACGATGAGGGGGAGATCGATCCTCACTCAGGCGGGCGGGTTGTTTATGTATCACCGCGGCTGCTGTTCAACCTCGGCCATGAAATCGTCGCCCGAATCGGGCTCCAGCTTCCGGTATATGAAAGGCTGGACGGGGTTCAGAACGAGAAAGTCAATTTCCAGGTCGGATTGACTGCGGTGTTCTAGGCGGTCGTCAGTGAAAGCATGTGGCCTGCCCCTCGGTTTTGGGCGCCTGCGTGCTGGACTGGATCGATCGCGCGTTCGGTCAATCGGTGCTGACCCGAACCGCGTCTAGAATCCCCGCGCCCTTAGGAGACCTGTGCCGAAAGCGATACGAGACGATGCCGATCTGGTAAGAGGCTGCTTGGCCGGTGAGGCCGCAGCCTGGGAGCAATTGCTGCATCGCTATCGGCGGCTGATCTACTCGGTCCCGGTCGCTTTCCGATTTACCAACGAAGACGCCGACGATGTTTTCCAGCGGGTCGCCATGAAGCTGATCGAAGGGCTGCCCAAGCTGCGGGACCCGACGGCGTTGCCCTCGTGGCTGGCCACGGTCGCGCGCCATGAGTGCCACGCGCTGCATCGCGTCGAATCCCGAAACGTCGATACACCGGTGGAAGACCACGACCCTGGGGTCGAGCCGCCCGATATCATCGCGGCGCTCGAGAGCGTGGCTCAAGAGCACGCCATGGCTGTCGCGCTGGAGCAGCTCGAAGACCCGTGCCGGGGCCTGCTCACCATGCTTTATGTCGATGACCCCACCCCGCCCTATGACGAAATCGCCAAGCGGCTGGGACGGCCGATCGGATCGTTGGGGCCATCCCGCTCCCGGTGCCTGGGCAAGCTCCGGAAACTCTACGAGTCCCG
>JANNUT010000014.1:0-61095 GCA_031395565.1 Acidobacteriota bacterium | reverse complement strand
GCACGTAGCCATCGGTGTCGACGATCACGCCGGAGCCGAGTGAGTTCGGTACCATCTGTCGCCCACTCGGACGTCGTGCGCCGCCGAAGAAAAACTCGAACGGGTCGACGAAATCGCCACCGTAAGGGTTTTCGACAATCGTCTCGGTGGAGACGTTGACGATCGCCGGCCCAACCTTCTTGACGACTTGCACCACCGCGGTGGTGCGGGCGTCCCTCGGGCTTTGCGCCATCGCCAGCCCCGACAACGCCACGGCACACACGACACCCGCCGCACTGCGGCGACACACCAGACTCATTGAGACTCCCTTGTCAGGCCCAGATCGGCCGGTCGCCGACCAACGCGCGAATGCGATCTTCGATCGGCGGATGCGTGGAGAACAACGTGCCAAGCCTTCCAAACATCGGCGACACGATAAACATGTGCGCCGTCTGGGGCGAGGCCTCCATGGGAATCCGGCCCGAAGCCTGGCCCAGCCGATGGAGCGCGCGGGCCATCCCCTGCGGATTACCGGTCATCTCGACGGCGCCACGGTCGGCTTCGAATTCGCGTGAGCGGCTGACCGCCAGTTGCACCAGCGTGGCAGCCAGAGGTGCCACCAACGCGACCACCAGCATTCCCAACGCGCCACCGCCTTCGCGATCGTCACGGCCACCGCCGAAGCCACCGAAGATCGCACCCCAGCGCGCCATCGACGCCAACATCATGACGGCGCCTGCCAGCGTCGCCGCCACAGTGCTAATCAAAATGTCGCGATGCTTGACGTGTGCCAGCTCGTGCGCGATCACCCCTTCGAGTTCGTCGTCCGGCATCATCTGGACGATCCCCTCGGTCACAGCGACGGCGGCGTGCTGCGGGTTTCGTCCGGTCGCAAACGCGTTCGGTTGCGACTGTGGAATCACGTACAGCTTGGGACGCGGAATGTTGGCGCGCTGCACCAAGCGATCGAGAATTTGTTCGACGCGCGGCAACTCGCCGGGTTTTACCTCGCGCGCCCCGTAGGTGGCCAGCACGATCTTGGCGGAAAACCAATACGACGCGACATTCATGACGATCGCGACGACAAACGCGATCATCGCGCCGCTGCGTCCACCCATCAGGCTGCCGGCCAACACCAGCAGCGTCGTCAGGATCCCCAGCAGCAACGTCGTCTTCAGATTGTTCAGCATTCACTCTCCAAGGGCCCAGGTGTCATTCGCTCTGCACCGTGATGCGCCGTGGCACGTCTGTTTCGCGCTTTCGCAGCGTGACCTCGAGCACTCCCTGGTGGCAATGCGCACGCACGCCGTCGATGTCGATGCCGTCAGGCAACGCCCAACGCCGCGCGAAGGTCCCGAACGGTCGTTCCACCCGCGACAACGCGGTCGGATCGAGATCCGCCGGCTGCCGTCGCGTGCCCCGCACCAACAGGTATCCGCCCTCGACCCGCACATCGAGGCTCTCCGGCGGCACACCCGGGACATCGGCACGCAGCACGATGCGATCGGGCAGTTCGTAGAGGTCGACCTTGGGTGACCACTCGCCGCTGGTTTGGGCCTCATGCGGTTCGACGCGTGAGAGCACTTCTTCGAACAAACGACCGATCTTGCTGCGCAGTTCCACGAGTTCGTGCATGACGTTCCCCGGCCTATCGATGCAGGCGACGGGCGAAGTTTACCGCGCTCGTACCGGTCAGGCCGCCGCTGTCTTGGGATGCGTGGGGAGAGACGTCAATTCGATCGGCCCGCCGTCGCTCGGGCGGTTGGCAGAGCAGGAACGCCTAGTAGTCGATCGTGACCGCCCCGGACGGGCAGTTTTCCATGCACTTGAAGCAAACCGTGCAGGCCGACTTGTTGGCGATGGTGATTTTCCCATCCACGATCAAAAACACGCTCTCGGGACAAACCGCCTCGCAGGCGTGGGTGTTGTCGCAGAGGTCGGTGTCGATTTCGATGATCACGGCGCTCATTCGGGGGTCTCCGCCCTGAAAGGTGGGTTCTGAAGAGGGCGCTCGTCAAACAGCCTACAATCCGGCCCATGTCCAACGTCGACGCGCGAACGCTCCCGAAGCCAGAAGGACGGTCTCGGTGGGCCGCCGATCCTGACCTCGCGACCCGCCGGCATCCGGCCGAGGATCAGGGGCGGCGGCTGACCTGGCGCGGTTCCTTCGAGCGCGATCGAGACCGGCTGCTGCATGCCCGCGCGTTTCGCCGCCTGGCGGGCAAGACGCAGTTGTTGGCGGTAGGGGAAGGCCGGCAAGTCCGGACCCGGCTCACCCATACGCTCGAAATATCGGCCGCTGCTCGCACCCTGGCGCGACATCTCAGCCTCAACGAGGACCTAGCCGAGGCGATCGCCCTCGCGCACGAGTTGGGGCAACCGCCGTTCGGAAACGCTGGCGCGCGCAGCCTGCATGAACTGCTCAGCCAAGGACTCGCTCGCCTCGCCCCCAGGGGAATGGGGGTGAAGCCGCGCGCTGCAACTCGCCGGTCCGAGCCCGAACCGTCGATCACATCGACACACGGGTTCGACGCAGGGACCCAGGCGTTGCGCGTGATCGATCTGCTCGAGGTTCGTTATGCACACCCTGGGCTCAACCTCACCGATGCCACGCGCGAGGGTTTGTTCAAGTTGCGTCATGGCACCGGTGCCGAGGTGCCTGCGGGGATCGATCCCACAGGCTTGCGTCAGGGAGAGCCGCCACCGCTCGAGGCCGAGTGCGTGCGCGCTGCCTGGCTGGCGATGACACCGTTGCACGATGTCGAGGACATGCTGTCCGAAGGTTTCTTGGAGTTGCGCGATGTGCTGCGCGTCGACGATGCCGCACGTGTCGTCGCTCGATTGAAGAAAGCGGGCGGTTGGCCGCGCGGCAAGTTTCGCGAGCGCGCCGCGCTGCATCGTGCGTTGGTGCACGCCACCATTACGGACGTGCTCGTCGCCTCGCAGAAGCGAATCAGCGTGGCAGACGCTGCGGGAAAGCTGCCGAAGGCGGGCGGGGTCGTAGCGCCCAGCCGCGCGGGCGCCGCGTTGGTGGAAGCGCTGCGCGAGTTGCTCGAAGTGCGTGTGCTCACCCGATCGGACGTGCGCCGCGCCGATTCGCGGGCGGCACGCACGGTCGAAGGGATCTTCGTGGCGCTGTATCGCGATCCACTGTTGCTCGACGATTCGGTGCTGTTGCGTTGGAAGGAGCTGTCGCGCCGGACGTTTTTGCGCGATCTTGCCCCCAGCCGTCAGGCCGAGGAGATCGCAGCTCACTATCACGGCCAGGCCGCTTTTGCGCGGCTCTTGGCCGATCACATCGCCGGCATGACCGACCGCCACGCCGAAGAGTTGTGGCAGTCGTTGTCGCTGGGAAGGAGTGCGCGCTAATGCGAGTTGCGATCGGATCCGATCACGCCGGTTTTGTCTTGAAGCAACACTTGGCCGAAACGCTTCGAACGGCAGGGCATGAGGTGCTCGATCTGGGCACCGGTTCTACCGTCAGCGTCGACTATCCCGACTATGGACGTGCGGTCGGAGCAGCGGTCGCCGATGGCAAGGCGACGTTGGGCGTGGCGATCTGCGGCAGCGGGATTGGTATTTCGATTGCGGCCAATCGTGTCCGCGGCGCCCGGTGCGCGCGCTGCACATCGGAATGGGATGCCCGTTTTGCACGCCTGCACAACGACGCCAACGTGCTGGCGTTGGGCGCGCGCTGCACGGGGGTAGGGATGGCCGAGGCGATCGTCGAGACGTTTTTGAACACCGCCTTCGAGGGTGGAAGGCATACACAGCGGGTCGAGAAGCTATCTTCGTGAACGAGCCACAAGTGTGGAAAACCCCGCGGTGCTCTGCGAGAATCCCCCAACTTCACGCACCGGCTTAGGAGACATCGACGATGAGCACCACCATTCCTCATGGCATTGCGGCGATCGGCGCGACCGATCCTGAAATTGCGGCTGCGATCCAATCCGAGGCCAATCGCCAACAGACTCATCTGGAACTGATCGCCTCCGAGAACTTCGTCAGCGAAGCGGTGCTCGAAGCGGCCGGCTCGATCTTCACCAACAAGTACGCCGAGGGGTACCCCAAGAAGCGCTACTACGGTGGCTGCGAGTTCGTCGACCAGGTCGAAACTCTGGCGCGTGAGCGCATCAAGCTGCTGTTCGGTGCCGAGTCGGCCAACGTGCAGCCACACTCCGGATCGCAAGCCAACCAAGGTGTCTACTTCTCGGTGCTCGATCCGGGCGACACCATTCTCGGACTCGACTTGGCGCATGGCGGTCATCTCACGCACGGTCATCCGCTCAACTTGTCGGGCAAACTCTTCAAGGTCGTGGCCTACCACGTGCGCCGCGAGGATGAGCGCATCGACTACGACGAAATGGAAGAGCTGGCGCGCGAACACCGCCCCAAGTTGATCATCGCGGGCGCCAGCGCCTACGCACGGCATTTCGATTACGAGCGGATCAAGGCGATCGCCGACGATGTGGGCGCCAGAACGATGGCCGATATCGCGCACCCTGCCGGACTCGTCGCCGCCGGCTTGCATCCCAACCCAACACCGCTGTTCGACTTCGTAACATCGACCACACACAAGACGCTGCGCGGACCGCGCGGCGGAATCGTGCTGTGCAAGAAAGACTTCATCAAAGACGTCAACCGCACGGTGTTCCCGGGACTGCAGGGCGGCCCGTTGGTGCACATCATTGCGGCCAAGGCGGTGGCATTCCAAGAGGCGTTGCAACCGTCCTTCAAGGATTATTCGCGCCAAGTGATTGCCAACGCGCAGGCGATGGCGCTCGCGATCGAGGCCGAAGGGTTTCGCGTCGTCAGCGGCGGCACCGACACGCATCTGTTCTTGGTCGATGTGTTCCGTGAAGGGATCACCGGCAAAGAGGCCGAGGAAACCCTCGATCGGGTCAACATTACGGTCAACAAGAACACCATTCCGTTCGACCCGAATCCGCCGATGGTGGCCTCGGGTGTGCGGTTGGGTTCCCCGGCCATGACCACACGCGGCATGAAAGAACCGGAAATGCGGACCATGGCTCAATTGATCGCGCGCGCCTTGCGGCATCGCGCCGACGAAGCGGAGCTTGGCAAGGTAAAACAGGCCGTCATCGATCTGTGCGCAGGGTTCCCGCTGTATCCCGGGCGACGCGCCTGAGCCTATTGCAGCGGCGGGATGCGATCGGGCCGCTCGTCCGGCGGGCAACGCGTATGCTTCGTCCGCCGTGATGAACCTTCTGCAGCACGTTCACGAACGCTATGAACATCGCCCCGGTCAAGACAGCATGGCCGAGGCGGTAGCGCGTGCGTTTGCCACCAAAGGTCAATTGGTGGTGGAGGCTGGGACCGGCACTGGAAAGACGTTGGCCTATCTCATCCCGGCACTCCAAGCGCGCGGGCCCGTGATCGTCAGCACCGGCACCAAAGCGTTGCAGGCACAACTCTTCGATCGCGAGGCGCCGCTTTCGATCGCGGCCACCAACGTTGCCGCCACGTTCTCGCTCTTGAAGGGTCGCGAAAATTACTTGTGTAAGAAGCGTCTGGCCGAGTTGTCGCAAGACCCGCGCCTCGAGTGGGCTGCCGAGATTCCGGTCTTTCACGCGATGGAACGCTGGGCACATCGCACCGAGCGCGGCGATCGCGCCGAACTGGACTCGCTCTCCGACAACTCACCGTTATGGCGCAGTGTCGATGGCCGTGCAGAAATTTGCGTCGGCCGCAATTGCGCTCAGTACGACGGTTGTTTCGTCTACACCGCGCGGCAACGGGCCGGTGAGTCGCAAGTCTTGGTGGTCAACCATGCGCTGTTATTCGCCGACCTGGCGTTGCGTGAGAGCGGAGAGGGGGCGGTGCTTCCCGACTTCCGCCGTTTGATCATCGATGAAGCTCATTTGGCAGCCGACATCGCCGCGCAGCACTTCGGGACGCGCTTGTCGTCGCGGATGTTGGTCGAATTGGGTCGCGACGGAGCCAAGGAGCTGGCATTCAATGCAGCGGACACGTTGCCGGCCACGACGCTCGAACGCAGTGCGCGCGAGTTTTTTATCGCCATCCGGCCCGCTGGGTACCAGGCGCGGACCACGTTCGACTACGACGGCAATCGCTCACAACTTGCTGAGACGGAGGAGCGATTGCGTCAGTCCTTGTTGGAGCTGGCCGATGCGTGCACGGGTGGCGGAGGACTGCGCGGCGAAGAACGCACACTGGTCGCCGCGCGCTGTGTGAATGCACTCAGCGCGCTGGATGCGCTATTGCAGCCTGCTGCTGTGGGGCAGGTGTTGACGATCGAGCCACAGGGGCGCGACGGTGGTGTGCTGGCCAGCTGGCCGGTAGAGATCGGTCCGCGACTGGGCGATCTGTTTGCGAAGCACTTCGATGCCGTCGTCGCGACGTCGGCGACACTGGCGATTGGTGGCAAGCTCGATCGGTCGGCTCGCAGCCTGGGAATGGCCTCCGCAGAAACGCTGGTGGTGCCGTCGCCCTTCGATCACAAGACGCAGGCAGCGTTTTATGTACCACGCCACTTCCCCGATCCCCGCGAGCGAGACTATCCGGAGCGCGCGCTGCGTGAGATCGAAGCGCTGATCGAACTCAGTCGCGGCCGCGCCTTGGTGCTGTTTGCCTCGCATCGGGCGTTGAAGTATGCCGCCGAGCGATTGCCGCATTCGTTGCCCTATACCGTGCTGGTGCAGGGTGAGGCCCCACGCGAGCAACTCGTCGAACAGTTTCGCAGCGACACGCACTCGGTGCTGTTGGGAACCGCGTCGTTTCGACAAGGAATCGATGTGCCGGGCGAGGCGCTCAGTCTCGTGATTGTCGACAAGCTTCCGTTTGCCGTTCCCGACGACCCGTTGGTGGCGGCGCGCGCCGACCTGGTGCGCCGGCGCGGTGGTGATCCGTTCCGCGAAGATCAACTGCCCGAAGCGATTCTCGACTTGCGGCAGGCGCTGGGCCGGCTGATCCGCACTCGCACCGATCGAGGGCTCTTGGCGTTGCTTGACGTCCGCGTTCGAACCCGCCCTTACGGACGCGAGGTACTTCGTTCATTGCCGCCCTGGCCCTTGATAGAAGATTTGGAACAAGCTCGCAATTGGCTGCGTCACATCTGACGTGTGTCAGGTGCTTCGGGCGGCCGAACCGGGCGCTGGTCAGGTATCCTCCCGCGATGCAAAAACCAGATCTGGCCGTGGTTGGAATCGGAAACGCCATCGTCGATGTGCTTTCCCACACAGAAGACGCGGAATTGACCCGCCTCGGGCTGACCAAGGGCTCGATGCGCTTGATCGACGCGCACGAGGCCAACGCCCTCTATGGCCGGATCGGCCCCGCCGTCGAATGTTCGGGAGGGTCGGCCGCCAATACGATTGCTGGGGTCGCTTCCCTGGGTGGGGCTGCCGCTTACATCGGAAAGGTGCAGGCCGATCAACTGGGCGACGTCTTCCGGCACGACCTGCGCGCGCTGGGCGTGACATTCGACACGCCGCCGGCGACCGACGGCCCCTCCACCGCGCGTTGTTTCGTGCTGGTCACGCCCGATGGCCAGCGCACGATGCAGACCTTTCTCGGTGTTTCGGTGGAGTTGCGTTCTGACGACATTGCCCCCGACCTGATCGTGCGGTCGCAAATCACCTATCTCGAGGGGTACTTGTACGATCCACCGGCGGCTCAACAGGCGTTCGTCAAAGCGGCGCGCTTGGCCCATGAAGCGCAGCGACGAGTAGCGTTGACACTATCCGACTCTTTCTGCGTGGAGCGGCATCGCGCGGCGTTTCTCGAACTGGTCCGCGGTCATGTCGACATCCTGTTTGCCAACGAGCATGAGATCTGCTCGCTCTATCAAGTGGCCGAGTTCGATCAAGCCCTGCAACACGTGCGCGGCCATTGCGAGGTGGCGGTGCTGACTCGCAGTGAGAAGGGCAGCGTGATTCTGCGTGGTGACGAACTGCACATTGTCGACGCCGCACCGGTGAGTCGTGTGGTCGATACGACCGGCGCCGGCGATCTTTACGCTGCAGGGTTTTTGTACGGCTTTACGCATGGACGCGAATTGGCTGAATGCGGCCGGATCGGAGCGATCGCCGCAGCAGAAGTGATTTCGCATTTCGGAGCGCGTCCCGAGACGCCGCTCCGCTCGCTGATCGAGAGGGTGTAATGAAAGTTGGTGTCCCGAAAGAACTGTTCGAGGGCGAGAAGCGGGTTGCCGCGACGCCCGATTCGGTCAAGCGCCTCGCCAAATTCGGTTACAGCGTGATCGTCGAGAGCGGCGCTGGCGCTGCCGCCGGGTATGAAGACGAGGCGTATCGGACGGCCGGTGCCACCGTCGGCGATGCGGCCATGGTCTGGTCCTGTGCTGTGGTGGCGAAGGTTCGCCCGCCTTCCGACGCCGAAGTCGCGCAGTTGACGGCGGGCGCCACGTTGATCAGTTACATCTACCCGGCGCACGGCAAAGATCTGCTCGACAAGCTCGCGGCCCGCAAGGTGAGTGTGATCGCCATGGACCAAGTGCCGCGCACCACGCGTGCGCAGAAGGTCGATGCGCTGTCGTCGATGGGCAATCTCTCTGGCTATCGCGCGGTAATCGAGGCCACACAGGTGCTGCCGCGGCCACTCGGCGGGCAGAGCACTGCGGCCGGAAAGATTCCACCCGCAAAAGTGTTGGTGATCGGCGCCGGTGTGGCCGGGTTGGCAGCGGTGGGAACAGCACGCGCCTTGGGTGCGATCGTGCGAGCCTTCGATACGCGCCCCGTCGTGAAAGAACAGATCTCCTCGATGGGCGCCGAGTTTCTCGAAGTGCAACTCGCCGAGGACGGCAGCGGCAGCGGCGGTTACGCCAAGGAAATGAGCCCGGAGTTCATCGCGGCCGAGATGGCGCTGTTCGCCGCGCAAGCCAAGGAAGTCGACATCATCATTACCACCGCGCTGATTCCGGGAAAGCGTGCGCCGATTCTCATCACCAAGGCCATGGTCGAGAGCATGCGGCCAGGCTCGGTGGTGGTGGACTTGGCTGCCGAGCAGGGCGGAAATTGCGAAGTGACGCAACCGGGTCGCGCGATCGTGCATGGCGGTGTGACGGTGGTCGGTTATACCGACTTGCTGTCTCGCCTCGCGACACAAGCCTCGCAGTTGTACGCCACCAACGTGGTGCACCTGCTCGACGAGGCGGGTGGCGCTGAGAAGTTCGCGCTGAGCGATGACAACGACATCTTGCGCCCGATGACAATCCTCAAAGGTGGTGTGTTGCAATGGCCGCCGCCGAAACTCGTCGAAGCCGCCCCGGCTGCTCCCGCGGGTCCGAAGAAACAGGTCTACGGCAGTCATCACGGGCCACCGGTCCCCGCGACCGAAGCGGACAGGTCGAGCAAGGCCTGGTGGCTCGTCGCCGTTGCAGGTGTCCTGCTGCTCGGCATGGGGACCGGTGCGCCGCCGGTGTTTCTGACCCACTTCACGGTTTTCGTCTTGGCCTGTTTCATAGGCTATCAAGTGATTTGGAGTGTGAGCCCGGCACTGCACACGCCACTGATGAGCGTCACCAACGCCATTAGCGGAATCATCGTGCTGGGCGGGATGCTCCAGATCTCGGGCCCCAGGGGTTCGCCCGCGACGCTGTTGGGAGCGATCGCCATCTTCGTGGCAATGATCAACATTGCCGGAGGTTTCTTGGTGACTCAGCGCATGCTGAAGATGTTCCGCCGATGAACGCCTATCCGCTTCTCACCGTCGCGTACATTGGCGCCGCCGCGTTGTTCATCCTGAGCCTCAAGGGGCTCTCGCATCAGGAGACCGCGCGACGCGGCAACCTGTTTGGCACCGTCGGCATGATCATTGCGGTCCTGGCGACTGCATTCACGCACCATCTTCACGACGACCCTTTGCTGCTGGCGGGCCTCGCCGTTGGTTCGGTTATCGGGGCGGTGCTCGCCGCCCGTGTGGCGATGACGGCCATGCCGCAGTTGGTCGCCATCCTGCACAGCTTCGTCGGCTTGGCGGCTGTGCTGGTGGGGGTCTCGAATCACATCCTTCCAGCCGCTGAATTGGTGGGTGCCGAACGGACGATCCACGACATCGAGACCTACATTGGGGTCTGCATCGGCGCGCTCACGTTCACAGGGTCGGTCATCGCCTGGGGCAAGTTGCAAGCTGTAATCCGCAGCAAGCCACTGCTCATCCCCGCGCGTCACTTCGTCAACTTGCTCATGTTCTTGGCCTGCATTTGGCTGGGTGTGCGATACGTCCAAGGCGGCCATGAGGCCCTGCCGGAACTGCTGATCATGACCGCCATCTCGGGCGTGTTCGGCGTGCATATGGTGATGGCGATCGGGGGCGCCGACATGCCGGTCGTGGTGTCGATGCTCAACAGCTACTCCGGTTGGGCGGCATCGGCAGCGGGGTTCATGCTCTCCAACGATTTGCTGATCATTACCGGTGCGCTGGTCGGTTCCTCCGGCGCGATCCTCAGCTACATCATGTGCCGCGCGATGAACCGCTCGTTCGTGTCGGTGATCTTGGGTGGGTTTGGCGCCGAGGAAGGTGCCGCCCCAGCCGGCGGTGCCGTGATGGTGGGGGAGCCGGTCGCCACCTCGGTGGAAGAGGTGGTGGACCAACTGCGCGAGGCGCGCAGCGTGATCATCGTGCCTGGATACGGCATGGCGGTGGCGCAGGCGCAGCATCCGTTGCGCGAGGTCGTCGATCTGCTGCGCAAGCAAAACAAGAAGGTTCGATTCGCGATTCATCCTGTCGCTGGCCGCTTGCCTGGTCACATGAACGTGTTGTTGGCGGAAGCGAACGTCTCTTACGACCTCGTTTTGGAAATGGACGAGATCAACGAAGACTTCCCCAAGACGGACGTGGTGTTGGTAATCGGTGCCAACGATATCGTCAACCCCAGCGCGTTGGACGATCCTTCGTCTCCGATCGCCGGTATGCCGGTGCTGCACGCGTGGGAAGCGGAGGCGTGCATCGTGTTCAAGCGCGGGCGAGGTGCGGGCTATGCAGGGATCGAGAATCCGCTGTTCTTCAAGTCCAACACTCGCATGCTGTATGGCGACGCCAAGGCGACTGTAGAGAAACTGCTGGCCGGACTGAAGGCCTAGGGTGCAGGGCCCCCACACAGCGCACGGTACGCTTCACCCCGGCCCGCCGATTCGATCCATTCGGCGGGCCGTTGTTGTGCCCTCACCCGCGGCTCACGAATCTCGTGCGAGACGTGTTGCAACCGAGCTGGGAGGGCTAGAATTCGCCCGATGTCCTCCGAGGCGGTCTACATCCACGGCAGCACACCTCCAGAACAAGAGCGTCTGGCTCGGCTGAACTCGTTGATCAACGACAGTTGTTTGCGCGAGATCGCGCCGCGGCCGGTGGAGCGCACCCTCGACGTTGGTTGCGGACTGGCTCAATTCACGCGCGCACTGGCCCACGCCACCAACGCCCTCGCGGTCGGCGTCGAACGCGACCCTGCACAGCTCGCCGAAGCGCAACGTTTGGCCGTCGCTGCGGACGACGCGCACTGGGTGTCGCTGCGTCAAGGCGAGGCCGCGCATCTGCCGTTGAGTGACGAGGAATGGGGATCGTTCGATCTGGCACACGCTCGTTTCGTGCTCGAGCACGTCGCCGACCCAGCCGCCGTGGTGCGGGGCATGGTACGCGCGCTCAAGCCGGGTGGCCGGATCGTTTTGGCCGACGATGATCACGACGTCATGCGGTTGTGGCCCGAGCCGGCCGGCACGATGGAGGTTTGGCGTGCCTACATCGCGTCGTACTTGCATCACGGGAACGATCCGCATGTGGGACGAAAGCTCGCTGCGCTGATCCATGACGGGGGTGCTCAACCCGTGCGCAGCACGTGGGTTTGGTTCGGCGCCTGTCACGGTCATCCCGATTTCGCGCCGCTGATCGCGAACATGGCGAGCATCTTGCGCGGCGCGCGCCCGTCGATCTTGGCGACCCGTCAAATCGACGACGCTGGCTTCGCGCGCGGATTGCAGGGTTTGTCGTCGTTGCTGCATCGCCCTGGCGCGGCACTGTGGTTTGCGATCTGTTGGGCCGAGGGGCGCAAGCCGTAATCGGCTTTTGGTGTCGCTTCTGCAGCAAATCTAAGAGGCTCCGTCCGTCAACGGCTCCAAGGCCATCAGATGCCGGCGCAGCATCTCCAGCGCCGTCAGAGTCGCGGCACGTTGAACGCGATCGCGATCGCCACGAAAGTGACGCTCGAGCGTGAGCGTTTCGGGTTGTTCTCGTATGGCGAGAGCCATGTAGACGAGTCCCAATGGCTTGGTCGCCGTCGCTCCTCCCGGACCGGCGATCCCTGTGACGGCTACCGCTAACGCTGCGCCGGTACGTTGCAGCGCGCCGCGCGCCATCGCCTCGGCCACCGGGCGGCTCACCGCACCCTGCGCCTCGATCAACAACGGATCGACGCCGAGCAGTGCCGATTTCATTGCG
This sequence comes from Acidobacteriota bacterium, assembly GCA_031395565.1. Taxonomy (GTDB): domain Bacteria; phylum Acidobacteriota; class Polarisedimenticolia; order J045; family J045; genus JANNUT01. Next base: position 48,687 of record JANNUT010000014.1, on the reverse strand, counting down.
TTGCTGTACGCCACCACGCCACCGAGCAAATAGCCCGATGATCCGGCGTGCTGCGTGAGCAGTGCTGCAATGCGTCCGCCGGTGCAGGACTCTGCGGTGACCAACGATTGATTCGTTTCCAAGAGCAGGCGATGCACGCTTCCATCGAGCGTCTCGTCATCGTGACCAAAGACGCTCGCACCCAGACGTTCCGTCGCTTCAGCTAATGCCGGCGCAAGTGTCGCGCGCGCCGCGCTGCTGTCCTGCGCCTGCGCGGTGAGTTTGAGCCAGACTTCGGGCGAGTGCGCTCGATAGCCCACCTTGACGCGGGGGTACTTGACGGGGTAGTCGGAAAACAGCTCCGCCAAATGCGACTCACCCCAACCGAGTGTCTTGAGTTGCGATACGACGGCGAAGCCGCCGTGCCAACGGGCCTGACACCACGGCATCACCACTTCATCGACAAAGAAACGAAACTCGCGCGGCACACCGGGCAGAAAGAAAAACCGGCAACGCCCATGCGTCAGCGCGAACGCTGGCGCGGTTCCGACCTCGTTTTGAAACACATCGGCAGCCAAAGGCACGCGCGCGCTGCGCCGGTTGTTCTCGGAAAAGCGATAGTTGGCGGCATGAAAGCGCGCCTTCATGCGTGCCACCGCAGTTTCGTCGATAACGACCTCGACGCCGCACATCGACGCCGCAACATCGGCAGTCAAATCGTCCTCGGTGGGACCCAGTCCTCCACTGCAGATGCAGACATCAGCGCGGCCGGCAATCGAACGCAATCCGGCGAGCAACGCGTCGCGATCGTCGGGAAGTGCCGTGTGCCGCGATACCAACAGCCCGCGCCTCGTCAACAACTGCGAAACGAAGGCGCTGTTGGTGTCGGCGATATCGCCTCCGACAACTTCGTCGCCGGTGGCCAAGGTCTCGATCACTGGCCGTGTGAGAGTGGACTCGTTCATGGGCCGGCACGATAGCGTCCTTGACGCAGTCCCGGCCAGTTCGAGTTAGGCTGCGCCGCGATGCTCGCGATCGCTCCTGGACATCCCGACAGAGTTGAACCACTGCTGGCACGACTGGTGGACGTGTTCGCGCGCGACGGTGCCGACGTCGTGATCGGACCCAACCAAGAGAACTCGGTCCGTCCCCGTCGCCACGATGATCCAGGTGAGTTGCCCTGGATCGTCGAAGCCGAAGGGTTGCCCAACTTGTTGCACGAGTTTTTGCACTATCTCCAGGCGGGCGGCTTGGCTGCCGATCACGGCATCGACTACGCGCTGATTCCGTTCGACACCAGTCGGCCCGAGCAGCGTCTCTTGCTGTGGCAGGAGTTGGCCTGCTGCACGATCAGTTGCGCCTACATTTCCGATCGTCCCGCGCGGGTTCAACCGTGGTTCAACGAGCAGGCTGGGATCCTGCATCATTTCTATGGCTACAACAGCCCTGAGCCGTTCTTCGCTCATGTCCACGAATTGCTCGCCCGGCATCCGCAAGAGTTCGAGGCTGTGGTGGCCTCCGCCTACCACTTGGCCCAGGCACGGCTCGGTCCGCCCCTGGGAAGGCTCGATCTGGGAGCGCTTTGGAAGGCGATGCAAGCCCGCTGACCCGGCCCTATCTTTGCGGCATGAACCCACGATCGATTGCCGCCCTGGCCTGTTGTTTCGCAGCTGTTCTGGCTTGGGCGGAAGGGCCCGCGAGCTCTGACGAAAAGCCCGTGGTGATCACCAATGCCGACCTTGCCAAGCGGCCGAAACCTATCCCTGGGCAGCCGGTCGTCATTACCAATGCAGATCTGGCCAAGCTCAAACCGGTGGGGGTGATTGGGTCCTCCCAACCGGTGCTCCCCGCCGTGCCTGCGGTGGCACCGGTCCAGGCGCCGGCCGACGCCCCGAGCGAGTTATCTCAGCCACAAGACGAACCGGTCCCGCTCGATCTCGCCGCGCTCGCGCGCGCCAATCAGCGGCTCGAGGAAAGCGACCCCGTGACGGCCACCAACGCGGTCATCGCAGCGACCGCCGCGAGGGCCGACACCAACGCCGACGGGACCGTCGACGAGAAAGAGCAGAAGCGGGCCAATGGCCGAGGGCCCTTTGCCACGGGCCAGACGGACAACCTCTGTCTTTGCGTCTATGGGGACTGCAAACCCAAGGGCTGCAATCCGTTCAACCAAAAGGGCCGGATCCAGGTCAGCAGCCTCAAGTCCAAACACCCTCCATCGACCGCCGCCGATGTCGCCGTGAAACCGCCCGAGGCGCCTGCGGCCGATCCTCCCGCCAAACCACCGGTCAAGCTGCCGAAGAAGCCCAAGGACAAGCCTCCAAAGGTCGAGATTCAGAAAAATGGCGGTCAGTTCTGACGCGATAGCGGTACCTTTGGGACATGAAGACAAATCGCGGTATCTCACTCTGGACGGTGCTTTCCATCGTCAGCGCAGGGCTTGCGATGGCCGGCGACGAGCCGCTTCTGATCACCAACAAAGACCTGCCGAAAACGCCCAAGGTCAGCGTGCTCGGCACTTTGAAGGTGGCTGAGGTCTCACTCGATACCCGTTGGATCGACCGCATCGACGCCATGGTCTCTGAGCTCGAGACCGGCAGGCAGCAGCCTTCTGAGGGGGGTACTGAGCGTCGTCGCTCGAACGTTCGTGACTACTGCTCAGTCGGCGAGGCCCCGCCGATTACTAGAGTCGCGGTCGGGCAGACGTGCCTATACGGTGAATGTCCGGAGGACGAGATCAGTGATGAAGTCGGTTTGATGGTGAGGCCGGCATGCCCCTATGGTGTTTGTCCAGATGACCGACCGCCGCTCGAGCCTCGACACTTTTTCGGGATAAAACGAACCCCCAAGCCCCTGCCCCCTCCAGCCGGCCCGCACTTGGTCGACGCGCTGCCCGCGCCTCAGGGCGGATTCGTAGGCCGTCCCGGGAAACACCTCGGACGAGTCAACTAGCAGGTTTGGATCCTCTCCCTAACGGCGGTCGTTTGGCATCCTCGCGCCTCTGAGCTAGCCTTCCGGCACACGAGCGATAGGAAGCCGCTCGGGGGAGATCTACGAAAATGCTCAAGAAGAAAGCGGTCAAGGGGACCGACGAGATCATGTCGGTCACGTTCGAAACAACGGTTCCCGAAGGAACCGAGTCGGTTTACCTGGTGGGCGATTTCAATGACTGGAACGCCGACAAGACTCAAATGAAGAAGCGCAAGGACGGAATGTGGGCGGTGACCCTGCGCCTCCCGACCCAAAAGCGATATCAGTATCGCTTCGTCGTCGACGGCGATTGGATCACCGATGCCGATGCGGAGTTGGTCGTACCGAACCCCTTTGGTACCAAAAACGCCGTCTGCGTCCTGAACTAGTCCTCCATGCTGCTGGCGCTGAGCGCGCTGTTGACCGCGGCGTCGGTGGCACTCCCGGTCGCGCCTTTGTCCGTGGCGGCCGGTGATCTTGACGGCGACGGCAGTGCCGAAATCGTCACGCTGCTTTACTGGGCCAGTTGGGGCAGCACCTCGCGCACCGTCAGCGCCACACCCGGCACGATGGATATCGAGGTGGTGCCAGCGCTCAAAGAACGGCGTGAACTTCGCGCCTTTCGATTGAGCGGCGATGCGCTGGTGCCGGTCGCCGATCCATTGGTCGTGGGCTCGGAGCTGCTGGGTATCGCGGGCGTGGGGCGCGCAGCGCCGGTGATGGTGCTCACCAAGTCCGGCGCCGCCAGACTCGTGCTCGATCACGACGAGACCGGTCACGCGTTGCTGCGGGTTGAGAGCGTTCATTCCGAGCAGACGGTGTTTCGCAGTGCCGAGGCGCCGATGCGCCGAGTGCCGTTGGTGCGCGCCGAAGGCGGGCCGTGGTTGCTGTTGTCGACCGCGAAGGGCGTGACGGCAGTGGCGGGTGACGGCAAAGTGCGCAACTGGGAATCGCCACTGCGTGAGGTGCGATCGGGGATTCAAGGCAGGCTCGTCGATAACGTTCCGCGCGCGGTCGATATCGATCGCGATGGCACCCTCGATCTGCTCGAGTCGGGAGGACTCGATCGTCGTCTCGGTTCGTCGCGAGTCGCGCTGCGTCATGGCCTCGGTGATGGGAATTACGCAGCAGCGCAGGTTTGGGACGTGGCCTCGTTGCTCGAAGGCAGTGCCGCCGAGCGTGAAAAGCAATTGGTCCGGCGGCTCGAAGATGTCGTCGACAGCGATGGCGACGGCACGCTCGAAGCGGTGATCACCGTCGCCGACACCTATGCCGATGGGATTAGAGAGGCAGCGAGATTGCTGCGAGGCGAGCCGCGCACACTCGAGTTCGTTCCGCTGTTGCCCGACGGCAAGTTCGGAATGGAGTCGGTGCGCCGCGCGACGGTGCGCGGGTTTCCGATGCCGCTTCCCAATGCGGGCGGTGGGCGCAGCGCTTTTCGCGATCTCGACGGCGATGGACGATTGGACTACGTCACACTCACGCTCGACATCGGCACCTTTGGAATTCTGCGCGCCGCCATGAGCGGAGTGATGAAGACCTCGGTGACGCCGCTGGTGTTTCGCGGCGTCAGCGGTGGGTTGAAGGAACTCACCAAAGCTGTCCCCGAGGTCAACATTCGTTTCGATCTCAACAACCTCTCGTTCGCACGGTTTCTCGACTTCCCTGACGACTTGGATGGTGACGGCCGGCTCGACATGACGGTTTGTACCGATGACAAGCTGCTGGTTCACTCCGGACTCGCCAACGGTTCATTTTCGAAGGAGCCGACACTGACCGTGCCGTTCGATGCGCCGCCGCGCGGCGATGACGCGGTCTGGTACTTGGATCTGGATGGCGTGGCACCGTTGGATTTGGTCGCGATTGCCGACGACCCGTCGGCGACGCGTGATCGCGAGCCCGACGATCAGGACAGCGATCCTGTCGTCCCGGCGCGATTGATGGTGCGGCGGGTCGAGGCACGTCGTTGATCGCGCTGCTCGCGGCACTCGCGGTGACGAGCACGACGGCCGTCGTGGTCCCGCGCCCGGCGCCCATCGACATGAGCGCGGCGGTGGTCAGCCGCGGACCGCACGCTGGCTGCGTGTTGATTGCCGAGCGGCCCGGTCTGTCGGGCAGCACCACGTTGAGTTGGGTTTGTCCCGACACGCGAGCGCCGAGGATTGCGGTGTGGGGGCGCGTCGACCGCCGAGTCCACAGCATCGCGATCGAACCTCAAATGTCGGACGCTGTGTCGGTCTTGATCGGTTTGGACGGGGCGATCGAGCAGTCGTCCTGGGCCGACGATGGATCGGCACCCGCGTGGCGACGCGTCTTGTCCGACGACGACCTAGGACCGGAATCGATGGGCGATCGCCCGGATCTGGATGCCGACGGTTCGCCAGATTTGCTCCAGGCGGCTTTCGATGGACTGCGCGCCTATCGCGCCACCGACGCCGGATTCGTGCCGCTGTGGTCGATCGAACTTCCCGGCACGGTTCAATCGTTTGGTGACACTGTGCGTGCCGAAACGCGCCAGCTAGAGGGGCAGGAGGGGATCGGCTTGGTGCGCTACACGCGACCGGTTGGGAGGCGCGATGGACGTGTGCGCTTGACTCGATTCTTACTGTCGGCCGAAGCACCCAAGCCGTGCGAGGCTTTCGTACGTAGCGCGACCGAACTCGCGCCCAATGAGTCCGTGCTGTTGCCAGGACCAACCCCCCGAATCGCGTTTGCCTCATTGCCGGGGCGGAAGCTCGAGGTGTTCGGCGAGCACTGGATCAATGTCGCGGCGTTGACCTGCGACGACACCGGGCGCGGGACGCCGATCACCTTCAGCGTGAAGACGCCACTGATCAATTGGGCCGAGGTCGCCGTCAGTGCGCGCGATCTGACCGGCGACGGTTCAGCGGATCTGGTGCTAGGAGGTTCTACCGGCCGGCTCAAGCAAAAGCCGATGATCGCGGTCTATGCCGCGATCGCGGGCGGGGGCTTCAGCAAGAAGCCGTTGACGTGGGAGCCCGGCGATGAGCTCGAAAAGGGCGCACTCCTGGACGATACGCGCGACTACGATGGCGATGGCAGCACCGACTTGGTCGGCGTTGGAGAGCGAGATCTTTTTCTGTACTCATCGGCTATGTCGCGCAGGTCGGCGCTGCCGTGGAACGAAAAACCCTCCGTCATCGCAATCGCCCCCAAGGAGTGGGGTCGAGCTCGTTTCGTCGCTGCCTCCGATTTCGACCAAGACGGAGTTCTAGAGTTGTTGCTGCGTGTCGAAAGCTCCGATCAGGAAACTCAGCAGAAGCGGTTCGCACTGTTGATCGTCGATTTCACTCCAGCGAAGGTGAGTCCATGATCGAAATCCGTCCCGGAGTCGTCATCGACGACAGCGAGTTGAGCTACGAGTTCGCGCGATCCTCTGGCCCAGGCGGGCAAAACGTCAACAAGGTCAACACGCGTGTGACGCTGCTGTTCGACGTCAACGCTAGCGCCGCACTGAATGAACACCAAAAAGGACTGGTGCATCGCCGCTTGGCCACGCGCATCAACAAACTCGGCGTGATGCGCGTGACGTGTCAGGCGGGGCGCAGCCAACTGAAGAACAAAGAGGACGCGATCTCACGCTTTGTCGAACTGCTGCGTCAGGCCTTGACCGAGCAGCCCAAGCGCTTCGACACCAAGGTCCCGTTCGGCGAACGCAAGAAGCGTCTGGAAAACAAAAAGCGCACCGGCGAGATCAAGCGCACACGCAACGTGCGCGAGTTCGACTGAGTGCTCAGCGGGGCTTTAGCGGTACCGGATCCGGCGCCGGAGCGGTGAGGGCAGGGCGTTCCGTCATCCCTTCGGCGAAGACCATGACACACATGCGGCGATACCAAGGGTGGTCTCCGCAGGCCACGCCAACCACCCGATAGGTGCAGTCGAACAGCGAGGTCCGATGGCCGCGATCGGTGACGCCATCGTCGATGATGGTATCGAGCGCCACGGCCTCGGATGTCTCCGAGCCGTAAACGATGTTCTCGCCCAAACGATTGCGCCATTCACCGTAGCGGTTGACTCGAGTGTCGGTAAACGACTCGTCCGACCCAACATGTCCGGTCTTGCCGCTCACGCTCTGATCGGCCACGAGGTCGCGCGCGGCACGCGCCAATCCCTCATTCCAGATGAGCGCGCCGCAGGCGGTTGCCGTCTTCAAGTAGTCGATCGCTTGCTGTACGGCGGGAGCGCCTTCGATCGTCGCCAAAGAGGGCTTCGCATCTCGCATCAGCATGGTGCCGTGGAAGTTGGGCAGCATCGCTTGAAGCGGCGGGATGAGCGAGGCGGGCTGTTGACGCGCCACGTTCAGCGCCGCCACCACCTCGGTTTCGAAGCTCGAAGGTGGCCCCGCGAACGCAGTGCTGCACAGCACGGCGAGTGAGGCGGTGACGAGGCTTGCGCTTCTTCGCCTCATTCCCCTCCCGAACCTACGAACTTGTCGTCTTCGTCGGCGAACAGCACGTTGAAACTGGTCAGTGAGCCATAGCAACCGGTGATGTAACCCTGGAGTTTGACCTTCAGTTCTTGAGGCAAGTCCGCAGCGTTGACGTGTTGCTCGAGGGTTCGCAGCCGGTTGCGCAGCATCACCACCTTGTTGAAGAACGTATCGATCGGTACGGACTTGTCCTGCAGTCCGGGCTTGCCGGGGCGCAACACCAACTCACCGCCACGCCACTTCTCGGCTGGGGTGACCGCCGTCAAACCGATCTCTTCACGAATCACGCGGCGCAGCATGAGTTCTAAGTCGATGCCTTCGGCGCTCATCGGTGGAAAGCTCCTCTCTCGCGGACTGACGAGCGGTTCGTCCGCCGGCAGCGCAGAAACGCCGAGTGGGCGTTCTGTGCTGCGCGGTTCGGCTCGTTCCCCGCCTCGGAAGTTGTGGGTGCTGGAACAGAAATCGCAGATCACACGCAGCACGTTGCCGGCGCCATCGGCGACCTGCACCGTGTGTCGCCGCGTGGTCTTGCATTGACGGCAGAGATCATCGAGCCAGTCGCCGGCCCGATAACGTCGCGGCGGCACGCCACCGCTCATCGGTCTCGCCCGGCCGGTGCCGCGGTCTTCGCTTCACCGGTGGTTTCGGATTCGACGTTCGGCTCTGACGTTGTGGGCTGTTCGTCGCTCGACGGCAGCGCTTCGGGCGTTGGGTTCGCGGCTGCGTGACGTGGCGAAACCCGCTCGCGTTTTTGTGGATCGATCGGTCGCAGCAAGCGGCGCGTGACCGGAAAAAACCGATCCGCCGCTTCGCGCAGATCGGGAGCGCTGCTCTTGGTGAACGCGATGACCTCGACCCGCTTGCCCATCATTTTCAGTTGGCGTACCAGCGGGACGAAATCGCCGTCGCCGGTAACGAGTACCAGGACATCGACCGACGGTGCGGTGCGCAACGCATCGATGGCAATCTCCAGGTCCCAGTTGCCCTTCATGGTCCGATCGGGGCGAATTCGAAGTGGCTTGCGCTTGACTTCGTAGGCCTTCATCTCGAGCAGGTGGATGAAGCCGCGTTGATCGATCTCGCGGGTCTCCACGACGTAAGCAACTGCGCGAACCAGTTGCCGCTGTTGCGTCGACATTTCCAAGAGCGCCTCGAAATCGAGTCGCGCGCCCTTTTCTCTTGCGCCGTAGAACATGTTCTGCACGTCGACGAACAGCCCGACACGCGGTTGCCCTTCGCGTGTAGGGCGCCGTGAACGGCCGACGACCTTTTGATCCTCGCCCAGTTCCGCATCGAGCGCGTCAGCCAGTTGTCCGAGCTGCCGCAGGATCGCTTCCTGAGCTGCGGCGGCGGCGCGTTGACCAGCCTCATGCTGCTGCACCAAGGTTTCGAGCACATCGCCAATGCCGGTGACGCGACGCGTCACATCGCGAAATATCTCGCGGTCTTTCAACTCGCGATTGCGCAGCTTGTCGAGGCCGCCGCCGACGCGACGTTGTTCGGCCGTCAAGCGCCGCAACGCGGTGGTGATTTCACCGGTGCCCTCACGGGCCCGGCGCTCGTTGAGTTCGTCGATACGCTTTTGCAGGCGAGAGGCGTCGCGTTCCATGCGCTGACGTTCTTCCCGCGCGTCTTTTTCGGACAGATGCACGTCGTGCCGCTCGGTCACCAAGCGGTTGATGCGCTGCTCCAAATCGCCCGAGCGCTCGAGCGATCTTGCCAGCTGCGTTTCCAGTTGACGCACTCGCGCTTCGAGTTCGCGGCGTTCTTGCTCGAGCTCGCGCATGCCGGCTCGTTCGCTCGCGACCTTGGCCATGTACTTCGGGCGGCTCCCAAGATCTTCGCCGAGCGCTCCAGCCGCGATGACTTCGGCGGCGGCGCGCAGCTCTGCTGTCGGCAGGCTGGGTTTGGTGGCGCGCGCCAAGCGATGCAAGAGACCCGCCGCCGAGATGTCGGGGCTGCGAATCAGATCGGCAAGCCGCTCGCGAGCATCGTCATCGTCGTTGGACGTCTTGCGCTCGGCCTCGGCTCGCTGGTCGAGCAACTCCAAGACTTGCGGCGCGAGCCCAGGATCGACGGCCAGCATGTCGGCCAATGCCTCGGCGCGCTGCACACGGTCTTCCGTGTCGATCGCAGCGCCGACCAGCGACGAAGCGGCTGCGGCATCGAGCAAACCGGCCAGCGTGAGCCGGATTCCTGGTGGGCCGAGCCGTTCGAGGTAGTTGTCCCAAGCCGCCTGCACGCGTCCTGCTCCTCGGATCGAAAAGGCCCGGGATAATAGCACGGTAAAACCCGGCTCCGGACCCTGCTCTTCGATGTAACTCTTATTGAGTCAGTACGTTAAGTCCAATTCACAGCCTCTAGTGTATGCTCTTGATCGCTATTTTTCGTCGAAGGAAGCCCGCCTCGTGATTGCTGGTCTCGGTGTCGACATCGTCGAATTGGGGCGCATCCGTGATGTGCTCGAACGCCATGGCGAGCGTTTTTTGAAGCGCATTTTGACCGAGGACGAACAGCGATACTGCGCACTCCATCGCGATCCGGTACCGCATGTTGCGGCGCGCTTTGCAGCCAAGGAGGCCGCCTTGAAAGCGCTGGGTACCGGATGGTCGGGTGGCATTCATTGGACCGATGTGGAGGTCGTGCGCGAGCCGTCAGGAAAACCGACGCTGTTGCTCCACGGCGAGGCGGCCAAGCTGCAAGGACCGAGTGCCTGCTGGCACTTGTCTCTGACGCATGATCGAGGCAATGCGGTTGCCGTCGCCGTGCTCGAGCGTTGACGGTGAATCAACCCCAGAGTCAAAGCGGCGTGCTGAGACGCGCCCTGCAGCGACTGCTCGTCGGGATCTCTTGGTTCTCTGTATTCCATCCGCGCTCGGTACTGATTGTTTCGTTCTTGCTGACCGCGCTGAGCGGCTGGTGGGCGACAGGTTTGAAACTCTCCACCGACGTGGGCGACTTGCTGCCACGCGGATTGCCGGCCGCGGAACGCCTACGCTCGTTGATGCAACACTTCGGCGGTGCCGAACCGTTGGTGATCGCCATCTCAGGCGTTGGTGAGGACGATCTCGAAGAGCGGATCGATCTTGCCCTCGACATACGCGAACGCTTGCGAGGCAATCCCAAGTTCAAGGGTGCGCTCGGCGTTTTCGGCGAGGATCCATGGGGGTTTCTCAACGGGCCTCAGGCTGAAGCTCTTTTGCTTTACTTGAGCCCCGTAGAAATTGCGGCGCTTGGCCCGCGCCTCTCCCGTCAGGGTATCGAGGCGCAGATCGCCAGCAATCGCGACAAGCTCGGTTCACCACTGGGGCCTCAGTTGGCGCGCTTGATTCGCGAAGACCCACTCGGATTTTCGCCGCCGCTGTTGGGACGCCTGACCGAGTTGCGCGGCCGCCTGAAGATTGCGGTGCGTGAAGGCATGTTGGTCAGCGGAGACGGCACCTTCGTGCTCTTGTTGTTACGCCCCAATGGACCCTCACAAGACATCAATTTCGCTACACAACTGTTGAACGAAGCCGGCTTGGCGGCTAAAGCCGCGCTGGTGGCGAACGACCTGACCGGCACCGTTTCGGCTGGACCGCCGCCGCAGGGCTTGGACTCGGGAAAGTTGCATGTTGGCATTACGGGCGCCCCGGCAATCCTGACGGATTACCGCAGCTTTCTCGCCTCCGATTTGAAATGGGTTTCGATCATTTCTTTCGTCGCCAATCTAGCCCTGTACCTCATCGCGTTTCGGCGCGTGAGCGCGCTGCTGGTGGCCGGCACGGCGCTGTGGGTCGGCCTGACTTGGTCGCTCGGATTCACTGCACTCGCCATCGGCGGGATCAACATCTTCACCGCAGGGTCGGTCGCGATTCTCTGCGGACTGGCGATCGACCCCACCATCCACCTCTACAACCGCTACTTGGAAGAGGTGCATGCCGGCAAGGACATGGCCAAGGCGTTCGCGATTGCGCTGGGTGACACCGGCATTGGAATCATTGCGGTCGCCACCACGACATCGATGGCGTTTCTCGCGGCCGCGGTATCGAGTTTTCGCGGCATCCGTGAATTGGGAATCATTTGCGCTGCGGGCATGGTGTTGTCTCTCGCAGCAAGTTTGTTCCTGGTGCCGTCGATTACCGCGCTCATCGCGCGCATGACCCGTGCCGCAGAAAAGCCACGCGGACTGTCAGGGTTCGGCTTGGAGCCGTTGCTGAGGTTCGTGCTGCGGCGTCCCAAGTTCGTGATTTGGGTGTGGGTGATCGGCTCGATTTTGCTGCTACTCCCGACCTTGGGTTTGAGGCTGGACGAAGACTTCTCACGCTTCCGGCCCGAGTCGGCGCCGAGCATCAAACTGCAGAACCTGATCGCCGATCACACCGGCACGGCGCTGCAACCGATACTCGCGCTGGTGCCCGGTCACGACGAGCAGGAGATTCTCGAGAACAGCGCCAAGGTCGAGGAAGCGTTGCACGCGCTGACGCACGGCGATCAACCGCTGTTGATGACGGTACTCGGTCCGTCTCGAGCAATTCCTCCCGCGTCGCAGCAACAAAAGTCGCTGGATGCCTTGCGTCAACTCCGACGGTCGGGGCTCGATCCCGCCGCGGTCGAGCGGGATCTGTTGATGTTCGAAGGACGCGCCGGGTTTGCCGTCGATGCGGTGGCGCAGCAAGCCGCAGCGCGAGTCCGGCGAATGTTGGAGCGTGACCGTCTGATCGACATTGCCGAAGCCCGTCGCGGGCCGCTCTCGGGGATGTTGCACGAGATGATGATCGAAGAGGCGCCCGGCAAAACCTCCGGAATCGTCTCGGCTTACCTGCGGCCTGGGGTCAAGACCGGTGAAATCGTGCCGGCGATGCGTGAAGCTATTGCCGCCACCGGCGTGGCGGCCGACTTGGTGGGCGGCCGCGTGATCAGCCAAGACCTCAAGCCGGTGGCACTCAGAAGCGGAGTGATCGCCACGCTGCTTTGTACGGGCGGTGTGCTCGTGGTGTTGCTCTTGACGTTCCGCAGTTTTCATCTGGCATTGCTTACGCTGTTGCCGTTGCTCATCGGCGTGGCCGGCTCGATCGGCTTGGTCCAGTTGTTCTCGATCGATTTCAATCTGGTCAGTCTGTCGATGCTGCCGCTGGTGATCGGAATGGGAATCGACAACGGCATTCACGTGGTGCATCGCTTTGTCGAGAATGCGTCCGGTGATTTGGAGGATGTGATTCATCACACCGGCCGCGGGCTGGTGATGACAGCGATCACCACCATCGCGGGATTCGCAGCCTTGTTCGTTGCCGACAATCCTGGACTGCGCGCCGCCGCCTGGCTGGTTTGCCTGGGGATTGGAACCTCATTCGTCTCGGCCGTTACGCTCTTGCCTGCCTTGTTGGTTGTGACGCGCAAACGATGACCAGCGCGATTCGTGCGGCGTTGATTCTGGGTGCACTGCTGCCGATCACCGCGCCGCTCGCCGGTGCCGCCACACAAGCTCCAGCACGCGGGCGTCATGGCATGGTGGCGTCTCAGAGCGCTTTGGCTTCCCAGGTTGGCGTCGATGTGATGGCGAAGGGTGGTAATGCCGTCGACGCGGCGGTCGCGGTCGCGTTTGTGCTGGCGGTGACGTTCCCGGAAGCGGGGAATATTGGCGGCGGCGGTTTCATGCTGCTGCGCCTGGCCGACGGACGCGCGATCGCCATCGACTATCGCGAAACCGCTCCAGCTGCTGCGTCGCGCACGATGTTCCTCAACCCTGACGGAACAGCGATCAATGACGATGGCGGTCCGCGCTATGGCTATCGCGCCGCCGCTGTGCCTGGAACCGTCGCTGGCCTCGAACTGGCATGGCGCAAATACGGGTCCGGCAAACTCCGTTGGCGCGAGTTGCTCGAGCCGGCGCGACGCATTGCTGCCAAGGGGTTCGTCGTTGATGCGGGCTTGGCTCAACGGCTACGCGAGGAGCAAAAAGTGCTGGCACGCTACGCTGAGAGCCGGCGGATCTTTCTGCGTGGCGATGCCCCCTACAGCGAAGGCGAGATCTTTCGTCAACCCGAGTTGGCGGCGACCCTGGCGCGGCTGGCGCGGGGTGGGGCCGATGAGTTTTATCGTGGCGAGACAGCGCGCCGGCTGGTGGCCGATATCCAGGCCAACCGCGGCCTGATCACGCGCGAGGATTTGGCCGGCTACCGGCCCAAAGAGCGCGAGCCGCTGTTGGGCAACTATCGCGGGCACACGGTGATAACGATGCCGCCGCCGTCATCGGGTGGCGCGGTGGTGCTGTCGATACTGAACATGCTCGAAGGCTATGACCTCGCAGCGATGGGCTGGAATTCCGCCCAAGGCTTGCATCTGACGATCGAGTCGATGCGTCGCGCCTTCGCCGATCGCGCTGAGTTTATGGGCGACACCGACTTCGTGTTCGTTCCCGTCGCTGGACTGATCGACAAACGCTACGCCGCCGCGCGCCGTGCGACGATCGATCCAGAGCGTGCATCGCGCAGCGTCGACGTGCGAGCGGGTGCTCCCAGTGGGCCCGAACCGAATGACACTACGCACTTTTCGATTGTTGATGCACAAGGAAATGTGGTCTCCAACACCTACACACTCAACGACGCCTTTGGATCACACGTGACCGTGGCTGGCACCGGGATGCTGCTCAACGACGAGATGGATGATTTTTCGGCGGTGCCGGGCCAAGCCAATCAGTTTGGTCTGGTGCAGGGGGCCAACAACGAGATCGGCCCCCACCGGCGGCCACTTTCTTCCATGGCCCCTACGATCGTGCTCAACAAAGACGGCCGGCTGTGGTTCGCAATCGGTGCGCGCGGCGGGCCGCGCATCATCAGCACGGTCGTTCAGTCGATCGTCAACGTGATCGATCACGGCATGGATATTCAAGCCGCGATCGACGCACCTCGCGTGCATCAGCAGTGGCTCCCGGACGAAGTGCAGTGGGAGCAGTGGGGCCTGACGATCGATACGCGACGTCTTTTGGAAGCCAAAGGGCACAACTTCGCCTCCAAAGCGGGCGTCGTGACCCGCGCCACTGCGGTGATGGTCGATGCAGACGCTGGGATTCGATTGGGCGCTGTCGATGGGCGCGGCGCTGGTGCGGCAATCGGCTACTAGCGGGTCACTCTGGGTCCAGCGCATTGGCGACTTCGGCGCCAAGAATCGTCACGATTCCAGACCAGTAGGCGAAAACACTTAACGCCACGAAGAAGGCGATCGGACCGTAGACAACGTCGATCGTGCCGACCGCCAGCACGTAGTTGCGAAATAGCGCCTTGGCTAGCTCCCACAACACTCCCGCGACGAGAGCGCCTAGCAGCGCGGCACGGTGATCGACCGATCGGCTGGGGAAGGAGCGATAGATCGCGTAAAGCAGCGCCACGTTGAAACTCACTGCCAAGAGGAAGAACACGCCGCGAAACCAAGCGGGTGGAACGATCACCGCGGTGAAGACGCTCAGCTTGACCCACAAAAACGCCGCGTGAACAGTGATGTTTCCCACCAAGAGCGCACCCAAGAACAGCATCATCAGCACGTCCCACAACAGCCCATGCACGAAGCCGCGGCCTCGCTTCACGCCGAAGACCACGTCCATCACGATGCGCAGCGCGGAGAACAGTTGCGTACTCAGAAGATACAAAGCGCCCGCACCAGCGAGTCCCGATCCGCCACGCGCAGTCACGATGCGGTGAACGAGTTGTGTGATCTCGCGCTGATAGACCGGCACCTGACCGGAGAGTTGCGCGATCAACGCGTCGGTGGCCGTTTCGCCGGAGTACAAGAAACCTGCCACCGAGGCGAACAACAAGATCAGCGGGATCATGCCGACCAAGAAGTAAAACGAAAGGCCGGCCGCCAGGAACAGACCGCGATGCCGGAAGAAAGAAGCGATCGCTCGCGGCAAGGCCGTCAGCAATGAGACTCGAGGGATGCCGCTCTTTTGAGAACTGGGCGCGGATGCCGGTGCCATGAAGAGCGCATCATGACTCAGCTTCGGCCGGACTGCCTCAGCCGCTCGCGGTGCCAGCGGCTAGCGATACCTACGCACCATGCACGGGTGGACTCGGGTGATGCGCCGCGATCGCCGGTATCAACGCCTTGAGCAGGTCGTGTGCCGTCACGATTCCGATCACGCGCCCCTCGCGCGCCACGAACAAGCGATGAACGCGCCCGGCTAGCATCGCGCCGGCGATCGCCTCGATCGGAGCGCTCTCGTCTACCGTAAACAACGTCGGGGTCATGATGTCGCGCACCAGCGGCTCGTCTCCACGCACCGCCAGTTGAGCCAACTCGTCGAAAGGCTGCGAGTTGGTCAGGTCATCCTCGCTACGGTCATCGTCGGGTGGTTCGGCCTGCAACCAGTCCAGTTCGCGGCCCTGTGCAAACTCTTCAGCGATATCGGATGTCGACACCGCGCCGACGAACCGTCCTCGCGCATCGACCACCGGGGCCCCATGGATCTGGTGCTCGGTCAGAAACGCGCACAACTGGCTGAGCGGCCAGTCATCACGCACCCCCAGGACCTCTGGGTTCATTAGGTCTCGTGCGGTCAAGGGTGACATGGGCGGTCCTCCTCGTTTGGTCCTCTCAGCACCATCAACACGGTACGAGCACGGGGCCTCGCCGGCGGATGACGGAACGCAGTTGCGCTTTTTTCGGAAGCGGATGTCGCTTCATGCGTCGTAAGCTCCCCTCGCGAGAGTGCGCATGAGCGATCGAATCCAAGTCTACGAACGCGAGGAGATTGCGGTCAGTTACGATCCGGCGCGCTGTATCCACGCCGCCGAGTGCGTGCGTGGGCTGCCTGCCGTCTTCGATCCGAAAAGAACGCGTTGGATCCAACTCGAGAATGGTACTGTCGATGCCATCCAGGCGGTGGTGGCGAAATGTCCAACCGGGGCGCTTCAAGCGCGCCCGAAAAAGGGAAACGAAATGAGCGATCAAGAGATCGGACCGTTGGTCATCCAATTGGCCAAGAACGGGCCGTTGTTGGTGCGGGGCGCGTTACGCGTTCAGGCTGCCGATGGGAGCGTGGTGGCCGAAGGAGACAAGCTCGCGCTTTGCCGCTGTGGCGGAACCGCTAACGCGCCGTTGTGCGATGGCACCCACGCCAAGAACGGATTTTGTCCGAAGGTATGAACCTGCGGCACTTCTAACTATCGAACGGGGACCGGGATCCGAATCACGCCGCGGCGAACGAGACGGCGCAAGACGCGGATTGTCTCGACCTCACGCATCGGGGCGATCTCGACGATGTCGCGCACAGCCCAGTGGCCATCCAAGCGTGACAACAGAAAAAACTCTTCTGGTCGCAGCGGCTCGGTGGTCAGCTCGTTCAATGGCTTGGAAAGTTCCGGCGTGGCTTCTGGCGGGAATTCGTCGTGATACACCTTCTTGAGGAATCTGGTTTCGGCGTCGCGCAGCACCGGTCCAGCGTCGGGATTGGTGGCGATCGTGATCTCAGCCAAGAGGGTGAGGGCCGCTTCCGGATCGCCCTTGTCGAGTCGGTCCCGTGCCGCCGCAATGCGGGCCGGCCCGGACAGACTCGCCAATTCCGCGTCGGGTGCTTCGCCCGTGACCAGCGGCAGCGACGGGCCTTCCAGCGAAATGATCGAAACCAAGCCGAGGCGATAGGCCTCGTACAAGAACTTCATGACGGGGAACGGGCTGGCGTGCACGCTGAAGGCGAGTTCATCGACGGTGCGACGGCCATCGAGCAGGTCGAGGATCCGTCGCGCCAGCGGATGCTCGAGGATCTCCTTGGGAGCGCTCGAGCTGGCTCGCGCCAACACCACACGCCCATCGGGAAACACGTCGCGAATGCGAGCCATCTCGTCATGGCGATGAACGCCGCGCAACAGCACGTGATCGACCGACAGCGAGATCAACACCATTTGAGAGTTCGGCATCGCGGCCGGCTCGAAGTGAAAGTCGGCGTTTTCCTGCTCGAAGAGCGAGTAGATGATTTCTTCGGTGCGGTCGGCGAGCGCGCGCAGCAGGTCTTCCTTGGAAACAAACCCGAGGCGCACCAAAACCTGCCCCAGAAATTCATGGCCTTCGCGACGCGTCAGCAGCGCGGCCCGCAGCTGCTCTTCGGTAAGCTTGCCCCGTGCGACGAGCACGTGACCGAGCATTTCAGTCGGCTGATTCGATCCGGCTGCGACGACCACACCCGACTGGAAAAAAACCTCCTTCAGGATCGAACCCTGACGGAAGTCGAAGCGCCCCGTTTTCAAGGCTCCCGCTGCCCATTGGAGCAGGTCGGCCAAGCTCATTGTCGACAGGCTGCCTGAGAGACTCATGGAGTGCCGCTAGGGTCCGTCCTGCGCCGTGCCCGGCGCGGAGAAAAAGGCCACGGGGAACTTAGGGCGGCTACCGGCGGCAGGCAACGGACGAGTTGTCCCGTTTCGATCCGGCCGTTTTACGCGCTCGAAAGCTGCGGCCGGACGAGGGCTCGATCCCTATCTTCTAGGCCCGAGGAGAGCCGTATGTCCGCCCACCAAGAAGGGTGGGGTGTCGGAGAGGTTCAATACCGCATCCCCAAAGTGCCGATCTCGATCATGCTCGTCGTCGATGGCGGGGAACATCTCGCCGGCGATGTTCATTTGCTGCCTGAGGCCGGCCGGCACGACGGTCGCGAACGGGTGATCGATCTATTGCTCGGACCGGACCCGTTTCTTCCGCTGACGACCACCGCTGGAACGGTGCTGCTTTCGAAGTCGCGCATCGTGCTGGTGCGCACAGGCGAGATCCACGACGCCGGCTGGAATGTCGAAGACCTCGACGGCGTACCCGAGGTCGAAACAGAACTTTACTTGGCGGGGCAACCACCCGGCAGCGAACGGCTGATGGCGACGCTGCGTTTGGCGATGCCCCCCGGTCAACAACGGCTGCTGGACTACCTCAACACGACGGCTCCGTTTCTGCCGTTGCTGCTCGAAGATGGCCCGGCGCTGGTGGCGCGCTCGTTCATCCGATCCCTTCGTCAGCTTTGAAACCCCCGCTTCTGGGGCGGTTGGTTTGACGGGCCGCGCTGTCGCGAACAAACTCGCGCGGTTTTCGTAGTACTTCTCGAGGACTCTCTCATGCGTTGTTACGTACTGGCGGCCTTGGCCGCTCTGTGTTTATCAGCGGTGTCCATGGCGGCCCCGCTGCCTCCTGTTCACGCCGTTGGCTACACGATTTCCGGCGGCGATCTCGGCCCACTGTCACCGTTACCTGCAAGTGCCACCCCAGCCGACCTCTCGGGCGGCGCAGAACCTGGCAAGGTCTGGACCGTGGTCGAGGTGCCCTGGACGGAACACAGCGGGTCGTTCGATTCCGATCTCGCCCCACTGATCGACTTGGTGCGTTCGCTCCAGGACGCCGATCAGCCCGTGGTTCTCGCGATGCAGGCCAATCGCGGTCTCGTCGCAGCGCAGGACGATGCCGGTCGTCGTGCTTGGATCGATTGGTTGCGTGCCGTCACACGACGGTTCAAGGGACAGGTGCGCTGGTATCTGCTTTCGGATCTACAGCCGCCGCCCGATGCCGTTGATGCGCCGAAGCGAGAGGCCTACGACATCAAAGCGGCCGCGGTGACGATTCGCGCCGAAGATCCTGCTGCTGGCGTAGCGTTATCGCTCGACGATCGGGCTGCGCTCGAACGCTTGGCGCTGGTCTATCAATCGGCCGGTGACCTCGAGCCGTATGTCGATGGCGTCTGTCTGCATCTTGCGGCCAACGACGATCCAGAAAGCTCCGTCGCGGCGGCGCGCGAGATCTTGCTTCCGATCGATCCGGGCGCGTCGCTGTGGTTGCGCTCGGACTTGGTCGACGGCACTAACGACAAGGCCCGCGAAGATGAAGTCTTGCGGCGCGCCGCCTCGATCTTGGGTGCGCGCGTCGACATGGCGCTTTTCGATCTGCCAGCCTCGTCAGGTACGTCGCCTCGCCGGCCGCCATTGGCCGGCCGAGCGCTGCGTGTGATGACGCGCACTCTGCACACGGGGCTGTCTTACTCGACGCGTGAGAACGCCGGGATCGCGCCCGCGCCAGGCGCGCCGGCGACGGTGCGCTGGAGCCGCTACTTCGACGACCGCAACTATCAAGAAGCGATTGTGTACTGGAGTGACGATCCGGCGCTCGACGCATCGGCACGTGTGGCGTTCGATTTCGATACCGTGCTGCGCCGCAACTACAAGGTGCTCGACCCGGTGAGTGGCAATCCCGGGACCGTCAGTTCGAGCAAACTTGCCGGGCAACAGGCGCGCATCGATCTGCCGCTCGCGGCGCGACCCAGGCTCTTGATCTTCTCGCTCGACAAGTCCTCACCCGGTTTGGGCGACCAGGCCCAAGAGGGCCAAATCGAAGCGGAGCGAAAGATCACTGCCGACGAAGTGATTGCCGTGCATCAGCGTTTCCGTGCCTTCCAAGACGACCGGCTGATCAATCTGCATGGCGACAGCGAGATGCGGTTGCGCGTCGGCCTGGGGGCTGAGAGCGGTTCTCTTGAGGTTTCACTTCGGGGTGAGTACTTCTGGGATCGGGTCACCGGCGCCGAATGGACGATCCGAGAGAAATTCGTTGAAGGCGTGCGGTTGACCTGGGACAGGATCCCGGAAATTCCGTACATTGGGTTCGAACGCGCGGCACAGCCTCCGCTCGATCTAAGGCTCGACAAGCGCTATCGCTACCAACTCGACAACGACGCGACGATTGGCGACTACAAGTGTTGGGTGCTGCGGTTCGAGCCGACCGATACGGCACTCTCGCTGCAAAAGGGCCGCGCCTTTATCGATCAAAACAGCGGCGCTCTCGTGCGCGTCACGGCGGTGCAGAACAACCTCGAAGCGCCGGTCGTCTCCAACGAAGAGACACAAGAGTTTCGCCCGGTGCCGGGCCCGGACGGCACGCCGTTTTGGGTGCTCGATCGCGCCGAAGGGCAGCAGCTTTACACAATTGCCGGCGCCAACTTGGTGGTCTTGCGCGTGACCACATTCGAAACGCCGCAGTTGAACGACCCGGCGTTTGAAGCTCGACGCAAAACCGCCTACGACTCCAATCAGCAAATGCTGCGCGATACTCAGCGAGGGATGAAGTGGCTCACCAAAAACAAAGAGGGCGAGCGGGTCGAGAGCGAGGGTGATCCTACCCACTCGTTCCTGATTGCAGGCCTGCTCAAGGACGGTGACTCGGGCCTCTTGCCTGCCGCAGGGATCAACTACACCAACATCGATTTCATGGGGAAGAAGAAAGTTCTCAACGTGTTCTTTGCCGGCATCTTGGCCAACGCGAGCCTCTCCGATCCCGCGTTCCTCGGCACTCGTCTGGATGCGGGAGTCTTTGCGTACCTCTCGGGCGTGCCAGCGACCGATCGCGACTACGCCATGACGGATGAGATCGAAGCCGACCGCGTCAGACGATTCACACAGGGGGCCAGCGTGTCCCTCGGCTATCCGTACCTGCAATTCTTCAAGCTCAAGGGTGGGTTGAGCTTCGACTACTACCGCTACAGCCAGGAGGAGGAGACCGAGAACTTCCAGGTCCCCTCCGATCATCTGGCCTCGACAGTGCGCGTCGGGACGTCGTTCGATCGTGGCGGCTGGGGTGCAGAGTTCACGGGCAAGCTCACGCGTCGATCGACATGGGACGCGTGGGGTCCTGACAGCGCGCGCGTCACCGGTAACGCGCTCGCTCTTGCCAAGAGCTACAGTACTTACCGGGTCGAGGGTGGGAAGAGCTTTTTCCTGCCGTTCTTCCAGAAAATCAACATCAACGCCGCTTATGAAGCAGGCCACGATCTGGACCGGTTCAGCGCGTTTTCCTTCGGCTTGTTGAACGGCAGTCGAATGCGCGGTTTTGGCGGTTCCGGAATTCGCTACGACCGCGGCTTGCTGGCCGGCGCCAGCTACGGTTTCAACGTCAACAACGTGATCAAATTCGATGTTGCGTTCGATTACGCCAAGGTTCACGACCCTCGCATTGCTCCCGATGCCACCGATCACCTCGGTGTCGGGCTCGCTGCCAACTTCCTCGGTCCGTGGAAGACGTTCGTGCGAATCGATGCCGGATACGCCCTGAAGAGTGATCTGAAGCAGGCGGAGGGCGGCACCGAGTTCTTCATCGTGTTCGGGAAGGTACTCAACTGATGCGGGTCGCGCTCGACGCTCGCCCGTTAGCCGGAGTGACCGGCACGCGCGGCGTCGGGCGATACGTGCGCGAGTTGATCCACGGGCTGATCGCGGCCGAACCCGAGTTACAACTGGTTCCACTCGTCGATCGTCGCGTTGCTCACGATTGGTCGGCCTTCACCACACGATCAGGCCAAATCGAGCCGTTAGAGGTGAGTGTCCCGCCGGGCCCTCAACTGCTCTGGGGTGCTTTGTTGGGGCGTTCATGGTTGCGCGCAACGCGTGCCGATGTGTGGCACGCCACCTTCTTGTCGCCGCCGCGCGTTCCGAAGTCTTTCCCGTGGGCCGCGACGATCCACGACTTGATTCCGCTGCGACATCCCGGCCAGTTTTCCTTCAAGACACGTTTCGTCTTCGAGCGGTCGCTGGCCATGGCCGCGCAGGCGACACGCGTGGTGTGCGTGAGCGAGTTCACGGCGCGTTGCGTTCACGAGCGCTTCGGTGTCGCTCTGTCGCGGTTGACCGTCGTCCCTCCGGCGGTCGATGTCGACGCCTTCGGGGCAACCGGAGAGCGCGGCGTGGCTTCCGTGGCCGGACGCTACCTGCTGCACCTCGGGGGTTTCGACCCGCTCAAGGGGTTCATCACGCGATTGCTGCCTGCGTTCGCCGAAATCGCACAGCGGGATCGCGACCTGGTATTGGCCTGCACGGGAGGTGCTTCCGTTTGGCGGGACGCGGCGCAACGCGCTGTTGCCGAACGGGACCTTTCGTCGCGTGTCTTGTTTCTCGGGACACTCTCCGATCAGACTCATGCCGCCGCGGTGCGGGGGGCGCAGGCAGTGGTGGTATCGAGTCTGGAAGAAGGCTTCGGCTTGCCGGTCATCGAAAGCCTGGCGGCCGGCGTTCCGTTAGCGGTTGGCGCTGCGCTCGCGTCACGCGAGGCGGCCGGCCGCTTCGCTGCGTTGGCGTCCGACGACACCCCCGCGGCGCTGGCGAGTGCCATTCGCGAGTCCTTGGCGGCACCGGGGATCGATAGCGCTGAGGGCGCCGAGCGCCGGGCGCACGCGGCGCACTTCCATCCGCGAGTAATCGGCGAGAGGATGCTCGCGCTCTATCGAGAGCTGATCGGGAACGCTTCGTGAAACTCGGTGTCGACGCTCGTGTGTTGGTGCATCGCCCTACCGGTGTGGCGCGCTACCTGACTGGACTGATGGAGCAATGGCCCCACCTTAAACACGCGACCGACCGGTTGATTTATTACGTCGATCGCACGCCCGATCTGCCGTTGAGTCCCGAGCCGGATGAACTCCGAGTGGTGCGGACGCGCTTGCCGGGAGGTGATCCGGTATGGCGTCAGTGGAGTTTGGCGCGCGCGATTCGCCGCAACTCGCCCGATGTGCTGTTCTGCCCGTTCTACAGCGCCCCGCTGCTGTCGACGATTCCCACCGTGATCACGGTGCACGACGTCTCCTTCGCCAGTCATCCCGAGTGGTTCAAGCTCAAGAGCCGTCTGGCGTTTGCGCTGGCAGGACCGTCGGCGCGTCGCGCCCAACGAGTGCTGACCGTCAGTCATTTTTCGGCCAAAGAAATCGTCGAGTATCTGAAGGTCCCAGCGGCGCGCGTCTCGGTGATTCCACCAGGAATCTCGCCATCGATGGCAGTGCCGCCCAGTGCCAATGAGGTCGCGGCGATGCGTGCCTGGCTGCACTGGGATGGACCGTATTTCTTGCACCTGGGCGCTGTGCATCAGCGGAGGCATGTCGATTCGTTGGTGCGAGCTTTCGCGCGGCTGGCCCCGCGCCGGCACGACCTGGGCTTGGTGGTGACGGGCCCCACCATCCAGCCGGCGCCGAATCTCTCGCGACTGATCGAAGAAGAATTCCGGCTGAAGAACCAGGTCTTGCGCCGCGAGTGGGTACCCGAAGAGCATCTGCGCGCATTGGTCGCCGGAGCCACCGCATTGGTTTATCTATCGTCGTACGAGGGATTCGGATTGCCGTGCCTCGAATCGATGGCCGCGGGCACGCCCGTGATCGCGATGCCAGTTGCCAGCTTGCCAGAGGTGCTCGGAGACGCCGCGCTCTGGGTGGCGAGCCACGAACCCGAGAAGGTCGCGCGTGCGATGGAGACGGTCCTCAACGACAGTTCGGCGCACCGTCATCTGTCTGCAGCCGGGCGGACCAGAGCCGCGCTCTTCGATTGGCGCGTGTCGGCCGAGCGCACCTTCGATCTGCTCAAGGAAGTGGCAAATCGATAAGGCTGCGCAGCCATTCCAGGGCCTCTGCTCGGTTCTGCAGTTCCCCGGAGTCGCGCCGTTCCTCCGCCTGCGACAACACAGTGCCGATGTACGGGCCTGGGGCGCAACCAAGGATCTCGATCACATCGCGCCCCGTGATCAACCTGCCACGTGCCGTGCGAGCGTCGATTTCGCTTTGAAGCGCCAGCAGGCGCGCCACGGTCGCACGCAAGCGCTGGGTGGTTCGTGCATGAGCGACGCCGTGGCTGGCCCGCTTGTCGGCCAACGTGTGTAACGCGAGCGTTGCCGTATGCGGCGCGACGTCGCGAATCACGCGCGCCAAGGCGCGATCGCTTATGATGCCCGCGGGCTGCACCACCAGCCTCAAGTGGTGGTGCACCACGGTCTCGATCGCCCGCTCACGTTCGCGCGAAAACGCGAATCGTGCGCCGATCGATTCGATCATCTCGGCAGAGCGTCGTTCGTGCCCGAAAAAATGTACCTGCCCGTCGGTCCCGACGGTGCGTGTCGCGGGCTTGCCGAGGTCGTGAATCAACAAGGACCAGCGCAGCGTGAGTTGTGCCCGAGGTATCAATCCAGCGGCGTCGCGTACGGGGTCGATCACGCCTCGTCCAAGCACCAAGGGGTTATCGGCAGCCTTCAATGCGAGCAACGTGTGCTCGAAGACATCGAGATGGTGATGCCGGTTCTGGGTGACGCCGCGGCAGGTCTCGAGCTCGGGGAGCAGCGACGTCAGCGCACCGACGGCACTGAGTTGACGAATCCCGTGGCTTGCCCGGGGAGACATCAAAATGCGGTCCAACTCTTCGCGCAACCGTTCGGGCGATACGCGGCTGATCCGCGATGCGGCGGCGCGCATCAGGAGAATCGCACGGCGCGTCAAATGCAGCTTCGGAAACTCGAGCGCCAAGCGCACGCCGCGCAGAACGCGCAACGGATCGGCACGAAAGGCGTCATCGCGCGGAGGATCGAGTCGTCCCAAGCGCCAATCGCGCAGGCCGTGCCACGGATCGATCACTCGCCAAGCGGCAAGATCGAAGGCGATCGCACCGACGGTGAAGTCGCGCCGCCCCAGCTCTCGCAGCAGCGAGCGTGGCGCTCGTTCGACGCAATCGACAGGGCGTCCCTCGATCGTCAGGCGGTGAGTGAGTATTCGCTTGTCGAACGAGATCGGCCGGTGCGAGGAGCGAGCCTCCAGCCAGTCGAGCACCGGACGTACGGGAGGTCCGAGGATCAGATCCAGATCGTGCGCCGTACGTCCGTGCAGTACGTCGCGAATGGCGCCACCGACAAGCGACACCTCCCAACCGTGTTCACGCGCGGCGTCGCCGAGCGATACCAATAACCGATCGCGACGAAGGCCGCGTTGCACGCGCGCGGCGTTGGCGGATCGCTCGCTGAGCATGTCGATCTCACTCCCCGGCAGGAGAGTCCGTCAGCGGGCGTTGATCGTGGGGCAACGCGGCGGCGATGGCGTCGTAGGCGCGCTGTGTGAGTGTGGCGCGATCCAGGCCGTCCGAGTCGATCGGCGGCAATACCTTCAATTCGATCAAGCCGGAACGAACCTTCATCGACGGGTACGGCTGGACCTGGTGAGCGCCGCAAATCGCCACGGGGATCACCGGCAGTTTGTTCTGAATCGCAAAGTGAAACGCACCGCCCTTGAACGTGGATAAGCGCCCGTCCTCGGTGCGTACGCCTTCCGGAAAGAACATGAAGAGGGCCTTCACACCGAGCGCCTTCTTGAGAGGCTGCAGCGCGCGAATATCGCTTGCCGTTCCGCTGCGTTGGAGCGGTACGTGGCCAGCCGCCCGCATGGCTTGACCCAAGATCGGGATCTTGAAGAGTTCTTTCTTGGCCACAAAACGATAGGGGGACGGCGCCAGTGCCATCACAATCAAGACGTCGAAGGCGCTCGTGTGGTTGGCGACCACAACGGCGGGGCGGACATCGCGCCAGTGCTCGTGGCCGGAGCCAATGAACTTGACGTTGCCGGCCCAGGCTGCCGACCGAGCCCATGCGATTCCGCTCAGGGCCGTTACCTCGCGCCCTGGGAAGAGCGTTTCGCCGACCCACGCGAACAACGCGAACCACGGAACGAGCAGAAATTGAGTGAGTGCCACGAGGATGCCGCGGAGCATGCTGCGAGGATACCATTCCAACTCGCAGCGATCGGAGGAGCGGATGTCGATGGGAGGTGTGTTGGCGCGCGAGTCCTCGAGGGAGAACTGGTGGCGGTGGCTCGCCTGGTCGTTTCTAGCGGGCGCGGTCGCCGATCTCGCCTTTGGACTGGGGATCTTGCTGATGGCCGAACGGCTTGCACCGATCCTGCGGGTCCAGATCCCCGTCGGGACGACGCGCGTCTACTTCGATCTGTGTGGACTGTTCTTGGTAGCGCTCGGTGGGCTCTACCTAATGATCTTCGCGTGGCCAAAGCGATTGGCTCCCGTCGCAGCCTGGGCCACGCTGCTGCGCGTCGGCGGTTTTACTCTATTCGCGGGGGCGGCGTTTTCCGGCAGGGCCTCGGCCTCTTTTTGGTACTTCGCCCAGATCGACGCGTGCTTTGGGTTTGCGCACCTGATCTTGATTCGGCTGGCGGCCGGCGGGCTGTTGCCGGTGCTGCGCGGGAAGGTCGGTTGACCTTGGCGCATGGCTCTGGCCATCATCCGCGACCGGACAAACCGTGAGCGACTTCCTCAAAGCAGTTTTCGAGATCGTGCTGCTGAGTCTGCAGACGCTGCGTCAGGCGTTTCGCCGGCCGTTCGGGGTGGGCCTGATCGTCGAGCAGATGTATCGACTCGGCGTGCGTTCGTTGCCGTTGGTCGTGCTCACCACGGTGTTCACTGGCGCTGTCATGGCGCTCCAAGTCTCCTACACACTCTCGGCCTACGGAGCGAATCTCTATCTGGGCAGCTTTACCGCGCTGGCGATCGTCAAGGAGTTAGGGCCAGTGCTCAGTGCCGTCATGCTGACGGCCCGAGTCGGAGCCGGTATTACCGCTGAACTCGGATCGATGACCGTCACCGAGCAAGTCGACGCGTTGCGAGCGTTTGGCGCGAGCCCGACGAAGAAACTCGTTGTGCCGCGATTGATCGCCCTCTTGGTAATGCTCCCGGTGCTGACCACGATTGGGAACGTATTCGGGATTACGGGTGGCCTGTACGTGGCGATCTACGAGGTGGGCCAGCCCGGCGAGTACTACTGGTCCAAGGTGCGCGAGTTCCTGACCGTCGGTGATGTCGTTACCGGTACAGCCAAGACGCTGTTCTTTGCGCTCTTCATCGGGCTGATCGCTTGCCGCAATGGGCTGCAAACCCGTGGCGGCGCCACTGGCGTGGGGCAAGCGACGACCAACACCGTGGTTGCGGCGTCGCTGGCGATTTTCATCAGCAACTTTTTTCTATCCAAGCTGTTCCTGATCATGCAGACGGCGGCCTCTGGGGGCACTCCATGAGCGCTCCCAGAATCGTGCTCACCAATGTCTTCAAACGTTTCGGCACGAATGAAGTGCTGCGTGGGTTGACGCTCGAGGTCCGGCCTGGCGAGACGATCGTGGTGTTGGGCGCGTCAGGCAGCGGGAAGTCGGTCATGCTCAAGCACATCATTGGGCTGACGCGCTCCGACAGTGGAGGCATTACGGTCGACGAACTCGAAGTCGATCAGCTTGGTGAGGAAGCGTTGGTGCCGGTGAGACGCCGGGTCGGATTTCTTTTCCAAGCGGGAGCGCTGTTCGACTCGATGGATGTTTTCGACAACATTGCATTTCCACTGCGCGAGGCAGGCTGGGATGAAACGCGCATCGCAAACCGTGTCCCAGAAGTTCTCGGACTCGTCGACCTGCCCGAGGAAACCGCGCAGAAAGCCCCCTCATCGCTGTCCGGTGGGATGCGCAAGCGAGTTGCCTTGGCGCGCGCGATCGCCGTTTCGCCCGAGGCCGTGCTGTACGATGAACCCACCACCGGGCTCGATCCTGTGACGGCCAACGTCATCAACGACTTGATCCGCTCGGTGCAACTCAAGCTCTGCGTCACCTCGATCGTGGTCACGCACGATATTGGTTCGGCGTTTCGTGTCGCCGATCGAATCGCGTTCCTGCACGAGGGCCGGATCCGCTTCGTGGGGACGGTGGCGGAGGCCCAAAGCGGGGTCGACCCGCTGCTGAGCGCATTCATGGAAGGGCGCAGTTTGGAGGACGCGAAGAATGCATAACAGCAGAGCGCAAGAAATCTCCGTCGCGGTTACGTCGCTCTTGGCGCTGCTCTTGTTTGCAGGTGCGGTGCTGGTGCTCGGGCAAGAAAATCGCCTGTTTGCCAGCAAGACCAACTACCGAACCAATTTTCCCGATGCGGCGGGGCTGCGCGTCGGGTCGCCCGTGACGTTGGCCGGAGTGCGGGTCGGTACGGTCAAAAAAATCGTGCTGCCGCACTCGCCACAGGCGCATGGGATCGACGTGGTGCTGCAAGTCGACGAAGCGTACTCACCGCGCATTCGAGAAGGGACGAAGGCTAAACAGATCACGCTCCAGTTCATTGCCAACGAGAAAGCGATTGAACTCAGTCCCGGCGATCCCGAGAGGCCGGAATTGGAGGACGGTGCACAAATCCCTGTTCAAATCGAACAGGAAATCCTGGAGACGGGCCGCTCGATCGCCGACACGCTGGAGCAAATCACGATCGACCTGCAGGGGATTCTGACGAGCATCAAAAACAAGGAAGGCCTCGTGGGCCGTGCGATCCTCGATCCCGAGTTTGGCAAGAAGGGCTTGGCTGAACTCGAAGGTGCGGTGTCGTCCGCAAACAGCCTGCTCGCGCGGATCGATCGGGGCGATGGCCTCCTGGGGAAAGCGCTCTCGGACAACGAGTTTGCCGCTCGAGTCTCGGCCGACTTACAGGCCGCCGCTCACGGCTTCGCCGGTGTCGCGCGACGGCTGGACGCGGGCCAGGGCTTGATCGGTCAGCTGACCAACGACGAGGCGAGTGCCGAAATGGGCCAAGACCTGCAAGCCGCGCTGAAGGCTTTCCGCGGGCTGGCGGAGGCGCTGGAACGGGGCGACGGCTGGGCCGGGGCACTCTTGAGTGACCGCGAGCGAGCCGATCGAATCCTGGCCAATCTCGATGCCTCGATGCAGCGATTGGCGTCGATCACCAAGAAGATCGACGAAGGGCAGGGCACACTTGGGCTCTTGGTCAACGATCGAAAGCTGCATGACGACATTCAGACGCTCGTGACTGGGTCGAGCGGAAATACCATGGTTGGCAAGGTCCTCCGGCACTATTACCGCAAGGGCTCGAAGGCTGTTCCTGGCCCAGTTTCGCCCCAGGTGCCGGTCGTTCCAAAGGTCACGCCGACGCCGCCTTCTGAGGCTGGCACCGCTCCACCCCAAGGGTCATATTGAGCCCCAGATCCGCGCCCTCGAGGGGCCGGAAACTCGGTCTAACGTGTGTGGCGGCGGGCTTTGGCCTGCTTGGAGGTTCGTGAATGAGCCAGCAGCAGACGGTGGCGAAGTCGCAGAAGGCATTGCTCGACAAGATCAACAACAAGACCGCGTCGATCGGCATCATCGGCTTGGGTTATGTGGGACTCCCGCTCGCCGAGGTGTTTTGTCGCGCGGGGATGAAGGTCACTGGATTCGATATCGACAACTCCAAGATCGAGATGCTCCGCGCGGGCAAAACCTATATTGGCGATCTCACCGACGCGCAGGTCGCAGCGCAGGTCAACGCTGGCCTGCTCACCGCCACCGCAGATTTCGACCTGTTGCGTGACATGGATGCGATCTTGATCTGCGTCCCCACGCCACTGCGAAAAACGCTCGACCCGGACATCAGCTATGTGGTCGCCAGCACCGAAGCGATTGCGGCGCGACTGCGACCCGGCCAACTCATCGTGCTGGAGTCGACCACGTACCCTGGTACCACCGACGAAGTGATCGAGCCGATGCTCGGGAAGACCGGCTTGAAGGCCGGCGAGGATTACTTCCTGGCGTTCTCGCCAGAGCGGGTCGATCCCAGCAATCACGCCTTCAAGACCGAGAACACACCGAAGGTCGTGGGTGGTTGTACCGCGGCTTGCACAGAAATCGCGACGGCGTTGTACCGCACCGCGATCCCCAAGGTGCACCCGGTCTCGTCGGCGCGTGCGGCAGAAATGGTCAAGCTGCTCGAGAATACGTTCCGGCTGATCAACATCGGATTGGTCAACGAGTACGCGCTGATTTGCGAAAAACTCGGACTGAACGTCTGGGAAATCATCGATGCGGCAGCCACCAAGCCGTTCGGCTACATGGCGTTTTATCCAGGTCCGGGTTTGGGCGGTCACTGTATCCCAATCGACCCGCACTACCTCAGCTGGAAACTGCGCTCGCTCAATTACTTCACGCGCTTCATCGACCTAGCCGCTGAGATCAATCGCGGTATGCCACAGCACGTGGTCACCCGTTTAACGGAGTTGCTCAATGAACGCAGTCGATCGCTGCGCGGCGCGAAGGTCCTGGTGCTCGGCGTCACCTACAAGCGCGACTGCGCCGATACTCGCGAATCACCCGCCGTGGATGTGATCGAGCATCTGCTTCACTGGGGTGCCAACGTCACCTTCCACGATCCTTACGTGACCGACTTCGAAGTTGGTGAGCACCGCATTTTGGCCCAGCCCCTGGATGCCGCGACGCTCAAGAAGCACGACGTCGTATTGATCGTGACCGATCACAGCGATGTCGACTATGACCTCGTCGTCAAAAACGCCTCGCTGGTCTTCGATACGCGCAATGCGACCAAGCGGGTGAGCGGCTCTCATTCGAACGTCGTGAAGCTCTGAGATGGAGGGGCCCGGCGGCGCGGTTCTGATAACCGGCGCTGCCGGGTTCATCGGTTCACATCTGGTCGATCGTCTCTTGGCGCGAGGCGAGCGCGTCGTCGGATTGGATAACTTCGACAACTTCTACGACCCTGCGATCAAGCGCGCCAATCTTCACGCGGCGCTAAAGCATCCGCAGTTCCGGTTGGTCGAAGGCGACATTCGTGACAACGAGTTGCTCTCGAAAGTACTCGTCGGGCATGGAGTCGATCGAGTCGTGCATCTCGCCGCACGCGCCGGGGTGCGGCCGTCGATCGAACAGCCTGCGCTCTACGCCGATGTCAACGTGCGCGGCACGACGACCGTCTTCGAGGCCGCACGTCGTGCGGGCATCAAGCGTGTCGTCTGGGCCTCATCGTCCAGCGTCTATGGTGGAAATACGAAGGTGCCGTTTCACGAGGACGATCCCGTGGAGCGCCCTGTGTCGCCGTACGCTGCCACCAAACGGGCCTGCGAGTTGATCGCGTCGACCTACCATCACCTCTATGGCCTCGACCTGATTGGGCTGCGGTTCTTCACCGTGTACGGGCCGCGGCAACGGCCGGAGATGGCGATTCATCTGTTTACGAAGGCGATCGACCAAGGGGGACTCGTACCGTTCTTCGGCGATGGCAGTTCACGGCGCGACTACACCTACGTCGATGATTGCGTCGCTGGCGTGATTGCGGCCCTCGACAAAGGGCGGGGCTTGAAACTCTACAACCTCGGCGAATCCGCCACGACGTCGCTGTCCGAACTGGTGGCACTGCTGGGCGAGGCTCTCGGCCGCCCGGTGCGCCTCGATCGCAAAGCCGAGCAGCCTGGGGACGTCCCGATCACGTTCGCGGACATCGGGCGCGCGCGTCACGAGTTGGGGTACGATCCACAAATTCCGGTGCGAGAAGGGATCGGGCGGTTCGTCGCTTGGTACCGAGAGCATCGTCTTTCCGCGGGTCAGACTTGAACCCGCTACGAAAGCAAAGTCAGCCGTGAACATTGCCGTGGTTGGAAGCGGGTACGTCGGGCTGGTTTCTGGCGCGTGTTTCGCCGAGTTCGGAACGCACGTGACGTGCGTCGATATCGACGAGAAAAAAGTCGAGTCGCTCAAGCGCGCCGAGATCCCCATCTACGAGCCAGGACTCGAACAGGTCGTCAAACGCAACGTGGCAGCGGGCCGCCTGGTGTTCACCACCGACATTGCCCGCGCGATCCAGGACAACCTGGTGATCTTCGTCTGCGTGGGCACGCCGCAAGATCCTCACGGTCGAGCCGACGTCAGCTCGGTCATGCGCGTCGCGGCGCAAATCGCGGAGCACATCAACGGCTACAAGGTGATCGTCATCAAGTCCACGGTGCCGGTAGGCACCGGCGACAAGGTCGAAGCGCTGATTCGTGAGTTGTCAGGCGGTGCTTACCCGTTCAGCGTGACGAGCAATCCTGAGTTTCTGCGCGAAGGTGCGGCGATCGAAGACTTCATGCGTCCCAATCGGGTGGTGATCGGCGCGGAAGACGAGCAGTCCAGCGCGATCCTGCAGGACCTGTATCGCCCGCTTTATTTGATCCAAACGCCCGTGGTCGCCGTTCGCCGGCGCTGCGCCGAGTTGATCAAGTACGCCAGCAACGCGTTCCTGGCGGTCAAGATCTCCTTCATCAATGAAATGGCCGATCTTTGCGAGTCCGCCAGCGTCGATGTTCACGATGTGGCCAGAGCGATGGGGCTCGACCAACGCATCGGAAGGCTCTTCCTGCACCCTGGTCCCGGCTACGGCGGGTCGTGCTTCCCCAAAGACACTCGTGCGTTGCTGGCGACGGCGCAGGAGTTCGGCGTCGAATCGCGGATCGTCGCTGCAGCCGTCAGCACGAATGATCAGCGGCCCTCCAAGATGGCTGAGAAAGTACGCCGAGCGGCCGATGGATCGGTGGCCGGCAAGACCATAGCGTTGTTGGGGCTGGCGTTCAAACCGAACACCGATGACGTCAGAGACTCACCGGCACTGGCGATCGCTGCTGAGCTGATCGACGACGGGGCCACGGTGCGAGCCTACGATCCAGCGGCCGCAGATACGGCGCGGCAGGCAGGCTACCGTGGAGAGACCTGTCCTAACGAGTACGCCGCCTGCGAAGGCGCCGACGTTCTGGTGATCGCGACGGAATGGAATCAGTTCCGCAATCTCGACCTCGATCGAATCCAGCGTCTGTTGCGCAAGCCAGTCGTCGTGGATCTACGCAATATCTACGAGCGTAGTGAGCTGGAAAAACGCGGGTTTCGTTACGATGCGGTCGGGAGATGAGCATGCGCGTTCTGGTCACGGGTGGCGGTGGGTTCATCGGCTCGAATCTGGTCGAAGCGCTGTTGAAGCGTGGCGACAACGTCACGGTGCTCGACAACTTCGCCACCGGCCGGCGTGAGAACCTGACCGAGGCTGGGAATTGGGCACGCGAAGGGGGAGCGCAGTTTCAGCTGATCGAAGGCGACATTCGCGATCGATCCGCGGCAACGCAGGCGTGCCACGGCGTCGATGTCGTGCTGCATCAGGCCGCGATCCCCTCGGTGGCACGTTCGGTCGACGATCCTGTTTTCACCAACGACGTGAATGTCAATGGAACGCTCAACATGTTGATCGCAGCGCGCGATGCCAAGGTCAAGCGCTTCGTCGCGGCCTCGTCGTCGTCGCTGTACGGTGAGTCACCGGCCTTGCCTAAGGTCGAGAGCATGGCACCCGATCCTATTTCGCCCTACGGACTGCAGAAGCTCACTGGCGAGACTTATCTGCGCTTGTTCCACAACCTGTATGGACTTCACACGGTGGCGCTGCGCTACTTCAATGTTTTCGGTCCGCGCCAAGATCCGCACTCGGAGTACGCGGCCGTAATTCCGCGATTCGTCACTCAGATCGCGGCGGGTCAGCCGCCAACGATCTACGGCGATGGTCAGCAGACACGTGATTTCACGTATATCGACAACGTCGTGCAGGCCAATTTGAAGGCCGCGGCGGCGCGCGACGAAGCCTGCGGACAGGCCTACAACATCGCCTGCGGCAAACGCATTTCGCTGCTCGATTTGGTGGGGATGATCAATCACTCACTCGGCACGAAGATCGCCGCAAATCACGCGCCCGCACGACAAGGTGACATTCGCGATTCCTTGGCCGGTATCGACAAAGCGCGCCAGTTGCTCGGCTTCGACCCCGCAATCACCGTCGAACAAGGGGTCGAGCGCACAGTCGTCTCGTTGACGGGAACTGCGCGACGTTGACGCGATCGTGAGTACACCGCTCGATCGAGCCATCATCCTCGCGGGGGGCGAGGGCAAGCGGTTGTGGCCGTGGACCGCGGAACAGCGTCCCAAGCCGTTGCTCCCGCTGGGCGGCAATGGACGCACGTTGGTGGGAGCGACACTCGATCGACTCGCCGGAGTCGTCGATCCCGAAGCGATCTTTCTCCAAGCAGAAGCGCGCATGGGAGCACGCCTGCTCGATGGAGAGACACGCCTGGGGCCGGCGCAGTTGCAGACCGAACCCTCGGCACGCGATACCGGCCCCGCGGTTGCGTTGGCGATGCTTCGTGTTTGGCACCAGCGACCTGAACAGGTGGTGGCTTTGTTGCCCGCCGACCATCGCGTGCAGAACGCCGATCGATTTCGGTCGGCCCTGCGACTGGCCGCGGAAGAGGCGCGTCACGGTGCACTCGTGGTGCTGGGCGTCGTGCCGAGCGAGCCGTCGACCGCGTTCGGCTATATCGAAGCGGCCGACACGCAGGGGAACGTGCGCGACGTTCTGCGCTTCGTCGAGAAGCCGGACGAAACGACAGCTCGCGGGTTCGTCGCGAGCGGGCGTCACTTTTGGAACGCGGGGATCTTTGTCTGGCGGGCCGATCGGTTTCGCGACGAGCTTTCCCGCGTCGCACCCGAAATGCTGGACGCCATCGAGCGATTCCTCAGTGGCAGTTACGAAAGCTGGGGTGAGACACCAAAACTGTCGATCGACTATGCCTTGATGGAGCGCGCAGAGGGGGTGCGGATGGTTCCCTTGGATGCGGGCTGGGACGATGTCGGGGGTTGGGATGCGGTCGGGCGTCTCGCTGCGTCGGGGGACGCTGGACCGGCCAAACTGTGTCCTATGACCGGTCCTGGGGCGGAAGGATCGCTGGCGATCACACTGCTCGACAGCCCGGCGCCAGTCCTGCTACTCGAGCCCGGCCCATGGCTTTACGTTCAGGGAACCTCCGGCACGCTGCTCGCAAGGCGTGGCGGCGAGGCAGCGCTCAAACGGTTCGTCTGAGTCGCCGGGCCGACCGGCGGGTGTGACGCGTCGGCACGTCGGTGTTCGTCCAGCTTTCGCTCGTGATGGACTCTCCCGAACCGGTGCGCTATGTTCCGCAACAGTCCAACGTTCCCCGTTTTGGGAGAGACACGAGCATGGGTGAGCAACAGCCCTACAGCCAAGCGGCACCAGCGGCCCCGGCCGACTGGAATCTGAACACCGTCTGGCGCCTTATTTGGGGCCGCCGTTGGCTGGTGGTTTTGGTTGCTGCCGAGGTGTTCGTCGTGACCGGGCTGGTCACATTCCTTCGAACCCCTCTTTATGAGGCATCGGCGCGCGTGCAGATCGAGCGCTCCACACCTCAGGTCACCCAAGGACAAGATGTTGCGCCCACGTTGTGGAACGAATTCGAGATACAGCGTTTCTATCAAACCCAGTATCTGTTGCTGAAAGACCCGGCCGTGCTGCGCGCTGCACTCAATCGGCACGGCGTGCGCGATGCGCTGTTGCAAACGCTCTCACCCAAGGAAGAGCGCACCGACGAAACCAAGCTCCCTGACGATGAAGCGATGGCGGGCTACATTCGCGCGGCTCTCAAGATCGAGCAGATGGAGTACTCCAACGTCGTCAGAGTGAGTTTCCGTCACCCTTCGGCTGTGGTCGCCGCGAACGTCGTCAACTCGGTGGTCGAGTCTTACCGTGACTTCTTCGTGCACAGCGCTCTGAGTTCGCGGCAAGATGCCAAAACGTTTCTCAGCGATCAAGTCTTGACCGCGCAAGCAGAGGTCAAGCAACTCGGCAACCAGCTAGCAGAAATGCAGGGGTCGATCGAAAGCGTGATTCCCGCCAGCGGCGCGGAAATGGGAAAGTCCCGGCTGGAGAGCCTGGACGCCACGCTGACCCAAGCGAAGATGTCCAAGGCTCAGGCCGAATCGCGCCTGTCTTCGATCGAGAAAGTAAAGCCGGCGGCGCTCCCCGATGTGCGTTCCAATTCGCAGATCCTCCGCTATCAAGAACATCTCGCCGGGCTGCGTCGAGAGCTTGCTGAACTCGATGGCAAGGTCGGTGTCCAGTGGCCGCGGCTGAAGGAACTCAAAGCCGCCGTGACAGAGACGGAAGCGGTATTAGACCGCGAGCAAAGCCGTCTTTACGGTTCGGCGCTCCAAGAAGCGCGCGTGGCACTCGACCGGGCCAACAAGGACGTGACCAAGCTCGATGCGCTGCTCAAGCAGGAGCTGCGCGCCACCGCAACGCAACAGAAAGGCGCGGTCGATTTCACACGCAAGCGCGAGGAGTTCATCCAGAAGAAGACGGCGCTGGACCAGTTGTTGACCCGCGAACAAGAGGTCGCGATTAGCGCCAAGCTGGAAGATATCCTCAAACAACAAGTCGCCGTGGTCGACAAAGCGACACCACAAAAAACACCGGCAGTGCCGCGGGTCCGGCTCAACCTCGGTTTGGGTTTCGGCTTCGGGCTGTTTCTCGGTATTGCGGCCGCTTTCCTCGCGGAAGCGCTCGACAACAAGGTGCGCAACTCACAGCAGATCCAAGAGCTCACGCGCCTGCCGTTGTTGGGGGCGATCCCGCGCGTGGCGGGGAAGGAAAAGCCGCGTCTGATCTGGTCTCGAGGTTCCAAGCATTCCAAGGGGCGAGGACCGTCACCGGTCATGGCGGCGCAGCAACACGACGCGGAAGAGGCCTTTCGCGCGCTTCGCTCCTCGTTGCTTCTGGCTAAGGCTGGCAGTCCCGCGCACGCCCTGATGGTGACCTCGGCGTTGCCGGGTGAGGGCAAGAGCACGATCTCGGCGAACATCGGAAGAACGATGGCGATGTTCGGTCACAAAACCGTGCTGATCGACGCCGATCTGCGGCACCCGCGATTGCACCGCGTCTTCAAACTGAGTCCTGGTGCCGGTCTGACCAACGTCTTGGTGGGCAGCGCGACGTTGCCTGAGGTGATGCAGGCGACACGTTACGAAGGCCTGACGTTGATCGCCGGCGGCCCGTGCCCCCCCGATCCAGCCACGCTGTTGGATGCCAAGCGAATCGCCGCTCTGATTGCTGAGTTGCGCGAGGTTCACGGGTTCGAGTTCGTGATCATCGACACACCACCGACACTGGTGTTTGCCGATGCGTTCAATGTGGTCGGATCGGTTGAGGGGGTCGTGCTCGTGGGACGAGCGTTGATCACTCCCAAGGATGCGATCAAGCAAGCGGCCGACTCACTGCGCAAGCTCAACGCGCCGCTCTTGGGCGTCGTGCTCAACGGTGAAGTCACCGACGACCACAGTGGCAGCTACTACCGCTACTACCACTATCGCTACGGCTACTATCAGAAGCGACTCGAAGCGGACGCCAATGCCGAGACTCAACGACGCGCGTCGACGGAGCAAGACACCGATGAGTCGCAGCGCGACGTGATTTAGGCCGGTAGTTGCAATCTGACGGTCACTTCACCTGAGAGAGCATTTCCAAGAATGCGCGGGCCTGTGCGTTTTGCGGATCGATTCGCTGAGCGTCGCGGTAGTACGGGAGCGCTGTCGAGTAGTCGCCGCTGTTGGCTAGGAGTTGCCCCATCAGCAACAACGCCTGAAGCTGCACCGAAGGTTCCGGCCAGTCGATCTCACGATCCTGCAGCACGGCTCTCAGCAACTCGATCGCTTGCGCCGGTTGACCCGCGCCCACGGCCACGCGTGCGCGTTGTAACGCGAGCGATCGCCGGTCTTCGCCCAAGCGCTCCAATTCCGTCAGCGCTCGCTCTGCGGCGGGAAACTGCTTGGCATCTGCCGCTACCTGCGCAAGCACGCTGAACCACGTCTTGCGGCTGACCGGGTCCGGCGGAGCCTCGCCACTCTCGAGCGTCCGCACCGCCTCATCACGTCGGCCTCGATCACGCTGCAAGACAGCGAAGTTCAGACGAAGTGGCCAGAAATCAGGGTGCTGGCTGTAGGCGCGTTCGATCACGATCGCCGCACCGCTGCGGTCTTGCCGGCGTTGCAGATGCCGGATCAAGGCCATCGCGGGCTGAGGCAGATTGGGAGTTGCCGCCATCAAGTCGGCCAGCTCCAAGGAGGCGCCGCCAAGAATGATGTACGCCTGCTCGGCTCGCTCAGGGGAGTCGGTGAGTACGTCCTTCACCAAGCGCGCGGCGCGCTTGGTGTCACCGCTGGCTAACCAAAGTCGCGCAATCGTCAAACGCCGTTGTCGATCGGCGCGGTCGAGCCGTTCGGCCTGCTCCAAGAGGTGCGCGGAGTAATTCTCGAAACCTTGCGGCAACGGCGCGTTCACGCCTCGCGATGCGGCGACGGCTTGCGCTGCGAACCAAACAGCGAGAGCTCCTTCGGCGCGAAGCGGGGCGCGATCGAAGGCTTTTCGAGCAGCGAGCCAAGCGGAGCGAACGCTGTCCTTCGCTTGATCGGGCGAAGGCAGCTCGTTGCGCTGCATTCGCGCGGCCAAGTCTCCGATCACGAACTGAGAATACGTGCGCGCGGCGTCAGGGCTGGTAAGCGGGCCCGATCGTGGCGCTGCCATCGAGAGCAGCGCTCCGGCAACCGCCATCACCCCGAGCGCCAACGCCAGCCAACCACGACCTCCTGTCTCACTTGTAGCAGCCGCGCTTGGTCCCCACGGCAGCGGCGCGAGCAGCGCACCGGCCAACAGCGCGGCAGGCACCGCGACGCCCGAGAGTTGCAGCGAGAAGTCGACGCTTTCGTGCAGTGCCAAGGCCAGCAACGCCGTGGCGAACGCTGCTGTCAGCGCACGATCACGTGCTCTGGCGAAGAGACGAAACGAGCCGAGTGCGATCGTCACGATCCAGGTCAGAGGCAGCAAGACGCCCAGCCAACCGAGTTCCACCGACGATTCCAGGTAGTCGTTGTGTGCATGCGAGGCTTGCACCGGTTGGGAGCGCGGTCGAAACAGCGCTTGCACCGTTGGATAGGTGCCGATCCCACTGCCCAGCGGTGAAAACGCGGCGCCTGCCTCCCAGGCGCTGCTCCAGATCGCCGTGCGGCCTGATAAGTCCTGACCGACCCGCGCCAGATCGTCTTCGAGCGGAACGGGAGGACGCATCAGCACCGCTCCGACGAGCGAGGCCGCGGCAAGGAGTGCCGTGAATAGCAGGGCGGTATTGAGGCGGCGCGTTGAATCGGGATCGCTTTGGTTGCGTGAGCGTCGCCACACCAACGCGAGAATAAAAACCAACAGCCCCGTGCCGAGCGCGGCCAGCGCGGCGCGTGACGAGGACCACAGCAACGCGATCCCGATCACCGCCATCGCCGTGCCGGACAGTGCCATGCGGGCCCAATGCGAGGCGCCGTCTCCCGTTCCTTCATGCTCATGTCGTGAAGAGCCGACGATCAAGCCGATCACGGCGAATAGTCCGAGCGAGAGCAGCGCCGCCCAGTGATTGGGGCAGACGAAGGTCCCCGACGGCAACGGTAGATAGTGAATCTTCGGCACGCCGAGAATCTGATGATGGTGAGACAACGACTCCGCTAACCCATAGGCCGCCTGGCCGAACGCTGATACGCCGAGCGCCGCCGCAACCACGCGGCGTGACGAGGTCGTCGACGCCGTCATCCAGGCCAAGAGAAAACACGAGGCGATCAACGTGTATCGCAGGGCGCCCGTGAGCGCGCCATCCCAGTCAGCGGCGAGCGGCCGATACGACGTTTCCGAACGTGCGGAATTCACGAGTTGGAACAACTCTCGTTCGGTAGCGACCAAAGCGGGATCGGCGTTGGGAGACGCCAACCCGAGCTGAGCTTCGCTGGCCAGGCGCGGCGAGAGATGGTCGACCCAAGCGGCTGGGAGAGGAACCAAATAAAGCCAGGGCAATCCGGCACTCACGATCAAGAGACAAAACAGCCAAGCGGGGACCGCGGCGGTTGTTTCCCGGTCACGCCAGACCGCAAACAGACCGATCGCAACGGCGATGGCCAGCCCGGCCACGGCAGCCGAGGAGGTTGCACCGAAGGGGATGGGGGCTCCGATCGCCAGGCCGCAAGCGATGAACAGACCTAGGCGTCGTCCGAGCACGTTCAATGCGGTGCAGTCTCCGGTGATGAGAAACGGCGAAGTCTAACGCGCCCGATGCCGGCTCAGGGAACAATGCACGGCCCACAGCCCCGCGGTAGATTGCGCTGGTGAATGTCGCGAGTGGGCTGGTCGGCACCGTGGCACCGGTCTTGGGTGTTCTGGCCTGGATTGCCCTGGCGGCGATCGTGTACGCCTATCTTGGGTATCCAGTCCTGGCGCGCTGGGCGATAGCTCCTCGCGCCAAGCCTGCGCCGTCGAGTTCGCCCCAAGCGCTTCCACTTCTTACAGTGCTCATTCCGGCACGCAATGAAGCCGCCGTCATTCGGGAACGGCTGACGAATTTACTCGCGCAAGACTACCCAGCCGATCGACTCGACATCTTGGTGATCTCCGATGCCAGCGATGACGGCACCGACGAGGCCGTGCAGCAATTGGGGGATGCGCGCATCCGGCTGATTCGACAAGTGACGCGACAAGGCAAGACCGCGGCCCTCAATCGAGCCGTGCCACTGGCCAACGGCGAGGTGTTGGTACAAACCGACGCCAACGTGTTGTTCGTGCCAGGGACTCTGCTTGCACTCGCACGCGCCTTCGATGATCGCGAAACGGGACTCGTTCTCGGTGAGGTGCGGTTCGTCAATCAAGAGCATCCGGAGGTGGCAGGCGGGGAGGGCCTTTACTGGCGTTGGGAAACCTGGATCAAACGGATCGAAGCCGAGCGTGGTCTCTTGGCGGTAGCCAATGGCGGCATCTACGCGTTGCGAAAATCGTTGTGGCGCCCTTTGCCGGCGTCGATCGCAGGCGACGCCGCAGAGCCCTTGTTGGTGGCACGCGCCGGTTTTCGGGTGGTCGTTGCCCCACAAGCGATCGCGCTGGAACGAGCTTCCGATACGCTCGCCGAGGAGTTCCGCCGCAAGACGCGAATCATCGCGCAGCAGGTCGCATGCGCCCGGTTCATCGGGATCACCACGCTGCCAGCGCGAATCGTGTTTGCCTACGTGTCTCACAAACTGATGCGCTACGCGGTGCCGGCCTTCGCAGCATTCGCGCTGATTTTTTCCAGTCTTGCCTGGTTTCTGGGGTCGGTTTGGGGCGGCCTGCCGGCACTCTGCGTCTTGGCGCCCGTGGCGGGTCTACCGTTGGCGCTGTTGCCGTTGCCCGCCATTCTCGACCGGCCAGCTCGACTGTTGCGCTACCTGTTGATGGTGAATTTTGCGGCAGCAATCGGTGGCTGGCGCGGCCTCGCCGGCGGCGCTCCGGCGGTTTGGGAGACGCCGGCCAGCACGCGCCAATGACCGCTCTTACAATGCCGCCCTCATGCGCCTGCTCATCCTGCTCGTAGCGGCCCTGCTGGCCGCTGGCTTGGCCCCGCTGATGCGGAGGCTTGCGATGGCGCTCGGCGCTCAAGACGATCCCGGCCACGCTCGCAAAGTGCACGCGGCAACCATGCCGCGCTTGGGTGGAATCGCGATCTTGGCAGGGACCTTGATTGCGGTGACAACCGGAGTGGTGCTGGGCGCGCCGGGCGCGGCCCGTATTCTCGAGTTTCCGCGTCCGATCCTTGGGCTCGCCGTCGCGGCGATTCTGGTTGCGGTGTTCGGGTTGATCGACGACATCTACGACCTGGCTCCAGGGTGGAATCTCGCGGCACAAGTTCTGGCCGCCACGATCGCCTGGGAAGCGGGCTTCCGTTGGGAGCGCCTGGAGCTGGGCACACTGTCCTTCGATCTGGGGAGTTTCGCGTTGCCGTTTACCGTGCTGTTTTTCTTGACGGTAATGAACGCGCTCAATTTGGTCGATGGGTTGGACGGCTTGGCCGCTGCATTGGCCTTGATCGCGCTGCTGGTGTTGTTGACTCAAGCCGTCATCAGCGGCGGGCCGGTGGCCTCGATTGTGGGCTTGGCTTTAGCGGGCGGCATCGCCGGATTTCTGGTCGAGAACGTTCATCCGGCGCGGCAGTTCATGGGCACCTGCGGCAGTCAGTTGATCGGCTTGCTGCTTGCGGCGCTCGCGATTGGAACCTTGCGCGGGCGCGTTGGCGTCAACCCCGCGATTCCATTGCTCGCGTTTGGAATTCCACTGTTGGACATGACGATGGCGGTCCTCCGGCGCGTGGCGCGCGGCCGCAACCCGCTGCGCGGTGATCGCGAGCACTTGCATCATCGCTTGCTCGATCGAGGTTTGACCCAAGGCCGGGCCGTTCTATTGCTTGCGGCACTGCAGGCTCTGTTCGCCGCACTCGGTCTGATTGCGCTGCTCGTACCCGAACGCTGGTCTCTGATGCCGATCGTACCGGGCTTGTTGTTGGCGATCGTCATCGGGTGGGCAATCGGCGGTCCGTCCCGCCAAGGCCGCTCGAGCGCGACGCCGTGACGTCGCTCGTCGACGACGGCTTTCGGTTGGCGCAATGGATCGATCCCCAAGGTCCGCCGGCCGACGACTGCACTGACCTGCCGTCGCGAGCCCACGCGCTCGTGGCGGCGGCCCGACAGCATCGTGTCGCGGGACTCCTCGCTCGAGCACTCGATGCGCGAGGCGAAATTCCGAAGCTTGCCGAGGCGCGTGAGGAATTGCGGCGCGCGGTCATCGACGAACGCACGATGCATGTGCGCCATGCGCTGTTCGGCAAATTCGCGACCGAAGCCCTTGCCGCTGCCGGAATCCCTTCGTTGTTGCTGAAGGGGGCCGCGCTCGGTCCGTTGGTCTATCCGGATCCGGCATTGCGGCCGATGACCGATATCGACTTGCTGATTCCGTACGAGGCTCGATCCGCCGCACTCGAGACATTGGCTCGAGCCGGATTCGAGCGACCCACGCCCGCGGTGGAAGCGTTCTGGTCCGAGGCTTACTACAACCTTCCGCTCGCACACCAACAATTCCCGGCGCTGATGCTCGAGTTGCATTGGTCGATCGCGCAGGCGGGGCGTCACGCTCCTGATTTGGACGGTCTGTTCCAACGCGCGCAAGTGCTGCCTAACGGCTCACGTGCGCTCGGACCGGAAGATCTGCTGTTGCATCAAACGCTGCACCACTCGTATCACTACTTCGAACCGAAGCTGATTTGGATTTACGATCTGGCGCTTCTGCATCGCAGTCCGCACGATGCGGCGACTGTCATCGCGCGCGCCAAGGTATGGAAAATG
Organism: Acidobacteriota bacterium; assembly: GCA_031395565.1. Classification (GTDB taxonomy): domain Bacteria; phylum Acidobacteriota; class Polarisedimenticolia; order J045; family J045; genus JANNUT01. The sequence continues at coordinate 5,659 of JANNUT010000014.1, read as the reverse complement.
ATGGTTCCGCTCGCACTCTCGATACATCATTTGGACCGCGTGTTTCCTGGCAGTACCCAGCCGATCTATCGAGAATTCGCGGCGGGCATCGTTCGCAGCCGGTGGCTCACGAAGTGCTTTCCCGCAACATCGTCGCTGGAACTGTTGGGAGGCTGGGAACGCCGCAGCCGGCAACTGGTGGCGGGACTGCTGATGCTCGACCGGCCCGCGCAGATGCTGACGCAGGTGAATGGTTGGATCTGGCGCACGATTCGGTTCGGCGATCGCGCGGGGCGGCACATGGGCAAGGAGCAGACGCGATGACCGCACGATCGTCGCGCCCTCGCCGCCCGGTTCGCGATGCGCTGCAGTTGACGATTGCGCCTCACGCGATCGCGCTGCTGCTGCGCGCGCTGCGGGCGACCTGGCGAGTTCGAGCCCATCAGCGCGAAACGATCGAACGCTTCGCTGCCGAAAATCAGCGATTCTTGATGGTGGTCTGGCACGCTCACCTGCTTGGTGCTTTTTTCTCTTATGTCGGTCCGCACTGGAGTTTCATGATCAGCCGGCACCGCGACGGAGAAATGGTCGCGCGCGTGGGCGAGCTGTTCGGATATTCCACGGTGCGTGGCTCGACCACCGAGGGCAGCGTCGCGGCACTACGCGAGGCTGTGCGCGCGGCGCGTGCCGGGTCCGATCTTGGTTTAACGCCCGATGGTCCCCGTGGTCCGGCGCGTGTGGTGCAGCCAGGCTGTGTCGCGCTGGCCAAGTTGCTGTCGGTGCCGATCGTTCCGTTGGCGTGCGGCGCCTCCAAGCACTGGCAAGTGCGCAGTTGGGATCGATTGAGCATTCCGAAACCAAGAACCGATCTGCTCTTGGCGTACGGGCCGCCGATTTGGTTGAGTGCGGACGAATCGATCGAGCAAGGGATCGTACGCGTGCAACGCGGAATGGAAGAGATCAGTCAGTTTGCGATCGATCACGCCGCCGACCGCAGCATCGGGAAGGCGATATGAGCGCAGCGCGTCGTGTGATGGTGGTAGCCGGTGAGGCGTCGGGCGACCAGCACGCGGCCGGCTTGATTCGCGAGGCCCACCGCCTCGATCCAGCGTTGAGCTTCTTCGGTGTCGGGGGTGATTGCCTGCGTCGCGCAGGAACACAGATAGACCACGAGGCACGAGCGCTCTCGATCGTCGGTATCTCGGAGGTGTTTGCGCAGCTACCCACCGTGCTTGCGATCTTGCGCAATCTGCGCGCCCGATTGCGCCGCGAATCTCCGGCGGCGCTGCTCTTGATCGATCTTCCCGATTTCAATCTCGCGCTCGCGAAGACCGCCCACTCTTTAGGAATCCCGGTCGTCTACTTCATCAGCCCGCAGGTCTGGGCTTGGCGACGCGGCCGTGTGCGCACCATTCGCAAACGCGTCGATCGCATGATCGTGTTCTTTCCATTCGAAGCTGAGTTCTACCGGATGCATCAGGTACCTGTAACCCTTGCCGGTCATCCATTGGCCGAGCATGGCGGGCGCAGCACCTCGCCATCCGACGCACGACATCGGCTCGGACTCGACCCGGACCGCCCGACGTTCGGTCTGTTGCCTGGCTCGCGTCGCGGTGAGATTCGCCGGCTGATCGATCCGATGTTCGCTACCGCCCGTGAGGTACTGAGCCGCGAACCCGCGGCACAGTTCGTGATGCCTGTCGCCCAGACACTCGACTCCGCCGAGCTGCAGGGTGCGGCCGTGAGATCGGGGCTGCCGGTGGTTGCGATGGCGAATGCCTTCGACCTGATGGTCGACGCCTGTGATGCTGCCATCTGTGCTTCTGGAACAGCGACACTCGAGCTTGCGGCCCACGATGTTCCGGCGGTCGTGGTCTACAAGACATCGCTTCTGACGTATGCGATTGCGCGGCTCGTGGTCGACGTGCCGCACATCAGTTTGGTGAACCTGCTCGCTGGAGAACGCTTGCTGCCGGAGTTGATTCAAAGTGACTTTCAGCCAACGGTGGCGGCGCAAGAACTGTTGGCGCTGGGGACGGCAGGGCCACGCCGCGATGCCGTCTTGTCAGGACTGGCGCAAGTGCGCCAGAGTTTGGGCCCACCTGGGGCCTATGCTCGTGCGGCCAAGGCCTTTATCGAAGTGCTAGACGGCGCCGGTGCGCCACAGGGAGAATCGCGCCCATGATTCGCAGCATGACTGGGTACGGGCGTGGCCGCGCAACGCTCGGAGAACACGCCGTAGCGGTAGAAGTGCGCTCGGTCAATGGACGTGGCCGAGAGGTGCGCTTTCGGCTGCCCTCCGAGTTGATCGCAACCGAGTCGTTGTTGCGCGAGCAAGTTCAGGCCGCTGTGGCTCGCGGCCGCGTCGATGTCGCGGTTCGCTGGGAAGGTGCTCCGCCAACGGCCTCGCGATTCGCCTTGAACGCGGCGGTAGCGGCGTCGCTGCTCGACGGTTGGCGTGAGTTGCGCGAAACGCTTGGCATCGACGGCGATCCGACCCCCGGTGAGTTGCTCCGTCTTCCCGGGGTGATCGAGCCGCTGCCGGTTGCGGAGATCGATGTCGAGGCGCTGGCCAAGACCGTGGGCGTCGCGCTCGCGGCGGCACTGCAAGAGCACCGCGTCGCACGCGAACGGGAAGGCACGCTGTTGGCGGACGATCTACGGACGCGCTCGGCCACGATCGTGCGACTTGTAGGCGAGATCAAGCAGCGCGTTGGGGGAATTCCGGAGCGTCTTGCCCTCCAACTGCGACAACGTGTGGCGCTGCTGCTCGGTGAGTCTCCCGTCGACGAGTCCCGGTTGGCGCAGGAGATCGCACAAGCAGCACAGCGCGCCGATGTCACGGAAGAAGCGGTGAGACTCGACGCGCATTTGGCCCGTTTGTCCGGACTCTTGGCCGCGGACGCGCAAGAGATTGGCCAAGCCCTCGACTTCTTGGTGCAGGAGATTCGGCGTGAGGTCAACACGCTCACCGTCAAGAGCGCCGACCCGGAGGTCGACGAGCGCGCCTTGCAGATCAAGAGCGAATTGGAGCGCTTGCGCGAGCAAGCGGCGAATCTGGAATGAGCTCCGCGCCGTTCGGCACGCTGGTGGTGATCGCGGCTCCGTCCGGCGCCGGCAAGAGCACGCTCGTGGAACGTCTGCTCCTGCGAGTGCCCGACGTCAGCTTTTCGATCTCTTCGACGACACGCGCACCGCGACGCGGAGAGGTCAACGGAGTCGCCTACCACTTCATCGACGAGGCGGAGTTCCACGCCAAGATCGAACGCGAGGACTTCTTGGAATGGGCTGAGGTGCACGGGCATTTGTACGGTACCGGCCGCAGCGAAACGCTGGCACAACTGCACGCTGGTCACGACGTGCTGCTCGACATCGATGTCCAGGGGGCCTCGCAGGTTCGAGCCAGTGGCCTGCCCGCGTTGTCGGTGTTCATTTTGCCGCCGGATGCCGACACGCTGCGAGATCGGCTGGTGAAACGCGCCACCGAATCGCCCGACGCACTGGCTCGCCGGTTGGCCCGGGCACGTGAGGAGGTGGCCGAGTTCGGAGCCTTCGACTACCTCATCATCAACGACGATGTCGATGCGGCCAGCGAGGAACTGGTTTCGATCGTGCGGGCCGCGCGTTGCCGGCGCGATCGGCGCAATGCGCGTGCTGCGGCAATCGTCGGCACGTTCGGTCCGGATTTCCGATGAGCACACCAAAGATTCTGCTGGGCGTCACGGGAGGGATTGCGGCCTACAAAGCGGCCGAGCTGACCCGAGCCCTCAGCAAGTCCGGTGCCGAGGTGCAGGTGATCCTCACCGGACGTGCCGAGGCGTTCGTCACGCCGTTGACGTTGGCCACGTTGTCTGGCCATCGCGTCTGGAAGGACGAGTTTCCCGTCGAGCCCACCCCATCGATGGGACACATCGAACTCGGCCGCTGGGCCGAAACGCTGTTGATCGCTCCCGCCACGGCCAACTCGCTCGCGCGTTTGGCTCACGGTCTGGCCGATGATCTCTTGAGCACCGTGGCGCTGGTGTTCCAAGGACCGCTCGTGATCGCTCCGGCGATGAATCCGCGGATGTGGGATCACCCCGAGACACGGGCCAATGTGCAGCAGTTACGACGTCGCGGCGCCACGATCGTCGAACCCGAGTCGGGACTGATGGCGTGTGGCGACGAAGGCTCCGGGCGATTGGCAGCGGTCGAGCAGATCGTCGCGGCGACACTTTCGGCCGCGCGACGCTCACAAGAGTTCGCGGGCCGGTCCGTCTTGGTCACGGCGGGGCCAACGCATGAGCCACTCGACCCCGTCCGCTTCATCGGGAATCGATCGACCGGTTTGCAGGGCTTCGCAATCGCTGCGGCAGCACATGCGCGCGGGGCGCGCGTGACGTTGATTGCCGGCCCGACCGCGATCGATCCACCGTTTGGTGTCGAGACGGTGCGGGTTGAAACGGCGCTTCAGATGCATCAGGCGACAATGGAACGCGCCGCCGGCAACGACCTCGTCGTCATGACCGCCGCGGTCGCCGATCATCGGCCGGCAGCGATGGCGGCAGAGAAGCTGGCACTCAAGGATCGCGAGCACTCCGTTGCCATGCTGCCCAATCCCGACATCTTGGCTGAGCTCTGCGCCGCCCGGCGTCCGGGGCAGGTCATCGTCGGCTTCGCGGCCGAGACCGGCGATGCAATCGTCAAGGCAACCGCCAAGCGCTTACGCAAGGGCTGTGATGTGATCGTGGCCAACGATGTTGTCGAGAGGGGAGCCGGGTTCGGCAGCGAGACCAATCGCGTCGCGTGGGTCGACGCGGCCGGGAGCGAACTGTGGCCGCTGATGGGTAAGCGCGAGGTCGCTGAGCGATTGCTCGATCGCTGCCTCGTTCTGCTGAACTCGAACCGGGTGCAAGCATGAGTGCCCCGAGCGATCCGCGTGAGGACGCACTGCGCTGGCTGGTGTTGTATCGCGATCTCGGTGTGGAAAGAGTTTCTCGCCGGTCGGCCCGACCGCGCACGCTGCAGCCAGCCGCGTTTGCCGCGCCGGAGACGACTCAGCCCATGCCTGTGATTGCAGGCTCTGGGCCTCCCGTGTTCGGTCCCGATGCAGAGAGGTTGCGCGCCTTGCTCGCCAGCGAGCCAGAGGCCGCACAAGGTTTGGCGGCGCTCAGCGGTGAAGTGATTGGCGATTGTCAGCGCTGCCGGCTCTGTGAAACGCGCACTCACGTGGTGTTCGGAGTCGGCAGTCCGCGTGCGCGCCTAATGTTCGTGGGAGAAGGACCAGGCGCCGATGAAGACGCCAAGGGTGAACCATTTGTCGGCCGTGCTGGTCAGTTGCTCGACAAGATCATCGTCGCGATGGGGCTGCAGCGCGCCGATGTGTACATCGCCAACATCGTGAAGTGCCGCCCGCCTGAGAATCGCGCGCCGCTGCCGGACGAGTCCGCGGCATGCATCTCGTTTTTGTTCACGCAGATCGCGCTGCTTCAACCAGAAGTGATTGTCGCGCTGGGACGGACCGCGCTCGAAGGACTTACGGGATCGGTGCAGGAAGGAATCACCAAGCTCCGCGGGCGATGGTTCGAGCATCAAGGCATCCCCGTGATCGCCACCTTTCATCCGGCGTACTTGCTCCGCAATCCGGCAGCCAAGAAACCGGTGTGGGACGACATGCAGGACGTGATGCGCCGGCTCGGAC
>JANNUT010000013.1:0-22377 GCA_031395565.1 Acidobacteriota bacterium | reverse complement strand
CGAATGGTCCTGGACCTGAACAAAGTGCTGCTTTACGCCAACCCTGACGGCTCGATGCGCGAAGGCGGCCTCCTGCACGCGAAGCACTACATAGGAATCGTGGACGGGATCCTTGCCGGTGAAGGACATGGTCCTCTGGCTCCTGAACCAGTCGAGATGGGCTACCTATTCTGTGGCACGGATCCCGCCGCAATCGACGCGACAGGTGCGACCTTTATGGGTTTCGATCCTCTCAAAATCCCGTCAATCGCCAACGCCTTCAAGGTTGCGCACTACCCCATCAGCGGGTCCTCGCTCGATGAAGTCGTCGCTGAGTTCCGAGGACAGGAACATGGTCTGAGAGATGTTCCCGAGGATCTGGTCGTCCGATGCGAACCGCAATTTGGCTGGAAGGGACAGATCGAGGCAGAGCAGCGAGTGGCCCAGCCAACGTAGCGTCTCGGATGTAGCGCACCCGCTCATCCAAATGATTTGAGGTGCTGGACGACGAACTTGAACTTGCCACGCTCGGTGAGCGGAATGCTCTCAACCATCTTCACTGCGAAGCGGATCGCGTGTCCGCATCTTTCTCCGTACTCTGCTTCGATTCGCCGTGCATCGGCCTCAGCGAATCGCGGGCCGGGCACAACCTCCACCGTGACCTCACCGATTCTGTCTTGAACCAAGCGGAACTGACGCACGGAGTCAAACACAGGCGAGTGTGTGTTGAGCGCCGTCATCGTGAACACGCGATCCTGGGTACCGTACAGAATCTCGCCATGCCAGCGACCCACAATGTCGCGCACGCGAGGATAAGGCAGCCCGCACTTGCAAGGACCTTCCACAAGAACGCCTGTGTCATCGGTGACGTAGCGCAAGAATGGCATAGCTTTGTTCATGAACCCTGTGCCACAGAGAAACCCGCGCTCACCAGGCTCGCAGGGCGATCCATCCTCTCGCAGAATCTCCAGTAGTCCGTACTGCGGAAACATGTGGTAATCGTGAGTGTCCCGGCACCATCCACCGAGCAGGCATTTCTCACTGTGCCCGTACCAAGAAAACACCCGGCATTTGAACTCCTGCTCCAGTAGCTGCACCTGGCTTGGATACACGTTCTCGGAGCCAAGCAGCACTCCACGAAAGCCCAGGCCGGTCGGCGGCTGCAGGTCTCGCATCAGACGCGCAAGCTGCTCTGCCGAAGAGGCGTATGCATGGAGGAACGATGGCCCGAACCGCTGAATCGCCGCGGCATACGACGAGACGGTTTGGGGAGAGAGGCCGAACGTGGATAGAGTCAACTCATCCAGCAGCGGCTGGTGCCTTGCGAAAACTCCGTCCGCCCCCTTCAGCTGGGCGCCGCGAAGCACCACTCGCCGATCTCCGAGCCGAAACCCAATCCGACCCCACTGCCAGGTCATGAACGCCCACTCGATTGCAGACCGCCCCCGATCAATCCAGAAATGCAGCGGCTCGCCGCTCGTGCCGCCCGTCGCAACCCGCTCGCGTCGAGACTCTGGAATCTCCGATGAGAGGAGTTCCTGTTGTTGACTACGGAGCATCTCCTTTGTCAGGAGCGGGAGCTCTGAGAGGATCTCGCCCGGGTTCGAGACTCCGTTGCGATAACCCACTCGCTCGAGTAGGCCTCTGTAGTAAGGAACCGTCTGGTGGCAGTGCGCGAGGTGTGTTGCGAGTTTCGTCGCCTGCCACCGGGCCAGCTCTGTTGGGTTCATTCGCTCCGTAAGCTCTAGTACCCTGCGAGTAGCTCGGAACGATTCGCCGTACAGCAGTTGTCGGGGCAATAGGGCGAGCGTGCGTTCGAACGGCACGCGGACGGGATCGGGGAGGTCCTCGAGTAGTCGGCGCGATCGAGATATCAGGCTCATCGGATGTGCGTCGCCAGTCGTCCAAGATCGCCAGTTCGGGACGATCTGTGGAACTCTGAGCAGTACAGAAACGAGAGTTCTCGAGATCGCGTCCTGTACTGATGATGGGGACGATCGGCTCCCACCAAGGTGACCAGTGGATGGTGATGTTCAGTGCAACGGCCGGTAAGCCAGCAAGTATTCTTTGGCTTGCCCGCGAGTGCGGCGATCCTCGCCTCGACCTGGTCCAACTCGTCATCGGCGTGATTCTGCAAGCGGCCGTCTTGAAGCACGGCGCCTAATTTGGCGATCATCTGCCGCAGCCAGCTGTCGCGGGGGTTTGGCTGGATCGGTATTCGTTGCAAAGGGCCCAGATCGAAACCTTGTAGACCAGTTGGCGGCGCAGAATCGCGGTCTTCTCGGCCGGAAGCTGTCGGCGTTTGTCCTTGCTCATCGACTCGTCTTGCCTCCATACACTGGAGCCATTTGAGCCCTTGTTTCATCTGAGGCGGCACCGCGGAGTACGAGCCAACATCCCGCGTTGCCGTCACAAACAACCGACGAATGTGCGAAATGCTTGTGCCTGACGCGAAATAGCTGCGCTTGATCGAAGCACCTGACTTTCATCAGCAGTACTCCTTCCCTATCTACCGACTGGGGTCGGGCGCAAGGTAACCGCAAAGAAGCTCGTTGCCAAGATGCTGCAAGAGTTCGGCCTAAGCGGAAGCCCAATCAGGAACGCCCCCAGCGTAGCAACACGTCCACAGGAGGAGGCGATCGAGATCCTCGAATTCCTCAGTTGTTTGGCACGGAAACGGCTTATTGCATCAGCGCGATCCGATTCGCTGAGGAGATGCAAGGCAACTGAGGATCCGCATCGATTCGATCAAGATGTGCAGCACGCAGGTTTGGGGGTCACGAAACGCGCCGTCAGGCAAGACTCGCTCTACGCGAGGGACATTCAAAAAACCGGCGAGCCCGGGGTCACAAACGCCCAGCTTCCAAGCAGCCAGGCGTGTGCGCCATGCAATTTTCACACTGGCGAACAGAGCAAGGAGGTTTTCACTTCTCCTGGCGCGGTATAAAGTCCCGAGTGTTGTGATAAGCGCCGTCTCGCTAGGAGTTGACTCTCATCAGCCGGAACGCTAACGCGGACTTAGGGGTGCGGTCTTGACAGATTCAGCACAGTTGCGCAGGTGACATGACCTCACGCGACGGCGCCAGAGACAACCGGTCGACTCCTGAGCGTCACTTCGTGGTTCTCGCGCCAGGCGGGGGTGTGGTGCACGGAGTCACCTCCATGGCCCGTGAATTCGTAGCCGCAATCGCTAATACGCCAGGCGCAAGCGTCGAGCTTGTCGAGAAAATCACGACCAGAGACATTCGAGAGATCGAGAGGCTCTCGACAGCAAAACTCGTGCGTGCAGCATCAGTGCTGCGGCGCTGGCGCCTTGCCTTGAAGAAGACGCGAAGGCCTGTTGCCGTGATGCTCCCGGGGGTCGGCGGCTTCAACGCTGGCTTCGACGCGCTTGCTGCGAGGATCGCGGTTTACAGTGGAGCAGAACTAGTGCTCTATCTGCATGGCACGGGCTGGGCCCGCTTGGCAGCGCAAAATGGGTGGCAAGGATTCCTGACCCGATCGTTATTCGCCCAGAGCCGCTCACTTATCTTGCTCTATGAGTCGCAGATATCCGAGGTTCCCACCGGTGGAAATCTAAAGACGTTCGTGCTCCCCAATTTGGTCGATACGGCGTCGTTCTGTTGTGCCGGACAGCCCGTAAGCAGCTCTAACTTCAAGATTCTGTTTCTTTCGAACCTCGGACCAAATAAGGGAGTTATTGACGCGATCCGTATCGTCCATGGGGTGCGCGAACAGGGTGTAGACGCTGTGCTTACGATCCATGGAGCCACTCTGGATCCCGGAGTTCTCTCTCGCGCCTCGGACGAGGCGGTCCGTCTGGGGGTGAGCGACTGGATCACTTTCGCGGGACCAGTCTATGGGCCAGCGAAAATCCTCGCGTACCAATCGCACCACTGCCTAGTACTTCCGTCCTATCGGGAAGCGATGCCGTTGGTGGTCCTGGAAGCAATTGCCTGTGGGCTCCCTGTCATGGCCTACGACGTGGGAGGCGTTGGCGCGATGATCGATTCCCAATCCGGATGCAAAGTGCTGCCCTCAGGAGCCTGGCGCGAGGGGGCAGCCTGGTTGGCAGAACTCGCCGCTGACGCTTCAAAACGCGATCGAGCCTCAGTGGCTGCCCGCAACCGCGCAGAGGAGTTCTCCTCTGCGCGGTTCTTCCAGAACGTGGCCACGTGGACGGCCTCAATGCGAGACGCAACATGACCATCGGCCCACGGCGTCAGTTTGTTAGTGCAAAAGACAAACGCTGCTGTGAGTCAACACCATTGCCAGCGTGATGCGATCTTTCGGGCAGACTGTGTCGTCCAAAGGCTGGGGTCATGGCCGAGTTCAATGTGTGAACTCGCTCGGATCGATGCAGCGAGCGGAGACCCGCCAGCTAGGTTGGCGAACAAGGCGTAGGCGAGGTGTGAGCATATGAGTCTTCACCGTCTCCTGAGTCGCGAGAGACTTATTACGCTAGGCCTTGTCGGCCTTCCTCCGATTGCGGCCTTCGGCTTCGCGTTGGCCGCATCGCTTTCCACGGCGGCGGCCATTGGAATTCTCGTCTTCTTGGCATCAATCAGTACGGTAATCGCCCTTTGTCGACGAAATACGATGAGAGGTGTCGTCCTGCTATTTGCGGCGAATTTGGTCATAACCGACGTCAGCATTCGTTCGACGGAGGCGGTGAGTTCGGAAGTTGATTTGCAGGTACTGCTGAAGCTGGCCATCTACACCGCCAGCTTCTTGTTCGCGGCCGCCTTTGCGTGGAGAGAGCGGCTCAACGGGATGACCGTCTGCGGAATCAGCTACGCCGTGATCGTTACAGCCTCCGCAACGTGGGCACTGACCCCAACGTTGACCTTGGGTGGTGCATACATTCTTTGGGCGCAACTGCTGCTGTGCCTTGCGTTTGCGTCGCACATCAAGCGACTCGCGGGCATGACGGTGGTCTGGAAGACAGCGGTTTGGTCGATATTCGCCAAGGTCATTGGATCCTGGTTGGTGTTTGCGATTTCTCCCCAGTTGGCTCTCTTGGACTACAACCCGACCGTTCAGGGTGCCCACGAATGGGCGATTCCGCGATTCGGGGGATTCCTAGGCCCTAACGGGATGGGCCTCAATGCAGCCCTTATGGGTAGCCTAGCGCTTGTCTTCGCCTCCCGAGCGACCGGCCGTGTACAGTTCGCCTATCGAATATTGTTTCTTGTGGCACTTGTCACGATCGTTGCCACGCAAAGTCGCACCGCGCTCGTTGCCTTCTTTACTGGCCTTGTGAGCATTACGTACTTTCTGAACCGTCAGGTGTTCGCTGTACTGCTCGTGGTTGGGCTAGCACTTGGCGCCTATGTCAGCGTCTATCAGAGAGACGTTGCTTTGGACGTCGCAACGCGCGGTAGGGACGCTGAGTCGCTGACGAAACTAGAGGGCCGCACCGCGATCTGGTCGATATTGGAGTCGAAGATCCGGAGTCAGCCATTCTTTGGATACGGTTTTGGCTCGGTACGGGAGATCTTGCCGCGTACATATGTCCCGGGAGCGTTTCGGGCCTACTACTCGGCGCATAACATGTTTATCGAGTCGATGGTGAGCGTTGGACTAGTGGGCACGGCTGTACTCGGTCTGTGTTTGATACTTGCACTATTGCGATTGCTGAGTGGGATCTCGTCTCGCGACAACGGCGAGGATCGTGCGGCCTTGCTAATGACTTGGGCCGTTCTGTGGATCTTGATCGTCAACGGTTTTGCAGAGTCGGGGATCGCATCCGTGCAGGTGATCCAGTCACTGCTCTTCTTCATGTGCCTCGTGATATGCGGGCGGAGACCAATGCATCTCTTGTTCTTGCGAAAGGATGCCGCGGAAGCGGTAGCCGCAACTCGCTAATTCGTACTTGCGAACAAGGCGAAGTGTTTCGCGCCGTGGGATGTCATGACACTAGGGCTCGAGCGACGCGCGCGGCTGCGGCCGGGTGTGGGGGGGGGGTGACGCGCGGCGGATGCCAAGACAGGCCACAGCGAACCCCCTATTCCGGCAGCACTCCGAGCTTCAAATCGCTAAGTCGTTTGCGGATGTGGTCAGCAGTTGGGTCGCAATTGAGCGCCTGCTCCCAGGCTTTGGTGGCTCCCAAGAAATCGTTGGTGTGCGCGAGAGCGTCTCCGAGGACGCAATACAGGTATGACTCAGTCTCGTCAGCCTGGCTGCCCCGCAGGTCGAGCAGCCTTACGGCGGCGCGTCGCACCGCAGGCCAGTCGTGATGTCCTCGCGCGATCTCCATTTCGTACATCTTTTTGGCGACTTCGTCTCTGATCCCTGGGAGCGCACGGGACGCTTCGTCCCACTGTTTGGAGGCGACAAGATCGCGCACGATCCAGATGCGAATCGTGTCTTGCCAAGAAGCTACGTCCGGTAGCGTCAGGCAACCTCTAAGAAATACGACTGAGGACTTGCCGTGCGCAAGTTCCAGAATCTGTCTCACCTCTCCGCCCGCACGGCAGAGACTCGGCGAGGATTTGATGTCGGCGGGAATAATGGCGCCTGCTGTTTCGAGATCGCCGTCTTCGAGCACTAGCTGAAGCACCCGCTGAATCGCGCTGGAGTAGGGCATGAAGCGCGCCGCCAATGTCTCGGGTGGAAAACCGGCGCGATAGAGATCTTCAACGATACCTGGTGCCAACTCGGAGTTCAGCGCGCACACAACTTCAGCGTCCTCCAGGGCGCGATCTGGTTGCCCCAGACTGAGCTCGATCGCTACCAAGGGATAACGAACCAAGTTGGTATTCCAAGCATCGACGCGCCGTGCTCTCTCGGCCGCTCGCGCGACTTCAACCTTGACGCTCTCAGGGTCTACCGTCGGCGACATCGCGCCGGCTTCTGAGGCTGCCAGCAGCAGCCGCGCATAGCGGATTGCATACGTTCCCGACAGCGGGCGAGCGCGCTGAACCTCTGCGTTCTTGACGAGCGCCTCGCAGAGCCGTTGGGGATTGGCCTCCTTCTTCGCGCGTTCGGTCAGGCCGATCACCTCTCGATACGTGCGTTCCGCGAGCTTCGGCCACGGCACGGCACCACCCAGCGACTCCCACTGCGCAACGCCGTACAACAGACAAAGCGGTGCCAAGACACCGGCACCGGCGAGTAGCCACTTGGAGCCACTCGACCCGACGATCGCTCGTGATGACTTGGGCAGAAACAGACCGGCCATCAAGGCGACCAACAGCAACAGACTCGGAATTCGCAGTGGGAAATCGACCGCTTCATGCAGCGCCAGAACACCGAGCGAAACCCAGACCGGCAGGTCGGCGGACAGCCCGGCTTGCTTCCTCGCGGAAAGGACGCGTGCGCCCACGGCAATCACCGGAGCGATCGCCAGAGCAAGACCGATCAATCCGGTTTCCACCCAGATTTGAAGGTAGTCGTTGTGTGCTTCCTGGTACCGGACCTGCATCAGCTTAGGGCGATAGAACGTGAATGTTTGGCTGAATGTCCCGGCCCCTGTGCCGAAAACCGGATAGCGCGCAATGGTGTCTGCGCTCAATCGCAGCACAGCGCCACGACTCTGCGGATCGCTCCAGTCGATGCCCACATTGGCGGCCCGCTCGACCAGCGCGGGTACTGCAACCCAGAGCGCCGGCAATGCAATCAACAGCCCGAGTGCCAGTGAGATCAATCGCATGGCGCGGCTTGCTCCACGCCACAATCCAGCAACCCCAGACGCGATAACGATCATCCCCAACGCGAGTCCCGCACGTGATTTGCTTGCCACCAAGCCGGCGACCAAAACAGCGAAGATCGCCACCAGCGTGATCTGTCGCGCCTCGGCTCGACTCGCATCTCGCTTGCTTTGTTCTGTGGGCGTGCGTGCGAGCGTAAGCAGAGCGCCCATCGAGAGGTAAAGCAGCATCGCGAAATGGTTGCGGTTGATGAGCGTGCCGGTGGCGCTGTCCTTGTAGGCTTCCTTCTCGTACCAGAGCACCATCGGTGAGCTAGAAAGCCACTGCACCAGACCGTAGGTCGCTTCGGCGGCACCGAACAGCGCAAGCGCCCAAAGCAGAATCAGCCGGCGGTGTGGGGCGCGATCAGCGCTCGACGCCGCAGCCCAAAAGACCATCAGCGCGGCCACGACCTGGAACAGAAACTGCCAAGACTCAGAGCCATCCAGTGTCAGCGGACGAAACGAGGAACCAGCCTCGGGAAGCACGCCCAGACACCCGAGCATGGAGCCCGGTGAGACGAGATCCCAAACACGCGACGACTCCGGGTTGAGAGTCTTTACCACGGCGTTCGGAAGCGGGACGAGTGACAGCAAGATCCAAAGCGGGAAGGCCGCGAGCAGCCAATACGATCGTCTGCCAATCCACGAGCCGTTTTCAGCAGTGACGATCACGGCGATGCTGGCCAAGATCGCGAGCGCGAACAGCAGGTATCGGACCTGATCTTCGACCGCGCCGAACCAGAACGTGGCTACAAAGACGGCGGCGACGATCGTCCAATAGCAGGCGGCACCGAGTCGATCAGTGTTCAAATTGCGCTGCCTCCTTAGGCAACATCTTTACCATGGCATGAGGACAATGCGGAAGTCGAACAAGCGTCGACTCTCCTGCGTCGTGGCGGCCGGGTGGCTACCGTGACACTGCTAGACCGATGGCAAGCACACCAGAGTGGTATCAGTGCAGCTCGGTTTCTCGATATCAACCTCGAACGCGTTACTTGTGTCCTTCGCGATAGCGAAAGCGACGCGTGAGGGACTGAGCAGAAAACATCCATCACTTGAGGAACTGACTTACGAGTGTGAGTTCGCCGCACCACGACCGAATCGCAGGGTGGCCGCAGGACTCGCGCTTTCGACGAACCGCGTCGAAGCGCACCTAGCCAGGAAGTAAGCCGCCTGACCTACAACGCGACGATCGTGCCGCGTCCCTGACCGGCGGTTCTTGAAGCAGCGAAACGCGACCGCTTTCAGTCCTTGGTAACAGGAATCTGCAATCGCAGCCGATCTTTGCTATGGTCTCTGGCGCACTTGCCAGCGCACGCCCCGCCACCGGGGCGTATTTCTTGAGGGTATTAAGTGGACAACAGTGGCGACACCCTGAGTGGTGTTCGGGGCGGCCTCGTTCGGTCGTCACGAACTATTGGAGCCCCCGCTAAGGTTGCAGCGGGCTACTTTGCTCTTGGGTTGATTACCCTCGCCCTCTTCCAAGACGAAGCAGCAGCCTATCTGGCAGTGGGAATGACGAGTTTTGTCATTCTATTGCTTCTGCTATTCCGTACGACGCCGCCAATGGCCTTGGCACTCGCACTTCCTCTCAAGGCGTTCATTGACCAGTTCTGGGAATTTAGCGTCTCGTTCGATGACTTTTCCGTGAATTCCAATATGGTAGTTGGCGCACTGCTGCCCGTCATGTTGGCTCTGATCTACTGGCCAACGGTCCAGAAGAACTTCTCCTGGTCGATCCCGAATCTATGCCTGGTTGCGTTCAGCGTGTTTTCTGTCGCAGACGTGTTGCTGGCCACTACGCTGACGAGCGGCGTTTCAGAGTACGTCCGCGCGGTCTCTGCAATCATTCTCCTCTTAACTGTTGGCCCGCTTGTCCAGTCATCATCCGGCGTTCGACCGATTCTTAAGGGCTTGTTCTGGGTGAGCTTGATCATCCTCCCTGGGCTTGTCTACTCGACAATCTGGCAGGACGGTTTTTTCCACACATTCGGACGATACTCAACCCTAAAGGGGCCGTTTCACGACAAGCACACGTTAGCCGCATTCCTGATGTCCGGGTTCATCGCAGGTCTCGCGCTACATCGACTTCGACCCCGCCAAAAGTCCTTCTCTCCTTACTTGGGCGTCGTTATTGTGCTTGCCGGGTTGATCGCGATCACTAACAGCCGAGCAACCTGGATCGCGGCCTTCTTGTATGTCCTCGCGTGGGCACTGCGACATCGTCGATTTGTGGTGCTCGTACTGTTGCTCGGCGCCGGCGTCGTGGTGTATCCGATCGCATTCGAGCGACTCAGCGAAGCCGGAATCGACCCGCAATCTTCAGAAGGCGTCAAGCTGAGTGGTAGGACGTATATCTGGGCGGAACTGATCACCCGCTTCAAATACGCACCGATCAGTGAGAAGCTTTTCGGGCAGGGTTATGGCAGTTCGGAGGTCGACCTGCAGGACGGGAACTCTCAGTTGCGTCACAACGCACACAATATGTTCCTGATGCTTCTGACAGAGAACGGGATTCTAATCGGCGGGTGTTTCCTTCTTGGCCTGAGCGGATATGTCTCTCGGCTATTCCGCCGACCCGACCCCTATGATCCACAGCGTCACGAGCTTCTCGTGTTGCGAGAGGCAGCGATCGGACTAGTAATATTTTTCTTCGCTGCCGGAATCACGGGACACCCCTACAAATATCCCGGGTTCGCCTGGCCCTGCTATGTTGCACTTGGCGCATACGGTGCTTACGTCCGCACGCCAACTGCCAGTCGGTCTGCGGTGCTCAGGACGGCGAACCCACAGCATTAGAACCGCTCAAGACGACAGGCGACGGCAAAGTGCGCGTAATACAGACTCCCCCAAAGGCGGCGCGCCATGCGGGGAAGTACATTCGCGGTAAGAACCGTTTTTGCAAATAGCGCTAGACCCAATCTGTCCTTTTCCCTGAGGAATCTCACGGTTGATAGCGGGAGCACCGGCACAGAACGTTTTTCATCGACGATCACCCAACCAGCTGATTTCATCAACGAACGAAAGCTGCGCGCTGTGAAGAACTGAAGGTGTCCAGCGCTGTTCTTCCGAGGGTCTCGAAACAAGTGCTTCAGACGAGCAAGCGGAAGGCCCTCAAGCGGCACCTCTGCAATGAGCTGTGTGATTCCCTGCTGCCGCAGACGCGACAACGCGACCGCTGGATTCGCGAGGTGCTCGATGACGTGGGACAGAATCACGGTCTCGTAGCCGTCGGGCAGAACAAAGGCGGCCTCAAGGTCCATCTGGAGGGTCGCAATGTTCAGGTCCGTCGCGCGAAGCTGCCCTAACGCGATGGCAGACCAATCGGCAGCGGCAAAGCGATTTGCAAGTTTTCGGCGCGCACATTCTGCGATTACAGCGCCGGTTCCGCAGCCCAGTTCAAGCATTCCGTCTGGTGCCGGCAGCTTTTCCAGTAGGCGTACTATCGATTCCACCTTCTGTGTTGCTGAGAGTTCGAGCCATTTCGCCTGACGATCAAGGTCGTTCACAAACTGGAGCGCATACCGATCCCGTGCCTCTGTGCCTTGCCTAATCTCATCCCTTTGCCGGTCCTGCTGTTTCATTTTTGCCCTTCGATCCATGGGCGAAGATCTCATCCGCGGCTGAGCGTGTTAATCCCCTCCACGAAGCGTCGAACAGAAAGCGGCAATTGAAGCTCATCGCCTTTGTCCCTCGCGGACGCCCGCATCACTTCAAGTCTCTGAGGGTCAAGTAATAGCGCTGCGATGGCTTCCGCGTACCGAGAGACATTGTGCTTCGTCATGACCCCGTTATCCCCCGAAAGATACTCGATCTCAACGCTATGGAAGTTGTGTTCCGTCGTAACAAGTGGAAGCCCAAATGCGAAGCCATGAACAACAGCGAGCCCTACTAGCCCCGGGATAACCATCAGTTCGGCCAGAGAGAAGTACGCGGCTGTCACTTTGGGGTCAGTGAGCTCGCCCAAGAAGTGAACATCCTCAAGCTCAGCGCGCCTGGCCAACTGCTCTAGTCTGTCTCGGTCCTCTCCGTCGCCAACAATCAAGAGTGCGACGTCCAGATCGGTTTTCTTCAGCAGTGCAAACGCCTCTAAGAGAAACTCCACTTGTTTCTCAGCGTAAAGGCGGCCGGAAAAGAGAAGAACTCGCTTGCCTTCCAACCCCAAACTTGAGCGCAGTTCCATCAACTGCGCCTTGGTCGCGTCTGCCCCGGCGGCTCTCAACCCTTCCACATCGATCGTGTTGTAGCAGGGAACCAGGCGATTCGCTGGAAGACCTTTCTTTCGCCAGTAGTCCGCACCTCCAGGAGTGTAGGTGATCAAGCCATCCGCCCGTCTTGTCATGAACCCTTTAATGGCCTCTCTCAACCAGGAGGTAGCCGACACGCCGGCCGAGGCTCGAGTGTCATAGCCGTGTCCCCACCAAATCCAAGACCCGCATACTCGCCTGCGCTTCGCCCACATGAAGGGCACCGTCAGGCACTGCAACTCCTGAGGCGCTACCACAACATCCGATCCTTCAATCGCCTTCTCCAGCGTCTTCATCCAGCAGGGGTTGGTTTTCTTCCTGCCGAGGTAACAGATGGGAAGTACGTGATATGGGAAGGTCGGTGAAAGGGCAGATGCTGGCGGAGGTGCGCCAGCGTAGATCTGAATATCCAATCCGCGTAGCTTTCCTTGGGCGTACAACTCTTCGAAGAACCTCACGCGGTAATGAGGGATCACCCGTTGAATGATGGATACTCTTCGCATGGGTATCGTTCTAGCACCTGTCCCGAGGCTGATGTCGAATGGCAATAGCGGCCCTACGGTGCAACCGTTTGCCGCATCCTACCGCCTAATACGACTTCATGACGAGCACTATCGCTGCCCGCGGCGATGCCGCCTCGCGCCGATTCACGTCGCATCAATGGACTATTCGTTCTCGGCGCGCGCCGGCGCCAGCCGGTGACGCAAGCGGGATGTTAGGTCCTGAGCAATTAACCGCAATTCGCCCCAGTGCGAGCCAATTACAACAACTACCAGTCCCACGCGAATTGCGATGGAAGGGATGTAGTTCAACGCCAGCAACGAACCGACGGTTAGGGTTGTCCGCACCCAAAACGCGATCCGGCCCGGGGCTAGCGAGCCGATCTTTGCATCGGCAGCAACGATGCGCGCCAACGAGGCGAGTCCAACCGAACAAACCAGCATCGCCGCTGCGCCACCCGCACCAGATACAGCACTAATCATCCACGACGATACACAACCGGCGCCGAAGCAGACAACGCTAATAACAGCTTGCTCGCGCGCCGCAGACACACCGTTGAGAAAACTCCCAGACGGCGTGCTGATGATCGAAAGGAGCGAGGAAGCACATGCGGCGCCCCAGAATCCCAAATGCTCAGCCGACGCGCTTATTCCTAGTATTGGGAGCGCGTAGCTCGCGCCTCCGACGATCAGCAGGAAGAGTGCCGAAAAGACTGCCTGCAAGGCGACCGTTGGTCGCCGGACCAGTGCTTGCTGCCGCCGCGCGTTCCCGAGGCCCTGTTGACGTGCCTGCTCGGGCATCAGAATCATCGATAGAGCCAGCGGTGCAAGACTGAACACGCCTAAGGCTGACAGTAGAGTTGCGATAAAACCAATCTCTGCCTCGGGGCGTCCGCGAGCCGACAAAATCGCAAGGACTAGATGATAAGACGCCACTCCGCTCAGCGAGAGCAGGAACGCGGCGCCGATCAGTCCAATGTGTTCGCGGCCATCCTGTTGGCTCTGCCGCCACGAGAAGCTTGCGACCAAGGATCGATAACGAAATAGCGAAAGGGCGGTAACCGCTGCTGGGTGAATCAACAAAACCATCATTGCCATCGGTTCGCTTCGAGACACGCACGCGATCGTGAGCCAAGTCATCGAGGTGACGAACCCTAGAACCTCGAACCGGGCCAGCAGATCGTGTCGGTGCTCGCCGAGCATCGCTGCCCGAGTGAGCAGGTAGCAGCCGAAGCACAAGAGATAGCTTGCAGCATAGAGGCCAGCGTCGATTCCTTGGATTAGGTACCACAGAGCGGCTGCCACCGCGACGATCGTGGTCCCCGCTAACCAGAATGTGGCGAGCGTTTCTCTGGTTCGACTCTGATTCGCGACCGCGGCGCGATGAGCGACGGCTGTGGTAAGTGCGGTCCCGATCGGCGCAGCGCAAAGCACGGCTACCGTGGCAGCCCCGGCGAGGGTCCCGTTAACTCGGCCCACCAATTCCACGGAAAATAGGTGAAGGCCAAGGAGGTTGAAGAGCAACCGGGTCGCCCCATACGCGGCCAACGCCACTGCTGAAAAGACGAACGCCATTAGGAGCGACTGGTGTTTTGGGGGGGTGGCGTTTGGCGGCTGGGGTGCAAAGGGTGTCATCGGTCTAGAACCTAAGATATCAAAGACCGCAAGACAGGACAGAATTCGTCTGTTTTTGGGGACTGACCGAAGTAGTCTTCCTTAGGTAGCTCAGTCGCAAGCTGCGGAGCGCATTCCATGCGGGTGGTTTTTGTGACGAATGAACTGCCGCCCTATCGCAGCCCCGTCTTTCAACGACTAGGGGCGCGCGAAGGCGTTGAAATACGGATCTTGATCTGTACGCGGCGCGAGCCCCATAGGCCATGGTCAGCGGCGAAGGATCTTCGCAACGTGAGGGTTCAGCCCGTCTTCAATTTCAGCGTCAGGCTGCGTCAGAGGTTCCGTGGAGATCGGAGTTTCGATTCGCATCGACTAGCCCATTTCCCGCTCGGTCTTCCTTGGTCGCTGTTGCGGTTTGACGCGGATACGATTGTTTCGGGTGGGTTTGGATTTGCAACTGTCATTTCCTGGATCGTGGCCCGCTTGACTGGCAAGAAACTCATGATCTGGAGTGAAGAAACTCCGGAGGTCGCGACGCACATCTCCGCGAGCCAGCGGTGGCTCCGTCGGTTCTTGATTCCACGGGCAGACGGATGGATGGGGTGGGGTCGACGGGCCGTCGACTACCTGGTTCAACAAGGCGCGCCAGCCTCGGCCGTTAGCTTTTGTCCGCAGGCTGTAGATAACGACTTCTGGCGCGAAGCCACCGCGGTCGCACGCACCAAGTACACCCATGGCGATCAGCGTCGAACAGTTCTTTTCGTCGGGCAGCTATCCACCCGCAAGGGGATCAAGGAACTTCTTGATGCCATCGAACTTATCCCGCCGGAGATCCTTGGGGGACTTCGGTTCATGTTTGTGGGCTCAGGGTCCGAAGCAGCAGTGATCCGCGAGCGAGCCGAGAAACTCCATCCGGCGACGGTGGAGGTTCACGGGGTTGTGCCGATGGAGCGATTGCCTGAGTTCTATGCGCAGGCGCGCCTCGTTGTTTTCCCGACACTAAGCGATGTGTGGGGTCTCGTTGTTAACGAAGCGATGGCAGCAGGGATCCCTGTAATAGGATCCACGCGGGCTGGAAGCGCCGAGTTGATCCGCGACGGTGAGAACGGCGTGGTCGTCGATCCTATGGATGCGCAGGCTCTGGCAGGAGCTATTCAAGATTGGATCGAGCGAGACGCGGAACCGCCGATTTCGTCGATACAGGAGCATATCGAGCGATGGTCGATCGATCAGTGCGAGGCGAATCTATTTCATGCTCTATGCCGACTCCATCAAAGCGAGCAGGTGGTGGGCGGGGCTTGAATCTCAAGTCACTCACGGACGAAGACATCGCCCCATTTTTCGCGGGTCGAGAACTCTTTGGTGACGATCTGGACGCAGCGGGGATTAGCGATTGGTTTGCTGCTGAAGAAGAGGCCTACGCTGAGCTATGGGGCAAGAACCGTCAAACGTACCAGTACGAATACCACGCGCTCAACCTCACCCACGGCTTCGGCCACCTTCCTGACGGTCGCTTTGCAAACGTTCTCGGTCTTGGCAGTTGCTATGCGGATGAGTTCCTTCCCATCGCCGAGAGGATCGACAGATTAATCGTGCTGGAGCCCTCGGAGCAGTTTCGGCGTTCGCCGCTCGAGACTCTCAGCGTGGAGATGAGGAAGCCGAACGCGTCCGGAGAGCTTGATTTCGCCGACGACACGTTTGATTTGATCGTTTGTCTCAGCGTCCTGCATCACATCCCGAACGTGACCTTCGTGCTCGGTGAACTAGCTCGGGTGTTGCGGCCTGGCGGACACATTGTTCTCAGAGAGCCGGTAGTGTCGATGGGCGATTGGCGAAAGCCTCGTCGGGGCCTCACCCAAAACGAACGCGGGATACCGTTAAATTGGTTGCGTGAACGATTGGAGAGGAGCGGGTTGCGAGTTGTACGCGACGCGCAATGCGTGTTTCCGCTTACGCATCGATTGAAATTTCTCGGCCACGGTCATCCGTTTAACTCCCGAGTCGCAATGCTATTCGATCGGCTTATGTCCACGGCATTTAGCTGGAATAGTCGTTATCACGCAGTCCATTGGTGGCACAAACTACGTCCCACGACTGCTTTCATGGTGCTCTCGAAGTAGGTGGTGCCCAGGCCCGCGCCCATTGGGGAAGACTTGCTCGGCTCGCTCTTGGCATAGCGCTGTGACAACCGCAGTTGATGACAGGCTATCCAACGATGCAGGCTCACCGTGGCCATTCGGGTCATCGTGATCACCCGTTCTGCTCATCGTGGTCACTGCTTACATTCGATCGTCATCACCCGATCCTGTCTGTAGCAGACGCGTTCAAAGTCGCCCCTTCCGTAACAACCGAAGGCACGCTCGTGGCCACCCTCAGTTGACTGACGTCCGAAACGTTCGAACGCATAACGTCATGATCGTTAATCAAATCAGCTAACGCCCGCTGCGCGCCGACCTCGACAGTCCCGGGCTCTTCCCACACCTCGACGAGCTCGCCGGCGGGGAGTTCCCGGAGGGAACGCACTACTGGCAGTCGGGAGGGCATGAGCTCGACTTCGTCGTCGATCGGCGATGCCTTATCGAGGTCAAGCGCGGCCGAACATCGGCTCTCGAGTACGCATGGTTCCCGAAAGCGTTCCCCGGTGCGACGCTGCAGGTCTTCGGTCGCGATCGCTTCGAGACCGGATCAATGCGCGGGACCACGATCGAGGACTTCTTGCTCGAGGTCCCGTGAGCGCGAGCCCCGCCTCGTCTAGACTCGTGCCCATGCTCAAACGACTCGCACTCATCCCCGTATTTCTAGGCGCCTCGGTTGCGACATTTGCCGGCACGATCGCTCCGGCCCACCAAATCCAGGTCGCACTCGACCCCACCACCCGATCACTCTCCGCCGAAGCGACCCTGACAATCACGCCGACCAAGGATAAGTCGCTGCCACTGTCCCTCAGCGCGCTCTACCGGCTCGACTCGGTCCAAGCAGAAGGCAAAGCGCTCAAGTTACCGACACCGGCGTAAAAGATGGGACGCGCCGCTACGAAGTCCGGCTGCCGAAGCAACCCGGCCCATTGAAACTCCACCTGACATGGTCCGGCCAACCCCCCGCGCTCCCCGCCGACTACAAATTCAACCGCAACGAAGTCACCGAGCTCCCCAACGGCTACCTCAGCCCCGACGGCGCGTTCCTCCCCGGCGGCACCTGGTACCCCACCAACCCCAATTCCCCCCCAACGCCTTTCACCGTCACCGCCAAACTCCCCGAAGGCTGGCGCCTGGTCGCTCCCGGCAAGCTCACACGCAACGCCGACGGCACCGAAGCCTACGACAGCGTCAACCCGCTCGAAGGACTCGACATCGCCGCCGCCCCGTGGTCCGTCATGGAAGACGACATCAACGGCCAGCGCGTGGCGGTCTACACGCTGCCCGGCACTCCATCCGACCTCGCCAACACATATCTATTAGCAACGGGCGACTATCTCAAGCGCTTCACCGCCGAGGTCGGACCGCATGCCTGGCCGCAATTTCTGGTGGTGGAGCACATCCTTCCCACCGGATACGGCCTGCCCTCAATGACGCTGTTGGGCGGCGCGGTGATGCGCTTGCCTTTCATCGTCAAGACGTCGCTGGGCCACGAGGTGCTGCACGATTGGTGGGGCAACGGCGTGTACGTCGATCGCTCGCAGGGCAATTGGTGCGAAGGCCTCACCGCATACATGGCGGACCACTTCTTCTCGGCCGAAGAAAATCGCGACGGCGGACGCGACTACCGCACGCAATCAGTCATTCTGGCTCATCGTGATCACTGATTCTGGTCATCGTGATCGCTCCTTCCGGCCATCGTCATCACCCGATCCTGTCTGTAGCAAACGCGTTCAAAGTCGCGCCTTCCGTAACGACCGAAGGCACGCTCGTGGCCACCCACGGTTGACTAACGTCCGAAACGTTAGAAACCCTAACGTCACGAACGTTAAGAAGATCAACCAGCGCCTGCTGCGCGCCGATCTCCACAATCCTCGGCTCTTCCCACACCTCGACGAGCTCGCCGGCGCGCGATTCCGCTTCGATGTCCACTTCGGACTGGACAAAATTCCCGAAGAGGCTGGGGTCTTGCTCGTGCGCGGTCCACGGCAGTACGGCAAGAGCACCTCGCTCGAGGCGCGGTTGCGCGAGACGGTCGAGGCCCACGGGTCGGGGAGCGCGCTGTACCTCAACGGCGACGAGTTGCGCGATGCCGATGCGCTCCTGGCAGCGCTCACCGAACTGGGCGCTATGTTCCCGTCGCGCGCGCGCGTGAGAAGACTCTTCATCGATGAGATCACCGCGGTCCGCGATTGGCAGCGCGCTCTCAAGCGAGCGATCGACTCGGGCGACCTGCGCGGTGTGCTCGTCGTGACGACGGGATCGAAGGCGACCGATCTGCGTCGCGGCAGTTAGCGGCTACCGGGCAGGAAGGGGAAGCTGGATCGAACGAACTACATCTTCACGCCGGTCTCGTTTCACGAATTTCGGCGAGTGTGCGGAGCCGCCGTCGGCGAGCGCGTGCTCACAGCGTATCTGCTCTCCGGCGGCTGCCCGGCAGCGCGCTGCGCTCGTCGCGGTGATCGAGAAGCTCCTGAAGTGGGGTGGCACTCCGGTCGGTCAGCCGAAGCTCGCGCGCTAGCCCGGGCTCGCCAACAACACCGTGGCCGCTCCGTACGTCGAACTTCTCTCGGACCTCTTGTGTGTCGGGCAAGCACTCGCGTGGGATTCGTCGAAAAAGGTAGTACTCGCGCGCCGGCCCGCGAAGTTTCCAGTGACGAACCTTCTGCTCGCGGTCGCGTGGAGCAGCGAGCGGTTGCGTTCTGTGGCGGACTTCGAGGCGCTGCCCGAGAGCGCGCAGGGACCGTGGTGGGAATGGCTCATCGGCCCGGAGCTTTTCCGGCGCTCGGCGCTGGCCGGCGCGGAGCTCCCGGAGCGGATGCACTAGTGGCAGTCGGGAGAGCATGAGCTCGACTTCGTTGTCGATCGGCGACGCTTTATTGAAGTCAAGCGTGGCCGCACATCGGCTCTCGAGTACGCGTGGTTCCCGAAAGCGTTCCCCGGCGCGACGCCTGGGATCGTCACCAAGACTGCGGCACGCAACTTGGGATCTACCGCGCGCCTTGAAGCAGCATTTGTTCGTGGTGAGTTCGCGGCGTCGATGTCCAATCAATCTCGTTTGGGTTCTCGAGCGTCAGCGGCCACCCGCAGCCTTGTCGAGTACGCTCACGAATGCCCGTGGCGACACAATCTCGATTCCTTCGAACTGTTCGAGCACGAGCAGGTCTTGATCACCACTCACAAGGAAGGTCGCGTTCCCTTCGATCGCGCACCCGAGGTAACGATCATCGGAAGCATCTCTCGTGGTGGTAGGCAGCCGAAACTCCCCTGCTGTCGGTATCGCGAGATGCGAAAGGTCGTCAAGGAAGCCAGCAATTTGCTTCTCCTTCAGGCCATGGAGCTTTCGAACCTTCGCGTACCGCAACACTCGGCCCCACTCGAACAGAATGGTCTCAGAGATGACAAGCACGAACTGCTCGCTACGAAGCGCCTCGAGGATCTGCCGCGAGACGCCGCGTTTCGTGAGCACGGCGCTCACGACCACGATCGCATCAAGGACAGCTCGGATCATGCCTTTCTACGGCGAGTTTTCTTCCTGGTCGCACTCACGGCCTCAGTAACCACCCGCTCGATCGTCTTGGGTGCGATGTCTTTGGTTCGCTGGTGGATCGCTGTGATTACCCCAAACACGCGATCCTTGCGCTTGCGCCACTCCTCCAGAAACCACAGCGGCACAACAGCGGCCATTGCCTTTCCGTCGCGCTCGATCACGTACTGATCTCCGCGGTGATAGACCTCATCCAAGACCTGGCCGAGGTTGTGGCGGGCTTTCAGAGCGGTGATTTTCTTCGTCATTTCCCCACCCCTACCGTTAAGGTCGTTATGGTCCTGCTAACCGTACTACCCGGGCTAGAACTGTCAAGGGTGCAGTTGTGGGCTGCAAGGCGGCAGTGGCAAACCGCTTGGTACGAGCGTTCATCGAAAACCGCGGAAGTCCGGACGCTCGCCGGGGGGGGTTCAGTACAACGCGAACACAACCGACACCGCTGGGCGCGTGACGGTGGCCTGTCGTAGCAGCCGGGTCAGCCCGGCCCGCGCTCGCCCGCGAGGCAGCGCTCGCTAACAACACCGCGGCTGCTGCGTACGTCGACCTTCTCTCTGACCTCTTGTGTGTCGGGCAAGCACTCGCGTGGGATTCGTCGAAAAAGGTAGGACTCGCGCGCCGGCCCGCGAAGTTTCCGGTGACGAACTTCCTGCTCGCGGTCGCGTGGACCACCGAGCGGTTGCGTTCTGTGGCGGACTTCGAGGCGCTGCCCGAGAGCGCGCAGGGACCGTGGTGGGAATGGCTCATCGGCCCGGAGCTTTTCCGGCGCTCGGCACCGCCATATCGAAGTCAAGCGTGGCCGAACATCGGCTCTCAAGTAGGCATGGTTCCCGAAGGTGTTTCCCGGCGCGACGCTGCCACCGCTCTGAGGTCTCTAACGCAGTGCCAGTTTCAACACCGGCGGCGGCTCAACTCATTGAAAGATCTGAGATTGGCGTTTAGCACGAGAAGGGTGCTGCGCTCCGCACTCACCATTTCTCGAGGGGAGCATGGATTTCGGCGCGGGAGCCGCTCGCAGCGTCGACTCTCTAGTCATCGGGCCTCTGACATCCCCCGGCAACGCGACCTTCCGAGAGTCATGCTGCGCATTGCGGTTTGGTCAGAAGTTCTAGCGGGCGAGGACGAACTGAATCCTAAGGCGCCTCCAGCCCGGCAGTGCGGTTTGCTCCGCTGCACCTCGGCAGCGCTGTTCGCCATCGCCTTTTTGCTTTGCCGCCCTGGCTGGGCTGCCCCTCTTCCCGCCCAACTGTCCCAATGCGAGGACAGCGGGCTTGTTGCCGGTAACTAGGACCGGTCTGTTTTTTCTCGTGCTCGGCCGGTGCTACGTCTGTGATTGGCGCCGCGAGTTCGTTGATGTCCAGTGGCTTCTTACTCGGGCGGTTTGGCAGGATCGGATGGTAGCATCCCGATATCTCCACGGGGGAGGACGGACCTTAGCCTGGGTCGTAGTCTGTCGTTAGCTGGCGCTGTATCTTCTGGTGCACCAGGCCGACGCGAATGGAGGCTCAGATGGCTCTCGAAAAGGAACTTGAAGCCTTCAACAAGAAGCTGCCCGAATTGAGGGCGCAGCACGAAGGGAAGTTCGTTCTAGTTCATGGTGACGAAATCGTGGACATCTTCAGTAGCTACGACGACGCAATCAAGGCTGGCTACTCGCAGTTCGGGTTGGACCCATTCCTTGTAAAACAGGTCCATACGTTTGAACAGGCGCAATTTGTATCTCGATTCATCGCACCTGCTGGTCGCTGACTTCTCGATGCCGCACTTCACGCTCCAGATCGGGTCACGTGGGCCGATCGTTATGGCGTTGGTATTTGTGAGCGAGGCGCGACAAACGGCACTCGTGGCCGCTGGCAGAGCGATACCAGCCCCTGTTTCAATGCAGGCACTCATCGATACCGGCGCCAGCTGCACGTGCGTAGATTTCCAAGTGCTTGCGCCGCTTGCCCTGTCACCCACTGGAAGTACCCCCATCTCGACGCCCTCCACCGGAACGAGTCCGCATCACATGGATCAATACGATGTTGGCATCGCAATTCCCGGCGCGGATCCTGGCTCGTCTCCGCTAATTCTACCGACCGTGCCCATCGTCGCATGCTCGCTACGGCCTCAAGGAATCGACGCCCTGATTGGCCGTGACGTGTTGGGTCGGTGCTTGCTTTCCTACAACGGCGCAACTGGGGCGTTCACGCTCGCGTTCTAGCGCCGCATTTCAAAATGACCCGCTACCCTCGTGTCGCAGGATCTTGTCAGCGAGACTCGGACTCAGGACTAGAATCGCGCCCATGCTCAAACGACTCGCACTCATTCCTGTGTTTTTAGGCGCCTCGGTTGCCACATCTGCCGGCACCGTCGTTTCGGCCCACCAAATCCAAGTTGCGCTCGACCCCGCGGCCCGCGCGCTATCAGCTGAAGCGACCCTAACGATCACGCCGACGAAAGACAAGACGGTGCAACTGTCAGTCGACGCGCTCTATCGGCTCGACTCGGTTCACGCAGAAGGCAAAGCGCTCAAGGTCACCGACTCCGGCGTAAAAGATGGGACGCGACGCTACGAAGTCCGGCTGCCGAAGCAACCCGGCCCGTTGAAACTCCACCTGACATGGTCCGGCCAACCCCCCGCGCTCCCCGCCGACTACAAATTCAACCGCAACGAAGTCACCGA
>JANNUT010000012.1:0-17090 GCA_031395565.1 Acidobacteriota bacterium | reverse complement strand
CGCGGAGCGAGGCGAAGCGGCCGGTGCTTTGGGCGCGGAGGTGTGGCCGGAGGCCACATCGAGCACACAAAGCAACGACCGCGATGCCGCAGCCCGCGAAGACTGGGTGCAGCCGAAAAGAGGTTGTGAGACCGCTTCTAGCCCGCAAGACCGGTCCAAAGGTTTTCAGGAAACCAGGAAAAATCAGGTCCGCGCGGGAGTAACATCCCCGTGACGAACGCTGCGGGCCCGTCCAGGGAGGGCACCATGGAAATCCAGGTCGACACGTATCACAAGGTGAAAACCGTCCGGCCACTTGGAAACTTGCGCTTCGCGGAGGATGGAGACCGTCGCTTGCGCAATGTTTTCGAGGAAGCGGCCGCGGATGGGACGAGCAAATTCACGCTCGATCTTCGTCACGTGAAGTACATGGACAGCAATTCGCTGGGACAACTCGTGGCTGCGCTGCATCGCGTTCATGAACTCGGTGGCGATATCAAGCTGTTCGGCGTCCAGAAGAAGGTGCTCGACGCAATGGTCTTGGTTCGGCTCAACGAACTGTTCGACATCTACGATGAAGAACACGAGGCGGTCGCCGCCTACGTTTAGTCGCCAAGTTCCCGCTTCGTGAACGAGACCGGTCCGAGTGCGTGGACGCTGCCGCGGCGCTCTGCCATCCTGAGCGCCGTGCGAACTTCCGGTGTTGTCGTGGCACTCGCGGCGTGCTCGCTGAGTCTTGGACTTGCGGCAGCACTGCGCATCCCTGCATCGGCCCCATCGGTCGTCGCTGTTTTTCCTGCGGCGCCGGTATCGTCGGCACCTCGCATTCGTGTCGGGCTGCGTCCCGCCGAGGGGCCTGTCAAAGTCGGGAGCAGCGGCGGCCCATTTTTCATCTACTCGATGGGTAAACAGCCGCCGATCTGGCCCGAGCGTCTCGCTGGCGCGGTCATGATCGTGCCCGAAGGGGGTGCTCCGGCGCCCTCGCCGCCGGTACGCCGGGTTCAAATCGGGAGCTTCCGCGACAAGGACAAGGCACAGACTCTGGCCGGCGACTTGGAAGCGGAATTCCACGCGCCCGCCAGCGCGGCTTGGGATCCTGATCGCAATGTGTGGCGCGTCCGGATCGGCGAGGCCGAGTCGGCAGAAGCGCTCACTTCCTTGCTCGCGTCGCTGCGGCAAAGTGGTTATCCCGATGCGTGGCTGGTCTCGGAGCCGCGACAGAAGAAGTCGGGTGGGGCGCTGAGACTCATCGATGGACGATGGGATGTTTTCGGCACCGGTGCAGAGCGGCTGCTGATCGTGCCTGGGGAAGGGGACCGCATTACCGTCGAAGGCAAGGAATACCGCGGCCTGCTCGAAGCCCGGCTTTCACCCTATGGAGTGGTGCAACTTATCAACGAACTCTCGCTCGAGGACTATCTGCGCGGCGTCGTCCCGCTGGAACTCGGTCCCGGCCTATTCCCCGAACTCGACGCACAGAAGGTCCAGGCCGTTGCGGCGCGAACCTACGCGTTGGCCAATCTCGGTCAGTTTCAAGAGGAAGGGTTCGACGTCTGCGACACCCCGCGTTGTCAGGTTTACGGAGGAGCGACCGCCGAGCACCCGGTCTCCGATCGCGCCGTGCGCGAAACGGCGGGGCAGGTGCTCGCGTTCAATGGCGAGCCGATCAACGCGTTGTTCACCGCAACGTGCGGCGGGCATACCGAAGATGTGGAAGTGGTCTTTCCTGAATGGCGCGGGACCTATTTGCGCGGTGTGCCATGCTTTGCCGAGGACCGCGAGTTAGAGCGCGTGATGACGCGCGTGATCGGTGCACCGTTGCCTTCCTCGATCAGTGACGAACCTTCGGAAGGTAGAGCGGTGCTGGCTCGGGCGCTGCTGATCGCGGCGGACATGATCCCGCTGCAAGCCGAAGAATCAACCTGGCGTGCCGGACCGTTGGACGCGGCGCAATGGATGCGCTGGACGGGGGCCCTTGCCAAACGCGCCGGCCGTCCCGTGCCGCCTGCGATCGAATCGATCCCCGATCGACTCTCGCTCTGGCGTTGGCTCGGAGAGTGGACACGTGTCTCCGAAGATGCGCCACTCTCGTTGCTCGCCGGCGATGAACGCGTGCTGATCATGAGCGATGACCGCAGCGCGGTTCCCAGCACCGATTGGCCGTTGATTGCCGAGCTGCTCGAACAGGGCTTGCCGTTGCTTGATCAGTCAGGCCGCTTGCGACCGGCCGATGCTCCGACGCGCGGCGAAGCGGTCGCGCTCTTGGCGCGCCTGTCCGAAAACTATGCCGCTGCGCCGCTGCTCGACGCCACGGTGCTTCGAGCCGCAGCCGGCGTGCTGCGACTGAAGGTCGGACGCGAAGAGCGTGAATTACGGCTCGGGAGTGCGCGTCCACTGCTGCTCGCCGAGAGCCCCGCCGGCTGGTACCGGGTCGCCGAGTTGTCGTTGCTGCCGGGCGACAAGGTTGCCTTTCTGGCGATCGGTTCGACGCTCGAGCTTCTGGGCGTGAAGCGCCGTCAAGGTCGCGGCGATGATCGGCGCGGTACCAACTATCGCTGGACAGAGGTGCGTGACGCGGCCGCTTTGGAAGAGTCTTTCAACAAGGTCGCGCCTGTCGGACGTCTCAAAGACCTGACCATCGTGCGCCGCGGCGTTTCCGGCCGAGTCGCGGAACTGTCGGTAGAAGGTGCTGCAGGGCGCGCGATCGTCCAGGGATTTCGGATCCGCCGCGCGCTCGACTTGCCGGAAATCCTGTTCACGATGTCATTGCAGAAAGACGACGCTGGCTTCATCCGTCGCGCCACATTCCGTGGCCGCGGTTGGGGACACGGTGTTGGAATGTGTCAAACCGGCGCGTTTGGTATGGCGCTGCGCGGTCGCGACTATCGCGAGATCTTGGCTCACTACTATCCCGGTTCGGTGTTGGTCGATGGACCGTAAGCCAGGTCAGCCTCGAGCCGATGACGCAAGCCGCGGACTGCTCGTCTTGACCACACTGATCGTGCTGTGGACGGCGTTGCGTTTGGTGTGGGGGTAGCCGCCGTGAACGGCTCGCTCCCGCCGAGTGTCGCGATTTTCGGGGCGACTGGAACCGGAAAGACAACCCTCGCGGCAGCACTGGCCGATCGGCTGCGCTGCCACTTGGTGTCTTGTGATGCGGTCCAGATCTATCGCTACCTGCATGTTGCGACCGCCAAACCCGAAGGTCCGGAACGCAGACATGTTTGGTCCTTGGTCGATGCGGTTCCGCCTGCGGCTAACATCAATGCCGGTGAGTGGGTGCGGCTCGCCGAACCGGAGTTGAGATGGGCGGCGTCCGCTGGGCGCATCCCGCTGATCGTCGGGGGGACCGGGATGTACTTGCGCGCACTCGCCAAAGGACTGGCGAACGCACCGGCACGGGAACCGGAGTTGCGACAACGGCTGGAGCGACTGGCCGAACGACACGGCGTGCCGCGGTTGCATCGCTTGCTGATGCGGTTCGATCCGGCCACCGCCTCCGGCCTGCGAGCGACGGATCGCCAGCGACTGGTCCGCGCCTTGGAGGTCCGCCTCGGGCATGGTCTTTCGCTCTCGGCCATCCAAGCCGGTAGCTGGCGGGGGCCGGATCGGTTTCGCTTGGTCCGGCTCGGCCTGACGCGTGAGCGCAGCCTCCTGTACAAAACGCTCGATCAGCGCGTGGAGCGGTTCTTCAGCGCCGGCCTGGTGAGCGAGACCCAGTGGTTGCTCGATCACGTGGGCCTCTCGCCCGAGGCCAACGCGCTGCGCGCTATCGGCTATCGCGATGTGGTGGCCTGGCTGGCGTCCCCGCAGCGCACCCCAATGGCAGCGCTGATCGAGTCGGTTCAACGCAACACACGCCACTATGCCAAGCGTCAGTCGACCTGGTTTCGGAGCGAGCCCGAGACTTTTTGGCTCGATGCCGATGATCCGCAATTGTTGGATCACGCGTTCCAACAGATCGTGAGCCGGCTTGGCCTATAATCCCGGCCCATGGGTGAAGAACACGATCTGCAAGCGACACTGCTCAACCGCTTCCAACGCGAAGGCAAGCCGATCGCCGTATGGCTGGTGTCGGGGAAGCGCTTGATTGGGCGGATCAAAGGTCACGACCGGTTCACGATCGTGCTCGATCAAGGGGGGACCGATCAGCTTGTGTTCAAGCACGCGATCGCCACGGTCGGGCCACCGCGCGATCTCACCGCGCCCTGAGTTAGCGCCGGAAGAGTCCGCCACCGCGCGAATTCGCACCGGGGTCGGTGCCGACGGCCTGCAGTTCTCGTACACGGGCCTGGAGCCGTTGAATCTGGGTTTCGAACTCGATCCGCTGGGCTTCCAAGCTACGCGTCGCGCGCTCGCGTTCTTCGTCGGCAGTGCGTAGCCGTTGTTCGGCCTCGCGGTCCGCTTCGGCACGTGCCCGCAGTTCGAGTGTCAGTTCGCGGATCCGCTGGTCACGCTCGGTCAACTCCGAGGTGTGTCGCTCCTGCAGATCGTCGTAGAGCTTCTCGACCTCGAGCAGCTTGTTCACACGCGAATAGTCCGCGTCAGAAGGCATATCGATCTCCTCGCCCGGCGCATCGGGCTGACGTTTGGCTGGAAAGAAGAATTTGCGCAACATCAGATCGAGGTCGGCGGCGTTGACCGAGATCTGCATCGCCGTCTCGCGCGTGACGATGCCATGGATCACCAGTGCCGCTAACGACTGATTGGTGGACTGCATGTTGTGGTAACTCACCGATTTCTCGATCTCTTCGTTCAGTTCCTGGATCGAGCCGTCCTTGATCAATTTCGAGATGCGCGGAGACTCGCGCATGATCTCGACCGCGGCGACCATCCCGTGGCCGTCGGCGCGCTCCACGAGTTGCAGCGAGATCACCGCCTTGAGCACCTGACCCAGTTGTTGCCGCACCTGGCGATGTTGTTCGGCGGGAAACATGTCGATGATGCGGTCGATCGTCTGCGCCGCAGAGTTGGTGTGCAGCGTCGTGAACACCACGTGACCCGTTTCGGCAGCGGTCAGCGTCACGCTCATCGTTTCCAAGTCGCGGTTTTCGCCGACCATGATGACATCCGGGTCTTGACGCAATGCATTGCGAAGTGCCGAGGCGAAGTTGGGTGTATCGGCACCGACTTCACGTTGTGTCACCGTGGCGAGTCCGTCGTTGAGCACGAATTCGATCGGATCCTCGATCGTCACGATGTGCACCATGCGCTTTTGAATCACCTCGCCCAGGAGCGCGGCCAGCGTGCTCGATTTTCCAGACCCGGTGGGCCCGGTCACGATCACCAATCCCTGACGAAGTTCCGCCAGATCCTTGATGACCTCCGGCAGGCCCCACTGGTCCAGCGTCGGAAAGAGAAAGGGAACACGACGAAAAACCGCACCTAGCGTGCCGCGCTGATAGAAGATCGTCCCGCGAAACCGCGACAGCCCTGCCACGGAATGCCCGAACTCGCAGCACAACCGTTGTTCGAGCTGTTCGAGCTGCCGGGGATTGAGCGTGCTCCGCAGGAGTTGGTCCAGCTCGTCAGGGCGCAGCGGCGCGCCTTTCAGCGGGATCAGCTTCCCCTTGAGCCGCAGCAGCGGAGGGCGCATCGGCCTCAAATGCAGATCGGACGCCCCCTGCTGCACCATGAAGCGCAGCAGGTCGTCCAACTTGTAGGCCGTCACCAGCTCGGGGTCAGCCGAGGTTTGAGTCATCGTTTCCATCCAGCTCAACCGTCCGGACTAGAATCTAGGGCCCGGCCCTGGCTTGGGCCAGAGCGGACTGGAGCGATGCGAATCGCAAGCTCACGTACCATCCCGTACCGACCGAAGAGGGCAAATGGCACGATTCGATCCGATCCTGCGGCAACTGACCCTGGCCAATCAGCTCACGCTGCTGCGCCTGTTTGCCGTGCCGGCGGTCGCGCTCTCGTTGCTGGAGGGGGAGCCGGGACTGGCATTCGGGCTGTTCGTCGGCGCCGCCATCACCGACCGGCTCGACGGTATTGCCGCCCGCCGTTTGGGGCAGTCGACTCAACTCGGCATGTTTCTCGATCCAGCCGCCGACAAGCTGATGATGCTCGTGACCTATCTGATCCTCGCGTTGCCTGACCATCCTCGGTCGTTTCCATTGTTCGAGTTGCGCTGGCATGTCCCCGCCTGGCTGACGCTGTTGATCGTGCTTCGTGATGTGCTGATCGTGGTCACCGCGTTAGCGCTGTATCTGTCGCACGGCCTGCGGAAATTTCCGCCGAGTTGGCTGGGCAAGTGGGCCACGGGCTCGGCGATGGTGTGCGCCGCGATCTTCCTGCTCGGCAACGTTTGGTACGGGCTGAGCGATGGTTGGTTGTTGGCCGGCATTTGGTGGGTGACCGCGTTCACCGTCGCCTCTGGCATCGACTACTTGGTCCGGATTCGCCGCATGATGCAGTCGCTTCCGGCGGTGCCCGAAAAATGATCGACCGCCTCTCGCCGGGCGCTCGCTGGGCGCTAGGACTGCTGCTTGCGGCAGTGTCTGTATTTGTCGTGATCAAGATTGCGCCGGTGCTCG
The DNA here is from genome assembly GCA_031395565.1 of Acidobacteriota bacterium. Classification (GTDB taxonomy): domain Bacteria; phylum Acidobacteriota; class Polarisedimenticolia; order J045; family J045; genus JANNUT01. The sequence continues at coordinate 10,575 of JANNUT010000012.1, read as the reverse complement.
CGGCGCTGAGCGCCGCATTCATCATCGCGTATGCGGTCGAGCCTGCGATCTCCTGGCTGGAGCGACACCGAATACCGCGTACGCTCGGAACACTTCTGCTCGCCGTGGGACTTGTCGTCTCCGTCGTCGTGGTGTTCGGGATTGCAGTCCCGCGAATCGCCGATCAGGCAGCGTCGTTGGCGCGCAACGTCGATACGTCGAGTGTGACCGATCCCGTCAACTGGCCACCGGCACTACGCCAGTTCGTAGATGCCCATCAGGTCGAGATCGAGCAATTGAAGACCACCGTCACACAATGGCTCAAGGACAACGCAGCGGCGTTGGCCAAGAGCGCGGGACGCGGTCTGCGCTCGGTGTTCTCTTCGGTTGTCGGTGCGGTGCTCGCGATCCTCAACTTGATCGTTGTGCCGTTCTTTGCGTTCTACATCTTGGTCGATTGGCATCGCCTGCGCGCAGCGTTGTCCGACCTGGTGCCGCGCCGTTGGCAATCGCAGGTCTACACCATCGCTGGCGAGATCGATGCCTCACTGCGGGGGTTCTTGCGCGGGCAATTTCTTGTCTCGGGCGTCATGGCAGTCATGTACGCGATTGGATTGGGCCTGATGGGGACGCCGCTCGGCGTTTTGTTGGGACTGGTGGCTGGTGTACTCAACATCGTCCCGTACTTGGGTCTGGCAGTTGGCCTTCTGCCGGCGCTGCTCCTGGACTTCCTGCAATACCAATCGTGGTCGCGGCTGCTTGGCGTGGCGGCTGTGTTCGTGGTCGTTCAGAACATCGAAGGATGGGTGCTCACGCCACGCTTGGTCGGAGGAGCCGTCGGCCTTCATCCCTTGGCGGTGCTGCTAGCTGTGCTTGTCGGTGGGCAACTGTTTGGGTTTGCAGGCATTCTGCTGGCTGTGCCGGGGGCTGCGGTGCTGTCGGTCTTGGCGCGACACGCGCTGGCGGCGGTGCGACGCGACGACCCACCGGCGGAGCCTTCGACATCGTGATGCTGGCCGACACCCCCACGCTCGAGCGTCTGGAATGGCGCCGTCTGCAAGAACTTCTCGCCGAACGTCCGCGCACGCCGATGGGCCGTGAGCGAGCCGATGCCCTGCTGCCCGATAACGATGCGGCCGCGATCGATCGCAGTCAGGCGCGCGTCGAGGAAATGCGACGAGTGCTCGGTGAGCAAGGCCGGCTGCCGATCACCGCGACGGTTCATCCCGAGGCGACCCTCGAGGCGCTCAGTGTCGAGGGGCGCACGCTGCCGGCGATCGAGATCTACGACATCGTTTCGATGCTGGTGGTCGCAAGAGAAACTGCGACAGTGTTGCGCGGCCTCGACCCGCAGCGCTTTCCCGAACTCGGTGCGGAATGGGCGCGCTTTCCCGATCTCGAGCCCGTGATCGGCCCGATCGAAGGCAACATTACTTCTTCGGGGCACGTCGAAGATTCAGCCAGCCCCGATTTGCTGCGCATCCGCCGCGAAATTCGACACTTGTCCGAACGCCTCACGCGCGTGCTCGAAGGGTTGATGAAGGCCGATTGGACGGGGCCGGTATTGCGCGATCAGTACTACACCGTGCGCAACAATCGTTTCGTACTGCCGATCCGCACCGACACGCCGCGTCGATTCCCAGGCATCGTGCACGGCCACTCGGCCTCCGACAAAACGATGTTCGTCGAGCCGATGGAAACGGTCGAAGTCAACAACGATCTGGTGCGTCTGGCTGAGGAGGAAGAGGCCGAGATCGAGCGGATTCTCTCCGGCTACAGCGAACTGCTGCGCGCCTTCCGCGTCGAGATCGAAACGGCGGGCGTCGTGCTGGGTGAAGTCGATCTGCTCGAAGCAATCGCGGGTTGGGCCGACTCGCTCAATGCGGTTCGCCCTGACCTGGTGGAAGGCGGTGGCTTCAAGTTCGAGGACGCACGCCATCCGTTGCTGGAGGAAACTCTGGCGGCGGCGCGACCGCCGCGGAAGATCGTGCCGCTGAGGCTCGATTTGCCGCGCGAAACGCGCGCACTCGTGATCTCTGGACCAAATGCCGGCGGCAAGACGGTCGGACTCAAGACGCTCGGGCTGTTGACGTTGATGGCACACGCCGGCTTGCCGGTGCCCGCCAGCGAAGCGCGCGTCCCGGTGTTCCGCAAGATCTACGCGGACATTGGCGACGAGCAGTCGATTAGCGAGAGTCTCTCCACATTCTCCAGCCACGTGCGTAACTTGGCCGTGATGGTGCGCGGCGCTGCTCCAGGCACGCTGGCGTTGATCGATGAAATTGGTACCGGAACCGATCCTGCCGAAGGGGCAGCGCTCGGTATGGCGGTGATGGAGCGCTTGATGCAGCAGGGCGCGCAGGTCGTGGTTACCACACACCATCAGGGGATCAAGACCTGGGGCTATCGCACGCCCGGCGCACTCAACGCTGCCGCCGATTTCGACGAGCACACGCTGCGGCCCACGTTCCGTCTGGTGACGGGGGTGGCAGGAGCGTCGATCGGGCTGACGATGGCCGAGCAACTGGGGCTCGATGCCGCGCTCGTGGAGGCAGCGCAACTCAAGCTCGATCCCGCCGGCGCCGACGCGGCGCGCGCACTGGATGCGGTTCGTTCCTTGGCCGCCGACCTGGAGCGCCAACGTGAGGAAACTGTCGCCTTGCGCCGCAAGTACGAAGCGGATGAGTTGGTCCGGCAGGAGCGCTGGCGAGCCGACGAACAACGCCGCCGTGAACAGTGGAGCCAACGCATCGATGAGTTGTCTCGATCGTTTCGCGGTGAGGCGGATAAGTTGCTCTCCACACTCACCGACGTGAAAGAGCGCCGCGCGGTCGACAAGGAACGAGCGGCGCGTGAACGCGCGCTGCGCGAACAATTCTCCGAAGAACTTCGTGCCGTGCGACGCACCGAACCGGCTCCGCAAGACTGGACGCCAGCCCCTGGGGAGACGGTCTTCGTCACATCACTCAATCGCGATGGTGTGGTGCGTCGGCTCGACGGGCAGCGCGTCGATCTACAGCTTGGCCGCGCCCTGTTTTCGTTGAAGCTGTCGGATCTCCGTCCGTCCGGAGCGGCGGAAGAAACAGCCGCCACAGAGCTCGACCCGCCGCCGCCGCGCCCGTTTGCGACTCGCCGCGCACCGGCTCTCCCCACGGGCGTACGTGCCTCGGTGGCAACGCGCGACGTTCCACGTGAGTTGAACTTGATCGGTCAGCGCGTCGACGAAGCGCTCGATCATCTCGATCGATATTTGGACGACGCTCTGTTGGCGGGCTTGCGCGAAGTGCGAATCGTGCACGGATTCGGCACCGGCGCCTTGAAACGGGCCGTGCGCCAACGGCTCTCCGATCACGCCGACGTGGTGCAAGTACGCGATGGCTCGCCGGAGGAAGGGGGCGGTGGCGCGACGGTGGCGGTCCTGGAGGCGGAGTGAGTCGCGGCCGGCGGCTGTTGTCGATTGCCGCCATCGCTCTCGCCGCAGCGCTTGTCACCGGCGCAGTATTTCCAACCGGCACGCTCAATGCGCTGCGTCGCGTCGTGCTTTGGAGCGCCGGCACAGAACACGGGACAATCATCGTCGACGGACAACAACTCGCCTGGTGCGCGGTTGGCAAAGGCCGTCCCGTGTTGCTGCAGCACGGATTGCGTGGTGAGTCGGCAGTAATGCTGCCCCTGGCCCGCGCGCTCGCGGCGCGCGGCTACCGAGTCTTGATGTTCGATCTGCCGGGCCACGGATTGTCGCCGCAACCGGTGCGCGAGCTCACCATCGGCAACGCTGGAAAGTTGATACTCGATGCGGCCGATGCGCTGGATTTTCCTCGCCAGCCCGCCATTGTCGGACATTCGCTGGGAGGTTGGGTGATGGCCTGGCAAGCGCTGGAATCACCACAGCGCTGCGGACCGGTCACACTCATCTCGTCACCCGGCTACCGCTTTCAGCCTCCGGCGTTTCCGATGTTGCTGCCGTTCACGGTCAGCGACGCGCAACGTTCGTTGCCGATCATGTTTGCCCATCCGCCTTATGCGCCGGCGTCGGCGCTGTGGTTCGCGGTCAGGCGCGATGCGTCAACCGCAATCGCCATGCTGCGGTCGGCGGTGTCGGGTGAGTACTTGCTCGACGGCCTGTTGGGCTCGATCGATCTGCCTGTACAGATTGTTTTTGGTGTGCAGGACAAGCTCATTCCACCGGCCATCGGCCGAGCGATGGCGGCCGATCTGCCGGGACATCGGTTCGAAGAGATCGCCGATGCCGGGCACATGGTGGTGTGGGAAAAGCCAGAAGAGACGGCCGCGGCGATCGATCGATTCCTGTCAGAAGTTGGTGCCGCCACGCCGGCTAACTGAAGATCGCCGCCAACAGCGGGTCGAGCTTGGTCACGTCGAACGAACCCTTCACGCCGCTGGCAACACGTGCGATCGGTTGAGTCGGGTCGAGTTGCAGCGCACGCTTGAACTCGGCGCGCGCTTCGTCCTCGCGCCCTGAACGCTGTAGCGCAAGACCGTAGGCCGCGATCAGATCGGCTCGCTTCGGATGGGCTCGCGAAAGTTGCGCGAGGTGCTCCACGGCGTCCGCGCGGCGACGCGGGTTACCGAGCAACAACAGCCACAAATACAACGCATGTGTCAGTTCATGCTGCGGCTGTTCTACACAGCGCTGCAGATAGTCGACGGCTTCACCGCGACGGCCCTCGGCAAGCGCGCGCCGCGCACGAGAAAACAGATCGCGCGCCATTTTTCCTGGATCGGCGGGAGCTGGACCCTGGCGTCGCTTGATCCACGCTTCTCGCGCCGTTGAATTGGTGAGCACCTCATGCGCTTCGTGCACGAGCCGAAAGGCCAGTTCTACTTGCGCGTGATATTGCGCCAACGGACCGCTGTTGAACCTGTCGGGGTGGAAACGCCGCACCGTGCGGTAATAGGCTCGTCGGACTTGGGCTGCATCCGCGTTGGCGCTCACGCCGAGTAGTTTCTCGAGATTCTCAGCCGTGCCTGCTGCCAGCCACTCTTTGAGCTCGGCCTCACTGACCTCGCCTTGCGGCGCTTCGATTTCTGGTGCGATCAGGTGCGGCTTGATTTCGTTGAGCAAGCCGACGCGCACCAGTGCCGCAAGCGTACGTTCACGTTGATCGCCGCCGCTCGACTCGCCGTCGATCAGCAAGGTTGTTCGGATCGCATCGACAGATTTCTCGAGCAGCGCACTTTCGAGCTCGTCGATCGCAGGTCTGTCGGTGCTCCAGCCGGCGTATGCGATGACGTACTGCGGAGCCGGCGGAGGCCGGCGCAGTGTTGCGATCTTGACGCGCGCCAGCATCAGCGCCGCATCGATCGCTGGCCAACGCGCCACCGGCTCTTCCCCGAGTGCGACGCGGCCTGGCGTGATCCGATAGGTGGCGTCTGTCCAGCCCGCCATGTCAGCCACCATCGCCAGAAGATGCTCGACCAACAGCCGTTCGATCGCCGGTCCGTCCACCAATCCGGAACGAACGATGGCCGCCGCCGTCGAGGGCGAGTTGCCGCTGTCGGCGAGCAGTTGTTCGCGTTGCTGATCGCTGACAAACGCGCCGCCGCCTTGCGACAGCCACCAATCGACGAACCGATCGTCTCGAGCATTGGAAATGAGCGCCTGCACGCAGCCGTCCTCGAGGATCAGGCGCCGTACGAGCTTCTTGTTGGTAAGGTCGACGACAGCGGTCGCTTTGAGCAGTCCCAGCCGGCCCAGCAAAGCGTCCAGCGGGCAGAGTGTGAGCTTGCCCTGAGGCGCCAGTTTCAGTTCGGAGGTTGGAACGACCGTCGCCATGCGTTCTGCAGATCCTCCCGGGGGGCCCCGAAGGCCTGCTCAAAAGCTTCGGTCTCGGACCGCCCTTCGGCCAGCAGATCGACAAACCAAAGCACCTTGGCTCGCGAGAATTGCCCGTCTAGGAACGAGACGAACGACAGCGCGGTGGGGTAGGAGAACGGCTCGATGTCCAAGGAACCTGCCTGGGCCGCCGGCCTAAGTGCCTGTTCGTAGGCCCCTGGATTGCGGGGCTCCATCAACTGCGCCAAACCCTCATGCAGCCACCGCGGAACCCGGCCGTGCCCCTTGTCGTGCAGCAGAGCGTGGGTCAGCTCGTGACGCAAGACCTTGACGACCGGTGGGGTAACACGTGTCAGTCCGCCCAACGGCAACCGGATCTTGCCGTCGAAGAGGCCGAGCACCTCGGGGCCTGACTGGGTTGTCGAGGCAAATTCATCACGTGTCGAGAGCACCACTGGAATGGGGTTACCCGGCCACGCATCGATCTCGCGAGTCAATTCGCGCCACGCGTTTTCCAACTCGTCGGCGACAGCGCGCCCCAGTATTTCGTCGCGGTCTCCATCGAAGGACAACACGAAGTGCTGCGATTCCTTGCGCGTGTTGCTGGCTTCCACTTGCAGGTCGCGGCGGATCCGGTCGATTCGTTGCTGCAGTATCGATTCGTTGGGACGCGCCGCAGCGGCCGCTTCAAAATCGGCTAGCGCCGCGCCAAGCCGGTTGTCGCGATAGAGCAGTTCCCCGCGCAAGGTCAGCAACGACGAGTCGTTCGGCGTGGCCACCAGCCACGATTGCGTCAACGACATCGCTCGATCGGAACGGCCCATTTCGAGCAGCAGCCAACCGAGGTCCGGGCGAGCGACGCGATGGTCTGGAATAAGCTCGAGAGCCTGATTCAAATGATCCAACGCGGCATCGCGCGCTCCGGCTTCGCGCGCCAGGCGCGAGCGCAGCGTGTGCATGTCGGCGAGTTGCAGTTTCAATCGCGCGCGCGACGATGCTTGGCCTTCGCGACGAAGACTCGTCGCGATTTCGTCGATCGCGCTGTCGAGTTCGGCTGCGGAGGGCAAGCGTTGCACTGGGGCCGGAACGTTCGTTTCAGGGGATGCAGTGTTGGCGTCGCCCGGCGGCGCGGACTTGAACGAGGGTGCGTGTTCATCGCTCTTTTCGATGCGCATTACGTCGGCACGTGGAATGCCGATCGTTCCGGAATCGGTCTCATAGAAGAGCGTGGCGCCGTCGACCCACCAGGTGTCGACGGTCATCACACGCCCGCTTTTCAGAATCAATCGATCGGCCGCGACCTGCGATGTGCCGAGCATCGTCAGGCACACGGCGAGTCCCGCCGCGATGCGCGTATCGATCAGTGGCCCACCACCTTGGTCACCGGGACCGGCTGCGGCTTCGCGTCCTTTGCGAAATAGTCAGGCACGCTCGTGATCGCACGCTCGGCGGCCGCGCGGTCGGAGTAAAGTCCCCAACACAAGCGGTAGCAGGACTGGCCCTTCAGATCGACAGGGATCGCCACGAGGTTTGTGCTCTCCACGTTACGGAAAGCTTTCTCTACAGTGACGGGTTGGCAAGCCACGATGACTTGCACAGTCCAACTTCCGGCCGGCGCGGCCTCCAACCGGTTGCGGCCTCGTCGCGCGATTTCGTTGAGTGACGATGTTCCGGAGGAGTGCGCCGAGGGATGACTCGTTTCGGCCGGTTTAGCGGGCGTCACGTGCGAGGCCGCGACAGGCGCCGGCCGCTCTTGCGCCGTGCTCGCCGCCGCTGTGCCGATACGAGCGGATCCGCTCGCGCCGGTTGCTAACGGAACAGAAGGCTTGACGCTGGCTACCTGAGATGGTTTTTCCGGCCCAGGCATCACCGGTGCTTCCGAAACCGGCCGGTACTCAATGGTTGGAGAGCCAGCCGATGCCGCATTCGATTCGGGTGTCTGTGAGGGAACTGGCGCTGGCGGAGCTTGAGTCAGCGGCGCACTTGCCGCGGGTCGTCGTTCGCCGGCTGCTTTGGCCACGGTGGACGCAACGAGTTCGTCACTGCTGCCGCGATAGTAAAGAGCCACGGCGAACATGGTAATGATGACGCCCCCAATCAGCGCCGCCGCAAAGAACACTCGTCCGGTGCCTGGGCCCGGATCCTCGTACCCGTCTTCCGGCTCGTCGGCATCGTCCATGCTGATAGGTCCTTGATAACGCAGATCTTCCACAGGGGAGACGATCGGCTGAGTCGGTGCTCGCTCCTCGTCGTCCTGTGCATGATCGCCCCAAAGCGAACCTTGTTGCGGCTCGGCTTTCGACTCGTTCTCTTCATCCTCTTGTCGCTCGTCGTCATAATCGTCATCGCCGAACAGCAAGGCTCCCGGATCGTCGTCTCCCGGCCTGCCTCCACGGGCCATCGGTGTATCCTCCACGGGCCGCTGTAGCGCCGCCGGTCGAATTATAAGCGGTGAGAGCAGTTTCGCGGCATGCCGAAGGCATTAAGGAGAGTTAGGTGGGCGAACAACGCTGCGATGTGCTCGTGATTGGGGCTGGCGTCGCAGGATTGCGGGCGGCGTTGGAGTTGGCAGACGCTGGGCGACGCGTGTTGGTGGTCACCAAAGATGCTCCCGAGGATAGCAGCAGCGCGTGGGCTCGCGGCGGGATTGCGGTCGCGCTGAGTGGAGACGAGGACGAACTCACGCTGCATGAGGAAGACACTGTTGCCGCGGGAGCAGGTCTCTGCGATCCCAGCGCCGTGCGCATCTTGGTGCACGAGGGGCGCGACGAAGTCTTGCGACTGATCGAATGGGGCGCGCGATTCGATCGCAGCGGAGACCACTTCCATCTTACGCGCGAGGCGGCGCACTCTTTGCCGCGGATCCTGCATGCGGGCGGCGATGCTACAGGGCGTGAAATTGTCCGCGCCTTGATCTCGCGCGTGAAGGGGCATCCGGAAATTCAGCGCTGGCCGAGCGCAATGGCCGCGTCATTGTCCATTCACGCACAGGCCTGCATTGGAGCCGATGTGCTGGATGCCGACGGCGGACTGCACGCCGTACGCGCCGGAGCGGTGATCATCGCCACGGGAGGCATTGGACAGTGCTGGGGAGTCACCAGCAATCCGCCAGAAGCGACGGGCGATGGAGTTGCTCTCGGTCTCTTGGCCGGCGCGTCGCTCCACGACATGGAGTTCGTGCAATTCCATCCAACCGCGCTGGCGGTCGCCGGGATGCCGCCGGTGTTGTTGACAGAGGCCTTGCGCGGCGAAGGGGCGATCGTTCGCAATCTCGCGGGACGCCGCTTCCTCAGCGACGACGATCCACGCGCCGAGTTAGCGCCGCGCGACGTCGTGGCACGCGGGATCGCGCGGGAGATCGCGCGTCAACAAGGTCGCCCCGTTCTGCTCGATCTGACCGGCTTGGGCGCCGAGAAACTGGGCGCTCGCTTTCCGAGCGTCATGATTGCCTGTCAGGAAGCACGACTGGATCCCGCTCTCGAACCAATACCGATTCGACCGGCCGCCCACTACGCCATGGGCGGCGTGGCCACGGACCTCGATGGAAGAGCACTCCATATCGAAGGGCTTTATGCCGTCGGTGAGGCCGCCTGTGTCGGCGTGCACGGCGCCAACCGGTTGGCCAGCAACTCGCTTCTCGACGGATTGGTTTTTGGAGCGCGAGCCGCGCGAGCGATCGTGTCGAGTCCTGAGCCTGCAGTCTCATCGCACATCAAGGGCGAGCAACCGCCTCCGTTGGGTGCCGATCCCACAACCTTGCCGGAGTTGCGCGCCCTTGCCGATGAATCACTCGGGATCGTGCGCAGCGGCGCCGCGTTGGAGCAAGTGCAAGAGCGATTGGCGCAGCATGTTTCGAAGCTCATGCCACTCAAGCCATCGTCTGATGCGCGACGGCGTCTATCCGTGGCCAGCGTGGCCTTGACGTTGCTGAGCGTGGCTCGCAGCGCACTGTGGCGTCACGAGAGTCGGGGGGCCCACTATCGTGAAGACTATCGAGAGCGAGACGATGCACACTTCTCGCTCCGCTCATCGCAGCAACTCACCGGCGAAGTCACCGGCGTCCCAATCACCTAGAGGTGTCCACGAAATACCTCGGGCCAAGCGACGTGCTGGGCGCAACGCGGAGCCCACCGCGCTGATTCAGTACGCGTAGCTATGGATGTACGGGTTGCAGACTTCGCGAGGCCGCGCTTTCACGGTGCCTTCATAGAGCGGCCGCATCGATTCCGGCAGCCGCTCACGCTGCGGAAACCGGCGTCGAAAGAACAACTCGCTGCCTGACAGCCGTTGGGCACTCAGCCCTAGCCGCATCGCCGGGGTAATCCGCCGCTCCGGCAAGCGCCGCTCCGAGACCCCCTTGGTGTGGTTCAGCCAGACGCGATGCACCAGTTGGCGATCCTGCAGCCCGGCCAGGTTCTTGTGATGCGCGATCGTCTCGCGCCGCCAGCTGGCCAAGCAATGCCGTTGCACCCGGTGCTTGTGATTGATCATCCACAGCGGGTTGCTGCTGTCGCGTCGCGCGGTGCTGGAGACGGTGATGTGCCGGACCTTCCGCTTCAGTACCTTGATCGCGAGGGCATAGGCCGGCTCTTGGTCGGTCCGCAGCTCGATCGTGATTTTCGGGGCAAACAGCGCCTCCATACGCAGCAGTGCCTGCCGCACCAGTTTGCGCCGCGCCTGTGGATCAGGACGGCCCAGCCGGCGATCGCGCTGCTCACGCAATTCCCGTTGCCGCTGGGTCATGGTCCCGCTGCGCCGCAGGCCAAAGGCGCGCAGCTCGAAACAAAAGCCGCTCTCGG
>JANNUT010000011.1:0-46141 GCA_031395565.1 Acidobacteriota bacterium | reverse complement strand
CCGTATACCGTCCCCGAATCTATTCCGTAAACCGTCCCCGAATCTATTAGGTATACCGTCCCCGAAACTATTTACCGTCCCCGAATTAGGAGATGGGGATTTGGAGGCGCGGTGGCTTGATCAGGTTGGGGCAGGTTACGGGGCTTGTCACCTCGCAGGTGCAGGTGATCTCGTGGCCATCGACGGTGCCGCAGTCTCCTGCGCAGGTGTTGTAGCGGTACTTGACCTTCGCGCTGCAGTCTTGGGAACCGGCCTCGTCTTCGGTCGCATCTTCCGGGATCAGGTCCGCGGGCGTGTGGGCGTACGGACCGAGCAGGCTCGAAACGAAGCGGCGCGCCGTTGCGTCGCCATGGCTCGAGAGCAGATCGCGCAGTTGCGCCAAGGGCTTCATGCGCAGCGGTGCTCTGCACCCTAACTGCGCACGCGGGTCGATGATTTCGATCGACGCGAGCTCGGCGGTTCCTGCCAGGGCGACCAGCCGGGTCGTACCGTGCGAAGGATCGGTGATTCGCCGTACTGAGACATCTCCTTCGCTTGCGGCGGCGGTCAACATGCCTGCCAACAACACACTCACGAAATGTGCGATACAGCGACGGACCTGAGAGCTGCTGATCATCATCGTTGCCTCCTTTGGGATCACCGGTTCGCAAGCGAAGATGAATCGGGCATCACCAATATGGGGAGGTAACCAACGTGCCTTGTCGCGAGCCTGAGATCGACGATGATTCGATTTCGCGACAGACCCCGTCGCTGCTCAGTAGCGCCAACTCGTCAGATCGGCCCCCTCCGGCGCTGTTTTCAACAACCGTTCGACAGCCCGCGGGATGAACATCTGGTGATACCGCAGCCGCGAAAATGCGTTGGCCAGCGTGTGATCGCCATTCCAGCAGTGCTCGGCGCGCTGCCCGTAGTCGACATCGCCTTCGTAAGCAGGACTCTTGGTGGACTCCAGAAACTCCTCGGTCAAGTACACGGCGTTGTTGAGGTAGTAGTTGTCCGCCTCCCCCACGTAGATGTGCAGCTTGCCGCGCAGCTTGTTTCCCAAGCCTGTTTCCCAGTTGCGCTCGAGAATGTCGGTCAAGTCGAAATGCTCCTTCCAGTACTGCGCAACGCTCTTGTCGATGACACCGGTTCGCTTGTCCCAGATCGGCTTGGGGTAGCCGTCGTCACCGACTGGACCGTAGACCGCTTGCCAAATGTCCCACTGATCGCCGCTGCGACTGTGAGTGCCAAGCACCAACTCACGCCGGTTGGTTTCTTCCATCGTGACGCTCACCTGGCCGAGATAATTGCGGCCCGCCGGCCGCGGGGTGCGTTTGAAGAAACTGTCGAGAAAGTACGCGTTCTTGTCCTCGTAGAGGTTGACCACGGTGTAGGCGTGAAAGTCGATCGGGTCGGGGCACGCGATGAACGCACCGTTGTAGTCATCGGGATAAAACATCTGCGCAGCCATCGCCTCCCAGCCGCCGGTCGAGCCGCCGTAGAGAAAACGCGACCAGCCTATGCCCAGTGCTCGATACTTTTGCTCCAGGTAGGGCAGCAGCTCCGTTTGTATCGCCTTGCCATAAGGGCCCAGGTTCGCCGAATCGACCGCGTACGAATCGTCGTAGTAAGGATTCGCATGCTGAATTTCGATCACGATCACGCGCGGGAAGCCGGGTCCGGTCCACGTTTGGTAGAGCGAGTAGGCGTACTCCTGTTGAGTGCGATTGTAGTTATCCAGTTTGAAGCGCTCGCTGCGTTCGCCTTTCAGGTTCGGATCGGGAGGCTGTTCACGCCATCCGGTCATGTCGGACGGAAAGTGGCCATGAAAAATCATGACCGGATAGCGCGCCTCGGGGTGCGTGTCCCACCCCTCCGGCAGCAACACGTGCGCCCCGAGATACATCGGCCGCCCCCAGAACTCGCTGAGCAGCTGGCTCTGGATTCGTTCATGTTTGACGTACGGTGTGTCCTTGGGTGGTTCGATCGGCTCGATCACTTTGTCCAGCGTGATCTCGAAGGTCGTTGCCCGCGACGGGTTGAAGGTCACTTGCTGCGGGACACTGTACAGATTTCCCGGGGCACGATTCCACACTTGCCCCTCGCCGCGATCCATCGGCAGCTTGACGGTGTGCCCGTCCTTGCGGTGAAAGGTTTCGTATCGATGCAGCAGAGCTTGTACTCGATACGTGCCGGCAGGAATGTCGCGCAAGCTGTCCTTGGGGTAGCCCAAGACGCTGGCGTCGATAACGCGCGCGGTGTTGGGCGCCATGGCGTCGACATCGATGCCGAACAACTGCTGCGTTTGCGGGCCATCCTCGATTTGAAAGCGCGGTTCCCCGTCCTTGCTGGTCGAGATCATCAGCAGCAAGCGCCCATCGAGCGGCTGCTGGCTCGCCGTCGCCGGGAAGCGAATCGAGAAGCGCGGCGCCGCCGCATGTGCTGCCTCCGCGGCAAGCGCGACGATGGCGGTGGTGGCGACGAGAAGTACGTTCAGTCTGCGATGCGTCATGCGTGACTCCAGTTGTCGGCAGCGGGAGAGGTCCGCCGTCAATGAGGCAAGACTACAGGAGCGACTCGATGGCGTCTCGCATCGCCGGCGGCACTGGCTCGAGCTGTGCCAAGAGCGCCAGTATCGCGCGAGCGGCGGCTGGAGTCTGCATCGCGCCGGGCATCAGTCCATCGAGTTGCGCGGCAAGTTGCGGGAAGCGCTGCTCGGCGCGCCGCTCGGGAGCAAAAGGGTCGCGTGTTGCCTCAGGGCTCGCCATTCCGTTCAGGTCTGCCAGTTGCAGCAGATGACGCACCGCGTACTGCTGCACCAGAAACGCCGCTGCGAGGTGTTCACCGCGATGAAACCGGTTGAGTCCAATCAGCAGGTTGCAAACGATCTCACCGACGAGCCACTCGCGCGTGGGCGGTGTCGCCTCGCCTGCGATAGCGCGGGGCTGAGCCAGCTCTTCGTTGAACTCGTCCCGTTTCCATACCAAGAGTCCAGGTGCAAACGGAATCTTCGCCAGCTCAGCGGGCTCGAACACGGCGAACTCGCAGAAGATGCCGTCTTCGAACAGTGCTTTGTGCCCATCGGCCGTATTGCGAAAGCTGTACGCGATCGGGGCCGCAGCGCCGAGCCAAGCGAGATCATCGATAAACGGCGCCTTGGCCGCAGGCGTGACGATCGCGAAGAAGTCCAGATCGCTGTAGGCATCCAGTCGCGCCCGCTCTCGACCAACCGAGCCCAGCGTCAACAGCGCGAGCGCCTCGGGATGCTGAGCGAGCGACTGCGCAATCGCGTCGAGACGCAAGAGCAACCGATTCGCCGGTTCCATCGCGGGTCAGCGCTCTTGATCGGTCGGGCGTAACAGGATCTCGTTGACGTTGACGTGTGGAGGCTGCGTCACGGCGTAAACAATCGAGGCGGCGACATCTTCGGGCTGCAGTTGCCGCATCGAGTTGACCCAAGCCTCGATCGTCTGCTTGGTTTCGGCGTGCGTCATGTGATCGCGCAACTCGGTGGCCACGGCACCCGGCTCGATCACCGTCACGCGAATGTTGTCTTTGAACACTTCCTTACGCAACGATTCGGAAAAGCCACCGACGCCGAACTTGGTGGCGGCATAGACCGCTGCAGTGGGGTTGGCTACCTTGCCGGCCGTCGATGAAATGTTGACGATGTGTCCATCGCGCTGTTTGCGCATTGCCGGCAGCGCCGCTTGCGTGGCAACCATCAGGCCCATCAAGTTGACGTTCAACATGCGACGCCAGTTTTCTGCAGGCGCCGTGTCGACCGGTTCGAGCAACATCACGCCGGCGTTGTTGACCAGAATGTCGAGCCGGTCCCAGCGTGCGAGTGTGCGTTCGACCATCGACCGCGCGTCGCCCTCGACGGTAATGTCAGCGGCGATCACCAGCGCCTCGCTGCGCAACGATTCAATCCGTCGCGCCAACATTTGCAGCCGATCCTCCCGCCGCGCCGCAATCGCGACCTTGGCCCCGTGCGAGGCCAGCGCGAGTGCCGTGGCCTCGCCAATCCCCGATGACGCGCCCGTTACCAGCGCTACACGTCCTTCCAACTGTCTGCTCATCGCTGCTCCTCGAAAAGGGAACCGGCCTTTGTAGCTTTCGGCCGCCACCCTAGCGCACTCGCGCCTCTTTCCGCAGCGCCAGCACGCGAAAAAAATCGGCGGCCGCGCGTGGCGGCCGCCGATGCAAAGAACCCCTGCGCTCTCTTCTTACCGACAGACGAAGACGGCGGTGGTGCGGGGAGGAATGGTAAAGGCGCCGGTGGCTTCGTCGAAGCGAGTGCTGCGCAACAGGGGGTCACTCGAACTGGCTTGCACCGGGTGCAAGCGCAGTTTCAAGCCCACTAGGCCGGAGTCGCTCCAGGTGACGGCTTGATCATCGGCGTTGAACAACACAACGGCGGTGTCGAAGTCGGGCAGCGGACGAACCAGCTTGAACGTAGCGTTGCCGACACGCGCCGTCTTGCCACGACCGAGGCCCGGGGTCGCCGTGCAGCTGGCGAAGCGGTTGGTGGTGTTGTCGGACAGTGACATGACAATCAAGCCGGGCTGCTGCGATGGCCCCGTGTCGTGGAAGCGAAGTTTGGTGCGTACCGCTTCGGCGGTCGGCAAGCGGAACAGATGCATGCTCGAACGAATCGTCATCGTTTCGGCGAAGTGTTCGAAGGCGCGCCGGATTTCCGCCGGGCCGGGCTTCAAGGCTGGGTTGGCCAACAGTGGCTGCATGATCCCCCAGTTGCTTTGGTTCTTGGAAGCAACCGGCAACCCTGAACCCCAGCCATTGAACGTGTAGCTAAAGTCGAGGCGATTGAACCAGTCACCCGAGTTGTAGCTGTCACGATCCATCGACTTGGAGCGCAACAACTCATCACCCGCGTGGAAGAACGGAATCCCCTGCCCGAGCCCAATCAAGCTCACGCCGAGGTTGTTCATCCGCACACGATCCGACAACGTCGCTGTGGGCGGAGCCTTCAATTGCACCGCGTCGAACAGCGGCTCGTTGTCATGTGCCGAGACGTAGTTGATCGACTCTTGCGGCGCCCAGGTGTATCCCGCCTGTTGGCCGTTGTAATCGAGTTGCGAGCCCTTGATCCATGCGCCGGTCGCGTTCTCGAACTCGACGTCTTTCAAGTTGGCTGCCAGCGTCACGCGTACCCAGTCTTTCCGGTGCAACAACCGCGCGCGCTGTTCGTCGGGCGTGCCTTGCGGAGTGCCGTTGGGATCGGTAAACAATCCCGACAGGAAGCCTTGGTCTTGGACCGGACTAAACGGTCCGCCTCCGCGCGCGCCATCACGGCCGCGATCGTTGAACGAACCGATCCCAAGTCCGCCGATGTTGGCCTGTACTGCGTTGATGCCGCGTGCATTGTTGGCCACTTCGCCAAAGTTCCAAGCCTCACCGTAGAGGTAAATCTTGGAGCCATCGACGCCATCCTTGGCCGGTGTCAACGCGTGCAGCGTGTTTTGGATCTCCTCCATGTTCGACTTCATGTGATGGCCCATCAGGTCGAACCGGAAGCCGTCGACCTTGTAGGCCTTGGCCCACACGGTCAGCGCATCGACCATCAGCTTTTCCATCATCGCGTGCTCGCTGGCGGTGTTCTGGCAGCAACTGCTGGTTTCGATGTTGCCGTCCGCGTTGAGGCGATGGTAGTAGCCGGGCACGATTCGATCGAGCACTGACTTGCTGTCTTGACCTGCCGCCGTGGTGTGGTTGAAGACCACGTCCATTACTACGCGAAGGCCCGCTTTGTTGAGCGACTGCACCATCTCGCGGAACTCGCGAACGCGGGTGCTGCCATCGGGGTTGGTGCTGTAGCTCCCCTCCGGAGCGAAGAAGTGCCACGGGTCGTAGCCCCAGTTGAAGCCGTCCTCATCGGCGATCGCCGTGATGGCGGCTTGCTGATCGGGGGCGTCTGGAGCAAATGCCGACAAGTCACCCGGCGACTTCCACGCGCTCTTGTCCTCGTTGACGGTCGCGAAGTCGAAGGCCGGCAGCAGGTGAACGTGTGTGATTCCAGCCAACGCCAAATACGACATATGGCGCATGCCTGCGGAGTTTGGTGTCGTGAACGCTTTGAAGGTGCCGCGCAGCGCCGCTGGGACGGTGTTGTCCGAAGCGCTGAAGTCGCGCACATGCAGCTCGTACAGCGATACGTCGCTGGCCGCCGCGAGCGGTGGCTTCACCAAACGATCCCAGCCGTTCGGCTTGAGGGCCGGTGAGTCCAGATCGACGATCTGGCTGCGTTGACTATTGGTCGACAGAGTCAGCGAGTACGGATCGGTGACGCGATTGGTCTCGAGCTTGCCGGTTTGGCGCACGAACACGTCGACCTCGTAGAGATAGAACTTACCGGTCCAGTCGGGGCTGCCTGTGGCGGTCCACACGCCGGTCACAGTGTCGCCGCTCATCGGCACCGAGGCCGGGGTCGTGGCGGGGTTGGAGTCGTTGAAGATCAACAGCCGCACCGCACGTGCGGTGGGCGCCCAAACACGCAGCGTCGGCACACCGCTGCTGTAAGTCACGCCCAATGCACCGCTGTAGTTATACAAATCATCGAGCACGCCAGGGATTTGCACCGACGTGGCATCGATCGGCTTGCCATCGGCAGCGACCGCCGAGACGGCCAACTGCCCCTTCAAGAGCGCCGCGACGTCGGTCTTGGAAAGCGTGTCCAGTTTGAGCGCCGTGTATGTCGCCAGATATGGGAACTTTTCCTTGAGGGCCGGACTCAACCCCGCCGGATCGACGGTCAATGCAACGGCGCTGCCGCCACTCACACCTTCCGGCGTGAGCTTGAGTGCGCCGTCCAAATCGGCATGCAGGAAGAACGAGGAACCGGCAGGTGCCGACGCGTTCCACGCCAAGGTGTCGCGCGTGAGCCAGTGGGCACGCGCCAGGTTGAGATTCCCGCGCGGGCCACCGGCGGTGGTGACGAGCAGTTCGTGTGTTACCGAGTCGTAGACGAAGGTCAACTGCGCGCACGCGGTGGGCACGGTGAACGCAATGTTCGGGCCGTTGAGTACGCCGCCAGCACCGTAGTTGACGTCCCATCCTTCATTGAGCGCGACCTTGGTTTCGTAGTTTCCGGGCGGCAGCACCGCGGTGGTGAAGGTGTAGATCCCATCACCGTCTGGGTCTTGCAACCAGGAGCGCAAGCACGACGGATCCCAATCGCCAGGGCAACCGAGCTCGCTTTGGAAGCTGCCAGGTGCGACGGCGATCACGGAGTTTTTGTTGCTGGTCACCCAGTGGGTGCGATGACTGTAATAAAACTTCACAGGCTCGGTAGCCCCGAGATTGAGAGGAATGTTCGAACCGTTGCGCTGTGCGTTGGCACCGTAGTTCTCGTCCCAACTGTCGTTCAACGGGGCTTTGTATTCGTAGCTTCCTGCCGGTACCTCGAATGTCTTTTGCCACACGCCATCGTTGGCGTCGTAGTCGAGATGCGTCGTGGCGCAGGCTGGATCCCAGTCACCGGGGCAACCGAGTTCGCTTTGCAAGCTGCCGGCAATGGTGACGCTGTTGGGCTGCAGATCAACGACGGGAGCCGCTTCGATCGTGAGTACATGCGAGACGGGATCGTAGCGAAACAGCATGGCGGCGCAATCGTTGGTAACCGTAAACGGGATGTTCGAGCCGTTCTGCGCACCACCTTGCCCGTAGTTCTCGTCCCAGCCTTCGTTGATCGCAACCTTGGCTTCGTAGTTGCCAGCCGGGATGGTTTGCGCGAGCAGTGTGTAGATGCCATCACCGTCGGGGTCTTGCAACCACGAGCGCAGGCATGACGGATCCCAATCGCCGGGGCAGCCGAGTTCGCTTTGGAAGCTGCCAGGTGCGACGGCGATCACGGAGTTCTTGTTGCTCGTGATCCAGTGCGTTTCGTGGTCGTAGTAAAACTTGACGCGCGTATCGGCGGCAAGATTCAGCGCAATGTTGTCGCCACCTCGTCGCGCGTTGAGGCCGTAGTTTTCATCCCAACCGCCGTTGAGCGCTGCTTTGTACTCGTACGACCCGGCCGGCAAATCAAACGACCCTTGCCAGACTCGATCCGCAGCGTCGAGCGTGAGTCGTGTGACGGGACACGAGGGGTCCCAATCGCCGCTGCAGCCGGCTTCGGATTGCAGACTGCCGGCTACGGTGACGGTCGCAGGGTCGGGCGTGTCGGCGGCGCGCGCGCCGGAGAAAGAAATGACCAACGCCGCGAGCGCGGCTGCCAGTGCAGTCGCGTGGCGGAAACAGCGCATCGAACGAGTTGACTTGTGCATGTAACCTCCCCGGCAGCTCGACTCGGAATGCGAGCCGGCCGCGCCGGAATCGATGGCGAGACTTTACGCCGCTGCGGATTGTTTTGGACGTGCGTTTGGTTAGGAAATCAGCATTGAACGAGTTGGCTGTCGTGGCTGGTTTGATCGTTGGGCGAGAAACGGTGGGCGCTGACTGGCTAGGGCTTGTTCAGCGCCTTACGCAGCGCATCGGCCATCGCACTGTTCCCCCCGCTGCTGGGTGTGTCGGCCTGCATGTACTTGGCGCGCGTCTCGGGATCGAGCTGTGCGTCCGGGAGCGCCGTGAGTGACAGGCCGATACGCCGTGCCGGCGCGTCGATGGCGGTGATCGCGACCTCGAGCGTTTCGCCCAAGCGCACCATCGACTGTGGCGCGCGGACTTGCTTGGTGTCGGACATTTGTGAAATGTGCAAGAGCGCTTCGATGCCGGGTGCGATTTCGACAAACGCTCCAAACGGCAGCATGCGGGTGACACGCCCCTTGACGACTTGACCTTCCGCAAATCGGCCAGCCGCACTGAGCCACGGGTCCTGTGTGACTTGACGCATGCTGGCGGCGATTTTTGGTTTCGGTCCGTCGGTTTGGATCTCGATCAGTTTGATCAGCACATTGACGCCCGGCTCGAGCACTGCCTTCACGTCGTCTTGCGCGCTCCAGGCCAACTCCGGCGTTGGGATCAGCGCATGCAGGCCGCCACCAAGATCCACGAACACGCCGAAGCGCTCGACCTTTATCACCTCCGCTTCGAGTTCCTGACCGACTTCGAGCGTCTCGAGCAAGTCACGTCGCTGACGCTCTTGTTCCTCGCGCAGCAGCGCGGAACGTGACAGCACCACATCGCGCCCGCGGACTTCGGTCACGCGAAATCGAAATGTGTGGTTGAGGTACTCGGCCAGCGGTTTGGATTGACCGAGTTCCATCTGAGAGAACGGCACGAAGCCGCGCACGCCTCCGAGTTCAACGGTGAAGCCGCCCTTGTTTTCGCCGCTGATTTTTCCTTCGACCGGAACCCCGGAGTGCCGCGCTGCATCGATACGCGCCAGGTCGAGCTTGTGTGCCGAGAGCGCCCACGACAGTTCGATCCCGGCTCCCGACACACGCGAGATCAGAAACTCGGCGCGATCGCCGACACGCAGCTTGCCAAGATCTTCTTGGCGCACTTCATCCAACGCCATCACGCCTTCGCTGCGCTGCCCGATGTCGACCAGGATCGACGTGTTGCTAATCGCCACCACCACACCGTCGACGCGCTCACCGGCGCTGACGGCGCCGAAGCTTCGATCGCCTTGCTCGGCCAGCATCTTTTCGAATTCATCCGCGGGGCCACGGCTTGCTGGCAGCGATCGTCCCGGTCCTAGGCCACCGCGATTCTTAAGAGCCATCACTCGTCCTCGAGAAACGTGCTTGTCCGCGTTTCTGCCTGGGAGTGTAGCCGAGGTGCGGGTGCCGAGGCCCGCGGCCCGGCCGGCCAACGAGCCGCTACCTGCCGATCCAGTCCGGCTGCATTCGATCGACCCGTCACTCAGCCCCAAAACGGGGACAGGCACTTTTTTCGTTTCATCCCGGGGCCAATCTCGATATATGTAGCGGGCGCCAGACTGGCTGGGGGACCAAATGGAACCGGGTGCCGTGACAGAGCTATTGGCCGCGTGGCGCGGCGGCGACACCGCCGCGCGCGATCGGATGATCGAGCTCGTCTACGACGAACTGCACTCAATCGCGCAACGGCAACTCGCGCGCGAACGATCCAATCACACGTTGCAACCGACCGCGCTGGTTCACGAAGCGTTCATGCGCCTCGCCGGACAACGCAAGATCGAGTTCAACGATCGGGCACACTTGCTGGGCGTCGCGGCTCAGGTCATGCGCCGGATCCTGATCGACCACGCCCGCCGGCACGGCGCGGCCAAACGCGATGCACAACCGGTGACCGTCACGTCGATCGAATCACTCGCGGTGAGCACCGGCGGCCCCGAGCCCAACTTGATCGCGCTCGATGCTGCACTCGATGCGCTCGCCGCTTTCGATCCGCGTGCGGCCAAGGTTGTCGAGCTGCGCTTCTTCGGCGGACTGGAGTGGGAAGAAGCGGCAACCGCACTCGAGATCTCCCCCGCTACCGCCAAGCGTGATTGGACGGCGGCGCGCGCCTGGCTCTTGAAGCAGCTTCACAGTGCGTGACGACGACGCAGCACGCTGGTTGCGCGCCAAGCAGTTGCTGCTCGACGCGTTGGACCTGCCTGTCGATCAACGCAGTGGGTGGCTCGAGGCGCAGTGCGGCGACGACACGACGCTGCTGTCCGAAGTGGTGCAGTTGCTCACCGCACATCAAGCGACAGACTCGCTCTTGGACTCCCCCGCCGCTGCACCGGCGATGCCGATCGTCGAACTCGCGGGCCGCAGCTTCGGCCCATACAAGGTCTTGCGTGCCTTGGGTCAGGGCGGCATGGGCAGCGTTTGGCTGGCGGAGCGCAGCGATGGCGCCTACGACGCGCACGTGGCGATCAAGATCGTGCGACGCGGGATGGAGACCGCAGCACTGATCGAGCGCTTTCATCGCGAACGCCAAATTTTGGCGCGCCTGCAGCACCCCAACATCGCGCGCTTGATCGACGGCGGCGTTTCGGACGATGGTCTGCCGTATCTGGTGATGGAATTCGTCGACGGCCAACTGCTGGCCGACTACGTGCGCGATCACCGGCTCGACCAGCGCGCGCGACTCATGCTGTTTCGCACCATTTGCGATGCTGTGACTCATGCTCACGTGCAACTGATCGTGCATCGCGATCTCAAGCCCGCCAACGTGCTGGTGACGCATCAAGGTCAACCCAAGTTGCTCGACTTCGGCATCGCCAAGTTGATCGACGAAACGCAACCGCAAGCGACCGCCACCTTGATCCTGACGCCCGAATACTCCAGCCCCGAGCAGTGGCGCGGCGGCGCCGTTTCCACCGCCACAGACGTTTATATGTTGGGCGTACTGCTGTTCGAGCTGCTGACCGGTGAGCGTCCCTGGCCCTCCGGACCTCGCGACCTCGACGCACTGCCGCCGCGCCCCTCGTCACGCACGAGAACTGCGGTCGACGCCGATCTCGACGAAATCGTCTCGAAGGCGATGCGTCCCGAACCGGCGCTGCGCTACGCCTCGGTGGAACGGCTCGACGACGACGTGCGCCGCCACCTGGCAGGACTTCCGGTGAGTGCGCGAGGCGAGTCGTGGCGTTACCGCGCGAGCAAGTTCCTGCGGCGGCATCGAATGGCAGCGGTCGCAGCGGTGCTGCTGGTGATCTCGCTGATCGCGGGCATCGCGTCGACGCTGCGACAATCGCAGTTGGCGGCGCGCAACGCCGCAGAAGCGCGCGGCTTGGCCAACACGCTGCTCTTCGATGTGCACGATGCCATTTCGAGCCTGCCTGGAGCGATCAAAGCGCGACAGCTCTTGGTGCAACGCGCACTCGGCTACCTGGATGGCCTTGCCTCACAGGCGCAGTCCGATGACACCATCGCTCGCGAGCTGATCGCCGGCTATCGCAAGATGGGCAAACTCCAGGGCGATCTGGCCGGCGCCAACGTAGGCGACGCAAACGCCGCCATGCTGAGCATTCGCAAAGCGCGCAGCATGGCTGAAGCGCTCGCCGAGCGTACCGGCTGCAGCGATGACCAATTGTTGTTGGCCAAGACGCGCCACGAACTGGCCGAGCAATTGTATTGGCGCAGCGACTATCCGCCGGCCGAAGCCGAAGCGCGCGCGGCGTTGGAGATGTTCCAGAGCGCACTGCCGAACCGCCCGGTCGATCAGCAGTTGAGGATCGACCTGGCGCGTTGCCAAAACACACTCGGCGATATTCTCTACTGGCAAGACCATCTCGACGATGCACTGGTGGAGTACCAGGCCTCGCTCACCCTGATGCAAACACTCCTCCCTGCCTCGCCCGATGAACCGAAGCTCCGCACTGGCGTGGCGCGCTGCAGCATCAACGTTGGCGAGACGCTCTCGTGGCTCGATCGCCAGTCCGAAGCCGAACCGCACTACCTCGCCGCGATTGCAATTGACGAACAGATCATACTCGCGTCACCGGAGAATCCTGTTCTCGCGGCCTACTTTGCCGGCAGTTGCCTGAAGTACGCCGGCTTTTTGTCGAGCAACAACCGCACCGCGGACGCGCTGGAGTACTCACGCAAGGCGCTGGCGGTATGTGAACGCTCGGCCAAGGCCGATCCGGCCGATAGCAACGCACAGCGCAGCTGGGCGTCGGCGCTCTCTACCGTCGGCGAAAACGAGTACCCGCTCGCACAATTCGACCAAGCGCGGGCGCACTTCGAACGCGCCCTGGCCATCCATCGTCGACTGGCAGCAGCCGATCCCGGCCGTCCCGATCACTTGCGCAATGTGGCACTCATGCTGGGCCGCCTGGCTGATCTCGAGCGCGCGCAACATCGTGAGCCCGAGGCACTGCCGCGACTGCGCGAAGCGATCGCGATTCACGACAGGTTTCTTCAGAACAATGAAGAGGACTCGAGCGCGCGGCGTGACCGGGTGGCCGTCGCGATGCAACTGATCTTCACCAGCGCCGCACTCGGCGACCAGCAGGAAGCCTGCGACTGGGCCCGCAGATCGGTACAGGACTGGAAGGTGCTCGAGGCGGGTGGTCAGCTGCGCCCTTACGACAAACCGACCATGGCAACAGCGCTGCATGCACTGTCGCAGTGCGCTGGCTCTGCTTCCCGCTGAGCGCTGTAGCGCACTCGCGAGCCTCGGAGGAGTCTTGTACTTCGAAACAGAAGTCGCTACGCGGCCACGCTGTTTCCGGCCAACGGTGCTACGGTACCGCCCGATGCTCACACGTCAACGAACTTCCCTTTCATTCATTCTGTTTTTGACGTTGCTCTTGGTGGCCGGCTTCGCAGCGACCGCGGCGGCACCGCGCGTGTTGCGCGGCCGCGTGCGTGACGACCGAGGGCGCGCCGTATTCGGTGCTGCCGTCCGTGCGATCGACAGCGCTGTGCCAGGCGCCGATCCGGCGCAAACGCGAATGCTCGCCGAGGATGTCTCCGATCGAGACGGACGCTTCGAACTGCGATTGCAATTCGACGCAGCGTTCACGATCGTCGTTTCCGCACCAGGTTTCGAAACGCTGATGCAGACCGTCGACAGCGGCGCCTCTGCACGCTTGGATCTGCGCCTGAAGGCGGCCTATCGGGACGAAGTCGATGTCACCGCGGGTCCACCACAACGTCAGCCCGAGAGTTCCGAGAGCAAGAGTTGGGTCGATGTGGCCGACGCGCCGGCCATTGCGTTGGACGATCTGTTGCGCAGCGCTCCTGCCTTCAGTTTGTTTCGCCGTTCGAGCAGCCGCTTCGCCAACCCGACCACACAAGGCGTGACGCTGCGAGGACTCGGCTCCAACGGCGCGAGTCGCGCCTTGGTGCTGGACGACGGTGTGCCGGTCAACGATCCGCTGGGCGGATGGGTTTACTGGAGCCGCATTCCGCGGCTGGATGTGGCCAATGTCGCGTTGTTGCGCGGTGGTGCTGCCTCGCGCTACGGCACTCCTTCGTTGGGCGCTGTGGTCGAGATCAACCGCTTCGGCGCGCGGCCACACGGGGCCGCGGTGGAGTTGTCGTCGGGAGAGTTGGGCACCATCAACGCGGGTGCGCGCGCGGGTGTGGCGTTGGGCTCGTGGGATCTTGGAATCGCTGCGGAGCACTTCGACACCAACGGTTTCATTTCGATTGCGCCGGACGTGCGCGGCAGCATCGATCGCCCGGTCACCGAAAAGCACACCACCACCGACCTGAGCCTGCAGCGACGCTTCGAGCGCGGCGGTTTTGTCGCGCGCATCAATCGGTTCGATGAATCGCGTGGCAACGGCACTCCGTTTCAAGCCAACCAAACCGGTTCGTATTCATGGTCGGTGGGGGGCGACCGCGAATGGGCTCGCTCCGTGGCGCGGGTGCGCGTTTACGGTGTGAATCAAGATTACGAACAGACATTCTCGTCGATCGCAGCTGATCGCAGCAGCGAACGGCCGACACAGCGACAAGTCGTGCCGTCCGAGGCACGGGGTGTGGTCGCCAGTTGGGCGGTCGATCTGGGTCCGCCGCATGCGACACTCAGCATCGACCTGCAGTCGCGCAAGGTCGTTGCGCACAGCCGCGAAACATCGTTTGGTCCGCCAGAGCGAGTGACGCTCTGGGAGGCGCGCCAACGGTTTCTGGGGTTGGGCGTGGAGTACGCGTTGCCGTTGGCCTCGCGCTGCATGCTGCATGCAGGAGCGCGTTGGGACGATTTGCGAAACGTCGATCCAAGCTCGACGGTGAGTGTCAGCGGCGGCCCGCCACAGGGCGGCGCCTTGCCTGAGCGACAAGAGCGTCGCTTCGACCCGCACGGCACGCTGACCTGCGATTTGCCGGGCGGTTGGTCGGTGTCGGGATCGGGCTATAGGGCTTTTCGCGCACCGACTTTGAACGAGCTGTATCGGAGTTTTCGCGCCGGCAGCACGCTCACCAAGGCAAATGCCGCGTTGGTTGCAGAATCGTTGGCCGGTGGCGAAGCCGGGGTCGCCTGGCGTGGGAACGGCATCGGCGCACGCACGGTGTTGTTTTGGAATGAGCTGAGCGATCCGGTCACCAACGTCACCGTGTCGGTGACGCCATCGTTGATCACGCGTGAACGACGCAACGTGGGGCGCATTCGCGCGCGTGGTGCGGAGTTGGAAGTGGATGCGTCATTAGGCCTAGGCTTCGATCTCGCGGCCGCCTATTTGTATGCAGAATCGGAAGTGCGCGACAACGCCGCGGATCGGACGCTCGAAGGACTGCGCGTGGCCCAGGTGCCGCGCGGCACGTTAAGTACGCAACTGCGTTGGCGTGGTGCTCGCGGCACCACGGTGTCGCTCACCGGACGTGCGACAGGCCAGGCGTTCGACGATGACCGCAACACGCTGCCGTTGGCCTCGTATCGCAGTGTCGATCTGTGGGTCGCCCAACGCCTGGCGCACGGTGTCGAGTTGTTCGTGGCCGGCGAGAACGTGCGCAATGCCAGGGTCGAGGTATCACGTACACCGGTGACGGCGTTGGGATCGCCGCGGTTACTGAGGTTCGGATTGCGGTGGCAGTTGTCGCCATAGGTGGCGCGTCTATCATGCCGGCATGAAACGACACTCGAGAACGCGTCGCACTTGGCCGGAGATCGCACGCCTGGCGGCATCGACCGCCGCAGTGGGGTTCGCACTTTTCGCAATTGCCTGCACGCAATCCGTTCCTCGCCACGGATTCGAAGTGTTGGTCACCAGCGAAACCGGCGGGACGCTCACCATCATCGACGGCAACTCCTTGCAGGTCAGCGCCACGATTGCCTTGGGCAAGCGGCCGCGCGGTGTGCAGGTTTCGCGCGACGGCGCATTTGCGTACGTGGCGTTGAGTGGATCGCCGTTGGCGCCCCCCGGTGTCGACGAGAGCACGCTGCCGCCGCCCGATCGCGAGGCCGACGGCATCGGCGTGGTCGATCTGCGCCAACGCACGCTGGTGCGCACGCTGCGTGTGGGCGTGGACCCCGAACAGTTCGCGTTGAGCTTGGATGGCAAGCGCCTGTTCGTCGCGAACGAGGATGTGGGGCTGGCCAGCGTGGTGGAGTTGGAAGGCGGCAACATCGTGGCGTCGATCCCCGTTGGCGGTGAGCCGGAGGGTGTGGCCTTGTCGCCCGATGGCAGCCGCTGCTACGTGACGTCGGAATCCGATGGCACCGTGGCGATCTTCGACACAACAACGCTGACGGTAGTCGCGACCATGAAGGTGGGGCCGCGGCCGCGCAGCGTGGTGTTCACGCGCGATGGCCAACGCGCGTTCGTCAGTTTGGAAAACGATCGCGCGATTGCGGTGATCGACACGGCACGAGCCGTGGTGACATCGCGAATCGAACTGCCGGGCGAGAAGAGCAAACCGATGGGGCTCGTGCTCTCGCTCGACGATCGCACGCTTTACGTCACGACCGGACGCGGCGGCCAGCTCGCAGCGATCGACACTGCCACGAACCAAGTCACGCAACAGGTCTCTGTGGGTGAACGTCCGTGGGGCGTCGCGCTCTCACCCGATGGCAAGACGCTGTTTACCGCCAACGGTCCCGGCGAGAACGTCACTGCGATCTCGACCGATCAAGACCTGAAGACGCTCAAGCAACTCCCCGTCTCCGGCCGCCCGTGGGGCATTGCCATCCGCACGATGTAATGGGGACAGGCACTTTTTTTACAAAAAGTGCCTGTCCCCTTTTGTCAGTTGACGAGATAGAAGTGAATGAGCCCGTCGTTGATGACCGGATCATCGAAACTGATCGAAGATTGTTTGTCGACGAGCGTGGTCTTGTTGAGACGAAAGCGTACGTCGTCGGCGCGACGAAGCGTGTATGGCGCGGCGTTGCTGGTCCACGCCAAATGCACTGAGCTAATGTCTTTCGTCACCGTCAACTGAGCGGCTGGAGCGCCGAACGCGATGATATGACCGTCGCGAGTGCCCACGTAGATCTGGCTGCGCCCCGCTCCTGGCTGCGTGAACTTCGACGCTGTGCCGATCGCCCCCGAAAACTTTTGCGTCAGCACATTCGCAACCGGCACGGCGCTGTAGGCCCGCAACTCCGAACTCGTTCCCGATCCATCCAGCGTGCGCTGCAACCACACCAATGCCGAGCCGTTGGTCGTGCCATCGCTGGTGATAATGGCGGCGCTGCTACCAAAACCCATGGTGTCGGCCGAACCGCCCATACTCGTCAACTGCGGTTTGTTGGCACCATCGACGCCGTACTTGTAGGCACGCAGCGGTGCGCCGTTGCTGGGGATGTACACGTAACCGCCATCACCCGGCCACACCGACGGCTTGGCCCACACGCCGCCCGAGAACTTGCCAAGTCGCTGCACCACTTTGTCGGTGCCGGACAAGCCCTGTTTCAAGCCGCCCAGAGCATCGCGGTCCATCAGGTACACGTAACCTTCCTTGCCCGACTGCACCAACAAGTTGCGCACCACCGGCGTCCCGGAGTAGGCCGAGGGCAAACCGGCAGGTCCGCACGCTCCCAAATCCGAGTCGAACAGGTCGAGTTGATTGGCATTCAAGGGGGAGAAGAAGTCCTTCGCCAACAGCGATCCATTCGCCTGCACGTCGACACGTTCGACGCACTCACCGCAATTCGCCGGCGGCGATGTGCCGGGCGTTGCCGTGGTCTGCGCGCCACCGTTACCTGTTGTGAAAAAAATCCGTCCGCTACCATCCGAAACAGGTCCGCCACCCGAATGCCAAATGGCCGCACCGGCCTGCGATGTCGCGGCCCGCGTGGTCCATCGCGTCGTGATGGCGCCCGATGTGTTGACGCCCACCAGCCAGCCTTGATACGTACCGAAATCGCAGTGCGATCCGAACGCGGCGTAAACGACCCCGTCCATCAACAAAAGCCCCGGCCGATTCATTTGCCGGAACGAATCGAAGTTGACGGTCGGGCTGTTCTGCGCCGCGCCGGTGATCTTCACCGGAAAGCCGGTGCGTTCGGCGCCGGTCAGAAGATCGAGCGCGTGCATGAAGTTGGCGGGAGACCCGGCATCGTACGTTTTGCTGACGAGATACACGGTGTTGATGTCGTCATCGATCACCGGAGTACCGGTCACACCGAAACTCGGCGTGAGATCGTTGCAGCCGCTGTCGCTTGGGTTCCAAGGGACGCCGAGTTGCTTGGACCACAGCACGGTGCCGGTATCGGCGTCGATGCTGTAAACCCAGTTGGTCTCTGTTGCGACAAACACCTGACCGTTGGCATACAACGGTTGCGCATAAACCTGCCCGTTGATGGACACGTTCCAACGCTGTCCGAACGAACCGCCGCTGACGATGGCCGGCGTAATGAACCCTTCACTGGGATACCAGCCGGTGCGCAGATCGTCACCCGCGTTGGTTACGTTTCCGGCATGAATCGGAGACAGGCTGGCCGCTGCGAACAAGCCGAGGCCAACACACAAGTTTCGAATGCCGTGAACGAATTTCATCGAAGCGGGCCCTCTCAAAAAAGACCGCGATTCGCGGCGTATGTCGTGTACCCGGATGGAGCGGAGATGTCAATCAGAAGTTGCCTTCACCCGTCCGCAGGCCGGTGCACCTTGGACCGAAGGTGATGCGTCCGTGGCGTCTCGGCTCACGGCCTACGGGACTCATCCAATACATATATCAATCCCCGAAGCAGCAGATTTGAGCTAACTTCTTGGTCACTTTGCCGGGAGCCAATCGATGAAAGCGTTTTGGACGTCACTTACGGGCAATCCGATCAGCCTGGTCGGGTCCGCCATCGCGACCGCCGCGGCAATTCTGTTTTTCTCGTTTTTCGGCTTGCAACTGTTTGGCGCGGAGATGGGCCCGTACAGCGGGATCCTGGCGTTTGCGGTTCTGCCCGCTGCCTTGATCTTGGGGCTCGTCCTCATTCCGATAGGCGTCTGGCGGCAGCGGCGCAAGCGGCGGGCGGCGACCGCGACCGGCGCGGCGTTCCCGGTGGTCGACCTCAATCAGAGGAAGGTACGGGATGTGGTGCTGGCGTTCTCCGCGCTGACCGTCGTGAACATCGCGATCTTGAGTGCCGGTAGCTATCAGGCGGTTCACACCATGGAATCGGTGCAGTTCTGCGGCACAGCGTGTCACTCGGTCATGGCGCCGGAGTACACAACGTACAAACGCTCGCCGCATCAAAACGTGAAGTGCGTTTCGTGTCACATCGGCCCGGGTGCTGATTGGTTTGTGAAGTCCAAGCTTTCCGGATCGTGGCAGTTGGTATCGGTGTCACTCGGCCTGTATCCGCGACCTATCCCGACGCCCGTGCACAACTTGCGCCCGGCGCGCGAAACCTGCGAGCAGTGCCACTGGCCCGAGAAGTTCGTGGGCGATCGGCTGAAGGTAATCACGCACTATGCCGAGGATGAGGCCAACACCGAAAAGCAGAGCGTGCTGTTGATGAAGGTCGGTGGCGTGCAAGGGCGCGAAACGCGCGGCATTCACTGGCACGTCGACCCCGCTAATCAAATTCGATATCAGTCCGATCCGTCGCGGCTCAACATCGGGCTCGTCAAGCTCGTCAAACCCGATGGCACCGAGGAGCTGTTCCAGCCGAAGGCGAACAGCGACGCTGCCAAGCTGTCGGCCAACGGTGATTGGCGCACGATGGACTGCATCGATTGCCACAATCGCCCCTCGCACATCTATCGCTTGCCGCAAGACGAGATCGATCAGGCGATGGCGGCAGGCGACATCGACAAGACCTTGCCGTTTATCCGGCGCGAGGGTTTGGCGGCACTGAAAGCTAGCTATGCGTCCGAGGAAGCGGCCAGACAGGGCATCGACCAAAAGCTGCGTGCGTTCTATGGGTCGCTCTCGCCCGCATTGGCCAGCGACAAGCAGGCACAGGTCGATCGTGCCGTCACCGCGTTAGGGACTATTTGGGGCAACAACGTCTTTCCGCAGATGAACGTGCAGTGGGGCACTTATCCCAATCACTTGGGTCACGAGAATTTTCCAGGCTGTTTTCGTTGTCACGACGATGAGCACACCACCGCTCAGGGCAAGACCATTAGCGGTGATTGCACCATTTGCCACTCACTGCTGGCCATGGAAGAGGAAAACCCCGAGATCCTCAAACAGCTCAACCCCTAGCGGAGTGAGCGGCAGGTATCGGATAGCGCTCATGGTGCGTGTTGATCTGCGCCTCCGCATCGCCCAAGCCCGCCGCTACTTCCCCAGCGCACCAAACACTTTCTGCAGCAACTTGCTGGTTTGACCGACCGGGTCGCGGCGTATCTTTTTTTCCTCGTCGCTAATCATCAGGAACAGGCCATCCAGCGCCTTCTGCGTCACGTACTCATCGATGTTCGCCTGCTCCTTCCCGATGAGTCCAAGCTCGGCGGCCTTGCCTCCAATCGCATTGTATTTCGCGGCCAACCCTACCTTGGCAGTCGCGGTTCGGACGATCGGCAGGAACTTCTGCGCCAAGGGTTTGCGCGTCGCCTTGCGAAAGTAATCGGTGGCGGATGTATCTCCGCCGGTCAGGATCTGTTTGGCGTCTTGCACACTCATCGACTTCACCGCATCGACAAGCAGCGTCTTCGCTTCTGGGACGGCGGCTTCTGCGGCGCGGTTTATCGCCAACTCCAAATCTTGAGTTTGCTGTTGAAGGCCTAGCACATCCAAGACACTACGCGCCTTCCCGAGAGCTTCCGGGAGCGGAATCCTCACGCGCTTGTTGCCGAAGAAACCGTCCGCTTTCCCGAGCTTGGCGACGGCACGCGTCGAGCCTTGTGAGAGTGCCTCGCGCAAGCCATCGAGCGCCTCGCGACTGGTCAGTTGCTCCAGGCCAGCCAAAGCAACCAGCACACTAGGAATGATGACAGTTATGGCGAATCGGCGACGCATGAGTTTCCTCCAGCGAATGGGCTTTAGTCTTTGGGGCGCGGTGCTTTCGATGCCGACTCGCGCACATGACACCCTTCCAGATGGTCGTTGACCAGTCCCATTGCCTGCATGAACGCGTAACACGTGGTAGGTCCGACGAAACTCCAACCTCGCCGCTTGAGATCCTTCGACATGGCCGTCGATTCTGCGGTCTTGGTGAGTTCCATCAGCGCTGCGCGCGTCAGGCGTGACGGACGCGCCTTTGCCTCAGGCTCGAAACGCCAAAAGTAGCCGGCCAGTGTTCCGCATTCGGCAGCAAGTTCGCAGGCGCGTTGAGCGTTGTTGATCGTCGATTCGATCTTGCCGCGATGTCGGACGATCGAGGCATCTTGCAGCAGTTGCTCGACATGCTTGGATGTGAACTTCGCCACCTGCTCGAAGGCAAAGCCAGAGAATGCACGCCGGAAGTCTTCTCGTTTGCGCAGGATGGTGAGCCAGCTGAGCCCCGATTGAAATCCCTCGAGGCAGATCTTCTCGAACAGCCGTCGATCGTCGGTCACCGGAAAACCCCACTCGAAATCGTGATACGCGCGGTAGTCGTCGGAAGCGGCACACCAAGCACAGCGCAGGGTGCCGTCGTCGGCGCGGATCAAGCCATCGAGGGAGGGCGTCATGAGGCTCCGAGTCTCCGGCCTCACTTTGGAGCCGTCAAGCAGCGGGGCGCTGAGGACTGCGTGCCGGACGGCCCGCCGGACGGCAGATTCATTTTTGTGAATTTTCTGCCGATCCGTGGCGGGATTGGTCCCGTCTTCGTGTCCATACGGATGAGGGCCGGAAAAAGCTGCTTTCGGATGCGGTGGAAAGGAGGCCAACGTGACTCAGGATCGTCCCATCGTCAGCGGCAGCGGCTCGACGCAGCCCTCCGAGCTTGACCAGCAGCGCAGGCCCGTCGCACTCTCCCGCCGGCAAGAACCGGTGACGGGAGGGGTGGCGATGCCCGATCCAGGCGATGTGACGGTACTGCTGAAAGCCTTCGGCGGCGGCGACCATGACGCGCTCAATCGGCTCGTGGAGTTGGTCTACGACGACTTGCGCCAAATCGCGCATCGGCATCTGCGGCGCAATCGCGATCGTGGCCAATTCGAGACCACCGGGCTGGTGCATGAAGCGTATCTGCGCTTGATCGATCAAACCCGCGCGACGTTCGAAGATCGCGGTCACTTCTTCGCGGTCGCGGCGTTGGCGATGAGACAAATCCTGGTGAATGCCGCGCGGCATCAATCAGCCTTGAAGCGTGGCGGAGCCGACCAGCCCGTGACGCTGGATGAAGAACGAGTGGCGATCGAAACACATGCCGAGCGACTGATGGCGATCGACGAGGCGCTGACCAAACTGGCCGAGGTCGATCAACGCTTGGTACAGATTGTGGAGTGCCGCGTCTTCGCAGGTCTGGGCGATGCCGAGATCGCAGCGGTGCTGAATGTTTCAGAGCGTACCGTGCAGCGCGATTGGGCGCGGGCACGGGCTTGGCTTGGTTTGATGCTCGGTGACGGACACACCCCCGAGTTGTAGCAACGACGACGCACGTTACGAACCACACAAAAAAACCGGCGCGACTCGGGAGCTGACGCGACGTCACTCATCACGGAGAAGGTGCGCCCTGCGGAGGAAGTGATGTATCTGACTTGGATCGAAAAGCTCGTGTTGACCCTGCTGGCAATGGTCTCTTTAGCAGCAAGCGGTTGTTCCCTCGCACCGGCCGCAGCGGTGCAGCGCGACCCATCGAAGTTCCCCGAGATCGAGCGCGGCCGCTACTTGGTAACCGTGGCCGGCTGCAATGACTGCCACACACCGCTCAAGATGACGGCGAACGGGCCGGTGCCCGATGAGTCGCGATTGCTCAGCGGCCATCCTGAGAACGTGAAACTCGGAGCGCAGCCTAAGCTCGGCAACGGCTGGATGTTCGCGGGCTCCGACACGATGACCGCCTTTGTTGGACCGTGGGGTGTCAGCTACGCGCGCAACCTCACCTCGGATGAAGAAACAGGCTTGGGCTGGATGCCGCTGGAGATGTTCATTCAGATCATGCGCACCGGAAAGCACTTCGGTGCAGGCCGTCCGATTCTGCCCCCGATGCCGGTGCAGAACTACGGATTGATGCCCGACGAGGACTTGAAGGCGATTCACGCCTACCTGCTGTCGACCAAGCCGGTAAAGAACCACGTTCCCGAATCGGTTCCCGCCGCACACTGAGGTCTAGCGCAACCACGCCAGCTAAACGGTTCCAGCAAACAGGGCACGGTAGTCGATCGATGGCGCCTTCAGGTGCGCCGCCAGGGACACGTAGCGACGCGCCAGCGCGTCCTTGCCGAGTCCGAGTACCGTGCCCACCAGCCCGATGGCGGTCGCAATCTCTTGCGGGCCGAGTTGGTCGAGCAGGCGTTTGAACATCGCTTCTTCCAGCACGTTGAAAGCAGTCTGCACTTCGCGCAGATCGAAGCCTGCGGTAAAGCGCTCTTCGGCAATTTGTTCGGCGTAGCGAATCATTGCCGTGGCGTTGCGTGAGTGCATGCAGTCGCGCACCAAGTCGAACAACGCGCCGAGCCGGGCTTCAAGATGTTCGTCGCCATCGGCTTCGTAATGCGCGAGATGACTACGCCCCAGCGCGATCAACGCTTCGCGGATGATCGGCTCACGTTCTTGGCTCAGCAATTCGTAGACGTTCATGGCGGACTCCAGAGAATGACGAGCCGAGGCTCGGCCCGTCACCCTGCAGTCACAAACGACAAATGTTGCTTGACAGCGGTACTACGGGCAGCGGCTCATCCTGCTTTCCTTGGTCCAAAAAAAAGCGGCGCGAATCGCGCCGCTTCGTTCTCGCCAGCTTGGGTGTTGACTCAAGCGCCTCTGCGCAACGACTTCACCAGTTGTTCGAAGGCACCGCGCTGAGCCGTCAGCGTGGCCTCGGGCCCCGTGAATTTGAAGAACCAATTGGCGTCCGGTCCTTCAGCAATGGCGCCCAGCAGCATTCCCTTTTCGACTTCTTTGGCAGGCGCACCGCCCATCGGCATACCACCCGAGTACTTGCCGGTGACCTCGACCATGAGCACGGTAATCTCGCCGACCTTCAGCGTGGTGGTTTTGGCCGTCGCGGGCTCACCGCCTGGCTGTGAAAACTGGGAGGCCCAGCGTTCGGCATTGGACTCGGGGGTTCCGCCTTGGCCCGGCCCGAAGTAGAAGACGATGCACTCACCATCGCCGCCGGGACCTGAAACGCGATACTGCGCGCGGCGCATCGACGAGGACGGCTGCTCTGAAACCCAGCCCTGTGGTGTGGTCCAACTCATGCCGGTTTGCCCGGTCCCACTCCCCTCCGGAGGAGCGACGATCTCGCCGCCGCCCATCGGGGCGCCTCCCGGCGTCGATGCCGCACCGTCGATCGGCGGATGACCTGGCGGTAGTTGGGAAGGATCGCGGGTTTGGTCCGGGCTGAGCGGTGGCGCCGCAGGCTGCGACGACGGGCGGGTCACCGCAGGGTTGTTGGCGGGAGGCGGCGTCACGTTGTTGCCGCCGCATGCGGCCAGCAAGGCTGCCACAGCGGCAATCGAGACGAGTTTCAGTTCAGGTTGAGCGGTCACGGCGTTCTCTCCGAAAAGGCAGGCGATCGAGGCGCATCGCGGGGGTCCTTAATTACCGGCCTTTAGCTCGCCGCGCAAGATCTCGGTGAGTTGCTGACCGTTGGCGAAGACTTTCACTTGCGAGGCTGCACGCAACTTGGCGGCCCACTCTTCCACACTTTTGGCTCGTTTGTCGTCGATCAAGAGCTTGGCGATCGCAGCCTTGACCTGGTCGTAGGGGCGCGGTGCGGCCGGCACGAGTTCTTTCACGAACAGCGCGAAGTACGGTGGCTGAGTCTCGCCGTAAAAACGGTAGTCACCGGTGCGGACACCGGTCAACGCTTTGCGCACTGTTTCGGGCATTGACTCCACGATCAGCATGTCGCCGCTCGCTCCGAACAGATGCATCGCCATCGCGGGATCGGCCTGCCCGTCGGCGTTGGTGCGCATCCAACGCAAGTCGGCACCCTGACGCAGCTTTACCAGAGCCGCTTCGGCGTCGGCGCGCTTCAAAAATGCCAAGTACTCGAGGCGAATCATCTCGGGCGTGGAGAAATCTTTGGTGTGGGCTTTTAAGTACACCTTGACCTCGGACTCCTCCAATTTGAGGCTCGGGTCGACGACCTTTTTGACGAAGGCGCCAAACACCAAGCCATTGCGCTCGTCTTTTTTTTCAGCACGAAACGCTTCGGTTTGATCGAGCTTCAGGCGGCGCGCTTCCTTGATGACGACGCGGCGGGTGAGGATGTCGTCGAGCATCTCGGCCTTGCGCGTGTTGATCTTTTTCTTGGCAACGGCTTCTTCGACACCGTGGAAGAACTTCTTCCTGAGGTTGTCGGCGAGATCGGCCACGGTGACGGAATCCTCACCCTTGATCGTCGCCACCACGCGTTTGTCGGCAGCAAGTTTGTCGAATCCCGGTTTGGCTGCTTCAAAGTCCAAGCTGTCGAGCAGCTTCTGATCGATCTGCGTGTATTGGCGACGCAGCGAGGCGGTGTAGTTTTCGACCGATGTGCCTCGCTGCCGATCGAGCACGACTCGCTCGATCTGCTCACGAGCCGCAGGGTCATCGGGATAGACGATTTCGACCAACTTGACCAACGTGAACTTGGTATCGAGCTTGATGGGGGCGCTCACCTCGCCGATTTTCAGTTTCATCACGTCGGGCGCGATGCTGGCGAGCAGCGCGCTGGGTTTCACCACCTGCTCGTCGATTCCTTGGGTGAGCTTGCTTGCGGTCACCATCTCGGCCACGGCCGCCTCAAACGGTTTGCCGGCTTGAAGTCGCGCACTGAGGTCCTTTTGCAACGCCTCGGTTTCCAACAGGACCGACCTCAGCTTGAGTTGTTTGACCTCCTCTCGATACAGTCGCTGCACCGTGGCGGCATCGGGGACGGAGATCGCCTCGCCATGCTTGCGAAACAGCGCGGTGCGCAGCGCATCGCGTTCGAACACGCCCATCAACTTGGCGATCTCGGGCAAATCAGCCAAACCGATTCGCTGTGCTTCCTGCACGATCAGCTTGGTGTTGATCAAGCGCGTCAAGAGATCGGCGGGGTCGCGTTTGGCGATCGGGGCGTCTGGTTGCGCAGCGGCCGCGTGGACCGAGTACATCTCGGCCTTGAATTCTTGCAGGGTGACCGGCTCGCCGTTCACGCTGGCGACCGCGCGCTGACCTTCGATCACCGGCAACGTCGGGACGGCCGCAACGCTAGACAGACAGGCATACACCAGGCTCGAGCCGTAAATCCACACGCGTTGAGATTGGTTCATGGAGTCCTTTCAGGGGTCCAGACCACAGTGCCTTGCGATGACCACCCCGGCAACGGAGGCAGGTCATTCGCGAGTTTGATCTAAGACAAGGAGCTTGGCCAAAGTCTGGGAGGCAGCTTATTTCGCGCTCGCCAAGGCGGATGGCTTGCGCTTGGCCTGTGCCAGCAAGCGTTCGACGATGGCGCCGGCCATGCCCGAGCTCAACCCTTGTGCGGTATGGACGCGCCCAGCGTCGAAGAACTTGACGTTTTCATCGCCGAAGCGACGGCTGCGCGACGACCACACCACCTGACGCGCCTCGGTGTCGACAGCCTGCACGGTAAAGGCGACGAGCGGCCCACCAGGGGTGCCGGAAGCGTCCTGATAGTCGATGACGGTGCCGATCAGTACGAGATCGACATCCAAAAATGCCTTGACCAAGTCGATCTGCGCCAGTGAAAGGCCAACCTGTTGGATCGTACGAGTTTCCAACAGCGCCTCGCGCACCAAACCAGGTTCGACCACTTCGACGTTCTTGGCCCGCGTCAACTGACGAATGAGCTGCAACGCCACCAATTCGCCGGCGTCTTTGCGAGCGCTTTGATTGGCAAACGACAGCACGGCAACGCGGGTGGCTCTGTTTGTGTTCAGTGTCGAGCGGGGGACCTTATAGACGCTGCGCGGCGGAAAACGGCGCAAGGACGGACCTGCGTGCTCCGCCGGCGGTCCTCGGCGGACGAAGGCATCGGCGAGCGCAGCACTGGCGCGCGCCAGCAGCACGCGAGGATCGCTCACAAGCTTCGCGCCCAACAGACCAGGTTGCTCATCGCCGGCCACCGTGACGCTTTCCATCCACAAGATGCGTTGATTCTCGCCGGTAGAGACCAGCCGTGCGGTAAGTGAGATGCGCGGCGGGTTGATTTCGTCGTACTCGTCGAGCGACGTCACCAAGACGGCCGTGACATTGGCCTCTTGAAAGAAGGCGCGTCCCATTTCCTTCGACAAGCCGCCGGTGTAGCGCATGCGATGGCGCTGCATGACGTCGCGCAGTTGGGTCTCTTCCAACAGGCGCACGCCGCGAGCGGTCAACTGCCGGCTGAACGTTTCGCCAATCTCACGCACGGGGGCCAACTCGCCGGTGAGATTTTGCAGTGGAAGATAGGCGATCGCATCGGCGCGCTCGCTGCGAGCCAATGAGGCTCGATGCGTGCTGGTACAGGCAGTGAATACGAGACAAAGCAGCGCAGCTATCGCCAACAACCCGGCTGGCAAGCTGCGTGCTGCGCTTTGGCGATCGGTGCGACCGCGGACCATTGCAAATCCCTCGGCACGACTCAAACAGCGCTATCTTTTCTTGAACAGTTTGTCGAGCAAGTCCTCGACCGCTTTTTCTGTGACCTCATCCATCGGTTGGCCGCCACCTCCGAACAGTCGAGCCGAGGCTGTGACGCCGCCTTGCGTCGACGATGCTGTCCAGACCACCTTGCCGGTTTGAGCTTCTAACATCTTCAGACTGACCGAAATGATGTTCGATGCCGTCGAGCCCGACCGCACCTCTCCGTACTCGAGCACGGTGCCGGTAATCACAACGTCGGCCTGAACGATCTTGGCCAGCGCGACGACTTCCTCGGAGGTGGGAGAGATTGGGTTGGCCAGATTGGCGCGCGCTGTACCACGCGCCACCTCGCCAGGTGGCAGCACATACAGGCCTCCGCCCGCTTGCAGCATGGTCATGAACACGTCGCGCGTTCGATCGGCCGCATTGGGATTGGGCGTCAGGTTGGCAAACGGCATGACCGCAACCGTCTGGGCCAGACTGAAATCCATGTTGGGGTCGTGGTAGGTAACGCGCGATGCCGGTCCCGACGCGCATCCAAGCATCACCACAGCGGCCAGCAACAGGGGCCATCGATTCCACTTCATCCGTTCGCTCATAGCATTCGTCCCTCAGCGGCGCGAGCTAGAAGGAAACCCGCAGGCTTCCACTCAGAATCTCGGTATCGATCCGTTGTGGTGTCGAGTCCAATCGTTGCGAGAAATATGCTAAGTCCAGATAGGCTCGACGGGTGATGTCCCAGCGCAAGCTCGGCCCGACGGTTCGCTCCGTAGCATCGAACTCGGATCGGACACTTTCGGTATAGCTGAAGTTGAAATGTAGGGTGCCGTCCGGAAATGGCAGCCAGCTGAGCGAGTAGTTGTTGATGTCCCGCACCGGCTCGCCCTCCCGCCGCTCGGCCCGATACGCCCCATACAGGTACAGAGTTTGAAGCGGGTGGTACGCCACATTGA
Source organism: Acidobacteriota bacterium (assembly GCA_031395565.1). Taxonomy (GTDB): domain Bacteria; phylum Acidobacteriota; class Polarisedimenticolia; order J045; family J045; genus JANNUT01. The sequence continues at coordinate 17,790 of JANNUT010000011.1, read as the reverse complement.
TCTCGTGGGCGGTCACCAGTTGGGGCCGGACTCGGGGTGTAGGGCCGGCCGCCAGCGCGTCTTCCGACTTTAGATAGACCAAATTGACTGTGAGCTTGGGGTTGGGAGCCAGCGTCGCCACAGCGTTGACCTGGGTGCTTTCCACCCGCGGCAGACCCTCGACCGAACTGTACCCTTTGCCCAGTCCCACGTTCACATCGATGCCCCGGTAGAGCTCGGCCGTCGTGTTGAAGAGCACCGAGTTCTGCTTTGTCTGCAGTCCGGCAATCCGCTCGTCGCGACCGCTAAACACCAGGCTCTCGCGCAAGGTCTGCAAAGGTATTGCCGATACGGCCGCGGTGTACACGTTGGCGGTGCGCGTCCCTTCCCGTTCCCGGCCCACCTCCCGCGCAATGCGCGCACTGATCGAGTAGGTGTCGTTGAACGCGTGACTCAGCGAGAAGCCGTTGGAATACAGATAGCGCGCTCGCGCCGGGCCCGGCTTGTTGTACAGATAGCTGAACTCATGATGGATCGATGGCGTATCCAGGATCCTGGTACGAATGTCGAGGTTGTAGACATGCGAGGTAGAACGGCTGGAACCGCGCACGTCGGCTGCCTTTCTTCGCAGCTCGGCCTGAAGCTCGGTTACGAAGATGTCGGGAAACAAGCCGCGTGGATCGTCGGCGAGTGGGGCCACGACGAGTTTCACGTAGCGGGTCACAAGCGTGTTGAATTGAATTTCGAAGCGGCGCTGAATCGGGTCGAAGCTGGCACCGTTGGCTGCCGTTGCCACGCCTCGTCGGACCCAGCGTGTGTTGTCGATGCTGGTGTAGATCTCCCAGACGAAGGTATTGGCAACATCCGGAAGCGTCAGTTCACGATCGACGATGACCTGCAGCGTGTTGACCTCGGTATCGCTTCCAAAGTCGATGCCGAAGTTTCGTAGGCGGCGATCTCCTGTCAACGGCTCGAACCCCAGATCGATGCCGCTGCTGACGGTGAGGTTCTCGTCGACCAGGCTCGGTGCCGATGCCAGGGCGCCATCGATCGGAGTGTCGTCCAGTGCCGACAAACCGTCGGACACGAGCAGGATTGGAAAGCGCACCTCCCCATTGTTGGCAATATCGGTTTGGGCGGCGCGGTAGGACACCTCGTAGTTGGAGTGAACCGCGAGCCGCCGGTTCAAGAACGAGTCGGAGTAAGTGATCCGGGCGCTGTGGTTGACGGTGCGGATCTCGCTTTGCTCGAGCCGGTCGGTACGGTCGTTGAGCGAACCGCGGTATTGCAGCCGGAGTGATTCGATCGGTCGGTATTGCGACGTCAATTGCAACAAATCAGCGCTGCGATCATCGAGCTGGCGGGTCGAGTCGAAGTCGTCGGTGTGAAACAGTTGCAACCGCCACGAGGGCAGTTCCACCGGAGTCCAACCGAAGGTGGCGTTGAAGGTGTCGCGCGTCTGTGTAGTCCGGTCGAGGCCATCGACATGCAGTCGCTGCTCGTTGCGGTCGAACGAGAGATCGGCTACGTAGATCGGGGTGCGCAACGAGAGACCAATGTAGGGACGCACGCGCTGGCTCTTGGTATCGAACCCATCGGGGCTGGGCTGCGTGTCGAGAATTTCGAACAGACCGCCAAACCGCAAACGCAGGTTGGGCCACAACCGCCGGTTGAATCCGAGGTTGTAGCGCTGCAACAGCGAGTCGATTCGCGAATCGCGAGCCGGGCCATCGGCAGGCGCCGTAGTGACGTCCACACGTGATGCCGCCCACTCGACGTAGCCGTCGACGCTGTCTGCACCCTGCGCTGCCGCGAGCCGTGATGCGAGCATCGCGACGGCCAGCAGAACAATGAGGCCGAGCTTGCGCATGACGGCTGCTATCGCTCGCCGGCCACGACCACAGCGTAGGGTTTGACGCCCACATCGAGCGTTGCACTGGCTCGCTTGCTCACCAGTGGCACGATTTGGACCTGCCCTTGCTGCGCCAGCACCAACAGCACGCTATTGCTCTCCCCGTCGATCGCCATGAATTCCACGTCAGCGTTCACACGGATGTTATCCACAGGCAGGAACGACTGGGAGTCGTATAGGTCAATCGCGTCGGAATTGCGCCTGGCTATCAGGACGCGGTCGGTTTGCAGGTCGACCTTCAGAGCCGTGACCTCGGACCCCACATAAACCCGTCGCACCAGCGCCAGGGTGTCGGTGTCCAAGATCGTCACATACGGCGAGCCGCGGTGTGCCACATAGAGCCGGTCGCCACGACGGTTGAACTCCCCGCGAAACGGATTCGTCTCTGTGGTGATGCTCCGCGCCACGACCGCGCGCCGGATGTCGATCACGGAGATGTCGCTGCTGGCACTGTTGAACACGAAGGCGCGCCGCCCGGCGGAATCGATGACCAGGTCGTGCGGTTCCTCCCCCACGGTCAGGCGTTCGGTCTCCAACAGCGAGCGAGTGTCGATGACGCTCACGGTGTTGGAACCGGCGTTGGCGGACAGCAAGGTGTTGCCATCGGCGGTGAGCGCGAGTTCCCCGGGGCTGTCACCACCGGTCAGCGTGAGCCGTTCGATCACCCGGCCCTCGATCAGGTCGATGACCTCCACCGCGTCCTCGCCACTGCAGGCCACATAGGCGCGGCGGCGCCCCTGATCAACCACCAGACCGCGCGGCACTTTTCCGGTTGCGATCATGGCCACCACGTGCCCCGAGCGCTTGTCGAACTGGGCCACGGCGTTTGCTCCCTGCACCGAGGCAAGCGCGATCAGACCGGTCGTGAGGCGCTCTGGGAGGGATCCAGTAAACGCTGGACGAAAGACGAAGTCGGCTCCAATCGAGAGGCGCGCGTCGAGTTGTACGTTAACGACCGCCACGCGCCGCCTAAGAATCGTGAATGGGACCTGCGTAACCTCCGCGTCACCTTCCGGCACCGTTTTCAATTCCAGGCCGGTGTACTGTCCTGGCGGCAATGTCCCGGTCGCTACCAACCGTTCGCGTATCGACGGGTCGTCAGCGGGGTGTTTCGACAGCGTCAGCGCAACACGAGCGCCGTCGTCCCGCTGGGCTGCAATAGAACTGAACTGCAGTGGGGTGCGGGTGGCTTCGGGTGGAAGTGGCGCGAGATACACGTACAGCGCCCCCTCATCCTCCAGCACGGGAGTGGGGGGAGCGACTCGCACGCCAGCGCAGCCAGCGCAGACGACTGCAAGGGCAATTAAGGCAAGCCGCGTCACGAAGGGTCCTCGATGCCGCAGGCGCGGCGCACTAGGCAAGCTCAAACGCCTGGTGCCTGGAACTGAAAACTCTCACAGCCGGACCCGAAAAGAAACGGGGGGCTGACAGAAGTCAGCCCCCCGAAGTAGTGCTAGGCAATGCGGTTGCTGAGGCCGCGCTCAATTAGTCCTTGGCGTGGCACTTGTTGCAGAGCACGCGTTGGTACGTTGCGAACTTGGCTTCGGGGTAGTCGTAGTACGCAGCCTTCGTTTCGGCGTAGGTGCGGCCTTGCGACCACTTCGAGTCTTGTGCTGCGACAACCGGTGCATCGGTTCCTGGCCAGCTGCCGGCCACGAGAATCAACTCACCTTCCATGTTCCAGCGCAGACCCTCGACAAAGCCGGTGGCGTGCGCGCGGTGACAGGACAGACAAGACACTTCATCGTTGACGGCCGGTCCACCAAGTTGGCTGCCGTTGTTCTTGGCGTGTGCTGCCAAGGCGCTGTAACCCTGAGCGGAATTCTCGATAAACGGAACCAAAGACAGGTAGGCGTCGGTGGTGGTGCCATTCATGTTGCCCGAGCCGCGATACTGGTCGTACACGTTCTTGATGCTGGATCCAAACGACTCATCGATCGGATGCACGTAGTTGCCGTCGCTGTGCATGCCGGGGTGACACGTTCCGCACCAGTTGCCCCACGAGTTGTGACCACTGGCGTTGACCGAACCGTAGGCAACGCGCGTTTGGTTGACAGCTTCGGTGCGGTTGTAGGTTGCCGGTGCCACTGCCGAGGGGACGCCATTGTACGTCACGCCGTCTACCGTGTAGCCAGCGCCAGCCAGCAGGCGATAAACGCCCACCGCTTCGCCAGCTGCCGGGGTTGGGCTGGTGTCATACGAACCCGACGCGATGATCGGGCCGCCGACCTTAGAGATTGTGCCGTTGTTGAGGCGACGATACTGACCGTGCGGGTCGTGGCAGCTGGTGCAACCCAGTTGCGCGCTCGGGAAGGTTCCACCCGGCGCTTGTGCGTTGTCAGGATCGATCACGTAACCGAAGTCGGCCGCGATGATGTTGTGACCGTGCTTTTGGCCCGGTTCAGTAATGGTGTTGCCGCGCAGAACGTAGGTGTAGGTTTTCTTCAGCCAGCCGAAGTCACCACCCGGAGTGCGCTGCAGTGGGGCCATGCCGGCGCCCAATTTCGCATCCGCCGTGGAGACGTGATAGCTGCTGGGACCTGTATCAGCCGAGTTTTGGTGACAGTTTAGACAGGTTGAGCTTTGGTCGCTGCCCATCAAGAGATACGTTCCGTTCGGATTCGGCGAATGCATGCTGTGACAACCGCCGCACTCAGCCACGCCACCGGCATGGAACGCATAGGAAATTGACGTCATACCTGCTACTGCCAACGCTGCTGTGAAGACTGCTGCAACCGCTTTTGCCGTTCTCATGGTCCTAAGCCTCCTTGGTGCTCTCCGGCTACCCGGCCGTATCTCGTCTCTGTCTGCCGCCCCGCTTCCAGTGGGGGTTTGCCGTGTCGGAGGAACTGGTTCGATGCAGAGTGTTCTACGCTTCGGTCTAAAACCCAATTGCTCTTGGTCAAGCCTGAGTGTCTCGAAGTGGGACACCTCCCTTCATTGGTGAGTTATGGAGAAAACCGAAACACCACGGCTACGTGCTTGGGTCACGAACAACTTGCCCGATTTGACGTAGGTCAATTCGTTCGGGACGATCAAGTTCTCGGGTCGAATCCCTCGAGATCCGAACTCGCGAACAAAACGGAACTCATGGTCGAAGACCATCACGACGCTGCGCAGCTTATCGGCCACAAAGATGTTGCCCTGATCATCCCCCGCGATACCGGCGGTGATTCCGAACATTCCTGGGGCCCCTCCCGACTTGCCGAACGACCTAACTCCACCGTCGGGAGCAAGAACGAAAGCCTTGAACGCTACCGGAACGGTAAACAACAGGTTCCCTTGCGGGTCGAGGTTGACGCCGAAAATTTCGGTATCAGGGCGTTGCGATTCCACGATCCCCGCCAGCTGCCCGAGATCGTATGTCTTTTCAACCGAGCCGCCGCGATCGGCAACCACGGCCCACATCTGACGCGTGCTCACCAACAGCAGCTTCCCGTCGCGGTAGAACAGGCGGCTGGGCGAGAACCCGGAGAATTCTGCAGGCAGATGCGTTAGCGCCAGCCGGACCTTCGGCTCACCCCGGTAGTTACACCTCAGGATGAACATCTCCGGTTCACCACCGCCGAGCGGGCGTTCGTCCGACAAAATGAACAGATCGCCGTCTTCGTCGACTGCCAAATCTCTGAGATTCCCAAGATCGGTGTCATTGCCAAACGCAAAAACTTCCATCCCGGTGCTGTTGAACACATGAACCGAGTTTCCGTTGATGACATACAACTCGTCGTGGTTACTGTCTCCCGAGAGCCGGACGTCGCTGTAAGGGACCACACCCGAAAAGTTCGCCAGGTTATAGAGGTGTGTGACGGTCACCTGCGCCTGACACGGGGCACCAAGGCTGACAGCCACTGCCAGCATCCCCACGCACGGCCAGGCGATCCCTCTACGGCTCATGCTTTACTGTGAATGCAGCCTCCGTGCCACTTCGGTGCATCAGCTAACCTCCTTTGAATGAGGATCTTGCGATTGCAGCTCGAGTGCGCCGGCCCGGGCTTGGGTGGAATCCCCAGGTGACGTCGGCCAAATCCCCACTGCCCCTCGATCGGCCGATCCCCGCTGGATTCGCCAGCCTACGCCACCCGGACCAGGACAGAGGTCTATTCCAGCCCGAATTTCTTGATTTGGTAGCGCAATGAGTCATAGCTGATGTCTAGCAACTTGGCCGCTTGGGTCTTGTTGCCATCGGCTCTTTCCAGTGCTTGCACGATGAGGCTGCGCTCCACGGCATCAAGCGACAGTCCGCCATCGGGGAGTTCGATCGTCAGCTTTCCATTAGTGCTGCCGCCTGTGGCGGGGACGAGGCGCGGGAGAAGTTCTTTGGGCAGGTGATTCGGCAAGACGCGTTCGCCTCTTTCCAACACCACGATGCGCTCGACGACGTTTCTGAGTTCGCGCACGTTCCCTGGCCAACCGTAGGCAGTCATCATCTCTGCTGCGTCGGGCGTGAACTCGCGCAGTGAGGTCCGTTGGTAGCGTTTGGAGAAATGCTCCAAGAAGTGCTGCGCCAAGAGCATCACGTCGCCCGCACGATCACGCAGCGGCGGGATCTGCAAGGCAAACGCGTTGAGCCGGTACAACAGGTCGATTCGAAAGGCGCCTTGTTCGACGGCCACGTCCAAGTCTCGATTGGTGGTGGCAATCACGGTGCCTTCGAACGGGATTGTTTGTCGCGCACCGATCCTTCGCACCTGTCGCTCTTCCAAGACGCGCAGCAACTTGCTCTGCAGGTGCAGCTGCATCTCGGCGATCTCGTCCAGCAGAATCGTGCCGCCATAGGCCAGTTCGAAGACCCCCTTCTTCTCGGACTTGGCGTCGGTGAAGGCGCCTTTCTCGTGGCCGAACAACTCGCTTTCGATCAACGTCTCGGGCAACGCCGCGCAGTTGATTCCGACGAAGGGCGCTTGGCCGGAGTTTTCGCCGATGTGCATTTGCTCGTGGAGGTAGCGGGCTAGCAATTCCTTGCCGGTGCCACTCTCGCCAGTAATCAGGATCACCGAAACGCCCGCCTCGGCGAGTGTCCGGGACTTCTCTTTCAAGTCCACGATACTGTCTGCAACCCCAATGAAGTCATGCTGCAGCAGTTCATGATTGACGCGACGCAAATAGTCGACCTCGCGCCGCAAGCGTCCCTTTTCGACGGCGCCGGCAATGACGAGCTGCACTTCCTCCAGGTTGAATGGCTTGGTGAGGTAGTCGGCCGCGCCGAGTTTCATCGCTTTGACCGCTGTCTCGGCACTATCGTCGGCGGTCAGCATGATCACTTGGCGTGCGAGCCCTTGCACCACGATCTCTTCCAACAGTTCGATCCCACTGCGCCCTGGCAACTTGATATCGAGCAGCACCACCTCTGGCGCAAAGGCGCGAACCTGCTCGATCACGACAGCAGGATCCGATTCGGTGCGCACCTCGTACCCTTCGCTGCGCAGTGCACGCGCCAACATCGAGACGATCAGGTCGTCGTCATCAACCACGAAGATGCGGGTTTTGTGCGTCACGCTGCGGCGCCTTTCTCAGCCGAGCGGACTCGGAGTGAAATCGTGAATACGCTGCCGCCACCCGGATTGTCGGTCGCTTGTAGCGTGCCTTCGTTTTGCTCGATCAGCTGGCGGGAGATCGCTAGCCCCAAACCGGTACCGCCGCGCTTGGTGGTGAAAAACGGCTGAAATATCTTGCTGGCGAAGTGCTTGTCAATTCCCTTGCCAGTGTCCGCAACCGCCACCTCGATGAACTTCTGGTCAGCGCTGCAGGCTGTGCGAACGGTGAGCGCCCCACCGTCGGGCATGGCGTCCACCGCATTGATCACCAAGTTCAAGAAGACCTGCTCGAGTTGGCGCGGATCGGCAACCGCGTGGGGCAAGTCGCCAAACTGCTTGGTGATTTCGATCGACTTGGCCGCCTCGCGTCCGCCCATGCCGCTTCGCGCGTAAAACGCGAGCGTTGAGCCGATCGCAGCGTTGACGTCGATCTCGGCCAGTTGCGGCTTGGGAGGCTTGGCGAAGTTGAGGAACTGCTTCATGAGCGTGTCGAGCCGCGCGATCTCGGCCACCACCTTCTCTGTCGCAACCTTGTCCTCGCTGGACAGGTTGGCCTCTTTCGACAGCACCTCCATCGCCACCTTGATGCCTGCCATTGGATTCTTGATTTCGTGAACAAGGCCCGCTGCGAGTTCACCCAAAACAGCTAGCTGCTCAGCTCGCTGCATCTTGGTGACTTGCTCTTGCAGCGATTCCGCCATTTCGTTGAAGGCCGTGGCGAGTTCGCCGACTTCGTGTTTCATCCCAGTAACGCGATGGTCGAGGTCGCCGGCTTTCAGCCTGCGCGTCGACTCCATGAGCTTATAAAGCGGCCGTGTGTGGCCAACGATAAAAATGACGCCCAGCAAAGCTGAGATCAGCGGTATCCCGATGACCAACAGGTATAAGACTTTCCTGCTGTCAGCTACCTCTTGCGAGGCCTGCAGGCGTTGCTTTTCGAGATTGGCGCTGGTGGTGGCAATCATCTCGCTGACGCGCTTGGAAAGGTCCTCACCGATCTCGAATGCCGCGCGGCGCTCGACGAGCGCTTGTTCAGCGGTCGCTTGCGTTTCGAGAGCACGAAACAGGGCGGCTTCGAACGCATCGGTGCGCTCTCGCAACTCCACCAGTTGTCCGTGAATTTGCGCGGCGTGGTGACAGTCAAAACAGGATGCGATCGCATCGTGCATCCGGCGCGCGTGCTGAGCTGCCATCACCGGTGCCGTCGAGGCGTCAGTTCCGGCCAACACCAAGTTCAGCTCTGCTCGATTGATCTGAAGCAGATAGCGCTCACGCAAGATCTCGACTTGGTGCAGCATCACAACGTTGTCGAGCTTGGCGGTCGAATCGTTGACGATGCTCAGCAAGTAAATACACGCCATCAGAAACACGATCGCGAACGCACTCATACCGGCAATGATCTTGAATTTCATGAACCGGCCGCCGCCGTTACGGCAGTGGTGCGTGTCGCTGCGGGAGTCCCGAGAGGTGCACACACAGGCATGTCAACACCCCCCCCAACTCAATGCGCGACAATGAACCCCTGAATGCGATTGTTGTCGCGATCGGCGACGAACAGATTGCCCTTGTCATCCGCGCAGAGATCGGATGGATAGCGCAGAAATCCTTCGTGCCAACCCATGCTCGACTGGCGCCCGCGAAAGGCGCCGTCTTGCCCCACGGTCACGATGCCGCCGCCGTTTTGATCGGCGAGAAACAGCTTGCCGGCATCGTCAGCGGCGATTGCAACGGGGAAATCAACGTCGTCCTGCAGGCTTTGACTCAGTGGCGTTATGACGCTGGTCCCGCTCTTGGCTGCAAACACGCGGCGCCCCACGCTGTCGAGCAGAAACAGATCGCCCTTGGAGTTGGCGGCCAGGTCTGAAAAGAACTTGGCCTCCGGGGGAAACGCCAACTCACGCTCGAGCTTGCCGTCGTCGTCGAGCACCACGACCCGCGCTGCGGCGACGTCCAAGATGTACAACTGGTCCTTCGGTCCAACCTCGATGCTACGCACCGCGGCAGCGCTGGAACCGGGAAACTCGACGTAGCGTTCAAACGCGCCGGCGGCGGCGAGGCGCGCAACGCGCCGTGTCTTGCCGTCGAGTACGTACAACTCGCCCTTCGAGTTGGAGGCAACACGAATCGGCGTCGTTATCTGCGTCACAGAGAATTCGCGGCGAGCGGAGACACCGGTGGCGTCGAACTGAAACTCCAACAAACGGCCACTGCCGGTATCGGCCAGCACGACCAGCCCACCGCCGCGGCAAGCGATCCCTTCAGGGCTGCCGATGACAGCGCCCTTGGCATCACGATAGGCCGCTGCCGCCACGCGCAACTTCACGCCTTCGGCGGCTTGTGTTGGCGTTGGCAACAAGAGCGTTCCGGCACTTGCCAAGCCGATCACCACACCACCGATCACGAGAGCGCGCATCGGATCACCTCTTGAGCTGTTCGTGACATTGCACGCAAAGGTCGGTCTTGGTGTCGTAGGGGGAGAGGTGTTTGAACGCAGTGCCGTGTGAGCGATGGCAGCTCAGGCAGCCCAACGACAGGTTCTTGTTGCGCGGGTCGATGATCTTGGCGCCGATCGGATGCGTCGAGTGCCGTTGCCAATCGTGGCAGGTGCCACACAGATCGACGACGTTCTCGTTCGCCAAGAGATACGTCGCGTTGGAGGAGTGCGCCGAATGACATGTGGAGCACTCTCCATCGGCCACTGGTGGGTGCGGCGTGACCGACCTGACCTGGCGCTGCACCGCGTCGCGATGACAGCTTCCGCACAGCACTGCTTCCGAATGTTTGAGCAGCGGCTTTGTCTTCGAAGCGTGCGGGTTGTGGCAATTGGTGCAAGCGGTCTTGTCGATAACGGGCCAATGGATACGCGACTTGGACATCGTCGCGTTGATCATCTCGACGTGGCAACTGCGGCATAGGTCGGCGCCCGACTTCTTCAGCTTGACGACGCCTGAGGCACCGGGCTCGACATGGCACTGACCGCACATCTTGCTGGCCACGGGCTGATGCACGCTGGCCCACAGCGTACCGCGACTGCTCGAACCATGAGGATCATGGCAAGAGGTGCAGTCGGACTTGGCGACGCTGTATCCCATGTGCGTCTTCGTGAAGGCTGGTTCAGCCACCCTGTGGCATGTGGTGCACAACGCTGGCACGGCGGACTTCAACAACGACGCGGATCCGGTCGAAGCGTGCGGGTCGTGGCAGGTCAAACAGCTCTTCTCGACCGGGGTGTGCTTGAAGGTGTTGGCCGCAAGCTCTTTCTTCATTTCGGCGTGACAACTGAAACAAAGCTCGTTTCCAGCCACCGGCAGATTGTTTTCGTTTTTGGCTGAATGCGGATCGTGACACTTGGTGCAATCGCCTGCTGTGACGGGGGCATGGGTACTGAGCGCGGCTTCGGGTCGGATATCGGCGTGACACTCCGTGCAGATTTGTTTGACATCGGCAGACAGCAGTTTGCCGTGATCGGAGGCATGCGGACTGTGGCAATCCGAACAAGCGCCGGCTTTCACCGGCGAATGCACGAACGGCTGTTTGAGCGTTTCCTCGAAGTCGGGATGACATTCGGCACAGGCTTTGACTTGAGCGCCTGGCTTGAGGTGGAACTTGTTTTCTTCAGCGGTTGCCGCCCACGCACCGACAATGAACAGCAGCACCGTCAGCCAGAAGGCGCTTGTGCGTCGCGATGGCGCTGCGATGCGGCTAACGCTTGCGTACGACATGGCATTCCTCGCAGGACCGGCCGGCAAACGGCGCGTGCTGTTCGCTCTTGAACAGTTTTGGATCGTTGGATGCATGCGGTGCGTGACAGTTGGTGCAGGTCATCACCGTTGGATTGATGTCCAGATGCGATTGTGCAAAGGCGTCGGTCTTGACGTCGTGACACTCGGCGCACAACGACTGCATCGTGTTGGTGAGCAGCGTGGCTTGTTTCGAGAAGTGCGGCGAGTGGCAGCGCATGCAATCGCGTGCCGCAGGCGCGTGCGTGTACTGCTGTTGCATTTCGGTCTTGACCACCGTGTGGCAGGTCAGGCAAAGGTCGGGCGTCGGTGCCAGCATCAGCTTGGCCATCGTGGCTTTGTGCGGGCTATGGCACTTGGTGCATTCGCCAGCCGCCACCGGCGCATGTTTACTGCGCGCGGCCTTCATGTCGTCGGGGATATCGGCATGACACTCGGCACAAAGTTCGACTTGCGGTTTGAGGATCATGCCTGGGACGTTGGTCGCGTGCGGATCGTGGCATCCCAGACAGTCGCCGCTCTCGAACGGCGAGTGATTGGTGCTGCCTGAAGTGACCTTCATTAGCTCCGCGTGGCATTGGCTGCAAAGGTCGGCACCCGCCTTGCGCAAGATCTTCTCTTCGTTGCTGCCGTGCGACGCGTGGCAAGCCGTGCAATTACCGGCGGCAACCGGTGAATGTACGTTTGTCTTGAGTGCATTGGCCTCGGCATCGTTGTGGCACTCGTAGCAAACCTTGTCTTGTCTCGCCTTCATCATTGCCGGCACCGCAGAGCCATGCGGATTGTGGCAGGACAGACACATTCCCTGCCCGAACGGCATGTGTTCGACCTTCGGTGCGGGAGTTTCTTTCAGCGCCGTATGACAGCTAAAGCAGAGGTCGTCTTCTTTGACCGCCAGAATCGCGGCACCAAACCCAGCGTGCGGCGAGTGACATGACAAGCAGCCCTTCTCGTCGAGCAGTGGCTTGTGCGGGAACGGCTGCTCTTTGCCCTCTTCCTCATGGCACTCGGCACACAGTTGATTACCCGCCTTGGAGACCAGCTTGGGTTGCTGCGAGGCGTGCGGGTCGTGACATGACAAACACATTCCGGTCTCGAACGGCACGTGGACGGTGTCGCGACCGGCAATCAGCTTGGCGGAATCGTGGCACTCGGCGCACATCTGTTCGGCGTCGCCCTTGAGCGCAAACGGCGTCGGCGATGTCGCGGCTTGATGGCACTTGTCGCAGGCTGCCACGGCGACGGGGTTGTGCACGCTGGTCTTGAGCAGGCCTTTCAACGTTGATGAGTGCGGATCGTGGCACGTAGAGCAGCTGGCTTTGTCGACCGGGTAGCCCGCGTGCGCACGTTTGAATGCGTCCTTGCCCGGCTCGTGACAGGAAATGCAAAGCGCCGTCTGCGGCTTGATCAACAGCGCCGGTTCATTCGATCCGTGCGAACTGTGGCATACCGAGCAGCCGTCCTTGAGCAACACCTGATGCACCACTGGCTTTTCGAACGCGGCCCGCGCGTGACACTCGTAACAGGACTCAACGCCTTCCTTCTTCAGCAAATGCGCGCCTTGGGCAGCGTGCGGGTCGTGACAGAGCGAGCACTTTCCGTTCTTGAGAGCGGAGTGAACGAATTTTTGATCCAGACCGAGCTCGGGCTTTTTGTGGCAGTCAAAGCAAAGGTCGTTGCCGTCCTTCTTGAGCAGCAGCTTGGGAACCAAGCCATGGCGCAGATGGCAGTCCTCGCACTTGCCCGCGGTGACGCCTGGGTGGACGGTCTTGGCCGCTGAGTACTTTGCCGCTTCCTGTTTGTGGCATTCCAGACAACTCTTGGGTTGGAAACGCCGCGCCTCGGCCTGCGCAGGGAGGCCGCCGAAAACCGACAGCGCCACCAAAACGCCAAGAGCGACGGAGAACCTAGCCAGCGGCTGGAGCCACGACGCTTGAATGAATCTAAGAATGCGCATTGTCTGGCCGTTCCTCGCGCTCAAATCGCAGGGCCACCCTGGTGTTGTAGGTGGTTGCCTCGCTAGCAAAGTGTGCACTGTCTAAGGGGATTTTGGGCGGAGATCTTTCGTCCGCTGTGACCTTAGTCAAGCGAACCGCTGCTTGTTACCGCGACCGATGGGGCCGTCCAAGACAAATCCATGTCTCGTCGTGATCGAGATCGACGCTCAGAGTCTCTTCAGTACGGACACCAAGGGCCCCGCTAGGTGAGTCCGGCGGGTGTCGGTGCGCTGACGTGGGTTGCTGCTGATTCCTTGAGACGACCCCGAAACCAGGTGCGCCACCCTTCGGCCAACTCCAACCAAGCCCAGCCAAAGACCGCCTTCAAGAGCAGCTTTCCGCTTGCGGGTTCCAACGAGAATCCAGGAAACAGAAACCGCTGCCCCAGATTGTGTTGCCCCAGAACGCGACGCTCGCGCCGTGCGCTCGCAATCCTGGCAAACCGGCGGTTGTAGGCACGCATGAAATAGAAAAACGGTGTCGAGGGCGGGGTCATGAACACCGGCTCACGCAGTGCCACCTCGCCGCGCTTGAACGGCTGCGAGACAATCCCGAGGTAGAAAAACCCGAGGTCCATGGTGAACGCCAAGCGCATCAAGTCGAACTCGCCGAGGTACTCGTACTTGTCTTGATAAACCGCCGCAAACCAGCGGTCGTAGCTGCGCCGGAAATCGCGATTGTGTTTGGCGGCCAACGGCGCCACCGCTTCGCCGCGTTGCTGCGCCACGATCAGATCGACGCTGCGACATACCGTGTAGGTAATCCAATCCATGCCCGGGCTATAGAGCGGATCGAGAAACGCGGCCGCATCACCCACCAAGGTAAATCCATCGCCCGCAAACGTAGTGGTCGAGTACGGCAACTGGCGACGTACGTGAACATCGCCGTCGACCCACGTCGCGTTTTCCAACAACTCCTTGCCGGCCGGATGCAGCGACAGGAAGTCTTTCAACTTCTGTCCTTGCGATCCACCTTTGGGCCACTCGACTCGGCGCTGGTCGTAAACCACACCAATGCTGACGTCGCCGCCCTTTAGTGGAATCCACCAGGCCCACCATCCGTCGCCCGTGAGATGGTTGGTGGCGGTACTGCGCAACCCATAGTTCGCCATGCCCCATGCAGGGAACTTGGTGGCCAGCTCACGGCTGTCCCAGTCCTTGACGCCACGCCAGCGCGACCAGATCGCGCACGTCGGATGCGCCTCATTCGGGCGATGCCAACCTTCCTGTCGCGCGAGCTGGGCGGCGAAGCCCGACGCATCGACGATCCAACGGGCGGTGATCTGCTGAATGTCGTCACCGTGCTGCACGGTGAGCGACTGCTCGCCGCCGTCGGACAGTTGAACTCGGGTGACTTTGGCGGGACGCATCAGCGTGACGCCCAGCTCGAACGCGCGACGAAGCACTTCCTCGTCGAGCACCGAACGATCGACTTGATAGGAAGGCAGGCGCACCTGATAGCGCGGTCCGATTTCACTGCAGTCGGCGAGCGAGTGTGCGTCCTTGTTGGAAAACCAAAAACGCATTCCCTGCTTCACCAGATGCGATTCGTTGAGATGCTGGGTCAGGTCCAACACCCGCCCAAGGAAAAACGCGCTTACTTCGACCGTCGCCTCACCCACTTTGCGAGTGAACTGCGGTGCTTTTTCTACCACCAGGACGCGCAGGTGGGGCAGCTCGCGAAGCAGCAAGATTGCCGTGGCGGCGCCCGAAAGCGAGCCTCCGATGATGGCGACATCGTACTCGTGGTCGTTTGGGCTAGCAGCGTTCATGGGCCGATTATTCGGACAACCGCTGGGCCTGGCAAACGAATTCCACTCGAGACTGCAGCCGGTGTTACGATCGGCCGCTGTCACAGGGTCCCTGCCAAAAGGAGATGCGTCGATGTCCCTGATCCAACGCGACGTGTGCTCACTCATCTATGAGCAGCGCTGGGCCGCACTGGCCACGCTCGGCAACGACGGCCCAAACGCCTCGATGGTGGCCTACGCCCCCGAACCCGGATTGAACGGTTTGCTGCTTTACATCAGCCAGCTAGCCACCCACACCGGGCAACTTCTCACGCACCCTGAGTGCTCGCTGGCGATCAGTGTGCCGGATGGCGGACTCGACGACCCGCAACTGCTGGCGCGCGTCAGCCTGCGTGGCCGCGCGATGCCCATCCCTCGGAACTCGGCAGGGTTTGCCGCGGCTGCTGCCTGCTATGTCGAACGTATCCCGGCCGCGGCCTCGCGGTTGGTCCTAGCCGACTTCCAGCTGTTTCGGTTTGTATTCGAGGAAGCACGATTCGTCGGCGGGTTCGCCCGCGCCGCCCGGTTCGAAGGTGGCCCATTGCGAGAGGTCGCGGTGGAGATGGGGCTGTAGCGACGGGCGCACAGCCGCCGTTCTCCAGCCGCAAGTTCGAGCGGCTGCCACGATAACAAGAGTTCGACGATCACCGCGTGTTTTGGATCGCCACCATCGCCGCATCGTGCTTGGGCTTTTGCACGCTGGTCAATGTGTTGAACGAACGGACCTGAGCCGACGCAATTCCCCAGCGCGCAGTGCAGTTTTTCATAGCCATCCACGAACCCCGCTCTAGAACCGGCCCGCTTCTGAACTCGAGTCTGTAGGCGATAGCCGGTCCAGCGCGTCGCTCACTAATGGCGTCGGATCGCAGGCGTCGCCGATGCCGTCCAGATCCGTGTCTTGTTGGCCCGGGTTGGCAACATCGGGACAGTTGTCGACCGCGTTGTTGACACCGTCCCCATCGCGGTCCGGATCGCAGGCGTTGCCCAAGCTATCGAGATCGAGATCTTGTTGGCCGGGGTTGGCAACCAGCGGGCAGTTGTCGGAAAGATCGGCAACACCGTCGTTGTCATCGTCGGGATCGCAAGCGTTGCCCAACGCGTCG
Organism: Acidobacteriota bacterium; assembly: GCA_031395565.1. Lineage (GTDB taxonomy): Bacteria > Acidobacteriota > Polarisedimenticolia > J045 > J045 > JANNUT01. The sequence continues at coordinate 1,736 of JANNUT010000011.1, read as the reverse complement.
CCATCGGTGTTGATCTGATCGGTATTGCTGGCGCTCGGGCAGTTGTCGCAGGGGTCGCCGTACGAATCGCTGTCGACATCGGACTGCGAGTCGTTGCGGAAGCCCGGGCAGTTGTCGACCGCTTCTTCCACGCCATCGCCGTCGGTATCGCGCGTTGGGTCGGGACACGGCGATAGGATCGGAATCGGTGCATTGGCCGAGTTGCGTCCCGGAGCACTGACCGAGTTGCTGCCACATACCGACGACACCAAGTAGTAGAACATTGCTGCGCGTCGCGGTGTTTGTGTGTCCTGTGTCGTGGTGGTGGCGACCTTGTTTTTGAAGCACTGGTGGCTGTACGCCCACGGCTTACCCAAGATGCCGTAGCCGCGGTAAACGTTGTATTGGCTGACTCCGGCTGGTGCTTGCCAGGTCAGTACCGAAGGCGATGCGCCCGTAATCACCAATGTGCTTCCCACTTCCGGCGGCGGCGGATTCGCGGCGTTGTTCGGCGTGCAGTCGCAGACGTCGCCGACGGTGTCGACATCGCTATCGAGTTGGTTGGCGTTTTGCGCATCGGGACAGTTGTCGGTGCAATCGCTCACACCATCGCCATCGGAGTCGGTGGTTTCATCAGTGCTGCCATCGCAATCGTCGTCGATGCCGTTGCAGGTTTCCGGACCTGGTCCGTTGGTGCGAGTGCAGCTCAGCGTACCGGTTTGGCATTGCAGCGTGCCGGCATTGCAGACCCCGGGTTGGCCCGTGGTGCAGGCACCACCTCCGCTGGGGTTGCCCTCATCGATCAGTCCGTTGCAGTTGTCGTCGAGGTTGTTGCAGGTTTCCAGTGAAAGAGCCAGACCGTCATCGATCAATCCGTTGCAGTCGTTGTCACGGCTGTCGCAGACCTCTGAATTGCCCGGCCGAACGGTGGCTGTCGAGTCGTCGCAATCACCTCCGAAGCCGGTCAGCCCGTCGTTATCGCAGTCGGTGTCGAGTGAGAAGATCGAAACGCTCCCCGTGTCGGCTTTGCTCGGTTCATCGTCCAGGTACGCACCGCCAAACAGCTCGGCGATTCCATCGCCTGTAATGTCGGCGGCTGCGACAGCGATGCCCAGTTGATCGCTGACACCAGCGGCAGGATCGGTGAAGCGGCGAATCACGCTGCCGTCGGCGCCAGAAAACAGTATCAGGCTGCCGGCGTCGTTCGCCGCGCCAACATCGTCGAGGTATGCGCCGGCCAGAATGTCGGGCACGTTGTCGCCGTTGACATCGGTGACGCTTGTTACGCTACGGCCGAGGCGATCGGAGTTGAGGCTTGACGCGTCGGTGTACTTGCGAATGAAAGCGCCCGTAGCACCGTTGAACAACACGACGCTGCCGTTGTCGACGCCAGGTGCGACGTCGTCGGTGTAAGCACCCGCCGCGATCTCGCTCACGCCATCGCCGGTCATGTCCGGAATGCGTGCGATCGAGATGCCTAGCTGGTCCGAGCTGGCACCTGCCGGATCGGCCAGTTTGCGAATCACCAACCCGGTGCGGCCCGAGAACACCACCACGCTGCCCGTATCAGCACCGAGACCGGTATCGTCGGCAAAGACGCCGGCCGCGATGTCGGGGGTGCCATCGGCGTCCACATCACCGGCACCTGCCACGCTGAAACCGAGTTGATCGCTCGCGGCTGGATTCGAGTCAGCGAGCTTGCGGATGAAGGCTCCCGTTGCGCCGTTGAACAGCGAGACGCTGCCAGCATCGTTCAC
>JANNUT010000010.1:0-16120 GCA_031395565.1 Acidobacteriota bacterium | reverse complement strand
GTCGGCGCCGGCGCAAAGATCGCATGTAACCGTCCACTGACCAGATCGACCAAGCCTTGGTGCTCGGCTTCCAAGCCGATCGGCATTTGCAGCGCGACGGCGTTGAGTCCGAGTTTTTCGCGCAGTTGCTGCACGACGCGGTCAGGGTTGGCGCCGGAGCGGTCGCACTTGTTGACGAACGCCAAGCGGGGCACCGAGTAGCGGCGCATTTGGCGATCGACCGTGATCGACTGCGATTGCACACCGGCCACCGAGCAGAGCACCAGGATCGCGCCATCAAGCACTCGCAGTGAGCGCTCGACCTCGATCGTGAAGTCGACGTGCCCGGGCGTGTCGATGATGTTGATGTGGTGATCGAGCCAGTAAGCGTAAGTCGCGGCGCTGGTGATGGTGATGCCGCGTTCACGCTCGAGTTCCATGTGGTCCATGGTGGCGCCGACCTGATCCTTGCCCTTGACCTCGTGAATCGCGTGGATTCGCTTGGTGTAGAACAGGATTCGCTCGGTGAGCGTGGTCTTTCCTGAGTCGATGTGGGCGGAGATGCCGATATTTCGGATCCGTCCGATGTCGCTGATCATGAGCCTAGCCCTCACGGCCACCGTGGCCGCTTTCGTCTCGTGTTTGTCCTCGGGGGGCGGGCGGCACCGGCCGCTTCCGCCTCACGCACAACGGCTTGGCGCTGTCAGGGAATACGAAAACCCAACCCCCTCGCGCCGCCCGGGCGAACGGCGGGGAGTATACGGAGAAAGCCCCCCCGGCGCACACCTGGTTAACAAACGAGTCGCTTGGGAAGAAATAAGTCGGTAGAGCCGGGTTTGCCAGACAAATCATGTGGCGAGAGCAGGTTCTGGCCGAACAAACAGGCCGTCAGCTTCGGCCCAGCAAGACAGGCACAGGACGATCGCTGTCCTCTTACAATCAGGGGCCGCGCGGATTAGCCGACCGGCGAGGAGCGGCCCATGCGACCGATTTGGGGGGTAGTCCTTTGTGCGACAGGCCTGATCGGACCGGCCAGCGCCGCGTCAAACCCGCGCGCTTTGGTCGAATCGCTGGTTGCCTGTGGGACGCGTCACTCGCTGTCCGCCTGGGATGATCCGCACCGCGGCATTGGGTGTGGCCGTGATTTTGTGGTCGCACACCTGCGCCGTCTCGAAGCCAACAACAAAGGACGGCTGGTGGTGGTGGTCGATCGATTCGAAACCCAAGCGCCCCGCACCGGGGATCGCGCGGTCGAGATGCAAAACGTCTACGCGGTGTTTCGTGGCAGCGATTCTCAACTGGCGAAGAGAGCCTTCGTCCTATCAGGGCATCTCGATTCACGCGCGAGTGATGTGATGGACGCCACCAGCGATGCACCCGGTGCCGATGACGACGCCTCCGGTGTCGCCGTTGCGCTGCTCGCCGCCGAAGCGTTGGCTGCGCGCGCGCCGCTGCGTGCCACCGTGATGTTGGCGATCGTATCGGGCGAAGAGCAGGGGCTGTTGGGAGCCAAACGGATGAAGTCGTGGTTGGAACAGCAGGGTTACGACGTCGGCGGGATGATCACATGCGACATCGTGGGAGCGACCGCCGGCGCCCGCGACAAACGGCTGCGGGTGTTCAGTGAGGGTGGCCCCGACGGCATCGATTCACCGGGCCGTGAATTGGCGCGCCGCGTCGAAGAACTCGCAGGCCGCGATGCGGTGCGATTGATCTTCCGGCGAGATCGATTTGGGCGTGGCGGTGATCACTTGCCGTTCAGCGAAGCCGGGCTGCCTGCAATCCGTTTTACCGAGCCGCAGGAGGACTACCGGCATCAACACCAAAACGTGCGCGTTGAAAACGGCGTCACGTTCGGCGACCTCGTGCAGTTCCTCGATTTCGATTTCATCGCCCGCACCGCGACGCTCGCGACGAAGGTCTTGGCCGATCAGGCCGGCGCACCGCTGCCGCCCACCGCCGTTTGGCTTGGCGGTGCGGTGACCCCCTCGGCGCGCATTTCTGTCGAAGCTGCGAGCGATGAGCAGCGCACCGGATTCGAAATCCTCGTGCGCGAGACGACCGAACCGCGCTGGCGTTTGCTGCGCCAGGAAAGTGCCCCGGGTGAGACCGTGCTCGACGAGACATCCACGGACAACGAGCACTTCGCCGTGCGCGCGGTGGGGAAAAACGGAACGCGCAGTCTCGCGATCCCCGCGCTTCAGAAAAAGTAAGACACGACCCGGGAGGGCAGACATGGTGGCTCCCGCGGCGCGGCCAGCACCGTTCGCGACCGCACGGGCAGTGTGCGAAAACGAACGGTTGAGGCGCAGCACCCTTGCCTAAGTGCCTGAGAACACACAACCAGGTTCTGGCATTGGCATTGCTTTAGTGCGGAGCGAGGAGTCGCCCGCATGGATCGCCCGATCGAGGCTTCAGAGCTTTCACGCCGCCGCCGCCGCCGGATCGCGCAGATCGCCGTGACGATCCTTGTGATTGCCGGGGGATGGTGGGGGTTGGGAGCATGGTTGCGTCCTACGGTCGAGCGCCGAGCGCTGCGCATCGTGCGTGTCGAGCGTGGACCGATCGATCAAGCGGTCGAGGCTTCGGGCACCGTCGAACCGGGGAGCGAGCAAGTCATTACCAGCCCGATCGAGGCGCGGGTGCTGAAGGTGCTGCGCCGCGCGGGTGATGCGGTGCTCGCGGGCCAACCGATCTTGCAACTCGATACCGCGGTTGTGGCGTTGGAGCGCGAGCGTGTGCTGCAACAGTTGGCGCTCAAGCGCAATCGGCAACGGCAACTGCAACTCGAGACGGCGCAAAAACTGACCGACCTGCGGGCCGAAACCAAGAGTCAACAACTGCAGCTGGAGTATCTGCAAACCAAGCAACGCCAGAACGACGCGCTGTTTCAGCAAGGCCTGGCCTCGCAAGACGCCGTGGGGGCGACGCAACTGCAACTCGATCAGGCGCGAGCCACGTTGGAGAAACTCCAAAACTCGGCAAGCAACGCCGAGGCCAGCTTCCAGGCGCAGCTCGAAGGAGTTGGATTGGAGGTCGAGATCTTGGTCAAGGAGCAAGCCGCGCTGGAGACCAAACTCTCACACGCTGGTACCTCCGGTGAAACAGCCGGCGTGCTGACCTCGCTGTCGGTCGACTCCGGTGCGAGCCTGCGTGCCGGCGACGAGATCGCGCGGATCGCTGATCTGCACACCTTCCGCGTGCGTGCCACGGTTTCCGATCTGCATGCCGCGTCGCTCTCGGCCGGCCTGCCGGCACTCGTGAGACTCGATGACGAATCGTTGAAGGGGACGGTGACGAGTGTCCTGCCCGCCGTGCTCAATGGCGCGGTGACGATGCTGATCGAGCTCGAGCAAGCCTCACATCGAGCGCTGCGTGTCGGACGGCGTGTCGAGGTGGAGGTGATCACCGCGCATCGCAACAACGCGCTGATCGCGCGGCGCGGACCTGGATTGGCGGGTGTGGGACGGTCGACGGCCTTCGTGCTCGATGGCGACAAGGCACTGCGCAAGCCGATTGTGATCGGCTTGACGAATCTCGATTGGTGCGAAGTGACCGAAGGGGTCAATGAAGGGGACGAACTGATCGTCTCCGATACACGGCTGTGGGAACACGTCGACAGCCTAGTGCTGCGTTGAGCAGGGAAGAGGAAGCACGCATGATCCGTCTGGACTCGATCGAAAAGGTGTATCGCACGGACCGCATCGAAACCGTCGCGCTCTCCGGAATCTCACTGGAGGTGGGTGCCGGTGAGTTCGTCTCGGTGATGGGGCCGTCGGGCTGCGGCAAGAGCACGCTTCTGAACATCATTGGGCTGCTCGATAAACCGACCGCTGGCCGCGTCACCGTCGGCGATCGGGCGGTGACCGACTACGGCGACAGCCAAGTCGCGCGGCTGCGCAACGAGCGGCTGGGATTCATCTTCCAGAGCTATCACCTAATCCCCGATCTGTCGGTGCTCGACAACGTCGAGTTGCCCCTGATCTATCGCCGGCTCTCGGCCAAGGAGCGCCGCCAACGCGCCGCCGCGGCGTTGGACCGCGTGGGGCTGAGCGCACGCACGCGTCACTTTCCGTCACAACTCTCGGGCGGGCAGCAGCAACGCGTTGCGGTGGCGCGGGCGATCGTTGGCGCGCCGAAGATTCTCTTGGCGGACGAACCGACCGGGAATCTCGACTCGCACATGGGGGACGAGATCATGAGTCTGCTGCTGTCGCTGTCGCGCGACGACCACACGACGATCGTCATGGTCACGCACGATCAACGGATGGCCGAGCAAACTCAACGCACGATCCGGCTGTTCGATGGCCGGCAGGTGCACTGAGATGAACCGCGTCGCACTCAAGTTGGCGTTGAAGGTGCTGTGGCGTCGCCCAGTCTTCACCGTGATCAGCCTGTTCGGTGTCGTGCTCACTCTGGTGACGCTGTTGGTCGGCACGGCGATGGTCGATCCACTGATCGGTACGCAGTACCCAGAACCGGAGCGCGCCCGGCTGTTGGGTGTGCAGCGGATGCGGATGAGTGGAGAACACTCGATCGCTACTAGTGATCCCGGCTATGCGTTCCTCGACAAGTACGTGCGCACCTTGCCGTCGGCCGAGTTGGTTTCGATCGTGACCGACCAGTGGAAGACTGTGGCGTATGCCGGTGAGACCAAGGCGCCCGTCTACCTCAAGCACACCGATAGCGCCTTCTGGCAAATGATGCGCATGCGCTTCTTGGAAGGCGATCCACTCACCGCCGAGGACGACGCGAGCGGCCGCCATGTCGCGGTGATCAACTCGGCCACGTGCGCGCAGTTGTACGGCGGCCCGCCGTGTGCGGGGAAGACGTTCGAACTCGACGGACGCGGCTTTCGAGTCGTCGGCGTGGTCGAGAACGTTTCGTTCACCAGCAAGTTCGCGTTTGCCGACGTGTGGGTGACGCACGGCAGCAGCTCGAGCAGCGCTTACCGTCTGCAGTTCATGGGTGGATGCACGGGCATGATTCTGGCGCGAACTACCGCCGATGTTCCGCGCATCCAAAGCGAGTTGGCCAGCCGGATCCCCGAGATCCCACTCCCCGATCCGGCGACCTACAAAACCCTGACGGCGGCGGCTGAATCGACGTTCGAATCGATCTCGCGCGAAATGTTCAGCAGCGACGAGAGCAGCAGTCACCCCGGTCTCTTCGCAGGACTTCTGATCGGCGCGGCGATCCTCTTCATGCTGTTGCCGGCGGTGAATCTGGCCAATCTCAACATCAGCCGCACGCTGGAGCGAACGCCGGAGATTGGTGTGCGCAAGGCGTTCGGCGCGTCCTCGCGCACGATGGTGCTGCAGTTTCTGATCGAGAACGTGGTGCTGACGTTGATCGGTGGCGTGATCAGCGTATTTGCAGCCGCCGCCGTGTTGCGGTTGATCAATCGCTCTGGGTGGCTTCCTTACTCTCAACTCGCCGTCAACGGGAGGGTGCTCTTGCTCGGTTTGGCGATGGCGTTGCTGTTTGGGTTGGTGTCGGGCGTTTATCCGGCGTGGAGGATGGCACGCCTGCATCCGGCCGAAGCGTTGCGCGGGAGGGCGGCATGATTTGGCAAATGTTCCGGTTGACGTGGAACCGCAAGGGCAAGTCGCTGCTGTTGTGGCTGGAAATCTTGATCTCGTTTCTGGTGGTCTTCGCGTTGTCGGCTGCGGGTATATCCGCCCTCGCCAACTACTCACGTCCACTTGGCTTCGAGCACCGGGGCGTGTGGTCCGTGCAATTCGCGAACTCGTTGCAAAGCAATGACGGGAGCACACCAGAGTACATGCCGCGCGTGCAGCAGATGATCGCCTCCCTGAGACAGATGCCAGAGGTGCTCGCCGTCGGAGCGAGTGACGTCGTACCCTTTGGTACCAGCACCCGCCAGACCACGTGGGACGTGCACGGCAAGATCTTCGAGTTCGAGGTCGACGAGGCCAGCGATGAGTTTGCACGAACGCTCGGCATCCAACTGATCGCGGGGCGTTGGTTCGGTCCCGAGGACAACGGCGCGGCGCGGCGATCGATTGTCGTTACCGCTGGGATGGCAGCGAAAATGTTTCCGGGTCAAGACCCACTCGGTCGCGACTTCGATGCGGGTGATTCCGAGAGCCCTGATATCTATCGGGTGGTTGGCGTCATCGCGGAGTATCGCAAGCACGGCGAGTTGGCGATGCCGTTCGAGCATGTCTTCTATCGCAAAGCGCTCGACGACCCAAAAGCGCGCGCGCCGGAGTCGCTCGTACTGAAACTGGCTCCCGGCACGCCGGCCGGCTTCGAGCAGTCATTGACCGAGCGGCTGCGCTCGATCGCACCCGATTGGCGATTCGATGTGCAGTCGTTGGAGACGGCGCGGGCGCTGCTCCTGCAGTCGAGCGGCGCCGCACTCTTCGTGATCGGATCGATCGCGGCGTTTCTATTGATCATGGTGGTGCTCGGGCTCACCGGCGTGTTTTGGCAGAGCGTGGGCCAGCGGCTCGCCGAGATCGGCTTGCGTCGCGCGACGGGGGCGACGGCCTGCCACGTGCTCTTGCAGATCGTCGGTGAGGTTGCGGCCTTGGTGACGCTCGCGATTGCCGCCGGGTTGCTGCTGATCGCGCAGTTGCCCCTGTTCGGCATTAGCCAACAGTGGCTGCCCGCCGGCAGGTTCGCGGCAGCGGTCGCGGTGTCGGTGGCGTTCCTTTATCTTCTGGCCGCCGTAACGGCGCTGGTACCCGCCTATCTCGCGGCCGGCGTCGCCCCGGCGGAGGCCCTGCGTGCCGAGTGAACCCGCCACGATTCTCTTGATCGACGACGATCCGGGCGTGATCGCCTCGCTGGCGCTGGTGCTGAAGCAGGCCGGGCATCGAACGAGCAGCGCGGCGTCACCGGCACAGGCACTGGCTGCGCTCGCCGGCGGCGACTTCGACCTGGTATTTCAGGACATGAATTTTTCGCGTGAGACCAGTGGCGAGGAAGGCCTGGCGTTGCTGCAGAAAATCCACGGGCAGTGGCCACGCCTGCCGGTGCTCTTGATCACGGCGTGGGGTTCGATCGAGTTGGCGGTCGCGGGCATGCGCAGCGGTGCGGCCGACTTCATTACCAAACCATGGAACAACGATCGAGTCATCGAGGCGGTGGAAACAGCGCTATCGATCGCGCGTCTGCCAAACGCGCGCGAGGCGAATGCTACTCGCGCGCAGCTCGAAGCGCGCGGTGATGTCTCGGCGATTATTGGGAATGACCCGCAGTTGATGCGTGTGCTGGATGTGGCGTTGCGCGTTGCGCCGACCGAAGCCTCGGTATTGATCACCGGTGAGCCGGGGACCGGCAAAGAACTCGTGGCCGAGCTGCTGCATCGGGGCAGCCGGCGCGCCAGCGAACCGTTCGTCAAGGTCAATCTCGGCGGGCTGTCGACCAGCTTGTTCGAGAGTGAGATGTTCGGTCACGTCAAAGGTGCGTTTACCGACGCGCGTCACGATCGCAAGGGCCGCTTCGAGGTGGCCTCGCGCGGCACGATCTTTCTCGATGAAATTGGCGACGTGGAATCGGCGTGTCAGGTCAAGCTGCTGCGGGTCCTGCAAGATCGCAGTTTCGAACCGCTCGGTTCGTCGCAAACCAGGCGCGTCGATGTAAGGGTCGTCTCGGCCACCAATCGCGACCTCACGGCAATGGTGGCGACGGGAGCGTTTCGCGAGGACTTGTACTACCGGCTCAACCTGATCGCGCTGCACCTTCCACCGCTGCGGCAACGGCGCGGCGATGTGACGCGTCTGGCAGATCACTTCCTGTCGCAGTTGCGCGCCCGTTTCGATCGCCCGGAGTTGGACCTGACACCGCGTGCGCGGCTGTGGCTCGAGCAACAGCCGTGGCCCGGCAATGTGCGCGAGCTGAAGGCCACATTGGAGCGCGCAGCGTTATTGACCGATCACGCCAATCTCGATCTGGACGACTTGACGGCGAACGCCGGTACCTCGGCCACAGGCGCCACCGTCGAACCGATTCCCGCGGTCGGCGCCATGACGCTCGATCAAATGGAGCGCGCGATGATCGTCAAAGCACTCGAGCACCATGCGGGGAACATTACGCATGTGGCCAACGCGCTCGGGCTGACACGTGCGGCGCTGTACCGGCGCCTCAGGAAATACGGACTGGACGAGTGACGCTTCAGCGGCGGTTCGCAATTTACGTGATCGCGGTCCACCTCTGGCTGGCGATCGCGGCGGTGCTGTTGTGGCATGTGAACCGTTGGTGGACCGTGGTTGCCGAGGCAGTATTGCTTGTTTCGCTGTTGGCAGGGCTGCGCTTCGCGTCGCGATGGTTCGGCTCGCTGCGAGAGTTTTCTGCTGCCAGCGCGTTGATCGACGAAGGGGAATTCACCACGCGGTTGCTCCGGTCGGGTGCCCCGGAACTGGACCGCCTGGCCGATACCTACAATCGGATGGCCGATCACCTGCGGACCGAACGCGTGCGATTGCAAGAGCAGCAATGGCTTCTGGCCAAGATCGTGGCCGCATCACCGTCAGGGGTGGTGACCTTCGACCTGGATGGTGCGGTCGCTGATGTGAACCCTTCGGCGGAGAAGCTCTTGGGAATCGCGCGCGGAAAACTACTCGGCACGCCGCTCGCGCAATTGCCGGGTGCCTACGGTGAGGCGCTGTCGAGCTTGGCGGTTGGCGAGTCGCGGTTGGTGGCGGGCGATGGGCGTCGCGTCCGTTGTCAATTGTCGGAGTTCTTCGACCAAGGATTTGCGCGGCGCTTCCTGCTGATGGAAGAACTCACCGCGGAACTTCATCGTGCAGAGAAGTCGGCCTACGAGAAGTCGATCCGGGTGATGGCGCACGAGATCAACAATTCGATCGGCGTCAGCAACGCACTCTTGTCTGCATGCCGTCACTACGCCACGCAATTGAATGCCGCAGACCGGGCCGACTTCGAGCGCGCACTCGAGCTGGCGATCGCGCGCGGCGAGCACCTCAATTTGTTTCTGAGCCGATTCGCCGATGTGTTTCGAATCCCGGCGCCACGGCGCGAGCCGTGCCGTTTGGGTGAGTTGGCAACGGCTGTGCTGCGACTCTCGCAGGCAGGCGCAGCGAGTGGTATCACGTGGGAACTGAGCGTGGACGACCCGCCTCCCATCGCGTCGATCGATCGCTATCAACTCGAACAGGTGTTGCTCAACGTGCTGAAGAACGCGCGCGAGGCGGTGGGAGATCGCGGCCGGATCGCGCTTCGTGTCACGCACCGTGGTGGTGGTGCGCGGATCGATGTCGAGGACAACGGTCCTGGCTTCGACGCCGAGACGACCTCGCCGCTGTTCTCACCGTTTCACAGCACCAAACCGCAAGGCCAAGGGATCGGGCTGACGATGGCGCGTGAGATCTTGATAGCTCATGGGTTTCGGTTTGGGCTCGAGAGCCGGGTGGGAGGACCCACCCGGTTCTGGATCGAGCTCTAGATCACCCAGTGGTGAACCGTTGGACACTGCTCCGCATCAAGACAGGGTTGGTAATGCCTCCTTAGAAAAGTGCCTGTCCCCTTGTTGCGGAGCAGCGGGGTCGGGGAGTGCCGCAGAGAGTGAGAGCAGCGTCTCCCGCACCTCGCCGCGCACGCTCGCGTCAGCGAGCATCGGTTTGGAGAGATAACCGTCCTCGAGGGCGTGCAGCAGTTGGAACTCCCACAACCAGGTCAGCGGATGCAGTTCGCGCTTCCAAGGCATCCACGGCTCGCAGGTAAAACGCACAGCCGCGCTTTCCAGGCTCAGTCGATCGCGCTCGCACCACTCGGCGGGCAGGACCCCAATCCCCGGAGACTTTCCGGGCGCCAACAACACTCTGTCCAGATCCTCATGTTTCTCGAAACGGTTGACCACGTCGACCGCGCGCCACGACGCGCGCGCCGCATCGATCAAGGCAATGCCGCCATGGCCGTCCGCCGGTAGCAGCGCCGCCTGTCCGTCCAGCGGCATTTCCCACAGCAGCGCGAGGTCTTCCAACACCACCGTCCTGGCGTCGATGAAGATCGCCTGGCCGTCGTTGTTGCACAGCGCCGGAACCAAGAGCATTTGCATCGACGATGGCAGCGCTGCCGCCCGCGCCCCCAAGCGTGCCGGAATCTCATGTTTGAGATGCCGCACCTCGACCCGGCGATTGGTGAAGCGATCGATCGACCACAGCAACACCCGCGTCGCGACTTCGGCGCCCTTGGTGTCGGCGATGAAGACTCGAATCGGATCATCGCGCCGATCGTGAATTTCTTGTGTAATGGTGCCGGACGTCGAAACAGGTGCCGGTGGCAACTGTTCCTCGATCCAGTCGATCAAACCAAACGCTGTTTCGCGTAAACCGGCATGCGCCTCGGGCGTGAGCCCTGATTGAGAGGACGCCACCAAGAACGACTTGGTGAAGGTGTTCCCCTCGGCACGAAAACGCAGATATATCCCGAGCAAATCTCGTAGCGGTGTGCGCACAAACTGACGTTGCTCGCGCGACAAACGGCCGACGGCACGCCGTGCGCGTGACAACGCGCGTTGCAGTTCTGCATGTCCGAGGCTGCGGCCGTGCGTGCGCGCCAGGTCGGCCAGTCCGCCTGGTGGATTGGCAAGTGAGGGCTTGTTGGCAATCGTTTGAAGCGGCACGAACTCAGAGCCCGCCAGTCCGGCGCAACGCGACAACACCCGCTCGGTGCGTGTCTGTGCACTCATCAGGTTCCAACCAGCGTCGCGAGCGGGTGGCGCAACCACGACCGCGATCGGCCGTGCCCCCAACGACAGACTCGCCATCGCCAGCGGCAGTGTGGAGCCGAAACTGAGGCTGAAGACTGCGGACGGATCACCTTCTGAGAACATCCACGAAACCGCACTGTGTCCAAACACCAGTCGCGCCGCGGCCGGTACGTTCCACCACGCCGGGTCAGCTTCGGGTGCGATCGCCAGTGTTGTGCTGTCTAGCACGCCGGCCAACGAGGCTGACGGTGCGTCCGCGTCACTCACGATCACGAGATCGCAGCTGAGGCCCTGCGCATGCAGGGCGATCGCTGCGGCCGGAGTGGCCACGAAGGTCGAGTGTGCGCGCGCGCGTCGCAACTCGTCGAGTGTCTCTGCCGACGGTTGACTGTCGGTCACCACCACAGCCGCGCGGCCATTGAGCGCACCGCTCAACGAACTCAACAACGGTGTGCCAGCCAGGCGATCGGCGGCACGGCCAATGTTGGCCCAGCCTTCACTGCTGATCGCCTGCATCGAGCCGAGCGTATCGGCGTCGACGACTTCGTCGATCACGCCACGAAACGCGGTCGCCCACTCGGGGTGCTGCTGTGCGAGTGCCGCGAGTTCGATCGTGGCCAACGACTGATTCCCCGCCACGGCATCCATCAGCCGCGCTTGGAAATCGGCAAGATCGGTTTCGATGAAGACGCGGCTCGAAAGATTCCACTCCTCGGCCATCATCCGCCGCGCGATTTCGGCCATCTCCTCGATCGGCTCGAAAGCCACAACCACCGTATCGGGGACAAGCAGCAGCGCGCCCGCAGCTCCGTAACCGAGGCCGACGCCGAACGCGGCCACGACCTGCGGCTCCCGGCCCTCGAGCCCGAGGACTTCGGCGTACGGCTGGATCGGGTCGTGCATCGGAACGCCATCGACAATCAACGTGGGACAGAGTCCCTGTTCGTCGTCGCCGGGAACGATCGTCACGATGGGGCGCGGCTTTGGCTGACTCGTATCGGTCATGAGAGGTCCTCCCGGGCAAAGCCGGTACGCCCCTACTTACAAGATCCGTGCCGCTGCAAAACGTCCCATAACTGTTCAATTCAAAGCCATCAGCGACGATCGATTGACGCCCAGCGCTGCAGGGATTCGGAATTGCGACGCTCGCGGTCAGTGACGAAGCCGCGAATAGAGCAGCGCCGCGACGGCGCACGCGCCGGCAACCGTGAGCCACACCGCGGGCGAACCGGCGCGATCGTAGATCGCCAAGCCCGTCAACGGCGCCACGATGAACGCGGCGCTCCAGGACATCGGATACAGCGCCATCACGCGCCCTTGCTTGTCGGGCGGCGCGACCGCTGCCAAGAACGCCGGGATCGACGGGAACAGAATCATTTCGCCGAAGGTCCAAACAATCGTGCCGCAAGCGATCGACCAGGCGCTGGAGGCCACAGCGTAGACCGCAAAACCAGCACCCATCAGCGAGGCACCGAGCATCAACGTGCGGCGATGAGACCAGCGTGCGGTGGCAGCATTGAGCGGGACCTCGAGGGCCACGATCAAGAGTGTGTTGAGCGTGAACACCAAGCCGAGCGCGTAGGCGGGGAGTTGCAGATCTCGCGTCAAATGCAAGCCCAACACCGCTTCGCACTGGAAGTACGCGCAAGCGATCAAAAACCCGCCGGCCAAGATCAACGCCAAGGCGATCGTCAGTGAGCGGCCTTGCAGTCGCGGCGTCAGCTCCTGCGGCGGACCCTCGATCTCGTCAACAGTGGACGCGATCGTTGCCTGCGCCGGAAATGCCGAGATCAACAACAGCGAGGCGATCAGGCTGGTCAGTCCATCGACAATGAAAATCGCGGGAAACGAGACCACGGCGAGAAATCCACCCACCGCAGGTCCCACACTCATTCCAAGGTTGATCGACAAGCGCATCAAGGCGTAGGCCGGTTTGCGCAACGCGCCGGGGGCGTTTTGCGCCACGGCGGTGAGCACAGCGGGTCTGAACCCCTCGGCGCAGATCGACCACGCCACCGTGGCCACGAGTACCGCTTGGAAGCTATGCGCCAGGGGGTAGAGGCAGAGCACCAACGCCGCAGCGATGAGTGTGACTCTCAGGATCGTCACCGGGCCGAATCGATCGCAAAGGCGCCCGGCCAGCCAGCCGGCGACGAAGGCGGTCGCACCGTAAACAGACATGACCGTTCCGGCCTGCGCGGTACTGAATCCTCGTGGTCCGGTGAGGTAGAGCACGAGATAGGGCAGGGCCATTGTTCCCACGCGATTGGCGAACGACGCGATGCAAAGCACCCACACGCCGCGCGGCAGTCCGCGCAAACTGGCCCACCCACGAACGAACATCGCAGCAGAATAACGATCTCTCGCCGAAGCTGCCTCGCGAGTTGCTAGACTCCGCGACTCGGAGACAGAAACGATGGAAGCACCGGACTCGAAATCGCTACCGGAAAACGCCTATCGCAGGCTGGGCGAGGGTGAGGTCTACCAGCCGATCGTTCCGTCCAAGGAAAACCCGCCGCAAGGAACGTTGCGGGCGGTCATTGCCGGACTGGTGTTTTGCGCGATCTTCTCGGTTGCGGCGGTCTACTCCGGGCTGAAGGTCGGTCAGGTAATGGAAGCGGCAATCCCGATCTCGATCCTCGCACTCGGACTCGGAAAGGCCTACCCGCGCCGCTCACACCTGCTCGAGAACATGATCATTACGGGCGTAGGCGGCGTCTCCGCGTCTGTTGTTGCGGGCGCGATCTTTACGCTGCCTGCGCTGTACATGCTCAAGCTCGACCCGAACTGGTTCCAGACCACGTTCATCTGCGTGGCCGGCGGCTGTTTGGGCGTGTTGTTCCTGTTGCCGCTGCGCCGGTACTTCGTGCGCGAGACGCATGGCGAACTGCCGTATCCAGAAGCGACCGCGATTACTGAAGTGCTCGTCACCGGTGAGAAGGGGGGCTCGCAGGCGAAGCTTCTGGTGCAGGCCACCGTGTTCGCCGGTGTCTACGACTTCCTGATTACGTATTGGGGCAGTTGGCGCGAGATCGTCGATTTCAAATGGATTCCGGTGATGAAAACGCTCTCGGAGAAGGCGCGGGTGGTGGTCCAGTTCGACGCCGTCGCGTTCATCTTGGGGCTGGGTTACGTGATGGGCCTGCGCTCGTCGATGCTGCTTTGCGCCGGCGGTGTGCTGTCGAATTTCGTGCTGGTCCCCCTGATCTATTTCGTGGGACACCACTTTCCCGATGTCGCGGTCTATCCCGGCACCAAGCCAATTGCCGAAATGGCAGCCAACGAGATCTTCCGCAGCTATGTGCGCTTGATCGGTGTCGGGGCGATCGCCACGGCCGGCATCTTCGGCATCATTCGTTCGATCCCCGTGCTGGTCGGTTCGCTGTCGATTGCGGTCAAGAGCTTCCGCAAGGGTGAAGCCCACGACTCCGATCGCACCGATCGGGATCTTCCGGTCATGACGATGTTGATCGGTGTGCTGCTGAGCGCGTTGGGCGTGGCGGTGTTTTTCGGCACGCTGAAGACCAGCGTCACCGTGCTGATCGCGGGGTTGCTCCTGACACTGTTCTTTTCGTTCTTCTTCACGTCGGTGGCGGCCAACGCGATTGCGACCACGGCCCGCAATCCAGTTTCGGGAATGACGATGCTGACGATCATCATCTCGTCGGTCGTGCTGCTGAAGTTCGGGCTTTCGGGCCAAACAGGGATGTTCTTCGTGATGGCGATTGCCGGCATGGTCTGTACCGCGCTCTCGGTGAGCGGCCAGACGATCACCGACCTGAAGGTTGGTTATTGGTTGGGAGGTACGCCCGCGGTGCAGCAGAAGGTCAAGTTTTACGGGGTCATCGTCGCGGCCGCTGCATCGGCATTCACGATTTGGATGCTGCCCCAGGCGGGGTACTACTTCGGCGAAGCGCCGGCTGGCGTGCCGGCGACCAGCATTCTTCCGTCGCCGCAGGCTGCGATCATGAAGACGTTGGTCGAAAACTTCATGAACCAACAGCCAGTTGCGTACCTGTTGCTAGGCGTCGGCGCGGCGCTCGCCGTGGTGTTGGAAATGCTCAAGGTTCCCGCGCTGACGTTCGCGTTGGGAATGTATTTGCCGCTCGAGTTGAACACACCGGCGCTGGTCGGCGGGTTCTTGCACCACTTGGTGACCACCCGGAGCGAGCGACGCGGAGGCGAGCCGGGGCGCGAGATGCGCGAGCGCGGCGTGATCGTGGCGTCGGGCATGATGGCGGGCGGTGCGATCGGCGGTGTTTTCGGGGTCTTGCTCAGACTGATACCTGCGGGAAATTTGCCCGGCTTTTTCACCGAACTGGCGCTCACCGAGAAAGATCTGGTGCCGTGGGCCAAGGTCGACTGGGCTACCGAAACAATTGCGATGATCGGTTTCGGGGCGCTGTGCGGCTATATCTGGGTCAAGGCCAAGCGCGCGTAGCAGACGATTTACCAAGCGACGCCGGTCTCGTCCTGCGACGCGACGGCGCTAGGATCCGCGAATGCCGAGTTACCGTTTAGATCTGGAATACGAAGGCACTCGCTTTCACGGCTGGCAAGAGCAGAAGAATGCTCGCAGCGTGGCCGGTGCCTTGCGCGCCGCGCTGACCGAGTCGGGTGTGATCGTGCAGGACCTCTTGGGTGCCGGGCGGACCGATCGCGGCGTGCACGCGCTCCAGCAAACCGCGGTCCTGCGCACTGCGCGTCCAATCCCGGAACTCACACGTCATCGCCGTGAGCTCAACGATCTCGTGCCCCCCGATCTGCATGTGCTGAGGCTCGCTCCCTGCTCCGATAGCTTCCACGCACGCCGCGACGCGAAGCGGCGCAGTTATCTTTATCAAATCGTGACGCGCCGCTCGGCCTTCGCTCGGCGGCATTCATGGTGGGTGAAGACGCCGCTCGATATCGACGCGATGCGTCAATCGGCGGCACTGCTTGCCGGCCGGCACGACTTTGCGCTGCTCTCGGAGTCCGCTCCCGATAACGACAGCAGCACGATCGTGGTGGTCGAACATGTCGAGCTTCAGGTCCACGACGCGGCCGTCCTGATTCGATTCACCGCCTCGCACTTCTTGTACAAGATGGTGCGCCGAACCATTGGAGTGCTGGTCAAGATCGGGGGCGGCCACGTTCGTCACGAGGATCTGGCCAGCTTGCTCGCGGTCCGCGCGCGCCGTGAGTTGAACGATCAGGTTGCCGAATGGACCGCGCCACCGGCGGGGCTCTTCTTGGAGCGCGTGATCTACGCCGGCGATCCACCGCTCGGCCCGATCCGCGCCCCGCTGCCGGTCGCTAGCGAGCCAGCTACGACCCTACCAGACACGCAATCCAGCACGTATCCGCCGGCGCCGCCGTCACGCGACGAAACACGCCGTTCCCCGTCCCGGCCTGCAGGTCGGTTCCCTCCCAATAAACGTCGGCGTTCTTGAAGCCCGC
>JANNUT010000009.1:0-18764 GCA_031395565.1 Acidobacteriota bacterium | reverse complement strand
CATGCCGTCGCTTGTGCCGCCGGCGGCGTGGTGCACGTCGGCCAGTGTCGTTTCGTGTCCGTACGCACTCAAGACGCTCGCCAAGCAGGCGGCGCCGCAGTCGGACGACTCCAACTGCGGCACGAACGGGATTCGCCTCAGCCGCAGTCGGCTCACCGCGTGAGCCTTTCTCGCACGACGGCCCAAAGGGAACGCCGGCCGCTTTGGACCCACACATCGTGACAAGTCGAGTCGAGTGACGCGTTGTTGGACGCGTCCGGTACGGCTGCTGCCAGCGTCTGCGACTCGCTCTCAGACAACTCGCCACAGGCCCAGGGCGCCGCAGCTACAACGCTCGAACCGACGCGGTCGATCTTCAGAGAGATCACAGGTCCGGACTCGCGGCGTACCAGCAAGCGGCTCCCGATCGGCGGCAGGCCTTGGCCTGCCGTGGGAGGCTCGAGCCGGGCGATGAAAGCGAGTGAGCCACCGGGTTGCAGCACGTACGCGCCTCGGCCCGGAACGTAGGTGGAGACGCTCCCGAACCGCGCAAACCCTGCCGCGACGAGAACGAGTGCTGCGATCAACCAAGCAGTGGCGTGCAGCCATGCGGGCGGTAATCGCAACAACGCTCCTGTTTGATGCGAGGAGGCGAAGTGTCGCAGCGCCTCCTCGCGAAACAACTGAGTAGACGCTGCGCCCGATGTCGGCTTCGGAGTGTCGCCGTTCAACGGTCCCGCATCGTGTTCATCGCCGAACCGGACCGGAACCACTCCAGCTCCTCCGGCGTGAAGCTCTGATTGCAGCGGAGTGTGGTGCTGCGTCCATCGGCGTGGGTGACGACAACCGTGACCGAGGTACCCGGAGCCAGGTCCTTCAATCCAACGATCGCCAGCCGGTCGTGCGAGCCGATCTGCTCCCAATCGGCGGCGTTGGCGAACGTCAGCGGCAACACGCCCTGCTTTTTCAAGTTGGTTTCGTGGATCCGCGCGAAGCTGCGCGCGATGACCGCCTTGCAACCCAAGAATCGCGGCGACATGGCGGCGTGCTCGCGCGAGCTGCCTTCGCCGTAGTTTTCATCGCCAATCGAAACCCAGCCTAAGGCCGCGGCCTTGTAGGCGCGCGCGTTCGCCGCCAGATTCGCTGTCTCGCCCGTCAACACGTTGATACCGGTGCCGGGCTCCTTGGTGAAGGCGTTGATCGCACCGAGAAACATGTTGTCGCTGATCTTGTCGAGGTGGCCGCGATACTTCAGCCATGGGCCCGCGGGGGAGATGTGATCGGTGGTGCACTTGCCGGTGGCCTTGAGCAACACCGCCAGCCCGGCGAAGTCGCGTCCATCCCACGCCATAAACGGCTCGAGAAGCTGCAATCGATCGCTGGTCGGCGATACCGCGATCGAGATTGTCGACCCATCGGCAGGGGGCGCGATGAAGCCCGAGCGCCGCTCTTCGAAGCCGCGGCTCGGCAGTTCATCGGCAACCGGCGCCGCGAGCATGACGCTCTTGCCGTTCGCGACGATTGGCTGGTGAATCGGATCGGTCGACAGCGTGCCGGTAAGTGCGTACGCGGTGACCACCTCGGGGCTGCCGATGAAGGCATGCGTGTTGGGGTTGCCGTCGTTGCGCTTGGGGAAGTTACGATTGAACGACGTAATGATGGCGTTGGGGGTTCCGCTCGCCACGTCGTCGCGTTGCCATTGACCAATGCAAGGACCGCACGCGTTGGCGAGCACCGTCGCGCCGATCGCGCGCAGTGGCTCGAGAAAACCATCGCGCTCGACGGTGGCGAACACTTGATCCGAACCGGGCGTGACCAAGAAGGGGATCTTGGCCTTCAAGCCCGCGGCGAGTGCCTGACGCGCCACGTGTGCGGCGCGCCCAATGTCTTCGTACGACGAGTTGGTGCACGACCCGATGAGTGCGGCCGAAATATTGGACGGCCATCCCTGCTGCGCTGCTTCTGCCGCGAGGGCGCTGACTGCTCTGCCGAGGTCAGGCGTGTGCGGCCCGACCACATGTGGCTCGAGCGTGTCCAAATTTATCTCGATCACCTCGTCGTAATACGACTTGGGATCGGCCTCGGCCTCGGGATCGGGTTGCAGTTGCGCGGCGATCTCGGCAGCCAACGCCGCGATTTCGCCGCGTCCCGTGGATCGCAAGTACATCGCCGACTTCTCGTCGTAAGGAAACAGCGACGTGGTGGCGCCGATTTCGGCACCCATGTTGGTGATCGTCGCTTTGCCGGTCGCGGAGATCGAGCGCGCGCCTGGTCCGATGTACTCGATGATCTTGCCCGTGCCGCCCTTGACCGTAAGAATTTCGGCCACGCGCAGGATCACGTCCTTCGGTGAGGTCCAACCACTCAGCGTTCCTTTGAGCACTACGGCAACCAACTTCGGCCAACGCACCGACCACGGCAGGCCTGCCATCACCTCGGCCGCGTCCGCACCGCCGACGCCGATCGCAATCATCCCCAAGCCACCGGCGTTGGGCGTGTGTGAATCGGTTCCGATCATCATGGCGCCGGGAAAGGCGTAGTTTTCCAGGATCACCTGATGAATGATCCCTGAGCCCGGCTTCCAAAAACCGATGCCGTACTTGGCCGAGGTCGACTCGAGAAAGTCGTACACCTCGCGGTTCGCGGTCATCGCGTTGTTGAGATCTTCGTGCACCCCCACGCGGGCGCGAATCAGGTGATCGCAGTGCACGGTGGATGGTGTGGCGACGCGTTGCCGGCCCGCCTGCATAAACTGCAACAGCGCCATTTGCGCAGTAGCGTCCTGCATCGCGACACGGTCGGGGCGGAATTTCACATACGACACGCCCCGCTGCGGCTTCTCGCTAAGACCTTCCGCGTGTGCGTGAAGAATTTTCTCGGCATACGTCAGCGCACGGCCATTCAGGGCTCGCGCAGCGGCGACGCGCTGGCTGTGCTTGAGGTAGGCAGCGCGAATGATCGGGAGTTGATCGTGAATGATGGCTTCCGCCATGGACTCCTCCGAGCAGCCAGAGGACCGAAACTCGCGCCCGTTGAGGAGAGTTGGCAGTCCGCGGCATTGGAAAGTGGCTTGCCGGGGAAGAGTGGCCTAAGGACACGGTCTCCGGCGGTGTCTGTCTATTGCTTACGAGGCCGCAATCGTAGCCTGGATCATCGACCGATGCCCTGGAGCTGATTGCCGTTCGAGCCAGTTCTCGCGCAGGCGTGAGTGATGTAGAGTTCCTGCCGGCTCGCGGGCAGGGACCAGGTGGTCTATGGCTCCCAAATTTTCAACGCCGTTCGAACGAAGCGGCGAATTTCCAGTACGTCAGAGCGTCCTGTTGGTCGAGGACGACGCGGCTGTGCTCTCCGTGGTGTCGCAGATGCTGCGCTCGCGTGGCTTCACGGTGTACGAGGCGCATAACCCACATATGGCGCTGGGAATGGCGAGCCGGAGCGACATCTCGCTCGATCTGCTGCTCACCGACATCGTGATGCCGGGGATGTCCGGATTGAATCTGGCACGCCGCGTCCGTGAGCTGCACCAAAACGTCGGCTGCATGTTCATGTCGGGATTTGCGGGCGAGTGCTTCGACGACGAGTTGTTGAACGACCCGAGTTGCTACTTTCTCAAGAAGCCGTTTCCGCTTTCGGATCTGATGCACGCGGTCGAGGTTGCCTTGCAACGAAGCCACCCGAAGTAGGGGACTGTGGCGAGGAGCCGAGCTCGTCGAGCCCGATCGCTTCGATGAACGCGCTCAAATTGTCCCCAGAAAACTGCTCGATTGTCCCCATTCTCACGGATTAAGACGGCTTTCCGCTGTGGTGCCGCGACCACAAACGGCGTAACAACTGTGACGCGCCGATCGTGCGAGGCGCGCCGTTGCTAGTTGTTTTTGGTCCCACAGGGCCAGAGGGGCATTGATGAATCTCTGTGAGGGTGCGATCGGCGTGCGCCGCTGGGTAGGTCTCGCGTTGTTGGGGTTGAGTGCGATGGTGGCGGACCGACCGAGCCAGGCCGCCGCCGTGTTGTTCGACGCCACCAAACACGAAATGGCTGGCAACGCCGACTGGGTGATCGACGCCGACGCATGGAACCAAAACATGCCGGCCTACCCGTGCAGCGGTTCCACCAACGAAGCCAATCCCGCACGCTTCCCGACGCCTCCTCAATCGGGTATTACGTCGTCGACCGCGGAGACCTATTGGACCGGCGGTATTTCGTCGTGGGCGATCGATTTGGTGAAGGCCGGACACACGGTCGAGTCGCTGCCGGCCGGAGCGCGCATCAGTTTTGGCGACGGCTCCAATCCGCAAGATCTTTCGAACTACCAACTGTTCATCGTGGTCGAACCGCAGGGTCCACTTACTGCACCTGAGAAGCAGGCGATCTTGAACTTCGTCGCCGCCGGCGGCGGGCTGTTCATGGTGGGCGATCACGAAACGTCCGATCGCGACTGCGACGGATGGGATTCGCCGCACGTTTGGAATGACTTGAGCGGCGCGACATCGGCAACCGCTACAGGCCTGTTTGGAATCTGGATGCGGGTCGATGGTTTTGACGTGCAGGGTTCGGAGGATTGGTTCGACGACGGTGTCGACAGCAACACCGAAACCGATCCTGCCGATCCGATCATTCGAGGCCCCTTCGGTGTGGGATCTGGTGGGTTGGGCTTGTTTGGCTCGACGTCGATGGAACTCAACCCGGCCGACAACAGCACGGTCAAGGCGCACGTGTGGCGCAGCGGTCAAGCGCACAACAACAGTCGCGTGACGTTCGCAACCGCCAGGTACGGCTCGGGCCGTGTGGCAGCCATCGGCGACTCATCGCCCGCCGACGACGACACAGGCGATCCGAGCGACAACCTGCATCCGGGTTGGGACAAGGCGATCGGCGGGGTGAAGAATCGCGAGATTCACCTCAACGCCTGCCACTGGTTGCTCAACCCTGCTCCCGACCTAACGCCGCCTGCCATTACCTCCGGTCCAAGCGCGGCGCCGCTCGATTGCTCCGCGCGCATCACCTGGACTACCGACGAAGCCGCCACGTCGCTCGTCGACTACGGCACCAGTGTCAGCTATGGCAGCAGCAAGAGCGAGCCTGGATTCGTGCAAACACATGGCGTCAGCGTGTCACCGCTGACGCCGAACACGTCGTATCACTATCGCGTTTCGTCGACCGATCAGGCCGGCAACGGCCCGACGCAAAGCAGCGACGATCTGTTTTCGACGGTGGCGGCCGCGGCACCGGTCATCGTGGCTGGGCCCAGCGTCGCGAATATCACCGGCAGCAGCGCAACGATCACGTGGACGACCGATGAAATCGCCAGCTCCGAAGTGCAGTACGGCACCACGTCGAGCTATGGCAGCAGCGCCTCGGTGGGCGGGCTGGTCACCGCGCACGTCGTGACACTCACGGGACTCACGCCGGATACGACGTACCACTACCGCGCCGTCTCGACCGATGGATGCGGTCACGGCCCAACCTATTCCAGCGATCAGACGTTCACGACCGGCCCGTCAGCGATCGATCTTTCTGGTTGGACGCTCAAGCAGTACACGTCATCGCAGAGTTTCACGCTTCCACCAGGCACCACACTGCCGGCAGGCGGCTACTTGGTGGTGGTGCGCGATGCGTTGCGGGCCACGTTTGCAGCGACGTTCCCGTCGATGCCTGCGGCCACTGTCTATCTCAACTCGAATGAAAACGGGTCTTGCGGTTCTACAGGCTGTTTCCCGCAGATCAACGGCGACGAGACTTTCGAGTTGTACAACGCCAGCAATTTGCTGGTCGATGGACCCACGGTTTCGATGAACCCGGCGCATCGGGCCTTCCAGCGCGTCGCGCCGGGTGATCCGCCCGGCAGCGCGGCCTCGTGGAATTCGGTCAGCGAGCCGGCGGCGAATCCCGGCGCCGGCGCCGGTGTGCAAACCGGTGCAGGTGTGCGCGTCAACGAGTTCTCCGATGCCGCCGACTACACCCAAGAGTTCGTCGAGATTTACTACGACGCAGGCAGTGCGCCGCCCGACGCGATCCCGCCGGCTACCGTCACCGATCTCAGCGCGCAGCCAGTGTCCACGAGCGCGATCAAGCTCACCTGGACCGCGGTCGGAGACGACGGCACCAGCGGAACCGCGGCGTCGTACGACATCCGCCAAAGCAACACCCGGATTCGCAGCGAGGCCGATTTTGCGGCAGCGACTTCCTTGACGGGCGAGCCGGCACCTGGGGCGCCTGGCACCAACCAACAGTTCACAGCGACCGGGCTGACAGCCAACACCACGTACTACTTCGCACTCGAGGTGCGCGATGAATCGGCCAACGCTTCCGGGCTGTCCAACGATGCCTGGGGCACGACTGGGCTGACCGGTGGCGGTTCGACGGTCGATCACTTGGTGATCTCGCAACTGCGTATCGCCGGAACCACCGACGATGTGATCGAGCTCTACAACCCAACCGTCGCTGCGATTTCATTGAGTGGCTATTCGGTGCAGTACCTGGCCGCCAATGGCAACTTCGGTTTCCGCGTCAACCTTACCGCGGCCAACAGTGTGCCTTCCAATGGTTGGTATCTGGTTGCCGGCAACGGTTACGCCGGTTCGCCGTCGCGCGACGATTCGTTGGGGACTTCGAACCTGGGAAACACCAACGGTCATGCCTTGCTGGTCAACAAGACCTCGAATGTGAGCGGCTGCTCCGACGCGGCGATCAAAGACAAGGTCGGTTACGGCGCCTCGGCAAGTTGTCCCGAGGGAGGCAGTGGCAATAACACAGCGGCACCCGGTGCGGGTCTCTCGGTGTCGCGCAAACCGGGCGGTGCGCTCGGCGCGGGACAAGACACCGACGTCAACAGCAACGACTTTCTCTCCCCCGCGACGCCAGCGTTTCACAACCGATTCGATACACCCGCGTCGCTGCCAGCAGCGTTGGGCAACGTTGGCAACTCACTGTTTGTTTCGCAGACAGTGTCGGGAACCACGCTCACCTGGGGCAGAGCCACGGCGGCGACGGGGTATCGCGCTTATCGGGGCACAGCGCCCGACTTCATGACCGGCAACCCGGCGCCGTGGCAAACACCGGTGGGGAGCAGCGTTATCGATGTGAGCCTGCCAACGCCGATATTCTTCTACCTCGTGCGCGCCACCGATGGCCTCAACGAATCTGCTGACTAGAGCCCGATCTCGCGCTTGAACACGTCGCAGACTTCGTTGACCAGGCGTTCTACCAAGGCCGCATCGGGACCTTCGATCATCACGCGGGCCTTGGGCTCAGTGCCGCTGTAACGAATGACGACGCGGCCCTCGCCTCCCATTTGCTTTTCGGCGCGCCGCACGGCGGCCGCCAGGGCTGGATGCGACTCGATTGGCGGCTTCTCACGAACTTGAATGTTCTTGAGTACCTGCGGGAAGTGAGGGATCGAGGCCAGCGCGGTGTCGAAGTCGCCGGCGCCCTGCTTCCACAACTTGGTCATTGTCAATGCGGTGAGCACACCGTCACCGGTGGGTGCGTAGTGCATGAAGATCACGTGTCCCGATTGTTCGCCGCCCAGCGTGAAGCCGCCTTTCTTCATTTCCTCGAGCACGTATCGATCACCGACCGGCGCGCGCTTCATCTTGATCTTCTCGTGTTCGAGCGCCTTTTGAAGTCCGAGGTTGCTCATGACCGTGGCGACCACGGTCCGGCCCGGCAGATTGCCCGCGCGCTGCAGCGCACGCCCGCAGTAGAGCAGCATGAAGTCGCCGTCAAGAACTTTGCCGCTGCCACTCGCCGCGATGCATCGATCGGCATCACCATCGAACGCGAATCCCATCGCGGCACCGCGTTCGCGCACGGTACGCGCCACCACCTCGGGGTGCATCGACCCATGCGCATCGTTGATGTTGTGTCCATTGGGAGCATCGCCCAGCACGATCGTGTGAGCGCCGGCGCGCTTGAACGCTTCGTCGGCAATTCGATAGGCGGCGCCATGTGCGGTGTCGAGCACCACCGTGACACCGTCGAATCGCACGCCCTCCCGGCACTCGTCCAAGAACGCCAGATACATTTCATGCAGCGCTGGATCGACCACAACCCGCGCCGCTTCGGCGACGGCGTCGAAGCCTTCGGGTGCCGTCGTTTCGCTCATCAACGACTCGAGTTCGATCTCGGCCGAGTCGAGCAGCTTGCTGCCACTGGCATCGAACACCTTCACGCCGTTGTCCAGATACGGGTTGTGCGAGGCCGAGACCATGAGACCGGCGTCGTATCCGCCGCGCCGCGTAATGAGTGCCAGCCCAGGAGTGGGCAGCACGCCTGCACTCACCAGTGAGCCGCCTGCCGCGCGTACGCCAGCGGCCAAGGCTCCCGCGATCCAACCGCACGACTCGCGCGTGTCCATTCCCAAGGCAATCTGCGCACGGCCACGCGAGCGCAGCATTTGCGTGGCCACGGCGTGGCCGAGCGCAAACAGAGTCGGTGCATCCAGCGGCGGTTGGCCTGCGACACCGCGCATCCCGTCGGTTCCAAACAGATGGCGCATTGGCAATCTCTCTTTAGCTCTTGAGCGTTGTCGGCGAGCGCGCTGGCTAACGCTTGGCCGACTTGGGAGTGAGTACGATGATCACGCGGACCTGGTCGGGATCCAGTTCGACCGCCGGGTCCGGTGCGGTGAGCTCGACCGAGGTCGCAAAACTCGACCTGCGGTTTTGCAGATCGATCGGCTCGGTCGCCACGTGATTCAAACCTTGCATCACGACTACTGGCCCGGTCACCGTGACCAAGGCCGGGTCTGTCGTGACGGTCTCGACCTCGACATCTGGCGGAAGGCGGCCTACGAGTTTCGGGACAATACGCACTTGCTTGCTCGCACTCTTGTCGACCGTGACCTGAACGATACGGTCGAGAACTTCGAGATTCAGCCCCGCGGGAATCGGGCCGATCTGACGAGCCGTCGCCGTGAGAATCAGTTGACGCCGGCCGCGCACTTCCTCGGCTCCAATCTCGAATCGTGCGCTGACTTCTTCCTCGCGCACGCGGCGGACGTCGTTGGGATCGCCGTCCAGGCGCACGC
Source organism: Acidobacteriota bacterium (assembly GCA_031395565.1). Taxonomy (GTDB): domain Bacteria; phylum Acidobacteriota; class Polarisedimenticolia; order J045; family J045; genus JANNUT01. The sequence continues at coordinate 9,756 of JANNUT010000009.1, read as the reverse complement.
GGAGTTCCTTGGGCTCGTAATCCAACACCAACACGTCCGGACCGGCCTCGACCAAGACCGGAACCTTGATGACCTTCACCAATTCGGAGTGACGCGCGACCCATACCCATACGACGAAGGCCAGCAATAGCGAGACCACCTTCAGGCTCAAATTGTGGCCGAACAAGCGAGTCATCATGAGGATGATTCCGAGGTGCGCGTCGAACGTTTGAGGGCCCAACGCCACAACGGCGAAGCCGAGCGCTCGGGCATCATTTGCTCGAGCAACAGCTTCTTGAGTCCACGGCTATCGAGGTCTTGCGTCAGCTTGCCGTCGATCGCGACGCTCACGATGCCGCGTTCCTCGCTCACCACGACCGCGACCGCATCGGTCTCTTCGGTGATTCCAATCGCGGCGCGATGCCTCGTCCCGTATTCACGCGAGATATAAGGATCGACCGACAGCGGCAGGTAGCAGCACGCAGCCTTGATGCGGCTCTCGCTGATGATCACCGCGCCGTCGTGCAACGGTGTCTTGGGTGTAAACACGTTGATCAGCAAATCGTAGGTGACGTGTGCATCGAGGCCGATGCCGGTTTCGATGTAGGTGCGTAGCCCCTGCGCTCGCTCGAGAACGATCAACGCTCCAATCCGGCGTGTTCCCATGGCCGCGGCGGCCAACGCGATTTCTTCGATCAGCGGCTCGGTGGTGTCTTGCGTACGCCAGCGCAGGATCGGGACGCGGCCGAAGTGCGCCAACGCCTGCCGCACCGGCCCGGAGAAAATGACGATCAGCGCGAAGGGACCGTAAAGCAGCAGTTGTCCGAGCACCCAGTGCACGGCGCGCATGGGTACCAAGCTGGATGGATCGGTGAGAAAAAACAGCACCACCACACCGGCCAAGCCCCAGATCATCTGTTCGGCGCGCGTGCGGCGGATGAGAGCCAGCAGCGTGTAGATCGCAAACCACAGCAACGCAATGTCGAGCCACGCGGTGGGGGCGCGCAACTGTTCGATCTGAATGATCTCCAGCCAGCGTTCCATTAACGCCCCCTACCGGAGAACTGGCGGTAACGAAGGGCCGAGGCGACGGCCAGCGCTTCTCGCGTGGCGCGCACATCGTGAATCCGCACCACCGACGCGCCCGCCATTGCCGCGGCAACTGCCGCCGCCAAACTGCCCGCCAAGCGCTCTCCGGCAAGCGCGACTCCGGTAAGTTCACCGATGAAGCGCTTGCGCGACAGTCCCACCAACAGCGGCCGTCTGATGCTGGTCAACGCCTTCAACTGCAGCAATATCTCCTCGTTTCCGCGAGGCGACTTGCCGAAACCGAACCCCGGGTCGAGCAGGATTCTATCACCGGCGATTCCGGCTTCTTTGGCGCTTTTCACACGGTTTGCGAGGAATCCACCGAGTTCGCCGAGCAGATCGTCGTAATCGGTCTCGCGTTGCATCGTCTGTGGTGTCCCGCGCATGTGCATCAGCACCACCGGCACACCCGCTCGCGCGACCAACGGCGCCATCGCCGGATCGGACAATGCGCTCACATCGTTGACCATGTCCGCGCCGGCATCAAGGGCGCGTTGGGCGGTGCTGGCGTGCCGCGTATCGACAGAGACGCGCAGCCTCGGACAAGCGCGCTTCAACGCTGCGATCAACGGAACAACGCGCGCCGCTTCATCGGCAGGATCGACGGGCACGGCGGCGGGACGCGTGGACTCCCCACCAACGTCGACGATCTCGGCGCCTTCTTCGGCCATCGCGACAGCGTGTGCGAGCGCCGCTGGTGTGCTGACGAATTGCCCGCCATCCGAAAACGAATCGGGTGTGACGTTGAGGATCCCCATCAGCCGGACTCGCGCGCTGCAATCCCAATGCTCGCCATCGGCCCATTGAAACGAGCGCACCGGTTGTGCGAAGGCGGCGAGCGCGTCCCGGGTCGGGTTTTGCCATGGCGCCGGCAGTCCGGCGCTCCAGGCCTCGAGTGCGGCCTGCGTGCCGCACACAGCCATCCCACTATCGCCGTGAAGCACCACGACACTGCTGGTGGAGGGCAGATCGATGCCGGCAGGCAGGCGCACGCATCGACAAGGCAGCGGAAGCACGAGCGGGGGAGGAACGCGCAGCGGCGACAAAAACAACTGCGCGCCGTCTTCGTCGAGGAGATCCCAGACCAAAACGGCGCGCGAGAACATGACGCCTGCGCTATCGGATCGCGATCAAGAGGGCTGCTCGATGGGACCGCCCAGCATCCCACCGTCGGCGGCAGGACGAGAGATCGTTTCGGAAACCGTGGCCGGTGCTGTCGGTACATCGGTGTGACTGGAAGCCGCTCGCTTCAACGGCGGCAACGTGCCCCCCTCGACCAGAATCTTGGTTTCTTCGGCGTCGAGCACTTCACGTTCGAGCAACGCTTCGGCCACACGTGTCATAGCCTCGCGATGCGTATCGAGCAGTTGGTGGGCACGTTCGTGTGCTTCCGTCACGATGCGTCGCACCTCGTTGTCGATTTCGATGGCGGTCGCTTCGGAGTAATCGCGATGCTGGCTGATTTCGCGGCCGAGGAAGATTTGCTCTTCCTTCTTACCGAATGTCAGCGGTCCAAGCTTAGGGCTCATGCCCCACTCGCACACCATTCGCCGCGCCAACTCGGTGGCCCGCTCGATGTCGTTGCCGGCGCCGGTGGTGGTTTGGTGCAGGAACATTTCTTCCGCGACACGGCCACCCATTCCGACCGTCAACTCGGCTTCGAGGCCCTTGATGGTTTGGCTGTACTTATCGCCGTCCGGCAAATGCCAAGTGAGCCCCAATGCCATGCCGCGCGGAATGATGGTGACCTTGTGCAGTGGCTCGGCCTCGGGCAACAGGATCCGCACCACGGCGTGACCCGCCTCGTGGTAGGCGGTGTTGCGCTTTTCGGCCAGCGAGAGCAACAGACTGCGCCGCTCGGCCCCCATCATCACTTTGTCCCGGGCAATTTCGAAGTCTTCGTTCTCGACCGACTTCTTGCCGAAGCGCGCGGCGTGCAGGGCCGCCTCATTGACCAAGTTGGCTAGGTCTGCACCGGAAAAACCGGGCGTTCCACGAGCGATTACCGACAGGTCGACTTCACCGGTGGGGATCTTGCGAGTGTGAACGCGAAGGATATCTTCGCGGCCGCGCACATCGGGGCGATCGACCACCACGCGGCGATCGAAGCGTCCTGGGCGCAACAACGCCGGATCGAGTACGTCGGGACGATTGGTGGCGGCGATCAAGATCACGCCATCGTTGGACTCGAAGCCGTCCATTTCGACGAGCAGTTGATTGAGTGTCTGCTCCCGTTCGTCGTGACCGCCGCCCAAACCAGCGCCGCGATGACGGCCGACCGCATCGATCTCGTCGATAAAGACGATGCACGGCGCGTTTTTCTTGCCCTGCTCGAACAGATCGCGAACGCGTGAGGCGCCAACACCGACGAACATCTCGACGAAGTCGGAACCGGAGATCGAGAAGAACGGAACGTTGGCTTCGCCAGCGACTGCGCGCGCCAATAGCGTCTTGCCTGTGCCGGGCGCGCCCATCAACAGCACACCCTTTGGAATCTTCCCGCCCAGCTTTTGGAATCGCTGCGGATCTTTCAAAAACTCGATGATCTCTTGCAACTCCTGCTTGGCTTCTACGCACCCAGCCACATCCTTGAAGGTCATTTTTTTGTTGGTGGGTGTGAGCAGCTTGGCGCGCGATTTCCCAAACGACATCGCCTTGTTGCCGCCGCTTTGCATTTGACGCATGAAGAAGATCCAGACGCCGACGAGCAACAACATCGGGCCCCAGGTCAAGAGGCTGATCAAGAACGTGCCGTCACGCGGCTTGTTGACCTTGACGGCCACATTGCTTTCGCGCAGCAACTGCTGGAGTTGATCGTCCTTGACCAAGTAGGCGGCGAACTCGCGGCCATCGGCAAGCTTGCCCTTGACCTCGTATCCGACCTGATCGGGGGTCAACTCCATTTCAGCAATACGGGTGGTCTCGCTGCCGGCCTTGACCTTTTGGAAGACCTCGCTTTGCGACAGCGTTTCGACGCCCGTGTTGGCCGTGGACAAGAACCGGATGATGGTGAAGAGCGCAATCAGAATGAGCGCCCAAATCAGAATCGTCTTCACGTGTTGGTTCACGAGTTTTCTCCGGCAACCTTCGGGCTTGCTACCCACTCTGGAAACCACCGGAAGGGCCGGGAGTTCCGGGCGCCCGCAAAGCTCGAGGGGATTCTAGGGTTCCGGGGAGAGGAGCGCCACGCGGGCCGGGAAAACTACTCGACGAAGCCCACGAACGGCAGATTTCTATAGTTCTCCGTGTCGTCCAACCCGTACCCCACCACCCACTTGTCCGGAACCTCGAAACCGATGAACTCGGGCAGGACCGGGATCTCACGGCGTGGCTTCTTGTCCAGCAGCACCACCGTCCGCAAGCGCTGCGGGCGACGGGCCGCAAGCCGGGAGAGCAGGTGATCGAGCGTGTGGCCCGTGTCGAGGATGTCCTCGACCACCAAGACGTCGGCCCCTTCCATTGGGAAGGGATGCGTGAAGACGAAGTCCGCGCGGCCAGGGCGTTCGGGATCTTTGTGAATTTCCATGAAGCCGATCCGCGTCCGGCACGGGAGCGCGCGTATCAGATCGGCGGCGAAGATGAACGCCCCCTTGAGGATCACGAGCACGGCCAACTCGGAATCGACGGGAACGCTCGCCCCAATCTGCTCGGCCAGCTCACGAACGCGCTGTTGAATTCGCTCGGCGGAGATCAGTACTTCGGGTGATAAAGGCCTGGTCACGAGCGCTCGTCCTTTGCGCCACGGCCCAGCCAGAGACTGGTGCCGGAACGTCGAGCGATCCACCCGGCGGGCAGATCGGCATGCGTTCCGTCACCTTCCGCTTGGGCCAACGATAGCAACGCCGCCACGTGCGACGCGTCCAACGCCAACCCATCACCGGCAAGTTGCCGAAACGAGGCGCGCAGAATGCGACGGGCGAGCGCGAGTGGCAACTGCGACAGCCGCTTGCGATCGAGGACCGCTTCGTGCTCGGACACAGAGCTCACCACAGAGAGAGCGGCCTGCTTGGCCATCGATTCCAGCAGTGATTCATCGTCCTGGGCCAACTCTGCAGCGCGGGCCAACGTAGCGATGACGTCGCGTCCCAGTGCGTCGCGCAAGGCCGGCAGCACATCGAGACGAAGTCGATTTCGTACCGCGCCGCGCTGGCCGTTGCTGGCGTCTTCGCGCCACGGGAGTTCGGCCTCGGTCAAGAAACCACGCAGCGACTCGCGCGTGACCCGCAAGAGCGGCCGCCAAAGCGGCGCTGCCCAGCGATGCATCGAACCGGCCCCGAGCGTTCCGGTGCCTCGCGCCAGTCGATACAACAGCGTTTCGGCTTGGTCATCCTGCGTGTGCGCGAGGGCAATGGCCGACGCGCCCTGGGCCGAGGCCGCTTCGTGGAGAAACGCATACCGGACCGCGCGGGCCGATGTTTCGGGGGAGCCGCCGGCAGGCACGTCGATCACGCGCCGATTCGAGATGACCGGCAATTCGAGCCGGCTGGCCAGTTCCTGAACAAACACGGCATCGGCCGCTCCTTCGTCGCCGCGCAGGCCGTGATCGAGGGTCGCAACGGCGAGCGTCCAGCCTCGGCCCATTGAAAGCGCGGCCAGTAGATACAAGAGGGCGACCGAGTCTCCGCCTCCGGAGACGGCGACGAGGATCGTCGCCCCGCGGGGCGGGGCTGGATCGCGGGTGATCTCGTCCAGCAAGGAACGAGGCGCGAGACGAAGCAGGGGGAGCGCTGAGGAAGGGTTCATCGCAGGGCCCGCGGGAATGGTAGCGGTGCCGGGATTTGAACCCGGGACTCCGCGGTTATGAGCCGCGTGCTCTACCACTGAGCTACACCGCCAAGGGCTGCCAGAAACGTGCCCTGAAAAGCTGGGGGATGGTAGGGGGCTCGCCCCTGGGCGTCAAACCGGGCGTGGCGGCAGAATGCGCGGATGCCAAAGGTACTCGAGCGCAGCCAACGCTTTCGCCAAAGCCGTGAGGAGTTGTTTCCGTTTTTCGCCGACGCTTTCAACCTGGAGCGGATTACCCCTCCGTGGCTGGGGTTTCGAGTCCTTACCCCGGCTCCGATCGAAATGCGCGTCGGGGCCCTGATCGACTACCGCCTGTCGCTCTACGGCATACCGGTCCGTTGGCGAACCGAGATTCGCGGCTGGGATCCGCCATATCGATTCGTCGATGCACAGTTGCGAGGACCGTATCGACAGTGGGTTCACGAGCATCGCTTCGAGGACGACGGTAATGGCTGCCTGATGATCGATCGCGTGGAGTACATCTCGCCCTTGGGCTGGTTGGTGCATCGCCCGCTGGTCACGCCGCAAGTCGAGCAAATCTTCGACTATCGTTGTGACGCATTGCGGAAGATCTTCGGTCCCGAGGGATAGCGCGATGAGTCCGCTGAACGTCTGCAAGGTTTGCGGTGTGGAGCCCGAGTTCGGGCGACTGCAAGTTTGTCAGATGTGTCATTCGCGATTGTGCGACCTGCATTTGTTCAAGCGTGCGGGGAAGGTGTTTTGCGATAAGAAGTGCGCCGAGGAGTTTTTCTTCGCAGAGCCTGAGGAAGGGGAGGAGGACTAGTCGCGCTTGTCGGGCGGCCAGTTATCGAGCGCGACGAGCACGTACATCTCTTGGGGTTGGCCTCCGCGTGTCCCTGGCGTGCAGCCTCTTAGCTTTGCGTCTTGAAGCACCGGTGAAACCTCACCATTCAGCGCTACTGCCTCCTGAACGGTGCCGTCGGCCGAAACGCTGAGGCGAGCCCAAAGCAAGGGGGGGCTTGGGTTGCTGCCGCCTTCCAGTCCACTCCCCGAAACGAGCTTGGTTTTTGGTAGCACGATTGGAACGACGGTAATGATTCGGTCGAGCGGATCAGACGCTGGGATGGTGAGTTGCGAAAGCTCCGGCACCGATTCTCCTCGGGCACGCAACGCGTCGAGCAGTCCCTCGAGCGCTCTATCCACGAGCCGTGAACGCAACCGGGTGCCGACCTCGATATCTGCGATCTCGGCGTGCGCCTCAGCGGCGACGGCCCATGGATAGAGTTCGAAGCGCTGAATCAGCTTGCTTCCGTATTCATAGACTCGCGATACCAAGACCTTGCGGCCAGCCGTGAGTTCCTTCGCCACATCCGCAGGCGATGCCGCAGCAACGCCGAGTCGCAGCGAGTTCTCACTCTCCTCGTCGGGTTTGGTGGCGTAGACCAGGTCGTAACGAGCCGACAACCATGGTGCACTGGGCTGTGTTTTTACTGCGGGTTCGCCGTAGACCTGGTTGAGGCAGGACTCGACGGCGCTCAGCGCGAGTTCAGCGCGGTAGGAGTCTTTGTCCTTCTCTACAGGGACTTTTCTCTTTTGCTCGCAACGCCCACGCTCGGTGCGGTCCAGCCCGTACCACACGATGCGGATACCGATGTCGAGCTCTTTCTTGCCGAGTTTGTAGTGCGTGAACTCAGGCATCGCGATGACGGTGCATTCCTTGGAGCGAGCCTCCTCGATGCCTCGTACCAACGAAGCCGCGTCGCCCGGGAGTGCGGCAATGCCGCGCTTCAGCAGCATGACGGAGGTGGCGCTCCACAGCGCACGCCCCGTGCCGCTGGTGACTACCGAATCGCCCACGTAGTCGTCGACGCGCAGCACCAAGACCCGATCGCTCGGCGAGGGTGGGCCGGCGAGCGCCACGCCGCTGCACAGCAGCGACCCGATCATCGCCAGCCGTTTCATTCGGCGACCAGTTGTGTGTAGCGCGGCAGAATTTTTTTGCGCCCGCCGCGTTGGAAGCTGATGTCGAGGGTAAGGCGATCGCCTTTGCCGCTGGCTCCCAACACGACACCAGGTCCAAACGACGGATGCACCACGCGCATACCGACGCGATATCCCGAGCCCTCGCCTGCGTCGGCGTCGTAGACGACGGCGCGCTCGCTCGACGCCGCGGGCCGGCGCACGCCGGCGGCGGCCATCGGTACATGCCGTTCGTTGAATCCGCTGGCGCTGCCGCTGCGGCCGAAGCCGGAGATACCACTGCCCAAGGGCGCGCGCCCCGCTTCCTGACCGAAGCCCCCTTCGCGCGTTTCGACCTTGAGTTCGGCCGGGATTTCGTCGAGGAACGGAGAAGGCTCGGCATAGGTGGCCTTGCCGAAGTGATACCGAAAGCGTGCCGAGGTGAGCACGGCCGATCGCTCGGCGCGTGTCAGCGCGACGTACATCAACCGGCGCTCTTCCTCGACTTCCTTCTCACCTTCGGCCATGGAGTGCGGGAACAGCCCTTCGTTCATCCCGACGATAAACACCAAGCCGAACTCCAAGCCCTTCGCAGAGTGCACGGTCATGAGCGTGGGACCGTGGCCGCCCCTGGTATCGTCGGTGTCGCTGCGCAATGAGATGCGATCGAGGAAACCGCGCAATCCATCGATCACGCCGCTTTCGTCGTATTCCTTCGCAGCGTTGACGAGCGCATCGAGGTTTTCTTGGCGGTCGGTGTGATCGTTGGGGTAGGCCTTCTCGAGATAGCCGAGATAGTCGATTTCATCCAGCACCAATTGCAGCGCTTCCGCTGCGGCGCCGTCTTTGGCCATTTCGGTGAGACGGTCGATGAGTTCGATAAAACCGGCAAGCGACTTGATGGTCCGGCTCGTCACACTGGCAGGCCTGGCGAGCAACGACCGGCAGGCGGCGACGAGTGAGACGCGTTCTTCCGTGGCGCGTTTGGAGACCTCGTTGAGCGTGCCGTCGCCGATGCCACGCGGCGGCGTGGAGACCGCTCGCATGAAGTCTTGGTCGGAGTCTGGATTGACCAGCATCCGGACCCACGCGACGAGATCCTTGATTTCCTTGCGCTCGTAAAATCGTACGCTGCCAACGACTCGATAGCTGATCCCGCGCGCGGTGAGGCGATCTTCGACCAAACGGGACGAGGCGTTGGTGCGGTACAACACCGCGACTTCGTCGAGTGAGATACCGAGTTCGACGCTGCGGCGCTGCATCTCACCGACCACGAAGTCGGCTTCGCTGCGGTCGTCTTGGCAAACCCGGATCGTCAGCGGCTCTCCGCGCGGATTCTCGGTCCAGAGCGTTTTCTCGTGCCGGCTCTTGTTGTTGCGGATGACGCTCGACGCAGCCGCCAGGATGGTGCCGGTGGAGCGGTAGTTTTGTTCGAGCTTGACGATCGTAGCGTCCGGGAAGTCGCGCTCGAAGTCGAGAATGTTGCGGATATCGGCACCCCGGAACGCGTAGATCGATTGATCTTCATCGCCCACGCAGCACAGATTGCGATGCTTGGCGGCCAACAGACGAATCAGAGCGTACTGCAACGGATTGGTGTCTTGATACTCATCGACCAACAACCACTTGATGCGCGACGCGTAACGCTCGGCAAGTTCTGGCCGGCGGCGCAGCAGTCGAATGGGCTGCACCAGCAGATCGTCGAAGTCCAAGGCTGCCGATCGCTTGAGCGCCGCTTCGTAATGGGCGAAGACGGTGGCGTAAACCTTGTCGTGCGGCCATCGGGCTTGCGCCAGCGCCGACTCGGGATCGACGAGTTGATTCTTGAATCGCGAGATGGCGGTGAGCACCTGTCGCGGTGGAAACGACTTGTCGTCGACGTGATTTTCGGCCAAGCCTTGTTTGACCAAGCTCAACTGGTCGGCGCTGTCGTAAACCACGAAACCGGGCGGATAACCAGCCTCGACGGCGTGAGCCCGCGCA
>JANNUT010000008.1:0-17054 GCA_031395565.1 Acidobacteriota bacterium | reverse complement strand
GGTTCGAGCAGTCGATGCGCATCTTGGATCTCGACGACATCGGTGTTGCCGGTACGGTAGAAATTCGCGGCCGCCATTACCAAGATCGCCGCATTGACCAAGAACGCCAAGTTGAGTGCCACCGCCGAGTCGATGTTGTTCCAACGGATGGCGCGTTTGAGGTCTTGCGGTTGAGTACCGATACGGCGCGTCTGCACTAATGAACTGTGCAAGTAGATGTTGTGCGGCATGACCGTCGCGCCGAGGATCCCGATCGCGATGTAGAGCGCCTGACTATCGGGCAGTGATGGAACGAAACCGCGCGCGAGCATTCCCCATGCCGGTCGAGCCAGCACGATTTCGACAAGGAACGCGATGCCGATGGTGCCGACGAGAGCGATCACAACGGCTTCCAGCTTGCGAATTCCGAAGCGAGTCAGCAACAGCAGCAAGAGCACGTCGAGCACGGTCAGGATCACGCCGTACGCCAACGGAAGCCCGAACAACAGCTGCAGCGCAATCGCCGAGCCGATCACTTCGGCCAGATCGCAGGCCGTGATCGCAATCTCGGCCAACAGGTAGAGTGGAAGATTGACAACGGGGGGATAGGTGGCGCGATTGGCCTGCGCCAGATCGAGACGGCGCACGATTCCAAGCCGCGCGGCAAAACTCTGCAACAACACGGCCATCAGATTCGAGAGCAGCAACACCCAAATCAGCGAGTAGTTGTAACGGCTGCCTCCGGCAATATCGGTGGCCCAATTGCCTGGATCCATGTAGCCGACGGAAACCATCAGCGCAGGGCCGGTGATCGCCAGCCAGATGCGCCACCATGGGCCGCCGTTCGGGAGTGGGACCGAGCCATACACTTCCGCCAGCGAGCGTCGCGGCTGTGAGGGCGGCTTGGGACTGTCCTGCAGGTTGTTCATCAGGCGCTGGCGACGATGTAGCCTAGGCTACACATTGTCAACACCCGATCGCAACCGTTTGCGGTAGGCTGAGCCGCCCACTCTAGGAGAATCCGTGAAAGCCGCCCAACCACAGTCACGACGCGGTGCCGTCGATCGCTTTCAGCGCGTCCGTGAGGACCACTCCAGAGAGATGGCCGAGGATTACACCGAGCTGGTCCTGGAACTCGGGAAAGAAGATCTGCCGGTTCGTCCTGCAGATCTGGCGCGGGCGCTCGGAGTGAGTCATGTCACCGTGCTTCGAACGCTCACGCGGTTGGAGCGCCAATCGCTCCTCGAGCGCGATGCCGAGAGCGGTGTGACGCTCACGCGGTCGGGGCGTCGCTTGGCGCAAGCAGCGCGACGCCGTCACGCCATCGTGGTCGCTTTCCTGCAGCAGATCGGCGTTCCGCTGGCGCAATCGGAGTCGGATGCCGAGGGAATCGAGCATCACTGCAGCGACGTCACGTTGCGTCGGATGCGTCGCTTCCTACGGACATGAGATCGAACACGCGATGGCCGGCGCCGCTCGAGGCAGTCTGCTTCGATATGGACGGTGTATTGATCGACAGCTGGGACGCTTGGATCGCTGTGTTGGCCGAGTGCCGGGTTCGCCGCCATCAGCGGCCGCTGACCGAGGACGAAGTGCGACAGCATTGGGGGCAGGGGATTGCGGCCGACTGCAACAACTGGTTCATGGGCGAAACCCCGCGGCAACTTGCCGGCGAGTATGACGATGGGTTCCGCCGGCATGTCGGCCTCGTACGGGTCATCGATGGCGCGAAAGCTGCCGTGCAAGCAGCGCGCGGTTTGGGTGCGCGGACTGCCGTTGTGACCAACAGCCCCAAGGCGATGGTGGAACATGTTCTTGCCACCGTCGGTCTGCGGTCGGAGTTCGAGATCCTGGCCTGTGGTGACGAAGTGTCGCGGGGCAAACCTGACCCGGCGTTGGTGAGATTGGCGTTGAGTCGACTCGGGCTAGCGCCGGAAACGGTGGTGATGATCGGAGACACTCAACTCGACGTCGCCGCGGCGCGCGCCGCGGGAGTCTTTGTCGTTGGGCTTGGCACGCCGGGCGACGCACGAGTCGAGTCGATGCTCGAGTTCAGGTTGCAACTCGGATGAGTGGTGCGGCTGAGTCCTCTCCCGCGGCCGCATGCAACGCCAGCAACGGCCAGGAGGCGTCGAACGGCGGTTCCGCTTGGGCTCGCCGCCTCACGGCCTGAGCAGCGCGTTCCGCGTCACGCGCTTCGCGCGCCTCACCGTACTCACGCGAGAGCCATGCCGCAGCATCGTGACAGCGAGCCAAGAGCGCTGGTGCAGCGAGTTGACGCGCGATCGAACGTGAGGCGTCGATCGCAGCGAGTGCGGTGCGCAGGTGAGCGCGCTCTGAGCAGAGCGAGGCTTGCAGCAACAGTGCTTCCGCGCGGATCCAATCGTGGGAGCCGCCCTCGAGCGCCGTCGTCAGCCATTGCAACGCAGCACGACGTTGTCCACGCAGCCGAAATGCGCCAGCTGCGAGCACTGCGGCAAGCCGTCGCCAATGTACCGGCCAGTCAGCAGTATCCGCGCCGCCCACCAGGCTCAACGTTCGGTCGGCGTCACCCGAAGCCAAGGCGCAGGTTGCAATTGCGCTGCGTCCCGCGGGCGATTCGCTCGCGGCCCGCGCCATCAGAATTGCCCATGTCGGATGTCCTCCCGCCAACAACATGGCGCAGCGTCGAACCGCGAGTTGGGCGGCGATCTCGTCGTCAGGGGCTGTGATGCGTTGCAGCACTTCGTCGGCACGGTGCCAACGGCCGAGTCTCGCTTCGCAGTGCGCCCACGCTCCGAGCGTGGCGAGATCGTGACTCGTGATCGCGTGTGCGCCGCGACGCCACATTTCAGCGGCGCGTGCGGCATCGCCATCGCGCAGCGCATTCCAGGCCGCGTCAGGCGGTTCATCGCTGCTGACCTGTTGCCCATCGAGCAAGCCGCTCAGCCCTTCGGTAACCGCCGAGGGCGAAGCGCCCAGTGCTCGCAGCAGCACCAGAAAGCGCGGCAGGTTCAGATCGGCGGTGCCTGTTTCTACGCGCGACAAGTGGCTGCGCGTCACCGGCAGCCCTTGCGCAGCGGTGGCGTGCTGGACATCGTCCAAAGAAAAACTGCCCTCCTGGCGTAAGCGTCGCAACGCTTGCCCAAACGCGATTCGTAACGATTCACGCGATGCCGACATGTTCGTGTCCTCCGGCTGCAGACGCTGCCACGAGCGCCTTCGGGTGTTCCCCGAGAACGAGCCGGACAGCCGGACGAGTGGGCGGCGGGGTTGGAAGCTGGGTTGCGATGCGGCCGCGCGTGTTGCGCCGATGCGTCCCGCTGATGTCAGGCGGTGACGACAGTCAGTTCGGCGCGTGCTGCGGTGAGCTCTTCCAAGAACGCGAACACGCTGGCGGGTCGACGATTGGGATCCTTGGCCAAAGCTCGTTCGACCATTGCCTGGATCGCCGGCGGCACGTTGGGGCGAAACTGCGAGAGTGGTGGTGGTGTCGCTTCCACCTGTTGTTGCAGCACCTCGGCGACGTTGTCGGAACTGAAGGGTTCGCGGCCGGCAACCAGAAAGTACGTCAACACGCCCAAGGCATACAGATCGGCGCGCTGATCGGCCGCTTGCCCGCGGATCTGTTCGGGGGCCATGTAGGCGGGCGAGCCCATCACCAGACCCTCTCGTGTGAGATGAACATCGCCCTGTCGCGCGATTCCAAAGTCGACGAGTCGCGGCCGGCCTTCGCCGTCGAGCAAGACGTTCTCGGGCTTGACGTCGCGATGCACGATTCCGAGCCGATGTGCAGCCGCCAGACCGGCGGCCACACCGGCGACGATCTCCATCGCGCGGCCGAGTGGAATCGGCCGGCGGGCCTCTGCCCAACGCCGCAGATCCACGCCGTCGATGTACTCCATCACGATGAAGCGCAGTTCTCGCCAACGTTCGAAGGTGTGAACGCGAACGATGTTGGGATGGTTGATCTGACGTGTCAGGCGTATCTCTTGGATGAATCTCTTCTCTTGGTTTTCGTCGAGTGGTCCGGCCAGGACTTTGAGAGCGACCGGTTCGTCCAGCACCAAGTCGCGGGCCTCGAAGACGGTGCCCATACCGCCGCGCCCGAGTTCACGCATGATCTCGTAGCGGTTTGCCATCAACGCGCCTGGCAGCAGATGCGTGCCGTGCAACTCCTCGAGCAGCTTCTGCGCCGAGCCAAGCCGCTCGGAACGATCCGGCACGAGGCACTCACTGAGTGTTCGTCGCAGCACATCCGGAAGCGGACGATCGTCGCGTTCCGGCATGACCGGTGCAGTCTTTTGTTCCGGGTCGGGGACAGGCGGCGCGAATCCGAACAACATTTCCCATGCGATCACGCCGAGCAGGTAAATGTCGGAGGCTGGGTCCATTCGCTGACCAAGCCGCGCCTCCGGTGGACGATAGACCTCCGTCGCCCCGGAAGCTTCGCCATGGCGGAGCGCGAGTCCGAAGTCGATCACACGCGCTTCACCGGATGGTGTGAGGATCACGGTCTCCGGGCGCAGCGACCGCGCCAGCAGGCCAAGTCCATGCGCGTAGTCAAGCGCCTCTGCCAAACGTGTGATGACGTGTACGGCGCGTGGAATGTCCAACGGACCATCGCGCTTGATCAACTCGGCCAACGAAAGGCCCGGGGTGAACTCCTCGATCAAGTAGACGCCATCGTCATCCTGGCCGGCATCGTGTACCGCGGCGATGGCCGGATGATGCAGTTGAGCGACGCGTCGCGCGTCACTGAGCAAGCGGTCGGCGGCAGGTCCAGGTGGGATCAAGTCGTTGCTGAAACGGCGCAGCAAGACCTTGCGATCCATCACGCCGTCCCACGCAAGCTGAGAACGCCCTGTCAGTCCGTTCGAAAGATCGCACTCGATCTTGTAACGCTCGCCCAGCGGCGAGCGACGCACCGAGACGACCTGTGCGGCGCGCTCTTCCAAGCGCGAGAGCCGGCGCGTGGCATCGCGGTAGTTGTACTCGATGGCGATCACGCGCCGGAACGTGGCAATCGCTTCGCGCACGCGTCCCGTGCGCTCCAGTGCGCTTCCCAAGCGATACCAGATCTCTAGATTCGCAGCGGACGGCGACTGATCGGCAACGGCGTGCCGATACTGATCGACGGCGAGTGAATCGAGGCCCTTGCGCTCGAACAAACGGCCCATGCGAGCCGCAACGTGTCCACCGATCTCCGCATCGCTCGATACGGCCTGCAGCACAGCGATGGCGGTGTCGATCTCACCGAGCCGCTCGTAAATCTCCGCGGCTGCGAGTCGATCGCCAGCGTCGAGATAGCGCGGCGCCGCCTCTTCCAGGTTTCCCGCGGCTTCATAGCAGCGTGCGGCATCGCGCATCGAGCCGGCTTTCTTGTAGAAGTCCGCGGCATCGCCGTGATCACCCGCGCGTTCCAAAGCGGACGCTGCGCCGAGAAAATCGCCTGCGGCTTCGTGCGCCCAAGCCGCTTCTGCCGAACATCCCAACTGTTCCAAGCAGGTAGCAGCATCACCGGGCCGGCCCGATTCGAGGTAGAGCGCGGCGGCTTCGGCCCATCGGCACGCGGCGCGAAACGCCTCTGCGGCGAGTGCTGGATCGAGCGCGTCGGGAGGGTAGGCCTCTGCAACACAGGCCGCTTTGTCGGGTTCACCGGCAGCCATGTAGGCTCGAATCGCTCGCTCGGGCTTGCCTGCGCGCTCCCAGGCGCGGGCCGCTTCACGTGATCGGCCCGCACGTTCGAGCCAGCGTGCTCCCTGCTCGGGCGCGCCGACGGCGAGAAACTGTTGGCCGCAGCGGGCCGCCAAGCCGAGCAACTCCTTCAGGTCGACGGGCGCAGGTCCGGCCTTGAACAGCGCCTCGAGACAGTGAGATGCCTTGTCGGGTTCGCGCGCTTCGAGAAATAGCCGGGCGGCGCGCTTCGGATCACCGGCGTGATCGAACAACGCGGCGGCGGCTCCGGCACGCCCGCTTTGTTCATGAATCTCAGCGGCACGTCGGGGTTGCCCTCCGGAAACGAACAGACGCGCGGCTCGGTCACGATCACCGCTGCGCAACGCCATTTCGCCGGCTTCGACAAATTGCCCGCCGATTTCTAGTTCCCGGGAGGCGGTGGAATGATCGCCGAGCTGGCCCGCGATCTCGCCCGCAGAACGATGCTGGCGGCCCTTTTGGTACATTTTCAAGGCCTTGGGCAGATCACCGGCGAGCCGGTACAGATCTCCCGCCGCGGCGTAATCGCCGCGTAGTGCTGCCCAGCGGGCCTTTCCGAGGGAGGGTCTCGCCATTCAGTCGCCTTACCGTGGGAAGATAGGGTCCGCCGCTTGGCAGGGGCCATGCTGGTTCCCTCACGAGGAAAGCCGTTCGCCCATGGCCGCCGCCGTTCTGTTAAGTCACTTGCGTAGGCTGACGGTGCCGCAGATCGAAGAACTGCTCGCCCGCGATCACGTGGTGAGGCGTGCCCAGCAGTACTTCAACGAGGGTCGCGTCGAGCAACTATGGGTCGATGGGGATGCTGTGAGAGCGCACGTCAGTGGGTCGTCCAGCACGTCCTATCACGGCGTCGTGCGTTTGCATCAGGGCCAGCTTGAACCGGAGTGCTCGTGTCCGTACACCAGGGGAATGTGCTGGCACGTCGGTGCCATGTTGCTTTCGATTGCCGGTGACGAAAGCGTGTTCGGGCAGCTCGAGTTGCAGGCGCGGGGTCAAGCAAAGTCGCCACTCGATGCGAACGAACCGGAGTCCCCGATGGCAGCCCAGGCAGCGGTGTCGAACTCGTCATCGGCGGTGAGTCCGTCAACGACAAACAACGTTGCGGTCGCGGTTCCCGACAATGCAGCGGCAGAACAGCTTCGAGATCGACTGTTGGCACTCCCCAAAGAATGGTTGGCAAACACGTTGGCCGAACTCTCCACTCACGACCCACTCATCCAGTCGCAGTTGACCGAACGGGTCAATGCGCGGGACTCGTTGGACATCCGCTTGTTCCGGCAAGCAGCGCGCGCCGCGCTACGGCCCGGCTCGCAACTGTCTCGTTTCGAAGTGCCCCGGGTTGCCGCCGATCTGGAAGAGATCGCTGGTTCGATCGGGCGCTTGGTTCGAAGTGGCCATCCCGAAACGGCCTTGGACTTGATCGTTGAAATGGCATCGCTGGCTTGGCACCGCCTTGACTCCGCTGACGATCGCGATGGGGCACTCAGCGCGGTCGTTCGCCGGCTCTTGGAAGTGTGGACCCGGGGCTGGGCCGAAGTGCCGTCGCGCGATCGGCAGTCGTTGGCGCGCGAGTTGTTCGGCTGGCTGATGGAGGACGCTGGAGGCATGACAGTGGGATTGGTGCGCGACGCCAAGCTCGCCTTGGGACCGATTGGTCTGGAGACGCTCGCTTCGCTGCTGCGACCCGTTCTGGAGCGTCGGCTCGCCAGTCGTCCAGCTCATCTGGATACGGGCCAGAACAGCTTCGATCCGGTCATCAGCCGAGTTCGATCCGCATTGCGCGAAACCGCAGAGGCACGCGGCCAGCTAGACGAGTACCTCTCGCTCTGTGATCCCGCAGGACTCGACGGCGCTGAACTGGTCGCGTCTGCCGAGCGGTTCGCGCACGCCGGCCAAGTGACAGAAGCCCTCCGGTGGCTCGAAAGCGGGCGGCCTCGAACCATTGGCAGCGCGCGAGCGGCATTGGAGGATTTGCGCGTGGCGCTGTTAGTCCGGCTCGACCGCCGGCGCGAAGCCAACGAAGTGGCATGGCAGTCGTTTGCCGCGGAGCCGAGCCCGAACGCGTTTCGAAGATTGTTGGCGACGGTGGCCGAAAATGAGCGAGGCGAATGGCGGCGTCGCGCACTCGATCACGCTGAGGCTGCAGCGGATGCATCGGCGTACGTCGATGTGTGCATGGAGGCCGAGGATATCGAACGATTGGTTCATCGGCTCGACGCGGAGCCAGCATTTGTGCTCTCGGCAGAAGCGATGACTCTCATGCGAGCCGCCACGCGCCTGGATGCCAAGGTTCCGTGGGCGACCGCACGTTTTTCGGTGCAACTCGCGTCGCGACACCTCGCCGATGGAAACGCGCGTCGCTACGACGAGGCTCGTGCACTTCTCGCGCAAGCCAAACGGGCATTTCTCGCCGACGGTAACAACGCCGCGTGGGAAGAGGTGTTGCAACAACTCGCTCAGGCCCACGCGGTGGTTCGAACTTGGCAGAGTTTGCTGTGAACGAGCCTCGTCAACGGCTGCTGGATCGAGGCTTTGTCAACAACAACTGCACCAGTGTCGTTGGACCGCGCCGCTCAGCCTTCAGCGTTGCAGCGAGGTCGCTGGCGTGAACCTGACCGACACACTCGCCGCCAGTTTCGGCAGCGATACCGATGCGCGGCGTCCCGCCAGCAACCAGCGAGATCGCGTCTGCAAGCAGTCTTACCGCTGCTTCCGGAGCGAGTTGAGTCGTCTCGAGCGAGTAGGCCAACAGCGAATCTTCGCGGGTTCCAACGCGCTCTGCGCTCGTCACTCGGAACTCGCGCGGCCAGACGGGAACGCGAGGATCTCCAGGACCAGAGCCGAGGGGGGCCGCCACGTCGGACGACCTAAGATCGGGGACCGTGGCTCCAGGTACGCCGCTCTCGTCTCCACGAGATTCCTTCGCGGTAGGGCCCTGCGGCTCGTCGCTGCCACAGGCAGCCGCCGCAATCAGCACAACGACAACGACGAACCATCGAACAGAGTGCATCGGCGGGAGAATCGCATGGCTCAGCATGCGTAGCCATGGCTCCGAGTCGAATAGATGAGCGCACTGCGGGCTGAGTCCCTGGAGGAGGTCGACCCGCGCCGATCGATTTCGCGTCGCCAAGAGTTCTTTGTTTGGGTGGTGTTGACGGTTGTGACTCTGGTCTATTCGCTTGCCTTCATTGGACACCGGCCCCTTGCCGATCCCGATGAAGGGCGATACGCAGCCGCGTCCTGGACGATGTTGCAGACCGGTGACTGGCTTGTTCCTCATCTCAGCGGGAGGCCACACCTCACAAAATCTCCCGCCTCTTATTGGCCGTCGGCGTCAGGCTTTGCTTTGTTTGGGCACAACGAAACCGGTGCGCGCGCAGGCGTTGGCCTGGCGTTGGCGCTCTGGATTTTGGTGGTTGCCGTGCTGGCCCGCGTCGTCTTTAACCGGCTGAGCGCCGCTGTCGTGGCCGCGGCGACCTTGGCTACAAGCAGTTTGCCGTTTGTCGGCGGAAGCATCGTTACTGCCGATCCCTGGCTGGCGGTGACCTGCGCTCTTGCCGTCACGGCGGGAACCATCGCCGTATTGCGGCGCGACTATCGACGAGCCGGAGTGACTTGCTTTTGGATCTTTCTTGGTCTGGCCTTCTTCGTGAAAGGTCCGGCGGGGCTGCTGCCTCTCGCAGGGATGGTCTTGGCCTGGCCGCGACGCTGCGACCCATCCTCTTCCGATCGCCTCTGGTCATCGGTGGGTGTCTTGTTCGGAACCGCCATCGGATGGTGGTGGTATGTGGCAATGGCGGTGTCGCAGCCTCAGGCACTGCATGTGTTCCTGCACGATGAGTTGTATGCACGAATGCTGAGCACCGAGTTGCGCCGCAATGGACCGCCCTGGTTGCCACTCGTGATGTTGATGGTCGGTACCGTGCCGTGGAACCTGGTGTTGTGGTCGCGCTGGCGCGCCTGGCGCCTTGTTCGAGACGAGCCGTGGTTGCGAATGTTGTGTGGATGGCTCGGAGCCGGATTGTTGGTGTTTACGCTCAGCCGGTCGCGCCAACCGCTCTATGTCCTGCCTCTCACCACGGCGGTCATCGTGCCTGCCGCTGGAATCATCGCGAACTGGATTTCACCGTCACGCGCTCGACAGATCTGGCTCGGTGCGCTGGTGACTGTCTTGGCGTTGTTCTGGACCACGCTCCGCTACGACGCAGCGCGTCTGCCCGACTATCGACACTCGCGTGATTTGGCCGAGTTGATCATCACGCGTCGCGCCCAGGCTCCTGACGGTGTTGCGTTCTTGCAGACTCGACTGTTGCCGGGGTTGGAGTTCTATCTGGCCGAGCCGGTACTGCATGTCGCTTGGAAGCGTGCGGATTTCGATGAGCCTCACGACTTGGATCGCGCGCAACTGTTGACGCAGTTGCGCAATGGTCGACGACTGGTCGTGGTCGGGCGCAGCGAAATGTTCTCGCGTTTCCCAGCGGATCTGAAGATCATCGATCGAGCACACGATCGGGCCAGCGATATGGACGTTGCCCTGATCGCTCCGGCCGGACCCGCCTCGTTCCGATAGGCATCCATCGCTGCCCGGTCCCGCTCGAAGCAGTCGATCCGACTTGTCGCAGCTTCCCAGGCTCGGGCGCCAGGGAACCCGGGGGTTCGAGCGAATTGGCCCGCCCCACCGGCAAACAGCCTCCGGTCCGGCGGTGAAGGCGCGATTCGCTGCTCAGATAGGTGCGCGAATTGATTGCCCCCGGAACCGCCGGGCAACAGATTTCCCCCGGAACTCTTGCAGGCCTCCGAACGGTGCGCCTAGGAGCGCGGGGACAGAATGAAAGACCCACAGGAGAGAACGACGGCAACCGTGGAAACCACACCGGCCCAGGGCGACTGCCTGGCCGGAGCGTGGATCATCGAGAAGGTCCTGCCGGCCGAGTCGGGGCTCTACGCGGCCCGCGCCCGCAGCGCCAGCGGTGAGGGGTGCGCGATCGTATTCACCATTGACGACATCGGAGTCGAGCCATCTCTGGACGGTCCGATGGCGGATATTTTTGGAACCGTGCGTCGCGTTCTTCGCGACGAGCGCTTCGGCAGAATTCTGGTGGACGAGGTTCCAGAAGGTCCGTCGTTGGCGGAGCGAATTGCCGATGGGGCTGCAATCCCGTTGGGCTTGCGCGGGGAGCTCCAGCGCAGATTGCGCGAAGCGCATCACGCCGGTGGAGCGCATGGGGCACTCAGCCCGCAACTCGTGGTGTTGGGGCCGGGCGAACTGGCGATGGCCGGTTGGGGACTGAGCCCTGCTGATAGTCAGGAGTCTCGCGCGCGCGATACGGCCGCTCTCAGTGCGCTGCTGGGCGCGAGCTCGATGGCGACAGCCGAGATCGAAGCGACGGGGGCGCAAGGGGAGCGTGAACCGACCGGCGCGGTCACGTCTCAAGGCGGAAGCTCTGTCGCCTCACTGCGCGCCGCGATCGTTTCCGACCATCTTCCAACGTTGCGCCGTGCCTACGATGGTTGGCTCGAATCCGGCGGAGATGCGCAGGACACGGATGCTCTGCGCGCACGCGACGCACTACAGCGGCTGGAAACCAAGGTCGCAGGGTTGATCGCCGAGGCAGAGCGACTGTTGACACGCAACGACGTGCTCGGCGCCACCGCCGTTTGCCGCGAGGCGATTCGCCTGGGGGCAGAGGAACAAGCCGAGCCACTTCTCAAGCGAGCACGAAAGCAAGCGCACACCACGCTGAATCACGACTGGTTTGACCGCCGCCGGCTGTTGTGGATCGGCGCCGCAGCGGTGTTTGCCGTGATTCTGACCGTGACGATCGCACGCTGGGCAATGCGTAGTTCGGCCGAACAGCAGCAACTACGTCAACAAGTCGAAGGTGTGTCACGCCGGGAAGGCGCGCGGCAAGCGACGCAAATGCTGTTTGGTCTGCGGGTCCGCAAAGGGGCGCCGCAGTCAGTCGACGATCTGCTCGGGATGCAATTGCAGCGAACGCTCGAAGAGGAACGCGCGCGCCTCGTCAAGTTGCGCAGCGGTGCCGTGGCGCAAGGTGCGAGGCCACTGCAGGCGGACGAGTTGAGCGATCGAGCGTTGGCTCAGTTGGAAAAAATCGCGACATCGAGCCTCGATCAGCCAGGGCTCGAAACGCTGTTTCAACGTGCCCTGGTCCAACTCGATCGAGCTGCGTCGCTCTATACGGTTTCCAGCACGATGACAGCGGTCGAAGCGGCGCAGGCCGTCGATGGTCTGCTGGCAGGCGATCCAATCTTTGGACCGGAGGGTGCGTGATGAACCGCGTGACAGCAGCGGTAGTAGCAGGGCTTTGTTTCTTGGTTGGCCCGGCATGGGCTATCAAACCGTCAGCCGATCGCGATGTCGTCGAGCCGCTTCGCCGCGCCGATCTCGCTGCGATCTTCGATGGACAGTCAGGGCCTCCACAAGGCTGGCAAGAAGCACGGGCCAAGCTACCTGCTGAGTGCCGCAGCACCGCACTACCGGCCTTGAAGGAATGCGATGAGACGCAGCGCTGCTCATGGCTCGGTGCGCGCGCGGGTGCGATCGAGGCGTGGAGTTCGGGTGGCTCGGATGCACGAGTCGCTGCTGCCGAATGGCTTTATCGCGTTGCCGATCGACTCGGCGCCAATAGCCGTTGTGGTCGCGACGAAGCATCGCAAACGCGCTGGCGCGAGGATCGCGAACAATCGGCACGTGACGCTGCGCACGCTCTCTTGAGTTTGCTTTCTGCCGACAACGCGCCATTACCAGAGGGACCGGATGTGCTCTCCGCAGCTGAGTCGCGCCGCGTTGATGAAACGGTACGACGTGTTCGACAGCAGGGTGTGGCGCAATTGGCAACGGTCGACGTCAGCGCCGATCGCGCGCTCTATCGCACAGCCTGGCAACGCAGGCTCTGGCTCGCCCGGCTCCCGGCTCTGGCGGCGATGCGACGGTTGGTGGCAGAGACTTGGAGTGGCAAACCGGTGCCGCCGGAATGTGGTGCGGACCTCTTGCGTAACGATCTGCTCGAAGATCAATGGCGCGGATTTCTGGTGCAGGAGGTAGTGCCCAAGGCCGTGGCGTGCCTCCTCAGTGGTGTACCTCGCGCGGGACTGCGAGGGGCGGCCGGAAACACGGAAGCCAAACGTTGGGCGGATGCGCTGGTAGCGGCGGCCAAGGCCGACTCGGGCGGACGGGATTTCGGCGCAGACCCGGAACGCGCCCGGCAAGTGAATGCACTTGCAACCGCGCTTCAAACCCAAACCAGCGTTACCGGTGCGCGGCCGGGTCGCGGCGCGACAACCGCAACGGAGCGCGCTCCGTCGAGTCGCACCCTCAGCGAGCGACCATCGCGCGTCACACCGCCTCAAGCGCAGTCCACCGTGCCTGCGGCCCGCGCGAGTGGCAGTGAGACCTCGGGCGACGATTTGATTCGGTTGGCAGGCCGCGTCGGCGAACTGGTGGGAGACACCGAGAGAATGCACGCAGCCGCCAAGCGTGCTCGATCCCCTCAGCAGAGAGAACAACAGCTATCAGCGCTACTGGTTGAATTGCATCGAACTGTTTGTGCGCCACTGGAGGGGTTCGATCTAGGCGATCTCGATGCTGTGCGAGGCCTGCTGAAACAGCGTGGGGTGATCGCCCGGGAAAGTGTCTGCCGCGGCGGTGGCGAACCGACGGCCGATCTCGAGGCACTCTTGGCCGAATCGCCGCGTCTACGTCAGCTCTGGGCCGCGACCGTCATTCGTACTGCGGCCGGACTCACCGCGCTTCGACGTGGCGACGAAGCGGTCGCGATGCTCGACACCATCCCAGAAACCTTGCGCGGCGAGTCTTGGGCGATCGTCAGTGCTTGGACACAGCGCATGCGCGGTGATCAAGTGGCCGCCTCCCGTGCGATCGCCAGGGTGAGCCCCGACCGGCTCGAACAGCTGCGAAGGTCGGAACAGGACCACGTGGCAAGGCTCGTAGCCCATGCCTCGGTCACGCCGAACTAACCGTCGTTTCGGTGCGGGCGGAGTGAGAACTCCGCCCGGCAGACTCTGCGATGCGCGTCACTCTTTCTTTGGATTCGGCGCGAGTGTCACAACCAGATCGCGACCCGCCATCGCGCGCGACCCGCCTTCCGGCGCTCCCGCTTCCTTGCAGTCATCGATGACGCGCTGCAACACCATTTCGCCGTTCTCTGGGCGCCGCATGTCGCGCCATCGGAACATGACGGTCACGCGCACTTTGTGACCTTCCTCCAGAAACGCCCGGACCTTGGCTGTCTTGGTATTGAAGTCGTGATCGTCGATCGCTGGCCGATACTTGATTTGTTTGATCTCGACCTGGTGCTGCTTCTTTCGCGCGACCTGGGCCTTCTTCTGTTGCTCATACCGGTAGCGGCCGTAATCCATGATGCGGCACACGACCGGTCGGGCGTCAGCCGCCACTTCCACGAGGTCCAAGCCGCGGGCCTGGGCCATGGCGAGCGCTTCCTCGACGGGGACAATACCGACCTGCCCTCCGGTTTCGTCGATCAGGCGGACAGGAGTGAAGTGAATGCGTTCGTTGATGCGCGCTTGACTGGTGTCGTTACTCTCAGAACCAAACCTGGACAAAGCGGCGACGGTCTCCCTTCTGCTGGTGCGGCCAGAGCGACGGCGGCAAGGCGCCTCGTCTCACGGGCCGGATAATCTGCCTTCCTCGGCAGAACAATGGCGGGGATCGTATCACCAAGTCGGTCTGGGACCGTTCACCCCGCGCAAAGGATGTGGCGCCCCCTCTCACAGGGCAAGCAGCAACCGGTCAGGCCTCGAACTTGATCCCCTGCGAAAGTGGCAGCGCCGTCCCGTAGTTAACGGTGCAGGTCTGGCGGCGCATGTAGGCCTTCCAGGAGTCCGAACCGGCCTCTCTTCCGCCGCCCGTCTCCTTCTCGCCCCCGAAAGCACCGCCGATTTCGGCTCCCGACGTTCCGGCGTTGACGTTGGCGATCCCGCAGTCGCTGCCGTCCGGCGAAAGAAATCGTTCTGCAGCCCGGAAGCTGTTGGTGAAGATCGACGACGACAGCCCCTGCGGCACCTCGTTGTTGAGTTGCAATGCCTGGTCCAGATCGTCTACCTCGATCACGTACAGGATTGGCGCGAACGTCTCCTCATGGACGATCTTCATCCCGGGGGTGGCGCGCACGATCGTGGGTTCGACGAAAAAGCCGTCGCGGTCCAGACGCGTGCCACCGCACAATACCTCACCGCCTTCAGCCGTCGCTTTTTTCAGTGCGATGAGCATGTCATCGATCGCACGTTCGTTGATGAGCGGACCCATCAGTGTTCCTGCTTGCAGTGGATCGCCAATCGGGACCTGCTTGTAGGCGGAGACCAAGCGGTCGACGAGCTTCGGGGCGATGCCGCGTTGTACCAGCAATCGACGTGTCGTGGTGCAGCGCTGTCCTGCAGTACCGACAGCGCCGAACAAGATCGCGCGCGTCGCCATTTCGAGATCGGCGTCGTCGAGCACGATGATGGCGTTGTTCCCGCCTAGCTCGAGAATCATGCGCGCCATGCGTTGACTGCAAACGGCAGCGATCTGCCGTCCCATGTGACAGGAGCCCGTCGCAGAAACGAGCGGCACGCGGTGATCGCCGACGAGAGCTTCACCAACGCTTCTTGCCGAGCCAATGGCGAGCGTGAAGAGCCCCCAGCAATCGTTCTTCGCCATCACGTCATCGCAGATCTTCTGGACTGCGATTGCCGTGAGTGGCGTTTCTGATGACGGCTTCCAGATCATGGTGTCGCCACACACAGCGGCGAGCGCGCTGTTCCAGCTCCAAACGGCAACCGGGAAGTTGAATGCAGAGACGATTCCGACCACACCTAACGGATGCCACTGTTCCATCAATCGATGCGAAGGACGCTCGCTCGCGATGGTCAGCCCATACAGTTGCCGGGACAGCCCAACCGCGAAGTCGCAGATATCGATCATTTCCTGAACTTCGCCCAGACCCTCGGTCGCGATTTTGCCCATCTCGAGGGAGACGAGTGCACCGAGATCGGTCTTCTTGGCACGCAGCGCCTCGCCCAGTTCGCGCACGATCTCTCCACGTCGCGGTGCGGGCAGCAGGCGCCAGGAGAGAAATCGTTGGTGCGCCGCGGCGATGAGCCGCTCGGTTTGTGCGGCAGAAGCGGTTCGCACCTGAGCGATCGGGCGGCCATTGGAGGGGTTCAGCGACGGGAGCAGTGGACCCTCGCCTTGTTCTGGGGCACTCACGCCACCAAGGCCATTGAGAATTTCGCCATGCAGTCCAAGCCGGTCGAGCAACGCGCGGGGGTCCATGAATCAGCTCCTTGAGATGACGATTTTGCTGAGCAGATACTGCTGCGATCCGAGCGGCGAGCAACAGTGGCGGGATTCTATACTGCCGGCGGAGAGTTCACATGAAACGCAAACTCAGTGTTGGAGGCCTCGCCGTTTGTCTGGCCGCATGTGTGTCCGGGGCGCCTCCCGCGCTGCAGCAACCTCAAAAAGTACCGAACTCGTGGGTGATTCTGGCGCCACAGGTGCGAGTCAGCGAGGGTCAGCTGGACGCGGCGCTGGGCGGACAACTCGTCGAGGAATTGAGAACACAGTTGCAGGCGCGCGGCTTCGGAGCGCACGTCGAGCAAAGCGGCGGTGTCTCGGAGGGGGTGCGGCTCGCGTTGCTGGACGTGATCGCTCGGACGCGGGGTGGGGCAGGTGAGCGCTTGAAACGCGGTAGCGATCTAGGGATGGGCTCCGCGCTGCAGACGTTGTCCGAGGCTGGCTGGGAATCTGTCGCCGTCATGCGACTCGCTGGATATGTGCCCGAACCCGGCCGAGGCATCCCGCTGCCCCCCGACGCGGTCATGCCAGATCCAGAAAACGGTCCGGACTACGACGTTCCTCAAGGCGCGAGGTTTTCGGGAAACGCTGTGGCACTCGACCTGCTGCTCGTTTCTACGGGCGAATCGACCGTCATCATCCACCGTCGAGTGGCGATTCCCACGGACTCGCGCGAGCGTTTGGCATTGGCGGTGCCCGCCTTGGTTCGCGAGTGCCTGCGTGGTCTCACACCGTAAGGCTCGATGGGTCAGCGACTATCCGTTCAGAAACGGGCGGATCAGTTCGGCAAACGGTTCGATCTCGATCAAGAATGCGTCGTGTCCGAAGTTGGAGTCGATCGGGAAAAACCGGCATCGTCCATGCGCATCGAAGAGCAGCCGCGCGAGTTCTTCTTGTTGCTGCATGGATGGGCGTTCTTCCGCACTACTAAGAACGGTTGTACGGTTGTCTTACGTTAGACCTCTCGAAGCCTTAGGGCGGTACCCGCGCCGGGGGGGAGAGCCGCTTAAGGCTTTTTCCCTATGCAAGTACTGCGTGT
>JANNUT010000007.1:0-108219 GCA_031395565.1 Acidobacteriota bacterium | reverse complement strand
TTGTTGCGAGTGAGTGTGGTCATCGCTGGGGATTGTCTCCGACTTGTGTCGCCAGTGGCCAGACTTTCTGACCACCAATCATGGTGGCGGTGACTTTTGCATCGAGAATCGTGTGGGGGTCGGCGTCGAAGAGATCGCGGTCGAAGACGGTGACATCGCACCACGACCCAGCCACCAACCGTCCCAGTGTTTCTTCTTGATGTGTGGAGTACGCCGGGCCAAACGTGAATCCAGCCAGCGCTTCTTCGAGTGCTAAGCGTTGCTGCGGTAGCCAGCCGCCCTCCGGGTTGCCGCTCGCGTCTTGACGCGTGACGGCGGCATACAAACCAAGGCGCGGGTCGATCGACTCGACCGGGAAGTCGCTGCCGAAGGCGAGCGGAGCGCCAGCGGCGGACAACGATCGCCACGCGTACGCGCCTGCAAGGCGCTGAGTGCCAAGCCGTTGCTCGACCCACGGCATGTCGGACGTGGCGTGCGTGGGCTGCATCGATGCAATCGCGCCGAGCGGTGCGAAGCGCGCGAAATCAGCGGGATCGACGATTTGCGCGTGTTCGACACGGGGGCGCAGCGACGATAGGCGTGGATTTTTTCGTGCGGTTTGCTGATAGGCATCGAGCACGGCGCGGTTGGCGGCATCGCCGATCGCGTGTATCGCGGGCTGCAAGCCGTGTTGAATCAGTTCGTCGACGCTCGCTTGCAGGGCCGTTGGTTCGGTAACCCACAACCCCTGCGAGCCAGGTTCGTCGCTGTACGGCGCCAACAAACGCGCACCGCGGCTGCCGAGCGCGCCATCGGCGTAGAGCTTCACACCGGGAATCGAAATGCGGCCCGTTACGAAGGGGCCGTCTTTGAGCAAGCGCTGATGCAGCGAGCTGCCTTCGCCGGCGTAACCGATCACGCGCAGCGGCCAACGATTGAGTTTGGCCAAGTGTGTGAGCGCATTGACGAGCTGCTCGTTGGCGCCCATGTCGTGCACACCGGTGAGGCCGACGGCCAGCAGATCGTTAGCGGCAGCAGCGAGGGCCTCTTCCACCACCTCATCGCTCGATGCAGGGATCTTGCTTTCCACCATGCCGATGGCGGCATCGATCAAGATGCCGGTGGGCCGTCCTTGTGCATCGCGATGGATCTTGCCGCCAGGAGGGTCGGGGGTCTTTGCATCGATTCCGGCCATCGAGAGCGCGGCGCGATTGACCCACATCGCGTGACCATCCACACGCGACAACGCCACCGGCCGGTCCGATACGACCTGCTCCAAGCGATCGGCACTAGGCCACGCTTTGTCGGGCCAATCGGTTTGATCCCATCCACGACCGACGACCCAAGGGTCTTTCGGATGCAGCTTGGCGAAGCTGCGAACGCGCTCGAGCGTTTCTTCCAGTGTGGCGGCGCCGGTGAGTTCGGCCTCGCGCTTCCCCATCGCGTACCCCACCAGGTGCGCATGCGCGTCGACCAAACCGGGCACGGCCAACACGCCGGGGAGCGTGATTACGGTGCCACCACGGGCTAGCAAGCGCGCGATCTCGCTGCGCTCGACAGTGCGCACGATCTTGCCTTGACTCACCAACAGGCCATCGGCCCAGGCTCGTGAGGGATCGCCGGTCCAAAACCGTGGCCCGGTAACAATCGTGGTTTCCATCGGGAGCGACTCGTTCGGTCGGGAGCAGCCGGCCAAGAGACACAAGCCAAACCACACCACAGCTAGGTTTCGTTGCATGGGCCGCAAGAATAGCGCGGTCGGCAATCAACGCGGCGTGGTCTTTATTTGTGTCGGGCGTATCCTCTGCCGCTCATGCGCGCCGTGCTGTTTGATATCGACGGAACATTGGTCACGACCCGTGGCGCCGGCCGTGAGGCCTTCGCCTTCGCGATGCGCGACGGACTGGGTATCGAGCTCGAGACAGCAATTGCGGCCATCGATCGCGTCGACTTTCGCGGCGGCACCGACGAGGTGCTGTTAGAACGGGTTGCGGCGGAATTGGGCGTGTCGTTTCCGCGCTTTCACGAGCCAGTGATCGAAGCCTATTTGCAGGTGCTGGAACGCACGATGACCCCCGATCGTGTCGCCGCACTGCCGGGCGTGCATGCGTTGGTGGAACATCTCGAGACGCAGGACGACATGCTGGTTGGACTGCTCACCGGCAACATTCGCGAGGGCGCGCGCCGCAAACTGCAGGTCGTTTCGTTGCAGCGACTGATCGACCGGCCCGGCGGCTTTGCCGACGATGGCCGGGAGCGCGCCGCGATTGCGCACGCGGCACTCGCCAAAGCAATACGTCATGGCGTCGATCCACAGCGCGTCGTGGTGATTGGCGACACCCAGCACGATGTCAGTTGTGCCCGTGCGATCGGCGCCAAGGCGATCGCGGTGACCACGGGCGGTACAGATCGAAACGTTTTGGAAGAATCCGGCGCCGATCTGGTGCTCGAGAACCTTGGCGACATCGGCCCGATCCTGGAGCTTGTCGGCCAGCTGTAGCCCGATAACCCGCCGAGGATGCGGCTTTCGGACGATTGATCTAAATTCCTTGACAATTAGACTACCTCGGGACAATTTTAAGCTTCACAGGGGAAGTTTTAGCTTAATTCCACGTCCACAAGAAACTGGAGACATCACATGAGTGCCGACGGTCTGCGCGATTTCCTGGAGATCCCTTACGACAAACTCGAGGACTTGAACCTGCAGGCCAAGCAGCAGCGACTCGATCGAGTGGCTCCCCACAGGATTCAAGAAGAGCGCATGCGCTACCTGACGGACGAGAAGCGGATCAAGGCGGTGACGGTCTGCTTCACCGATCTCGAGGGGCGCCTGCACATGCTCGACTACGACAAGAAGTTCTTGCTCAAGTCGGCCGACAACTTGACGTTCGATGGCTCGTCGATTCGTGGCTTCTCGGCGCAGCAGGAATCCGACCTGCGTCTGTTCATCGATTGGCCGGCCTTCTACTGGTTGCCGTCCGACATCTTTGGGCCGGGCAAGGTGCTGGTCTTCGGCGAAGTGCGCGAGAAGGACGGCACGGCATACGGTGGAGACGTACGCTCGCGACTCAAGGCGTTCACCGACGCACTGCACGCCAAAGACGGCGTCATCTGCAACGCCGCCAACGAGATTGAAGGGTTTCTGTTCAAAGGTCGCGATGCCGAGCGCCGCTATCACGAAACTGGCGGGTTCGAATACGTGAGCACCGGTGGTTACTACCACTCGCTGCCGGGCGACATGCTGCGCCAGTTCATCGACACCGCCGCCGAAGTACAGCGCGCGATGGGGTTCTCGAATGAAAAGGACCACCCCGAGGTGGCCCCATCGCAGTTCGAGATGAACTACAGCTATAGCGAAATCAACGTCGCGGCCGATCAGATTCAGCTCTACAAGCTGCTCTCGCGGCAGGTGGCCGCGCGATTGGATTGCACCGCGTCGTTCTTGCCGAAGCCTGTTACCGGCGTCAATGGCAGTGGAATGCACACCAACGTGTCACTCAGCAAAGGCGGCATCAATCTGTTCTTCGACAAGGGTGGCAAGGACAGCTTGTCGTCGATGGGTTGGGACTTCGTCAACCGAATCCTCGCCAACGGCGCTGAAATTTGTCTGATTCTCAATAGCAGCGTCAATTCGTATCGACGCCTGGACCCGCACTTCGAAGCGCCGAATCAGATCAAGGCTTCGGCCACCGACCGCGGGTCGATGGTTCGCATCCCCATCGGCAACGAACGCTCGATGCGCGTCGAGGTGCGCTCGATCGCACCGGATGCCAACCCTTACATGGCGCTCTATACGGTGCTACGTACCGGTTTGGAAGGACCTGCATCCGAGGAAGACAACGATGGCAAGCGCAGCCGCACGCGCTTTTTGTCGGACAACATTTACGACGCCATGCGCCTGCACAAAAGCAGCAAGTTCTTGGCCGACATCTTGGGCGAAGACGTGCACGCCAAGTTCGCCGAGTTGAAGTTGATGCAGGCCGAGCGCTGCCCCAAAGCGCTGGGCGCGCAGGTCAAGATCGCCGAGGTTCAGTACCACCACGAAGTGACCAATCAGTATCTGTGGTCGATGTTCTGAGCGGTTGCGTTTGAGTTGAGTTTGCGAGGGCGGCCTGCACGGCCGCCCTTACTTTATTCCGCAGGGGGTGTGAGGTCGTCTTCGAGATCGACTTCGATCCCGCCAAAGAATTCTGCCACCAGGTTGTAGATCACAGCGTGCAGTGCCCCGCCGACAAGCCCTAACCCTGCGTAGATAAACGGGAACGCCATCACCAATCCAACTCGCGTACCAAGGCTAGGGGAGCCGCTGGCGTTGAGCCCACGATAAAAGTCGCCCGAGATCACGCTCACCAATCCCGCCACACCGGCGACCAGCACGCCGACAAACGCTCCCAGCACGCCACATACCTTCGCTGCCGGCCAGACCCGCACTCGCTTGATCTGCATCTCACCCTCGCCTGCCTGTGCCGCCCTGTAAAACAGTGTGCCCGGGGGATGTTCCCAGGAGTCTGGGAGGATCGTCCACCCTCATAATCGCGCGGTCCCGATCACGGAGAGTGCCATGCGCGTTATGACTTGTCTGTTGTCACTGTGTTTCATCCTGCCTGCCTTCGCCGCCAACCCCAAGCCGATCGTGTTGAAAGCAGCACGCATGTTTACCGCAACCGGCGACACCGTCACGACGCCAGGACTGCTGGTGATCGAGGGCGACGTCATCACGGCGGTGGGAGCCGGCGCTGCAATACCTGCCGGCGCGCAGGTGATCGACTTGGGCGATGCGACGTTGCTGCCCGGGTTCATCGATGCCCACACACACCTGAGCGGGGAGCTGTCCGACGACTGGAAGCAGGACGAACTCGACGCACTCAAGACCACGGTCGCCGAACGTACGCTCAAGGCGGCGCAGTACGCGCGCAAGACGTTGATGATTGGGTTCACGACCGTGCGCGATGTCGGATCGGGCGACTTCATCGATGTCGGCCTGCGTGATGCAATCGCCAAGGGGTACATCCAAGGGCCGCGAATGCTGGTAGCGGCCAACACGATTGGTGCTACCGGCGGGCATTGCGACCCGACGGGTGGGTATCGGCCTGCAACGGTTGGAGGCGGCGAGCCGTCGATTGCCCAGGGCGTGGCGAATGGACCCGAAGAGGTTCGTGCCGCCGTTCGCTATTCGGTGAAGTACGGCGCCGACGTGATCAAGACCTGTGCGACCGGTGGCGTGCTCTCGTTGGCCGACGCCGTCGACGCCCCGCAATTCACGCAGGCCGAACTCGATGCGCTTGTCGACGAGGCCCATGCCCTGGGACGCAAGACGGCAGCGCATGCTCACGGCGCCACCGGCGCCAAGCGCGCGATTCGTGCCGGCATCGATTCGATTGAACACGGCACGTTCTTGGACGACGAAGCGTTGCAGCTGATGAAGCAAAAGGGCACGGTGCTGATACCGACCCTCATGGCGCTCCAAGGACTGCGCGAGCACCTGGCGGCCGACAACGGCATTCCTCGGCAGGTTGCCGACAAAGCGCGCGCGGCCTCGTCGAAGGCAGGCGAGGTGGTCAAGCGGGCAGCGGCGTTGGGCGTAACGGTTGGATTCGGCACCGACGCCGCGGTCTATCCGCACGGTCGAAACGCCGAGGAGTTCGCGCGCCTGGTCGAGGCCGGCTTGACACCCGCCCAAGCTCTGCGTGCCGCGACGTCGATCGACGCCAAACTGCTTGGGCTCGAAGCGCAGATCGGCACGCTCGAGGCGGGCAAGCGGTCCGATGTGGTGGCTGTCCCGGGGAATCCGCTGCAAGACATTCGCGCCACGGAGAAGGTGCTGTTCGTGATGAAGGCGGGCGAGATCGTTCGTCAAGGGCCCTAGGCGCCACGCACTCGCGGGCGAGGCTCGCCTACAATCGGGGCATGACCGACCACGAATTTTTCATCGACCCTAATTTGAGCCGCGCGTCGACGCTGCCGGCGGCGTTCTACCGTGACCCAGGCGCGCATCGTGCGGTTATCGACCGCATCTTTGCGCGCAGTTGGCAGTTCGTCGGAGACGTCGACCGGCTCAAAGTGCCCGGGCAATGCCTGCCGTTCACGCTGCTCGAGGGGAGCCTCGACGAACCATTGCTTCTGACCCGCGACAGCCACGACAAACTGCACTGCATCTCCAACGTCTGCACCCATCGCGGTGCGTTGGTGTGTGAAGGCGAGAAGGTGCAGTCGTCGATGCGCTGCCGGTATCACGGCCGGCGCTTTGGACTGGACGGCGAGTTCGTTTCGATGCCCGAGTTTCAGGACGTCGAAAACTTCCCGACACCGGGCGATAGTTTGGCGGCTGTCACGTTTGGTCAATGGCACAAGTTCTTGTTTGCCACGTTGGAGGCACCCTCCAGTTTCGATGAGTTTGTCGCGCCGATGGAAACGCGCCTGTCGTTCTTGCCGTTTCACGAACTACGATTCAACGCCGCGCGCTCGCGCGACTATTTGGTGAATGCCAACTGGGCTCTGTACTGCGACAACTACTTGGAAGGGTTTCACATTCCGTACGTGCACGCGGCGCTCAGCGATGCACTCGACTACGGCAACTACAAGGTGGAGTTGTTCAGCGCTGGAACCTTGCAACTAGGGGTCGCATCAGGCGATGAGCATGTGTTTCAAATTCCTGTCGACCATCCCGATCACGGCATGCGAATCGCGGCGTACTACTACTGGCTGTTTCCCAACATGATGCTCAACGTCTACCCTTGGGGCATTTCGGTAAACGTGATCAAACCGCTGGCCGCCGATCGCACGAGGGTCTCGTTTTTGGCTTACGTCTGGGATGAAAGCAAGCTCGATCAAGGCGCCGGCTCGGGCTTGGATCGCGTCGAACGTGAAGACGAAGCGGTAGTCGAATCGGTTCAATTAGGGGTGCGTTCGCGGCTGTATCGTGCTGGCCGCTATTCGGTGGCGCGCGAGGACGGCGTTCATCACTTCCACCGCATGATTGCCGATCGATTGACAAAATAAACAGGGCAATCTTAAGACAGCGGCACCCTGAATCGAGGGCCGGAGGTCGCCATGATTACGGTTCGCCCAGCGAACGAACGAGGACACGTCGATATCGGTTGGCTCGATAGCCGTTTCAGCTTTTCCTTCGCCGATTATTACGATCAAGACTGGATGGGGTTTCGCACACTGCGTGTGATCAACGACGATCTCGTCGCGCCGGCTCGTGGTTTTGGCATGCACGGTCACCGCGATATGGAGATCGTGAGCGTGGTGGTCGACGGCGAGCTCGAGCATAAAGACAACATGGGCAACGGCTCCGTGCTGGTGCCGGGCGATGTGCAGCGCATGACCGCAGGCAGCGGTGTGCAACACAGCGAGCACAACCCCAGCCCCGACTTCACCACCCGCTTGCTGCAAATCTGGATCTTGCCGGAAAAGCGCGGGCTGATCCCTGGCTACGAACAGAAGTACTTCGATGACTCGGCACTGGCCGATCGGCTTCGCGTCGTCGCTTCCGGCGATGGCCGCGACGGATCGGTCAAGATTCATCAAGACGCCGCGATCCTTCGCGGTAAGTTATCGGCGGGCACCCATGTCGAATACCCGCTTGCGGCGGGCCGCCACGCCTGGGTGCAACTGATCTCGGGCAGTGCCGTCATCAACGGAAAGGCGCTCTCCAAAGGCGACGGCTTGGCCATGAGCGATGAAGACCGAGTGCTGATCGACGCTCAAGCAGCTACCGATTTGCTGGTGTTCGATTTGACCTGAGCGCTGGAGGCGATGTGCCGATCTACGAATACAAGTGCAACGGATGTGGGCAGCGGTTCGAAACACTCGTCTTCAACGCCCAACAGGAGCAGTCAGTCGCTTGCCGGACCTGCGCCTCGGTAAACGTCACCAAACTGCTTTCGGTCTTCGCGGCTGGGACGGACAGCTCCGCCCGGGCACCGCTGTCTGCCGCTCCTGGCGGATGCGGGCGGTGCGGCGACCCTCAAGGACCCTGCGGCGCCAATTAGACCGGCCCATCTGGGTGCCCTGACGCTGCCCCGCTAGACTCCGTGCTCTGCGGACCAGACAACCCAGTTCTTCGACAACCTTCGCTACGCCTCTCACACTTGTGTTTGTATCCTTCGCCGGTTCAGTGGGGAGAGAGGGTTGTGATGTCGCGAATTCGTTGGACGGTTCTGTGTGCCCTGCCCTTGTTGTTGGCGGCTAAGCCATCGCCGCGCCCGGTAGGGCCGGATGGGCGAGCCGAATATCGGATCGCGCAGTTGCTCGATTTGAGCGACCTGCAGTTCGCGCGTCTGGCACAACTCGGCTTCGATTTGGAGCGTGACGAGGACAAGGCAGTGGTGGCGTTTCTGACCGCCGAGGAAATGAACAAACTCGATGCGCTCGGAATCGGTTGGATCGAACTGCCCAGGCCCCAACCGCAAGCCCCGGCACCCGACCAGACGAGCTATCACGACTACACCGCGCTGACGACGCAGTTGCAGAACGTCGCCAACGCCTACCCCAACATCACGCGCTTGATCTCGGCCGGCAAATCGGTTCAGGGGCGCGAGCTGTGGTGGCTGAAGATCAGCGACAACCCCGACGCTCACGAGGACGAGCCGGGGTTCAAGTACATCTCGACGATGCACGGCGACGAACCGGTCGGCACCGAGATGTTGCTGCGCTTGATCGACCAACTGACGCAAGGCTATGGCACCGACACGCGCGCCACGCGGATCGTGAACGAAGTCGAGCTGTGGGTCATGCCGATGATGAATCCCGACGGCAACACGCTCTCCCAGCGTTACAACGCCGACGGTGTCGATCTCAACCGCGACTTTCCCGATCAGTTCCAAGACTCGGTCGACAGTCCTGCGGGCCGCGCAACGGAAACTCAGAGAATCATGAACTGGCAGTACAGCCACAGCACGATGCTGTCCGCCAACTTTCATACCGGCGCGGTGGTGGTGAACTATCCGTACGACGGAACGGCGTCGGGCGCTTCGGTCTATTCCAGTTGCCCCGACGACGACATCTTTCGCGACGTCTCGCTGGATTACAGCGAAGACAATTCACCGATGTACAACGGCGCATTTGCTCAAGGGATCACTAACGGCGCGGACTGGTACAACGTGTACGGCGGGATGCAGGACTGGAACTACCTCTGGCAGGGCGATGCCGAGGTAACGGTCGAACTCAACAACCCGAAGTGGCCGGCAGCATCGGTACTCGACCAGCGCTGGAACGAGAATCGCGAGTCGATGCTGTCGTATTTGGAACGATCGCTCACCGGTGTCCGCGGCAAAATTACCGACGCAGTTACGGGCGCGCCGGTCAATGCCAAACTCACCGTGTCCGGCCGCAACATTTCGTTTTTTACAGACCCCAACGTGGGCGATTACCACCGCGTGCTTCCAGCCGGCACCTTTACCCTCAACGTGCAGGCGGCGGGTTATGACCCAACGTCGTTCCCAGTCACCATCACCAGTGCACGCGCCAATGCGCAACGCGTCGACCGGCAGCTTCAGCCGCTGCCGGTTCAGCTTCAGGCGTTTGGCAATCGCGTGGTCTCCGATACGGGTGCCAACGGCTTTTTCGATGCTGGTGAGTCGGGACAACTGGCGGTCACGCTCAAAAACAGCGGCGGCAGTGCCGACAATCCGCACGGTGTCCTGATGTCGTTGACCAAGTACGCCAGCGTTGGAAGCGACGCCGATTGGGCCGACATCGCGGCTGCGGCCACGGGTGAAACGCTCTCGCCACACTTCGGCATGAGCGTCGCCAACAACGCACCTGCCGGTCACAAGCTGGCGTTCGCCGTGAGCTGGAACACGCTCGATGATCACGGCGGCACCACCGATGCGTTCTTCGTACCGGTGTCTTCCCCTGCCACCGCGCAGCGTCAGAGCACCGATACGCCGAAGTCGATCCCCGACCCTGGGCAGATCCAAAGCTCGATGACCGTCGCCGGCGACGACGAGATCTACGATGTCAATGTGCGCGTCGATATTGGTCACCCGTTCATTGGCGATCTGCGGGTGAGCTTGATTGGTCCCGACGGCACCACGGTCCGGTTGCACGATCAACAGGGCGGGTCGTCCAACGATATCCACACCACCTACGACACGCAGACCGCGCCCGTCGATAGCCTCGGCGTCTTCAATGGCCGATCGGCCCAAGGCACGTGGAAGCTAAAGGTCGAAGATCTCGCCAGCTTTAGCCGCGGAACATTGATGAGTTGGGCGCTCGAACTGGTGACCAGACCGTTTGAGGCCAAGCTTCCCGAGGTGCGACTTCGTAGCGTCGCCAAGTCCACGGGCGGCAAGACTCGTTTGGACTGGTGGCCGGTTGGCTCGGCGCAAACGTACAAGCTCTACCGCAGCAACGACCCGAGCAGTGCCGCGTCGTTTGTCGATGTCACTGGTGAGGACTCTCCCGCGACCGATCTCACATTCCTCGATGCATCCGCATCGCTACCCGGTTCGCTCACGCTTTGGATCGTCAGCTCCACCGGTCACAACGGCGAAGGGGAATGGGGCCA
This sequence comes from Acidobacteriota bacterium, assembly GCA_031395565.1. Classification (GTDB taxonomy): domain Bacteria; phylum Acidobacteriota; class Polarisedimenticolia; order J045; family J045; genus JANNUT01. The sequence goes on along the minus strand of JANNUT010000007.1, from coordinate 97,724 downwards.
CTACGGCCGATGATCGAAGCGGTGCTCGCGAGCGATCGCGGTTTGGGTTGGAAATGAAAGAGCGGCCCCGTGGAGGCCGCTCCTTCTACGGAAAAAAAGTCGTCGGGCTACGAGGGGGGAGTGACGCAGCCCGAGGATTTGGGTACGAGTCAAACAGCAACGGTGTTGCGGTAGGCGCCAATGATGGCGGAGCCCTTGTTGGTCTCGATCGCCATCCAGTTTTGGTAGACCTTCAGACGGAGCAAGTCGATCGTGTATTGCGACCCTTCCCACTGAAACGAAACGAGCTTGTTCGGCTCTTTTGCTGGTTTCAAAGCTTTGCTCGTGGTCGCCTTACGCGCCGCCCGGATGCCCGCCATAGGAATGACTCCTCGTCTTTATCGTCCGGCGCCCCCGCCGGCGATGTTGTATTAAAGCAGCAAAGTCCTTGCCAGTCGCCGCTTTGGCACCCAGCTTTCTGCAAATCGTTGAGCATTCGTCGCTTGAGCCTGCATTTTGTTCGGCGTTCCTTGTATTGGCCGAGCAAAATCTAGGTCGCCTCAGCCTGGTTGTCGATAAATATGGTCTTTTTGGCCGAGATCGATTATGTTCCGGGCCGACGAACGAATCATGAGCGAGTCCTCTTCCCTTATCCCCCCACCCACCGAACGCCGCCTCCGCCTGGTCTGTTCCGATAGCGGGTTGGCTCGTCAGATCGTGGATGAATGCCGCCGACTCGGGCATCGCGTCTGGCGGTTCGATCACCCCGCTCCGCCGAGCGACGATGAGCCAGCGGCGATCTTCGACATCGTGTTGTTGGAGCAAGCGCTGTTGGGCGAGAACCTCGAGCCGATCCTGCAGCGCTGGTCTTCATTGCCCGAAGCACCCGCAGTGATTCTGTTGTCTGAGGCCGACGAAACGCATCGTGCGTACGACCTGCTCGATCGCGGCGTCACCGACGTCATTCATCTTCCGCTTCATCCGCGTCAGTTGGCGCTTCGATTGACGCGCGCGCTCGAGGTCCGGGATTTGGGGCTGCGCCTCGCGGGTTTGGAAGACGCGATCTCGGAGCGATCGCGGTACTCGTTCGCGAGCCGCACTGTGGTCGCCGAGTCGGCCGCCATGCGCAGTTTGACGGTGACGCTGGAACGGGTCGCTCCGATGCGCACCACCGTATTGGTCTTGGGTGAGAGCGGTGTCGGCAAGGAATTGGTGGCCCGCTCCGTCCACTTCCGCTCGCCGCGTCACGACCACCCCTTCATCGCGATCAACTGCGCCGCATTGCCCCAGCATCTGATCGAGTCCGAGTTGTTTGGCCACGAACGAGGCTCGTTCACCGGTGCCGTGGCTAGGCGAGCCGGTAAGTTCGAGTTGGCCCACCGCGGGACGCTGTTCCTCGACGAGATCGGCGAGACCGACATGGCCACTCAAGCCAAACTGCTCCGCGTGCTCGAACATCAGGAGTTCATGCGGGTCGGAGGCTCGCAAGTGGTGCGCGTCGATGTACGCCTCATTGCCGCCACAAACGCTGATTTGGAGCGTTTGGTGCGCAGCGGGCGCTTTCGAGAGGATCTCTACTACCGGCTAAAAGTTGTGACGCTGCCGGTCCCTCCGCTTCGCCAGCGGCGGGAGGACATCCCTCGCTTGGTCGAAATGTTCCTCGCTCAGTTGTGCCGTTCCAATAGTTTGCGGCCGCGACGCGTCACTCCCGCCGCGATGGAAGCACTCGCACGCTACGGTTGGCCGGGCAATGTTCGCGAGCTGGTCAACGCGCTCGAAGCGGTCTTGGTTTCAACGCAGAGCGAGGAGATCGACGCCGTGCATCTACCCTCCAACATCCAAGGGAGTGTCGCGGAAACGCAACGCCCGCGCGCGATGTCGGGCCAGACGCTGCGTGAGATGGAGGTCGAAGCGATTCGCAACACACTGAGCGCGGCAGCTGGTTCGCGCACGCGCGCCGCCGAGATGCTCGGCATCGGTGTACGTACTTTGCGGCGTCGCATTCAGGAACTCGGTCTACAAGAGTTGATGCCGCCGAAACCGGGCCGACCACGTCGCGATCGTGAGTGATCGATGCGTGATTGAGGTCTGATCGACGCGCGATTGCGCAATTGATTGTGTCGAATCATGAAAATATTCGCCTCACCTTCTTGACAACACCGAAAGAACACGACGATATTGGATCTGGGTGTTCACCCTTGCGTGAGGACGCTTACGCGAACCAGAACGGGCTCGACGAACGAGTCCTGACAAGGAGAGCAAGGAAATGGCTAAGAAGGCTCGCAAGAAGGCCACTAAGAAAAAGGCCACCAAGAAGAAGGGCACCAAGAAGAAGGCTCGCAAGAAGACGGCCAAGAAGACGGCCAAAAAGAAGACGGCGCGCCGTCGTACCAAGACTGCGGCTCCCGCGCCCCCCATGTAACAAGAGACACGCTAAAAAGGGACCAGATCTAACGGTCCTAGCGAAGTCGAAAGGGCGGCTGAAACTCCAGCCGCCCTTTTTTTATTGCGGCGTGCTACAGATCGACCGGTTCGAAACGCCCGAAAACATTGGACAACCGGCTGCAGATCTCACCGACCGTGGCATTGGCTTGGACCGACTCGAGAATCGGCGGCATGAGATTGCTGCCGTCCGTGGCGGCGCGGGTCAAGCGTTCGAGCGCCGCGCTCCACGCCACAGAATCTCGACCGGCGCGCACCTGCGCGGTTCGTTCCGACTGCCGTTGCCGCAGTTGCTCGGAGACGTGCATCACCGCCATGTGCGGCTCTTTCTCGACCACGAACTTGTTGACGCCGACCACGATTTCCTCGCTCTGCTCGAGGGCGCGTTGCCAGTGGAATGCGGCGTCGGCGACCTCGCGCTGCTGGAAGCCCGACTCGATTGCCGATACCGCGCCGCCCATCGCGTCGATCTTGTCGATCAACTGCTGCGCCTGGGTTTCCAGTTCATCAGTGAGACTTTCCACCAAGTACGAGCCAGCCAATGGATCGACCGAGTCCCCTACCCCGGTTTCGTAAGCGAGGATCTGTTGGGTTCGCAACGCGATCACTGCCGACGCCTCGGACGGTAGACCGAGCGCCTCATCCAGAGCATTGGTATGCAGCGACTGACACCCGCCCAGCACCGCCGCCAACGCCTCATACGCAGTGCGCACGACGTTGTTGTTCGGTTGTTGGGCGGTGAGCGATGACCCCGCGGTCTGTGCGTGGAAACGGAGCTTTCCGAGGGTCACATCGCTGGCCCCAAACCGCTCTCGCATGATTCGCGCCCACAACCGGCGAGCCGCACGAAACTTGGCCGCTTCTTCGAACAGGTTGATTTGGGCGTTGAAGAAGAAAGAAAGCCGCGACGCAAACCGGTCCAGCGGCAGACCGGCTGCCAATGCGGCCTCGACGTAGGCAATCCCATCGGACAGCGTGAAGGCGATTTCCTGTGCCGCGGTCGAGCCGGCCTCGCGAATGTGATAACCGGAAATGGAGATTGTGTTCCAGCGCGGAACCTCGGTGGCGCACCAACTGAAGATGTCGGTAATGAGCCGCAGCGACGGGCGCGGGGGAAAGATGTAGGTGCCGCGGGCGATGTATTCCTTGAGCACGTCGTTCTGAATCGTGCCGCGCAGTTGCTTTGGATCGGCTCCTTGCTCACGCCCGACGGCCACGTATAGGGCCAACAGAATCGCGGCGGGAGCGTTGATCGTCATCGAGGTGCTGACCTCGGCCAGCGGGATCTTGTCGAACAGGATCTGCATGTCGCGCAGCGAGTCGATCGCGACCCCGACCTTGCCGACCTCGCCTTCAGCGATCGGGTCGTCCGAGTCGTACCCCATTTGCGTCGGGAGGTCGAAGGCTACCGAGAGGCCGGTCTGGCCTCGCGCCAAGAGCGTGCGATAGCGCGCATTCGATTCCTCGGCGGTGCCGAAGCCGGCGTACTGCCGCATGGTCCAATAGCGGCTGCGGTACATCGTCGGTTGAACACCTCGGGTGTACGGGTACTCGCCGGGAAGGCCGAGGCGGGCCGGAAGATCGGCGGGGTGATCGCGCTCGGTGTAGACGCGCCGGATGTCGATTCCCGATGTGGTCTTGAATTGGAGGCGTCGCTCGGGCGCTTCCTTCAGCGCCTCATCGACGGTCTCCCGCTGCCATCGTGCTAGATCGCTGTCGTTGCTCATGAGCCAAGAATACCGTGCCAGAATCGGCGAGCCCTCCCCGAAAAAACAATGGACCGTTTCTGTTTCTTACATGCTGCCGATCTGCATCTGGACACTCCGATGGAGGGGATCGGGTCCCGTTTGCCCGCCAGCTGGGCAGCCCGCCTGCGTGACGCCTCGCTGACCGCGCTCGAACGGCTGGTCGAGACGGCGATCCGCGAGCAGGTCGCGTTCGTGCTGCTAGCGGGCGACATCTACGACGGTCCCGAGCGCGGGGCACGGGCGCAGGTTCGTTTGTCGCAGGCGCTGCGCCGCATGAGCGAAGCCGGGATCGACGTGTTGATCGTGCAAGGCAACCACGATCCGCTCGAAGACGGTTTTGCTTTTGGCTCGACACTGCCGCCGCGGGTCACGCTGTTTGGCAGCCAAGAGGTGGCCAGCCATCAAATCCGGCGCGGCGATTCGGTGCTCGCGACAGTTCATGGAATCTCATACCAGCGCCGCGAGATGCGCGAGAACTTGGCGCAGCGATTCCATCGGCGCGGCGAGGGGTTCGAGGTTGGATTGCTGCACGCCGCGCTGACCGGATCGGCACAAGGCCACGCGCCGTATGCGCCGTGCACGATCGACGATCTGCGCGCGGCACAGTTGGACTACTGGGCGCTAGGCCACATTCACGCGCGCCAAACGTTGGGCGACGCGGCGCCATGGATCGTCTATCCGGGCAATCCTCAAGGCCGCAGCTTCAAGCCTAGTGAACGGGGCGCCAAGGGCGCTGTCTTGGTGGAGGTCGAGGGCGGACGAATCACCCAAGCACCTCGCTTCGTAGCGCTCGATGCCCTGCGGTTCGTCGCGGCCGAGTTGGAGATCGACGGTCTCGACGGCTGGTTGGCGCTGCACGACGGGCTGCTTGCCGCCGGTGAACGTTTGGTCTCCGAACATCCCGGCATCGACTTGCTGGTGCGCGCCGAACTCAGCGGACGAGGCTCGTTGCATGCCGAGCTGATGACTCCAGGCCGCGATGAGGAATTGCTCGTCGCGCTGCGCGAAAGTCAGGCGGCGCGCGATCCGCGCCTGCATTGGGCCGACATCAGCGACAACACCTGGCCCGACGTCGATGGTGCCGCGCTGCGGGCACGCGGCGATTTGCTGGCGGCCGTGCTCCAACGCGCCGATGCGCTGCAGGCCGATCCCGTGGCACTCGCCGCTCAACTCGAGCAGTTGACGGCGGAGTTGCCGGGCACCGTCGCATCCGTTCTGCGCCGTGAGCGGGTCGCACTGGATGCCACTGCCGATCACACACTGCGGCGCGCCCTCGATCACGTCGTGCGGCTGCTCCAGCCCGGCGCGAGGCGGGACGGATGAAGCTGCGGAGCATGAGCGTGGATGGCTTCGGCAGTCTCTCCGAACTCGTCGTCACCGCGCTGCCCGATGGATTGACGGTGTTCTACGGTCCCAACGAAGCTGGCAAGAGCACGCTGATGCGCTTCTTGCAGCAAATGCTGTTTGGCCGCTGGGCCGGTCGCGACAAGCGACTCGGCGACCCGCCGATTCGCGGCGGGGCCTACGGTGGATCGATGCAGTTCGAGGCCGCCGATGGGTTGTGGACACTCTCGCGCTACGAAACCAAGAGTGCCGTCAACAGCACATTGATCGCTCCTGACGAACGGCGTCTCAGCGGTGAAGAGGGCGAGACACAACTCGCCCAACTGCGAGGCCACGCCGACGCCGCTCTGTTTCGCAGCGTTTTTAGCTTCGATCTCGACGACCTGACACCCTTGGCGCTCTTGGACTCCGACGAACTGCGCGAGGCGATCTTCTCGGCCGGCATCTCGGGAGCGGGCGCTTCGGCGGCACGAGCCTTGCGCGAATTGGAGGAGTCTGTTGCCAGCTTGCTCGCCGTGCGCAAGACCGAAGCGCCCGTGAATGCGGCGCTCGATTCGCTGAAGGACGCCGACGGACGGATCCATGCTGCCCAACGCGTTCAAGCCCATCACGCCGATCTGATCGAGCGTGTCGACAGCTTGCTCGCGGTGCGAGCGACGCTGGGGGCAGAAATGACCAGCATCGAAGCACGGCGCCAGGAACTGCGGCAATGGACCCCATTGCGTGAGTTGATCGATCGTCACCAAGCAACCGTTGCGGCGCGGCAATCGATCCGTCTGGACCCGGCTCTCGAAGCGGTCCATTCCCAAGCAGCAGCCCTGCGCGCAGAACTCTCCGCCTTCCAAGAACGCCGGCGGCGTGACGCCGCGTTGCAAGAATCGATTCGCGAGGTGCAATTGCGTCTCGCCGCCTTGAGCGAAGAACCGAAAGCCGAACCGGAGTCGCTCCTGTGGCTGGGCATGACCGTGGCAGCGATCGGACTCTTCGGCGCCGTCCCATTGCTCTGGCGCGGCCTCGCCGAATCCAACCTGATCGCAACCGCGGCAGGCGTGATCGCGGGAGCGATTGGATCGAGCGCCGCGCTCTGGAGTTGGCAGCGCTCGCGTCGCGACAGCCTCGCGCAATCGCATCGGCTCAACACCCAAACGGCGCGGCGCGAACTCGGGCTGCGGCTGGCCCGCGATCAAGCGGAACAGGCCGATCTGCACCTGGCAGAAAGCGACTGGCGCCAGCGCGCCCAGGAAGTGTTGCTGCGCTGCGGGCGGCCGATAGCCGTGAGCGACGAGGCACTCGCGGCCGCTGTCGAGTCGCTTGCAGATGAGGCGCTGTTTGCAACGCAGCAGCGGCTGCGAGACCAAGAGCAAGCGCGCGAGGCCGATGCCATTGCCGCGCAACTGCAACGTCGTGCGGCGCCGGTGGCGGCCGCTCATTCGGGCGATGCACAGTCCGTCATCGCCGCGGCCCAGGCCGGCGATCCAGCCGCGTGGGAACGCGAAGAGCGAGAACTCGCGGGACGCGTCCGCGACCTTCAAGTGCGGCTGGACACAGCCCTGCGTGATCTCACGTTGATCCAATCGGAGCGCGAGGCACTGGAACGCTCCGCCGATATTGCCGAGGCCTCGCTGCAACGCAGCACGGCGCTGGCACAACTGCAGCAGTCGATGCAGGAATGGGTTTCGTTGCGTTTGGCGGCCACGCTGATCGAAACGACGCTGCACACCTACCAGGCCGAACATCAGCCCGAGGTGCTCGCGCATGCGTCGGAGGCGCTCGTGCGCCTCACTGCTGGACGCTGGACGCGGATCTTGCCGGGAATGGACGGAGACCTGGTGATCGAAGGCGGCAGCGACAGGATCGGTCCTGAAGCGCTCAGCCGCGGCGCACGAGAGCAACTCTACCTAGCGTTGCGATTCGGCTTGGCGCGGCATTTCGTCGCGCGCGGCCGCGTACTGCCGTTGATGGTGGATGACATCCTGGTCAACTTCGACCCGCTGCGTCAGCAGGCCGCGGCTGAGCTGGTTGGGGCGTTGTCTCACGAGGTGCAACTGTTGTTCTTTACGTGTCATCCCGATGTGGTCGAACGCTTGCGACGGGTCGTGCCCGACTTGCGAGTTGTCGAACTCTGAGCACGCTCGCCAGGGCTCCACAGATAGACACTCAAGTCGAGTGTGCCGTTGTCGCGAAACACCACTCGTTCACGCTCGAGCAACCTCCGCTGCATGCCGTCCGGCATGTCGGGCAGCCGATCGGTCGAGCACGCCCCGCGGGCATTGACCACACGCTGCCAGGGAACGCCGCGCGGGCAGCCATGCATCGCCCAGCCCACAGCCCGCGGCGAGAGCCGGTTGCTCAGGCAGGTGGCGATTTGGCCATAGGTCATCACGCGACCGCGAGGAATGCTGCGTACCAACGCATACACCAAGGCAAACGCACCGGAGCGCGGGCCGGCCTCGACATCGCCGTGGACTCGCTTATCTAGGCTCGCTCGTTGAACTCGCTTGGCCATCTGTCTCTCGCTCCGGACCGCTGGGTTACACCGTGCGCCAACGCCACGAAATCACAGGGCAGCCAGACCCGTATGATGCCAGCGGAGAGTCGACCATGAGCACCGTGAATTACGAACCGCGGGAGCAAGAGCCTTTTTCACGCGTCACGTACGCCTTCGCGGCCGCCTGGCGGCGAATGATGCTCCTGATGTTCTCGGGCTCGATGGCATCCCCGCGCCATTGGTTGATGTGGGGTGCATTGGCGTTTTTTTCTGGCGCCGTAGGTGGCGATTTCGGTTCCCAACTCGTGCTGCCCGGCAATTTCTCCAGCGATGAACGGAGTCTTGGCTTGCCGATCCCGATTCACCCCGGTCTGATTTTTTTGGTGCTAGGGGTGGGGGCGCTGTTTGGGGTGATCGGTTTGTACATCACCAGCCGGATGCGGTTCGCGCTGCTGGAAGCCGTGCTTTCGGGGCAGCCCCGGCTGCGCGGTGTGTTTTCTGCTACGGGTCGACCTGGACTTCAGTTGTTTGCTGTGCAACTCGGCGCGGGAGTGATTTGGCTGGCGCTGTTGTTGCCGGTCGGTCTGGCTGCTTGGCCTCTTGTGCGTAGCGCGCTGCGAGCACAGCCCCCGACGGAGGGAGCCTTCATGCTGTTGTTGTCGGCAGCGGTTCTGTGGGCCTTGCCCGTGAGCGTCGCGGGCGCCGCCTTTCTGTGGTGGTTGAACGACTTGGTGCTTCCGATCGTGTGGCGCCGAGGGCTCAACATCCCAGCTGCGATGCGCGTGGCGGCGCGCTTGACCGTATCGAACCTCGGCGCGGTTTTGCTGATGGCGCTGGGCCGATTTCTGGTTTCGATCGCTACAGGTTTCTTGAGCGCTTGTGTGGCCTGCGCCGGATGCTGCTTCTGGTTCCCATTCGCCGGCGGTGCCGCAGTGCTGGGGTGGGCCAGCTGGGACATGCCCGCGATCGCAGTGCTCACGGTCCCGCTGGGTTTAGCGTGTGCGTTGACCGCTGGGTGGTTGATTGCAACGCTGCTCTCACCCGTGGTGGTGTTGCGTCAGGCCTGGGCCTTTGCCTTCGTGGCCAGCCTCGATTCAGCGTTGGGGGACTGGTCAGACCCCGAGTAAACCAAAACGGAACAAGTCCCCACCCGTTCTCTTCGTTTCAGATCCGGCAGCGTCGTCCGATGAGAGCGACCGAGCCACTGCGGGCAGTGTGTGTCCGTTGCGGGGAGACGACTCATGATCAACCGGCGCTGTGGTGGAGTTTCATCGGGATGGCAACACAAACTGAGTTTGTGTTGCGTACTGTTTGCCGCCGGCAGAAGCGCACTGGCAGGCGATCAAGATCTCACGAGCTTGAGCCTCGAAGAGCTCATGAACGTCGAAGTGGTTTCGGTCTCGCGAAAGGCCGAGCGACTCGGCGATGCCGCGGCGGCAGTGTTCGTCATCACAGATGACGACATTCGACGATCTGGCGCGACCTCACTCGCCGAAGCCTTGCGCCTTGCTCCTGGGGTCAACGTGGCACGCGCCAGCGCCTCGCAGTGGGCCATTACTGCACGCGGACTGAACTACGTGCTCGCCGATCGTCTGTTGGTGTTGATCGATGGCCGGACGGTGTTCACGCCGCTGTTCTCCGGTGTCTACTGGGACATACAAGACTATCCAATGGAAGACATCGCGCGCATCGAGGTGATTCGTGGACCGGGCGGCACGATGTGGGGCGCCAATGCGGTCAATGGTGTGATCAACATCATCACCAAGCGCGCCGATGAAACGCAGGGAGTTCTGGTTTCGACGACCGCGGGGACTGTCGAACCGTACGTGGCAGCGCTTCGCTATGGCGGGCGGTTGGCCAACGGCACGTCTTATCGCGGATACGTGAAGGGCCGCAAGATCGATGACTTCAATCTGCCCGACGGCTCCTCTGCTGGTGATGCGGCAGAACTGCTGCGAGCCGGCTTTCGCGTCGACGGCGCTCGAGTCGGAGTTTCGTGGAGCGTACTGGGAGACGTCTATTCCGGCAGAAACGATTCCGTCGTTCCGGTACCGACCTTCGCGCCACCGTCGGTCGTGCTGACGCCGTTGACGACCGACCTCCACGGAGGCGATGTCTTGATCCGTGCCGGTCATGATGAAGGAACCGATGGCAACTGGACGGCTCAGTTCTATGCCGACCGCAACCAGCGCGATGAACCTCGGTTCAAGTCTCGAGTCGATACGATCGACCTCGATCTGCAACAGCGCTTGACATGGAGATCGCGAAACGAGTTGGTTTGGGGCTTGGGGGTCCGGCAGATCGATGCCCAAACGAGTGGGAGTTTCAAGATCGCGATGACTCCAGCTGGCTACTCACTGACCCAATACTCGTTGTTCGCGCAGAACGAGACGCGCTCAGCAGATGATCATTGGCGCGTGATCGCTGGGACCAAGTTCGAGCACTTCGAATCCAGCGGCTGGCAGATGCAACCTTCGTTGCGATCGGTGTGGCACCCGGCGTCAGCGCAGACGCTTTGGGGCGCGGTATCGTCGGCGGTCCACACGCCGTCGATCGGACAACTCAGCGTGGAAATCAACTCCTGGATCGATCCAAATGGCGCACCGCCGGTACTGGGATCCTTGCGAGGGTCGCAGGCCGTCGATCCCGAGCGTGCGGTCGCTCTCGAATTGGGCTATCGCTGGCAGCCCGACGCGAGGCTCGCACTGTCTGCGTCTTTGTCGTTCACCCGCTACAAGAACATGATCACCACCGAGCTTGGGTCGCCGCAGCTGAAGACCAGCCCCTTCTTCTACGTAGAGGTCCCTGTTACCGTCATCAACAGCGGTTCAGGGACGGTACGCGCCTTCGAACTGGAAGCAGACGCGCAACTCACTCGCGCTTGGCGGTTGCGGTCCACCTATAGCTACGTCCGCCCGCGCACTCCGCTCGAGAACTCTGGCCTCAGCGACGACCCGAGGCACCAGTTTGTCGTGCGCTCCTCGATTGCAATCGGTGCTCGAGTCGACGCAGATCTCACACTCAGACACGTGTCGAAGTTGCATCTCTTGGGCATTGATGCCTACACCGGCGTCGACGTGCGCCTGGCCTTCAAACAGAGCGAACGATTCGAGATTGCGATTGCCGGCCACGATCCGCTCGATGCCCAACACCCCGAGTTTGCTGACCGGTTGATTGATATTCCGGTGACAGATGTGCCGCGCAGCCTCTCCCTTTCTGCTGTCTGGAAGCCTCGATGATTCTTGCTCGCCGGCTGGTGGTGATCACGCTCTGCCTGGCCCTTTTGGGGTCTTGGGTGGCGCGTGGAGCCGATGCTGATGAGTACGAAGTGAAGGCTGCGTATCTTTATCGGTTCCTACCGTTCGTAACGTGGCCCGAGGAGGCGCACGCCGCGGTTGGGCAGCCGATCGTGGTCGCGATTGTGGGCGAGGACCCGTTCGGCGCGCGACTGGAGGACGCCCTGCGCGGCAAAGACATCGAAGGGCGGCCGATCGTCCTCAAGCACTTCCGGAGTTTCCGCGACTATCAGCCTTCCGCAGTCTTGTTCGTCGGCCGCTCGGAGCAATCGCAGTACGCGATGATTCTCTCGCGACTCGAAGGACAACCGGTGCTGGTTGTGGGGGAAGGCGAAGAGTTCTGCCGCGCCGGTGGCTCGATCGGCTTTCTCATGCTCGGCAACAAGGTCCGGTTCGCCATTAGCCAAGACGCGATGCGGCAAGCTGGCCTGCAGGTCAGCAGCAAGTTGATGGCGCTGGCTGTGGCCTGTCCTACAGGATCGAAGCGATGAGCCGCTTTGGCGATCTCCCGCTGCGGCGCAAGTTGACGCTGCTGGTAATGGCGGCCGTCATTACGGCGCTCTTGCTACAACGCGCAGCAACTCTCTTTTACGATCAACAAGAAGCGTGGCAGCACCTACACGCCGAGCTCGCCGGCAATGCCCAGTTGGTAGGTGCCAACAGCACGGCGGCGCTGTCGTTCTCGGATCGTGACGCGGCAACCGAGATTCTCTCGGCGTTTGCGCATCAACCCAACGTCCAATTGGCGGCGCTTTATGATGCGCAGGGCCGTTTGTTCGCTCACTACCAGCAGCATGCCGCGGCCTGGCTCGTGCCTCCCGCAACACCGCCTTCCGACGATCGAAGGACCGCCGACTTCATGGCGGTTTCTGCGCCGGTCGAGCTGAGAGGCGAGCGGCTCGGCACGATCTATGTCCGCAGTGATCTCAGCGCCCTAGACCGCCGCAATCGGATGCAGGTGTTGCTCAGCATCGCCGTCATGCTGCTGGCGCTCGGCGGGGCTTTCCTTGTCAGCCTCTGGTTGCAACGCTCCGTCACAGGCCCGGTCAAACGGCTTTCGGACGCGGCGCAGTTGGTGCGTCGCGAAGGAAATTTCGCGCTTTGCGTGCCGGGCAGCGGGCGAGACGAGATCGGCAGCCTGGTCGAGAGTTTCAACGCCATGCTGGCCGAGATTCAGCGCCGCGACGAAGAGTTGCGTCGAGGCAGAGACGAACTCGAGGAACGCGTCGACGCGCGCACCCGCGAATTGCAACAAGAGGTGTTGGAGCGCAAGCGTGCCCAGGCCGAAGCGCTGCAGGCCCAAGAATCGGCCGAGGCGGCAAGCCGCGCCAAGAGCGACTTTCTGGCCAACATGAGCCACGAAATTCGCACACCAATGAACGGCATCATGGGAATGACCGAGCTTGCCCTGGACACCAACCTATCGGAGGAACAGCGCGAGTACCTGGAAATGGTCAAGAACTCCTCTGAGTCGTTGCTCACGGTCATCAACGACATCCTCGACTTCTCCAAGATCGAGGCCGGCAAACTCGATCTGGATTGCGCTCCCTTCCAACTACGTCAGTGGGTCGGCGAGACAGCGCGCCTGATGACGCTTCGTGCTCACGAGAAGGGCTTGGATCTCAACTGCTCCATCAGCACCGACGTACCGGACGAACTCGTAGGTGATAACGTCCGCCTGCGGCAAGTCTTGATCAATTTGATGGGCAACGCGATCAAGTTCACTGACTCGGGCGAGGTCTCCGTTGATGTGCAGCTGGCCGAGGACAACCAACAGGGACTGATGTTGCAATTCTCGGTAGCTGACACCGGAATCGGGATCCCCCCCGAGAAACAAAAACTGATCTTCGAAGCGTTCGCTCAGGCCGACAGTTCGACGACACGACGGTTTGGCGGTACGGGCCTGGGCCTGACCATCTGTACACGATTGGTCCAGATGATGAGTGGCAGAATTTGGGTCGACAGCGACGTCGGCAAAGGAAGTGTGTTTCAGTTCACCGCGCAGTTCGAACGAGCCGCGGCTCCGATCGTCAGACCGCAACGAACGCGAGAGGTGCTCCGCGGAAAGCCGGTGCTGGTGGTCGACGACAACGCCACCAACCGCAGGATTCTGGGCGAGATGCTGGAGCAAGCGGGGGCTTTCGTCGCAATGGCTGTCAGTGGCGCTGACGCGCTGGAACAGGTCTCGGCACAATCAAGCAAAAACAATCCGTTCCTGCTCATCTTGCTCGATCTGAACATGCCCGACCTAGACGGCTTCGCCGTCGCCGAACAGCTCGCACAACGCCCGGGGGACAAGACGCCAATCGTGATGCTGTCGTCGTCGCTGCGCCGGACGCACCAGCAACGCGCCCGCGAGATTGGCATCGGAGCAACACTGCTCAAGCCGGTCACCGCTGCAGATCTGTTCGAGACGATCGGCCGAGTGCTCGCACCGACCGAAATAGAGATTCCAACTTCGGCGGCCCCGACCACCCGCTCGTTGCCGCAAGAGCCGTTGAGCATTCTGTTGGCCGAGGACAATCTGGTAAATCAGCGGCTCGCGCTGCGTCTCTTGGAGCGGCGCGGCCATCGCGTCACACTCGCGAACGATGGCGTTGAAGCGGTTGCGGCTTTCGAGCAAGGCACGTTCGATGTGATCTTGATGGACGTTCAAATGCCGGTTCTGGACGGCTTTGGCGCCACCGCGCGAATACGTGAGATCCAGGCCCGGCGAGGCACCCATGTGCCGGTCATTGCACTCACCGCACATGCGATGAGAGGCGACCGCGAACGGTGCCTGGCAGGCGGGATGGACGGCTACTGCAGCAAGCCGATTAACGCGCAGGAGTTGTTCGCCGCAATCGATGCCGCACGTTCACTTCAGCCGACACAAGCCGGGTGACCAAGGGCCGGGTTGACCCGTTTTCCCTCAGGACCAACCTTGGGACTCAGGAGGAGTTTCCATGCGATCGCTCTTTATTACCGTTTTCCTAGCTCTGGCGGCGGTGCCGGCCTGGGCCTTGGGCCCCGTCGATGGTGAGGCCGGGCTGGTTTACTGGAAGAGCACTCAGACCCTGGATGCCGAAGGCGCCTCGACAGATTTCGATGGCGATGCTCCCGGCGCCCACGCCGAAATTTGGCTGCCCGGCCGTTGGGGATTCCGCGGTGCGGCTTGGAGATCTTCGGTGGATAGCGATGGCTCGACCGGAGATCTCGACTACATCAACGCCGAACTCTCGTACAAGATCCTCAAGCCAACCGACAACACCTTTCTGGCCGTTGGTCTGGGCTGGCAGCAAGTCGAGTTTGGCGATGTCGATTCTGGTGGCGTTCGCGCCTCGGTTCACGGACGCATCGGTTTCTTGGGTTTCCTCTACGCCTACGGCCAAGCGGGCTGGGCACCCTCGATGAGCGACTTCGATGTGTTCCGCGATGTCAGCTCGAAGGACGTCGAGGTCGGCGTGTCGTACGAACCGTTGCCGTTTCTTTCGTTGCGTGCCGGATATCGGATCCAACGCTTGGACTTTTCGGTGGCTGGTCCGGACAACGCTCAGCTTGAAACCAAGGGCGTCTTCGCCGGAGCCGGCGTTCACTGGTAAGCGCGTTGTCTACGCCGGCCAAAGGGAAAGCAGCCCGCTGGGCCTGGCACCCGTACTAACGGACCAACCCGGTGCACCACGTGCGGCGGTCGCGAGCATCGCGGCCGCCTTTTCGTTTTCTCCCGTCTGTGTGAGCGCGCGCGACAGTGCGTACCAACCACGCGGATCATGCGGTACTTCACGAACCAACGTCAGCAGCGCCGGCAGTGCGGCGGCGCCACCGCCTTCGCGTGCAATTTGTATCGCTTCCAGCAAGCGGGCCTCACCCGCTGTTGCCGACTCGAGCGACAGCGCGGCCTGCGACCGATCGCCCTCGACGATCCACGTCGCAGCAACGCGGGCCGCGCTCCAGGCGCCGCGGACCTCAGGCTCGGTAGGAATCGCTTCGCACCCTTCAGGTGCGTGAGCCGTTGCGAGAAACGCTTGGCGTGCAGCGTGAGGCGACTGCAAGAGCAGCGCCTCGCCGCTGGCATAGCACCAGCGTGCGCTCGCTCCGCAGCGATCGCGCCAGCCCTCACGCCACTGGGCGGCACGCGGCTCCTGGCCGCAGCAAAACGCCAGGCGCGAGGCGATCGAAAGCGTGGGATCGGTGATCCCTCGCACCGGTTCGCGGCAGAGCCGATCGGCTGCTGGCGACACGATTTCGAGCGTCGTGCGCGCCTCGTGCGTATCGACCACGTCACCGTCGATCTGTGGCAGGCGCTCGCGCGCATACAGAAAGCGCGGCCCGGGGTCGTCCGGTGCCTCGTCAATCGCCCGCAGCAACAGCCGGCGATTGCGTTCGTCTTTGTCACGCGCGGCGCGTCGTTCAGGAAGATAACCATCGTGCAAAAACCTCAGGCCGGAGCGGGGCGGAGCCCAGAACTCACGCCCCAGCGAGCGCGCAATCGAAGGCAACACCGACTCGTGGATCCGCCCTTCGAACTGGAACTCGGGGCGGCGGCGAAACAACCGCAGAACGTGCGCGGTCTCGATTGCATCTCCGCCACGCGGCGACACGATCTCGACGGTGTAACCCGGCGCTTGATCTAGGCCAAGCCGTGCACGCAGCGCTGACTCATCGCAGGGCTCGAGCCGCTCGTCGGCGTCGATGAACAGCACCCACTCGCCACTCGCCGCACCAGCGCATGCGTTTCGTGCCGCCGCGAAGTCCTCGCCCCAGGTCAATTCCACGACGCGCGCCCCGAGCTGACGCGCGAGCGCAGGGGTCCCATCCAACGATCCGGTGTCTGCCACAACGATCTCGTCGACGAGAGCGGCAGCGGAGTTCAGGCAGGCTGCTAGCCGTTCGGCTTCGTCGCGGACGATCAGGCACAGACTCAACAGCGGCACCGGCATGAGGCGGACGCTAGCACGCCCGGCAACTCCGCGGACGGATCGACTTTGTCGCTCGAACGGAAGTGCCTGTTGGGGCTTGCATCGACTCACCGATCGCCGTCAAACTCGCGGCACGTTTCCGGCCTTCGCCAAACAGGCAAGGCACTCCAGGGAGATCCAATGATCGTTCCGGTGAGACTCGAGCACGAGGGGCTCGTTCTGCTCGATCAGCGACTGCTGCCGCAAGAAGAGACGTATCTCACCATCGTCACCGCAGCCGGTGTGGCCGACGCGATTCGCGACATGGTGGTCCGCGGGGCACCCGCGATCGGGGTTGCGGCAGCGGCGGGTATCGCACTGGCGGCGCGCGGGGCGCGCGATGAGTCGGCCGAGCTATTCCGCACACTGCTCGACGACGCCGCCGACGTTCTTATCGCTGCCCGTCCCACCGCGATCAACTTGGCGTGGGCGGTGCAAAAAATGCTCGATATTGCCGATGCGTCGCTGGCCGGAGGTGCTTCGTCTGCCGAGACCGCCGATGCCGTAGAACAAGCCGCACATGCCCTGCGCGAAGAAGACGTGGCGTCGAACCGGTTGATGGGACAGCACGGCTCGGTGCTGGTGCCTGACGGTGCCAACGTTTTGGTGCATTGCAATGCCGGCGCGCTCGCCACAGCGGGCTACGGCACTGCGCTTGGAATCCTCCGTGCGGCGCACGCCGAAGGCAAGAAACTGTCGGTGTACGCAACCGAAACACGCCCTTATCTGCAGGGCACACGCCTCACCGCGTGGGAACTGATTCGTGACGGCATCGGCGTGACACTCATTACCGACGGCATGGCGGGCGCGCTGATGAGCCGCGGCGACGTCGACCTGGTATTGGTGGGCGCCGATCGGATCGCCGCCAACGGTGATGTCGCCAACAAGGTCGGCACCTACACGCTGGCGGTCTTGGCCCGCCGTCATGGAATTCCCTTCTATGTCGCCGCCCCCACCTCGACGGTCGATCCCGAGTGCAGCGATGGAGCCGCAATCCCGATCGAAGAGCGTCACGAAGATGAGGTGCTGCACTTCTTGGGGCAGCGCATCGCGCCGGAGGGCGCCGGCGCACGGCACATTGCCTTCGATGTCACGCCGGCTTCACTGGTCAGCGCGATCATCACCGAACAGGGAATCGTGCGCGCCCCTTACGAGCGTTCACTCGCGTCCGCGCTCGGCATGACCGAGGCCGAAGAAGACGAGGCCCACCCGAGCGACGCGGCGGAACCGGCCGAAGCCGCGCATGAGACTCCGGTCGATCCTCCAACCGAGAAGGCGGCTTCCCCCACCGAACCTGATGACGGCGACGAGTTATTTCACTGAAGCCGCAGGGCTGGCGACGACACTTTTGGGGTCGCCGGCTTGACAATGCTACTTTCGTCGTATAACTATGCAGTTGTGAACGAACGATGAAACATCCTCTGACCGACGCCATGATCGTTTCTGCCGCCGATCTGTTTACCGCCCTGGGTGTCCCCTCGCGGTTGCGCATTCTGCGGGTGCTGCTCGAATCGCCAAAGCCGCTGACACAGGGGGCCGTCGCCGAACGAGCCGAGTTGTCGCAGGCCAATGCCAGCAAGCATCTGGGGTTCTTGGTGCGTGAGCGCCTGGTGCTGCGTGAGCAGTCGGGAACCACGGCATTGTTCTCGCCGGTGCTGCCGTTGGTTTCCGAACTTTGTGAACTGGTTTGCGGACATGTCAGCCGGCGTGAGCGCGCGCGCTACAAGGCGCTGCACTGAATCGGGCATTTTTTTGGAGTGAGGTATTCCTATATGGTTATCTACAGCTTCTCGAACCTCGGCCCAAGACTGTCGCTGGCGCTGACCGTCGCGGCACTGTCGTTGGCCTGTCGAGCCGAAGCCCCGATCAAACCGCCTGTTCTGCCGACGGTGCGTGTCTCGGTGGATGCCGGTTCATCCTCGGGTGGAGCGCTGCGTATCGCCGCCTCCGTGCAAAGCACGCAACGCGCCGAAATCGCGTCGCGGCTGAGCGCAAGCGTGCGGTCGGTGATGGTCCACGAGGGTCAGCGCGTGCGTCGTGGTGCTTTGTTGCTGACGCTTGGCGCCGACGACCTGCAACAACGAATCGCCGCGGGGCGTGTCGCGTTGGAGACGGCGCAGGCACAACAGCGGCGTCTGACCGAGCTGATGAGTCAGGGGATTGTGGCGGCACGAGATCGCGATCTTGCGGAGGCGCAGGTGGCGGCGGCACAGGCCGAGTTGAGTGCTGCGGTGGTGCAGTTGAGTTACGCCGAAGTTCGGGCGCCGTTCGATGGCATCGTGCAACGCCGTTACGTCGACGCCGGCAGCCTGGCATCGCCAGGTATGCCGTTGGTGTTGCTCGAAAGTGAGCAGGCGCTGGAGTTGGTGGCTGCGGTCTCGGCGCTTGAAGCGCAGCAGCTCGCGTTGGGCACACGCGTCGGCTTCGAAACCGACGATGGTGCTGGCACGGCAGAAGTCTCCGCGCTTGCCAGCGTGGCCGACTCACTGACTCACCGCCGTTGGCTGCGTGCCAGGGTGACGAGAGCCCCGGCGTCACTCGCAGCGGGCGGGTTTGCTCGCATGCTCGTGCCGCGCGTTTCGGATTCGTCTCAACCATCGGTCCCGGCCAGCGCGTTGATCACGCGTGGCGAGTTGACCGGTGTGTTCGTGGTCGATGACGGGCGGGCGATGGTGCGCTGGATTGCGATCGGCGAGCGGGTCGGCGATCGCGTGCTGGTGCGCGCCGGACTGACGCCGCAAGACACCGTGATCGTGTCCCCCTCGATGGTGCGCGATGGGCAACCGGTCGAGGTGGTTCCATGAGCGATGGGCCTGCGCTCGGCGTTGCTGGACGGCTGGCGGGCGCCTTTCTCAACAGCCGGCTGACGCCATTGATCGTGCTGGCGTCGATCCTGTTGGGGGTCATGGCGGTCTCATTCACGCCGCGCGAGGAAGAGCCGCAGATCGTGGTTCCAATGGTCGACATCTACGTCGACTATCCAGGCGCGACAGCGGCTGAGGTTGAAAGCCAAATCGTCACCCCTTTGGAGCGCCGGCTGTGGGGCATCCCAGGTGTCGAGTACTTGTACGGCACCGCGACCTCCGGTCACGCGCTGTTGACGGTGCGGTTCCGCGTCAATGAGCCGCAAGAAGCAAGTCTCGTCAAGATCCATCAAGAGCTGCAGGCGCATCCCGAGTTGCTGCCGAGCGGTGCTTCGGTTCCGATCGCACGATTGCTGACGATCGACGATGTGCCGATCTTGACGCTGACGCTGCACGCGGAGTCGCGTTCCCCGGGTGAGTTGCGCACGCTGGCCGATGTGCTGGCGCGTGAGTTAGCCACCGTGCCCGATAGCTCGCAAGTCGAAGTGCTCGGTGGCGCCGTGCGGCAAATACGCATCGAACCGAACACCGAGCGCCTGAGAAGTTTGTCGTTGGCTCCGGCCGATCTGTTGTCGGCGCTGCGCAGTGCCGAGGCACAGCGCTCGGCCGGTGTCTTGATCGATGCCGGAAAGCGGATCGTGCTCGAGGCGAGCGGCTTCGTCGGCGATGCCTCCGAACTGTCGCGCTTGGTCGTGGCCCAACGCGAGGGGCGCGCGATCTACTTGGGCGATGTCGCCACGATTGCCGATACGCGCGACCCCGAACCGCCGATCGTGCAGTTCGCAGCGCGCGGCGGGTCGTTCGAGCCAGCCGTCACGATTACCGTGGCCAAGCGACGCGGGGCCAACGCGACCGAGGTGGCCGAGCGCGTGTTGAGCAAGATCGAGGCATTGCGCGGCGCATTGCTTCCCTCCAACGTCGCGCTCGATGTCACACGAAACTACGGAGAAACGGCCAAGGACAAGTCCAACGAGCTGATCGAGCACCTGCTGATTGCCACGCTCTCGGTCACCACATTGATCTTGTTGGCGATGGGCTGGCGCTCGGCGGCAGTGGTCGGAATCACCATTCCGGTGACGCTGGCCCTGACGCTGCTGATCACCTACTTGCTCGGCTACACGCTCAACCGTGTCACGCTGTTCGCGCTGATCTTCTCGATTGGAATCTTGGTCGACGATGCGATCGTCGTGGTCGAGAACATCCACCGGCACCTGCATCTGAAGGGGCCTCGCAAGCCGTTCTCACAAGTCGTGCTCGACGCCGTGGATGAAGTGGGTAACCCCACGATCTTGGCCACCTTCGCGGTCATCGCGGCGATCCTGCCGATGGCCTTCGTGCGCGGTTTGATGGGGCCGTACATGCAGCCGATTCCGGTCGGCGCAAGCTTGGCGATGATGTTCAGCCTGGCGATTGCCTTCGTGATCAGCCCATGGGCCGCGCTGAGACTGTTTCGAAGCGATGCTGCGCGCACGCATCACACCGAGGCGGCCACAGATGAAACACGGGAGAGTTTCACCACACGTTCGTATCGATCGGTGATGCATGGGTTGCTCACCCGTCCACCGGTGCGCTGGTCGTTCTTCGGTGGCGTCGCGCTGCTGCTTGCCGGCGCGATGGCGTTGGTACTGACCGGTGTCGTGAAGGTCAAGATGTTGCCCTTCGACAACAAGTCGGAGTTTCAGGTGCAGCTTCAACTTCCCGAAGGCACTGCTCAACACGATGCTCTCGCTCTCGGCCAACGGGTGGCGCGGCAGATCCTCGAGCAGCCCGAGGTTCGCAACGTGCAGATCTACTCCGGGGCCCCGACGCCCTTCACGTTCGTTGGCATGGTGCGTCACTCGTTCTTGCGCGGTGCTGCCAACCAGGTCGATCTGCAAGTAAACCTCGAACCGAAGGAGCGGCGTGAACTGCAAAGTCACGCCATCAGCACACGATTGCGGCGCGAACTGCTGCCGTTGATTCCAAACGACGGAACGCGGCTGAAGATCGCCGAGATACCGCCGGGCCCGCCTGTGCTCGACACGTTGGTCGCCGAGGTTTACGGGCCGAACGACGCCGTGCGTCGCGACTACGCACGCCAGATCGAGGCGGCCATGCGCTCGACGGTGGGCGTCGTCGACATCGACAGCTCGATGAATCCAACAGCGCCCAAGCTGCGGCTGGTGCTCGATCGCGAAAAGGCGGCGCTTCACGGGGTCGCCCCAACTGCTGTCATCGAGTCGCTCGCGGCGCTCGGCGCGGGAGAAGTGCTGGGGACGTTTCATGTCGAGCGCGGCTCGACACAAGTACCGGTCATCTTCCAACTCGCGCCCAACCGTCGTGCGGCGCTCGACGACTTTCTGGCGCTGTCCGTTCCGGGACGATTCGGGGACGTGCCGATGGGCGAGTTGGTGACCGTCGAGCACACCGTGGAACAAGCGGCCATCTTCCACAAGAACCTGATGCCGTTGACGTATGTATTCGGCGATGTGGCCGGCGAGATCGAGAGCCCGGTGTATGCCTTGAACGCACTCAACGCCAAACTCGATGCCTTGCGCGCTGCCGGTGGACCTGATGTCCCACGCTTCGGCTTATCGCTTCCGGCCGATACGGAAAGCCTCTCGCTGAAGTGGGATGGCGAATGGCACATAACGCTGGAGGTGTTTCGGGATCTCGGACTCGCGTTCGCGGCGGTGCTGGTGTTGATCTATGTGCTGTTGGTTGGCTGGTTCGAAAGCTTCACCGTCCCGCTCGTGATCTTGGTTCCGGTCCCGCTGTCGCTGATCGGGATCATTCCGGCGCACAGCTTGTTGGGTGCGTTCTTTACCGCCACCAGCATGATCGGGTTTATCGCGGGCGCTGGAATCATCGTGCGCAATAGCATCATCTTGGTCGACTTCATCGAGCTGAAGCTGCGCGAAGGAATGCCGCTGGCGAAGGCGGTAGAGGAGGCGGGCGTGGTGCGCTTCCGGCCCATGCTGTTGACCGCTAGCGCGGTCTTGGTGGGCGCTGCGGTCATGCTGGCCGATCCTATTTTTCAAGGTTTGGCGATTAGCTTGATGGCCGGTGAGGTGGCCGCAACGCTGCTCTCGCGCTTGGCGGTGCCGGTGCTGTATTTCCTTCTGGCGCGACGTGGCCGCGCCCAGCAATTGCAGGGAGCAAGCTCATGAGCGTCGATCGAATCGTGCACATCTTCGCCGGGACGTTGGTGTTGATCAGTGTGGGGCTCTCGCTTTGGATCTCGCCCTACTGCTTGATCCTTGCCGCGTTTGTCGGCGCCAACCTGTTTCAGAGCGGCGTGACACGCTGGTGCCTGATGTCGTCGTTACTGCGCCGCTTCGGCGTCAAAGATGATGGCGCCGCTGCGTGACAGCACGTAGTCGCCAGGCGCAGAATCACAGCGCTTGGAGACCGACATGGAAATGGCCTTACCGTGGCATCGCCTGCAGTTCGGATTTACGGCGGCCTTCCACTACATTTTTCCGCAGCTCACCATGGGGTTGGCGCTGCTGATCGTGGTGCTCAAGGCACTTGGCCTGAAGACCGGTGACCAGCGCTATCACGACGCAGCCCGGTTTTGGATCCGGATCTTTGGCCTGAACTTCGCGATGGGTGTCGCGACCGGAATTCCAATGGAGTTCCAGTTCGGCACCAACTGGGCGGAGTTCACGCGGCGAACGGGCGGAGTTATTGGTCAGACGTTGGCGATGGAAGGGATCTTCGCGTTCTTCCTGGAAAGCAGCGTGCTCGCGTTGTTGGTTTGGGGCGAGCGCCGCCTAGGTCCGCGCAAGCACTTCGCAGCGGCGATTCTGCTGTGGTTTGGCAGTTGGCTTTCGGGGTACTTCATCGTCACCACCAATGCCTTCCTGCATCACCCGGTCGGCTACATCGCCGGTCCCGAAGGCACACTTCAACTCGCGCGCTTTTCCGAGTTTTTGTTCAACCCCTGGGCGTTGGTGGAATACGCCCACGTGATGTGCGCTGCGGTGGTGACCTCTGCCTTTGTCATGGCTGCGGTCGGTGCGTTCTGGGCGCTCTCGGGAAAGCACGCGGCAACTGCCGCGATCAGCCTGCGATTGGGTGTGTGGGCTGGACTGATCTCCAGTCTGCTGGTGGCGTTTCCGACGGGCGACTTGCAGGGAAAGATGACGGCGCGTCACAAGCCAATTGCACTCGCCACCATGGAGGGTCGCTTCGATAGCGGCGCGTACGCCGATCTCACGATGATCGGTCAGCCAGATTTCAAAAACATGCGGATCGATAATCCGATTCGTGTGCCAGGCATTCTCAGCTTCATCGCCTATGGCAGCTTTTCTAGCCAGGTGCGCGGGTTGAAGGAGTTTCCACGCGAGGACTGGCCCGACAACCCGGAGCTTTTGTACTACAGCTTTCATGTCATGGTCGGGCTGGGCACGCTGTTCATCGCGCTGATGTCACTGGCCGCACTACTTCAGTGGCGCGGCCGCTTGCTCACAACGCGCTTGGTGCTGTGGGCGCTGATGCTGGCCTTTCCGTTTCCATACATTGCGACGGTGTTCGGCTGGATGACCGCCGAACTCGGCCGTCAGCCGTGGTTGGTCTATGGAGTCATGCGTACCGTCGAAGGAGCCTCGCCGATGGTCGGCAGCGGCTCGGTGACGTTTACGTTGCTCGGTTTCGCCGGCACCTACTTCGTGCTTGGACTTTGCTTTCTGTACCTGATCGGCCGCGAGATCGCGCACGGTCCCACGGCACAGCACGCTTAGGGAGGCACGCATGCTCGAATCGCTGTGGTTTTGGCTCGCGGCCGTCACCGTCGCTGTGTATGTGGTCGCCGATGGTTTCGACTTCGGTGCAGGAATCTTGCATCTGATCGTGGCGAAAACCGACGCCGAACGACGGACGGTGCTCAATGCGATCGGGCCGTTTTGGGATGGCAACGAGGTCTGGTTGTTGGCGACCGGCGGCGTGCTGTTCTTGGCGTTTCCAAAGGTGTTGGCAGCGGGGCTTTCTGGGTTTTATCTGCCGATCATGCTGGTAATTTGGGGGCTCATTCTGCGCGGGATCTCGATCGAGTTCCGCTCGCATCACGACAGCCCACTGTGGCGAACGTTCTTCGACACCACGTTCGCCGCTTCGTCGGCCGCATTGCCACTGCTGCTGGGTGCAGCGCTGGGCAATCTCGTACGCGGTTTGCCGTTGGATGCTTCTGGTTATCTGCACATGCCGCTGTTCACGAACTTCCTGCCGGTACATCCGGCGGGAGTGCTCGATATCTACACCGTCGCAATCGGCTTGTTCGCCGTGCTGGCGTTGGCGGCCCACGGGGCAACGTTCTTGGTCTGGAAGACGGACGGTTTGGTGCAGCAACGCTCGCGCCGTTTGGCGACGCGCTTGTGGTGGGGCGTTGTGGCGGCATTGATCCCCGTAACGTGGGCCACCGCGCGCGTCAACACCGATGTCTTCGCGCAGTTTTCCACGCGGCCGCTGGCGTGGTTGTTAGCCGCGAGCTGGCTCGCAGGGTTGATTGCGACACCGTGGTTCTTGCGGCGAAGGCAGGAATGGCCGGCGTTCGCCAGTTCCTCGTTGTTTTTGTTGGGACTGTTGGCGGCGACCGCGGCGTGTGTGTTTCCCGTGATGCTTCGCTCGCAGCTCGATCGCGCCCATCACCTCACCGCCTTCAATGCCTCGGCGCCGGAGCACAGCCTCACGATTGGTCTTTGGTGGTGGGGGCTCGGTGTGCCGATCGCTCTCGCCTACTCGGCAGTCCTGATGCGGCTGCACCGCGGCAAGGTGTCGCTGGAAGCGGGAACAGGTGGTTACTGATTAACGCTCGCGATCGGGCTCAACCGGCACGCTTTGCTAGATCGGCGAGGAACTGTTTGATGGTCGCGTCCTGCGCCAAGAAGCGCGAGACGAAGCGAAACACCACGTTTTTGACGAAACCACGTTCGGTAACGGTGAGGCGTGTGCCGCTGCCTTCGGCGGCGAACTCGAAGGTCCACGTGCCGCCGAACTGAAGCTCGGAGTCGTCGATCTCGGTGACCAAGCGCTGCCCAGGAACGCTTTCTCTGATGACGTATGGAATCACTCCATAGCCACCGGTTTCGACCACGCGCTTGTTGTCGTCTGGAACCTCGATCGATTTCAGGCCGGTGCGCCAGCCTGCATACCCCTTGAAGTCGGTGACGATGGCGAACAGTTCGTTGGGCGGTAGCCGATACGTTTGCGAAGCAGAGGCCTCGTGGTTCTTGGGAGTTGCAAAACCGACCGCGAGCACGACCAAGAGCGCAACAGCGATCGCAATTACCAGCACGATGACGATTTTCATCACTCCCTCCTCTCTTCACGTCCGATCGACGTTACAGCGCGATTAGCGGCGCCAACCACTCCACCCCGGCCCGCGCACCACCTGACCGGGCGTCTTGCCCGTGTGTTCGCCATCCTTCAACACGTGGACTCCGTTGACGAACACATGCTTCATGCCCGTGGCATACACCTGTGGCTGCTCGTAGCTCGCGTGATCGGCAATCGTCGCTGGATCGAAGACGACGATGTCGGCCCAGTAGCCAGGCCGCAGCAGCCCGCGTTCGCGCAACTTGAGATTGCCGGCCGGAAGCGCTGTCGGGCGGTGAATCGCTTGCTGCAACGAAATCAACTTTTCATCGCGGACATAGCGGCCCAACAAGCGCGCGAAGTTTCCGTAGGCGCGCGGGTGCGTGCTCATCTTCAAAAACACCCCTTCCGGCGCCTGCGACGGCGCATCGGACCCAAAACTCACCCACGGCAACGCAATCTGCCGGCGAACGTTGTCTTCGGACATGAGGAAGTACGCACTCTCGACACGGCTCTCATCCTCGATCACCAAGTCGATGGCGGTTTCCTCGGGAGACTTGCCCCGCATCCGCGCCACCTCGGCCAAGGTCTTGCCCACCAGCGGCGCAAATTCATCTTTGCGAAATCCGAGCAACAAGACTCCCTCGGCCCCCGCCGACAGGTACAAGTTTTCCCAAGCGTTGGTCGGGACCGACATTTCCTTCACGACGCGTGCGCGTATCGCTGGATCCATCAGCCGTTTGCGCCACTGAGGAAAGCCGCCTTCCTGCACCCACGGCGGCATGGCGGCGTCCAAGCCAGTGGCACCGGCCGTGTAGTTGTACATGTCGGCCGTAATGTGCAGTCCTTCGCGCTGCGCGGCTTCGATCTTGGCGATGGCCGCATCGTACTTCTCCCAGTTTTGCTTGCCGGCCACCTTGAGGTGATAGATCTCGGCGGGGACTTTCGCGTCGCGCGCGATCGTAATGAGTTCGTCGATTCCCTCGAGCAGCGCGTTGCCCTCGCTGCGCATATGCGAGATGTACATCCCGCCAAAGGGTGCGGCCGCGCGCGCGAGCTCGATCAACTCGTCGGTCTTGGCGTAGAAGGCGGGCGCATAGATCAACGCCGATCCAACACCCAGCGCCCCCTCCTCCATCGACTGCCGCACCAGCGCGCGCATCTTCTCATGCTCGGCCGGTGTCGGCGCGCGATTGTCGTTTCCGATCACGTTGCCGCGCACCGTCGTGGCGCCCACGAAGCTGGCGATGTTGCACGACACACCGCGCTTTTCCAGGAATTCGAGATACTCCCCCAGCGTGGTCCAGGTAATGGGGTACTTGATGTGGGTTTGAAGCTCCAGCGATTCTTGCTTTTGCGCTTCGCTCAGCGGGCCCATCGACCAACCTTCGCCGAACACTTGGAGCGTGACGCCTTGCCGTATTTCTCCCTGCGAGTTCGGATCGACGATCAGCGAGTCGACCGACCAACTGAGCATGTTGATGAAACCCGGCGCGACCGCAAGACCCTTGGCGTCGATTTCCATCTGCGCGTGGCGTTTGCTGAGATCACCAATCGCTTCGATGCGGCCACCCGTTAAGGCAACATCGGCAACGCGTGGCGCCGTTCCGCTCCCGTCGTAGATCGTGCCGCCGCGAAGGACCACATCGGCAGGTGGCGGCGGAGCGGCGCACGCCGCAAGGAGCGCTGCAATAACGATCGGTACGATGCGTGGCAGCGTCATCCAACACCTCATTTGTGTTGTTGCAGCAACGCCAGCAGTTCCGCCTCGCGCGGGGGCTTCAACCCGGCATGCAACGTTGCTTGACGGTCCGCGGGCTCGCTTCGAAACCATGTCAACGTGTCGCGCGCCGTGTCGACCGGCGCTCGGAATTTCAAGCCGGCAGCAATCGCGCGCGCCGACGAGGTGCGATGAAAGCCGGCCGTGTCTCCGCTCGCTGGCACCCACACCGGCATGTCCGACCAGGCCGCGACCTTGTGCTTGTCGAGAAATGCCGAGCCGGCCCACACGAACGTCGCCTTGCTCTCGCTGGCACTGCGGCAGCTTTCGAGGAACTCGGCCATGGTAAGCCGGCCCGCCGGGCCAGTGACGTTGCACGCACCGGTCAGCCGCGTTTCGAGCGTATGCACCATGAACGCCGCGAGATCGCGCACATCGATGTACTGCACAGGGTCGGTGCCATCGCCGGGAGCTAGCACATTGCCGCCGCGTGCCACGCGCACCGGCCAATAGGTGTAGCGATCGGTGGGGTCATTGGGTCCGACAATCAGCCCCGGGCGAATCTGGGCCACGCGGCCCGGCATTGCGTTCTCTGCTGCTTTCTCGCAGAGCACCTTGAGGGCGCCGTAGTTGGCGCGCACATCTTCGTTCGACTCGTCATCGAGTGTGGCCAAGGCAGCGGTTTCGTCCAGGCCCGGCACGCTGGTGTCGGCGTACACCGACATGGTGGAGACAAACAGGTACAACCCCACACTCGGGGCTAACAACTCGGCCGAGGCTTTCACCACGCGCGGCACATAGCCACTGGTGTCGATCACCGCATCCCAACGGCGATTCTGCAGCGCGCTGAGGTTGCCATCGCGATCGCCGCGCAGCTTTTCCAAGTTAGGGAACAGCTGCGGGTTGGTGCGGCCACGATTGAAGAGCGTCACGCGATGACCGCGCGCGATCGCCTGCTCGACCACTTGCGGACCGAGAAAACTGGTGCCGCCCAAGATCAGCACCGAGAGCGGCCCGGACTTCGCCACGGGCTTTGCGCCTGGACTCGTTCCACGCGAAGGTCCCGACAACGGCGCGTGCTGTGGTTGACTGGCGCATCCCACCAGCGTCGTGCCGGCGAGCGCTCCCGCACCGTAGCCCAATGCAGCCCGCATGAACTCGCGTCTGGTACGACTCATGCTTCCTCCGAGCGGCGCGTTTCCGCCAAGGCACGCTGCCGGCGCGCCAGGAACACACCCAAGCCACCCCACGCTATCGAAGCAGCAATCGCGACCGTCGCCGAGACGCCTTCGCCAATCGCGACAAAGCCCTTATAACCCCATCCGCTCAACGCATCGCTCAGCCGGTAGACCACGGTGTCGATCGCGTTCTTCGACTTGTACTTGTCCTCGGCGCTCAGCACGTTGTAAAGCGATTCGCGCGCGGGACGCTCGAACGCATAGTGCACGCAGCGGCGCGCGACCTGCACCAGTTTGAGTGTCGCCAAACCTGGCGAGGAAACTAGCCAGATGAAACCGGCCGCGGTGATCAACGGTGTGGCCAACAGGCCCCCGATTGTCCCCACGCGTCTGAGCAGCAGTCCGGTAAACAGCAGCTGCAGGGTGATCGCCGCAATGTTGGCGGTCAAGTCCAACTGCGCAAACCACGTGGTCCGCGCGGCGCGATCGGTGAGCGCTTGTTCGACGATCGAGGCCTGCTGCAAATACAGCTGCGTCGAGGTGAAGGTGTAGAGCACGGTAGAGAGCGTGATCGCCAGCAAGTAGGGAGAGCTGATGCTGCGCCACAGTCCCTCCCAGGCACTCCCCTTCAGCGGCTTCTCACCGTTGGTAGGTTCTTTGTCGACGCGACGATGGCGATGCAATCGCCACACGCACAGTCCGCACAGCGTCAAGGTCAGCGCCGAGATGAGCAGCAGGTTGGGCACGCCAATACGTTCGGCGAGCGTGGCCGTTACCGCTGGCCCAGCGATCGACCCGGCGCTTCCGCCCGCGGCAATGAAACCGTACAAGCGTTTGGCTTGATCGACCGACCACAGATCGGCCATCAAGCTCCAGAAGATCGACGTTAGGAACAGGTTGTAGACGCTGACCCACACAAAGAAGACGCGCGCGCTCCAAACATGCTCGGCCTCCGCAGCGAACAACACGTAGAACACCAGCAGGTTGAGTGCCAGCCCCACGTAAATCCACGGCACGACTTTCCAACGCGGCACCCGATCCAACAACGAGGCGTACGCTGCGGAGGCCACCAACGTGACCAGCACCGTGACGGTCATCATGACCGGCAGCTTGTCCGAACCACCGGCCAGCCCCATGGCATCGCGCACGGGCTTGAGCAGCGCGTACCCACCCAAAAGGAAGAAGAAGTAGACGAACGAGACGAGTGTCGCGTCGCGTTCTCCGGCCGAAATCTTGAGGAAGCGTTCGAGCATTCGCATATCTAACGAGATCCCGTCGATGGCCGTTGGCAAAATTTTGTAAACGCAGTGTGAGTTGTCATTCGGGCGGCAGTCCGTGCTTTGAAAGCCAGGCCAGCGCTAACCCGGCAACGCGTCCATAACTGCGGGTACCGCCCTTCACCCCATGCGCCGAGAGAAACCCGCCGTAGGCACCCCAAAGCGCAGGCGCTTCGCGACCGCGATGTTCGACGACGAATTGCGAGATCGCGCGCAGATCACGTTGGACTCCCGGCTCCCTGCCATCCGGACCGCGCCGCAGCGAGATCCAAAGCGAGAGCCAGGCCGAGTACTGCACGCGGGGATCGTTGGTGTTCCAACAGGTGAGCAACCCGACGAAGCTGGCCGCTTCTTCCCAGGCAAAACCCGACAAATGCGCGCGCTCATGCGCCAACGTGAAGGGCAACTGCGTCGGTGCTGCGGGCAACACCAACTGCGGTTCGCCTGTGAACGGACCGTACATGCCGCTGACACCCCAGCGCAGCAGTAACGGACTCGATTCGAACTTCTTGACGCGCCCTGCATCCACCACCGGCAACTCTTGCGCTGCGAGCAAGTCCGCTTGCGACTGTCTGAGTTGCGCGTCGAGCGCCGATAGATCGCCGGGCATCAGCGCGACGCCTCGATCGTCCTGCGAGAGTTCACCGCGCAATTCATCCAGCCGTCGGCCGATGTTCTCGATGAGCGCTTTGGTTTCTTCGCTCTCGCGCGGCGGTGTGAGTTGAAACAGCATTTCGGGTTGCAAACGCGAGTAGTTGAGTCCCCAAAGAATCAGAAACACAAACCACACGACACCCAGGCGGGCAACGCCGCGCAAGAGAGCCGCGATGAGCGACCAACTCACACCCCATCCGGCACGGCGGCCGGCGCGCCAGCCGGCCACGAGGCCCCACAACACGACGACCGGAACCACCAGCAGCAGAAGTTCGCCGATCGAAAACGGGACGAGGGCGCTGAGCTGCGCCAACGTCGAAGCAATCAACGGATACACCTGACGCGAGTAAAGCGATTCCACGGCACCCGGCGCGCGTTGCGCCGCGAGAAACATCATCAGTGCGAGCGCGCCGATGCCAAGTCCAACGACCGTCGCACTGCGGATCGGCTTGATCGATCGGTCCTTCGTGGATTCTTTCACCAGCGTGCCTTTCGACAGCACTTTGCCCGCTGAATCTTCTCTGCTTCGGCTGGCCACAGTGTGGTGGCCGTGGCAGCATCCTCGGCATGCGCCAACTCAAAGACGATTTGTGGGTGTTTTGGGCCTCGGCCACCGAGGGTAAGGTCGATTGCAACGGCTTTTATTTGCTCACCGGCGAATCGCGGCTGGTGATCAACCCGCCAGGCATTGCCGACGAAGACATGTCGACCTTCACGCACTTGGGTGTGCCCACGCACGTCGTGTTGACCGGGTCCGATCGTCACGATGGCGCCTCGCAGTTTGCGGCCCGCTTCGGATCGCGCATCTGGTTGGCGCAGTCGGTGGTGGTCGACATCCCCGGTGCGCATCGCTACAGCGCCAACGAAGCACTGCCAGGCGGACTGCGCTCGATCCCGCTGCCGGCTCCGTGCGAAGCCGGTGAAGTGGCGTTGCACGACAGCGCGCATGGCGCGTTGATGTTGGGTGCTTCGTTCGCGGCGGTGCCGCCCGGCAAGGTCGGGCCCGGCGCTGGCGTTTCGGTCCAAGCACACCGCCAAAATCTGCTCGCCGTGGGCGAGATCAACTTCGAACTGTTGTTGCCAGCGTATGGGTTTACGTTGCATCGCGAGGGCCGCCGGGCGATTGCCTCTTCGTTGATCTAGCGTTGGGGCCCAACGGTTTTTCGCCCGCGAGCCCGACGCCTGCGCCGCCCGCAACAAACCATGCAGCGCGATACGCCACCGCGCGAGTGTCGTTGACCGGCCCTTCCTCACCGGTCGAGGTCAGCTCGATGGTGTGGGCATCGATCGCAATATCGACCGTTGCAGCGGCCGCGGTGTAGGCCAAGAGCAGCGCACCGAGCCAGGCAGCCAGCGCCAAGAGTGCGGCTTCAACCAGGAGCGCCGCACAAATCCACTTGCGGCGTGGGCCGAACGAATCGAGCCGTAAAGGCACCAAATCGTTGACCACTCCAAACGGTGTGCCTTCGGCGAAACAAAGCATTCCGATCCACGGGATCTTCCGCCACGGCGTGCGCGCTTTGGGGGCTAAAGCCGGGGGAGTGGATTCGGTCATGGTGCGCGGGATTATGACCGATACAATCTCACCACGATGATCGTTCTTGGAATCGAAACCTCATGCGACGAAACCGCTGCCGCCGTGTTGGGCCACCACGGGCGCGTGCTGTCGTCGGTGGTCAGCTCTCAGGTCAAGCTGCACGCACCGTACGGCGGGGTCGTGCCCGAGATCGCGGCGCGGCATCACCTGCAAGCGCTGCCTTGGGTGGTCGAGCACGCGTTGCAGCAAGCGGGGCTCACGATGCAACAGGTCGACGGCATGGCGGTGACCTGTGGCCCCGGACTTGTGGGGTCGCTGCTCGTCGGGGTGGCGTGGACACGCGCCTACGCCTGGGCTCGCGGGCTGCCGCTGGTCGGTGTGAATCACTTGGAAGGGCACGTGGTCTCGGGTTGGATCGACACACCGTTGCTTCCCTACCCTGCGCTTGCGCTAATTGTGTCGGGCGGACACACCGCACTCTGGCGCGTGCCCGAACCAGGGCAGTACGTGCAGGTGGCCCGCACACGCGATGACGCAGCCGGCGAAGCGTTCGATAAGGCAGCGAAGATGATGGGTCTTCCGTATCCCGGCGGTCCGTCGATCGATCGACTCGCGCCCAGCGGTAACCCGCAGGCGTTCACCTTCGGCGAGATCAAGACCAAGAACGGCACGCCGGGTTTCAGTTTTAGCGGCTACAAGACGGCGGTGCGGCAGCACATGGAGAAGGCTGGCATTGCGCCGTTGGCCTCGCCGGAAGACACGCCGCCAGCGGCGATGATCGACTTGGTCGCAAGTTTCCGATATGCCGTGGTGCGTGAGTTGTGTCGCACCACGCGTCACGCGATCAACGCCAACCGGCCGCGCAGTTTGGTGCTGGCCGGAGGTGTGGCCGCCAACTCGTTGCTGCGCGTCGAAATAAGCAAGCTCGCCGCCGAGCACGGACTGGCGCTGTCGATTCCACCGTTCAAGTACTGCACCGATAACGCCGCCATGATTGCCGCTGCCGGGCGGCCGGCATTGTTGCGTGGCGAGAATCAGGTGGCACAACTGGACGTCGACGCGGCGTTGGTTTTGGGTGGAGTGGAAGCGCAGCGCACGTCACGACGGCATCTCTAAGCGCGCAAGTTCCAGCAGACTCGACGGCGAGTTCGCCTCGGCCGGTGCTTCACAACTCGGCGTGTATGGCCTGGGCAGCGCGCGTCGCTTTTGCGCGCGCCTCGTCGAGCGTGGCCCCTTTCGCCAACGCCACCCCCATCCGCCGGTGACCGCGCACCTCGGGCTTGCCGAACAACCGCAGCTGCGTGTCCGGCTCAATGAGTGCGGCTTCGACGTTCGAGAATGCTGGCGCGTCGCTGTTGCCATCGACCAGCACCACGTGCGAGGCGGTCGGCCCCAACTGACGAATGACCGGAATTGGCAAACCGAGAATCGCGCGGACATGCAGCGCAAATTCGCTGAGATCCTGCGAGAGCATCGTGACCATGCCGGTGTCGTGCGGTCGCGGGCTGACCTCGCTGAAGTAGACCGTGTCGCCTTTGATGAACAACTCCACGCCGAAAAGGCCGCGGCCACCCAAATCGTCGGTAACGGCGCGTGCGATTCGTTGTGCTTCGGTCAACGCGATTGGCGTCATCGGCTGCGGTTGCCACGATTCCCAATAGTCGCCTTTGACTTGTCGATGGCCGACAGGCTCGCAGAACGATGTGCCGCCCGTGTGGCGCACAGTAAGCAACGTGATCTCGTAGTCGAAATCGACGAACCCTTCCACGATCACCGTGCCGCCACCGGCGCGGCCGCCCTCTTGTGCGTAGCGCCAGGCCTCGGCCACATCGGCGCTGGTCTTGACCAGGCTTTGACCCTTGCCCGATGACGACATCACCGGCTTGACCACGCACGGCAGACCAATCGCAGCGACGGCGTCGTTGAAGTCGCGCTCGGTCGCGGCGAATCGGTACGGTGACGTGCGCAGCCCCAACGTTTCGGCGGCGAGCCGGCGAATCCCCTCGCGATCCATCGTCAGCCGCGTGGCCCGCGCCGTGGGGATGACGTTAAAACCCTCACGTTCCAATTCGAGTAATGTCGACGTCGCAATCGCTTCGATTTCGGGAACGATGAAGTGCGGCCGCTCCTGCTCGATCAGCGCGCGCAACTGCACGCCGTCGAGCATCGAAATCACGTGACTGCGATGCGCCACCTGCATGGCGGGCGCGTTTGGATAGCGATCGACGGCGATGACTTCCACGCCGAAGCGCTGCGCCTCGATCGCAACCTCTTTTCCCAGCTCACCACTGCCCAAGAGCATCAAGCGGGTGGAGCGTGCGGTGCCGGGCGTGCCGAGCGTGACCACGAGTGCGATTACTCGAAGACGATGAACGGAATGCGGTCTTCCTCGTCGTCCTCTTCACCGTTGGCGCCTTCGACCTCGAGGTCGCCTTGCTGAATCGAGAACGCTTGTCCGATGGTCTCGTCGACGCCGGGCAGCGGCACGCTCATCGCGGGAGCCGCATCGCCGAGGATCGCTTCGAAGTGACTGATGACGCCTTCGGGCGGGATTCTCTTCAACTCGGTGCAGCTGTCGAGGTAAACCTCGCTGACGGAGTTGAACAGGTCGCCCTCGTTGCGCGTCTTCATGATCAACGACTCAAACTTCTCGGTAGCGTCTTCGATCGACTCGGCCTCCACCATTGTGGTGAAATGCCCGTGCTCCGGTTCATCCCCCAGTTCAGGGAAGCGGCCCGAACCGCTAAACGAGAAGTGGCCTACATACAGCATGTTGTCTCCTTTCCAGAGCGCCGTGCATCGTGTGCCGGTAAGCGTACATTCCTGCGACCCCGCGAGGAACTAACGTCAATGAACAGATTCGGACTGATTCTCTTGTTGGCCGCCGCAATTCTGCCTGTGTCGACCCGCTTTGGCGAGGCCGGGACGGTGACGCAGTTGACCGACCAAAAAACCGGTATTGCAGGACCGGGCGCACTCGACGATGCGGGCACCACGGTCTTTACCGGGTCCAGCACCGACCAGCTCGGGACCAACCCGCGCCACGCGTATCAAATCTTTCGATTCGATGCGGTCACCGGAGCCGGCACGCAGGTGACATCGACCTCGCGCGGGGTGACACCCGTGGTATCGGTCAGCGACGATGGCACATGGCTCGTGTTCGTGAGCCCGTCCGATCTCACCGGCAGCAATCACGACCTCTCGCCGGAACTGTTCGTGATGCAGAGCAATGGCACACAGCTGTCGCAGCTGACCAACGACCCGGCCGTCAACGCGGGATCGGTGAGTTCCGCGACGATCGCCGGCAACGGCTTGAAGATCGCATTCGTGGCCAACACCAATCCGCTTGGGACCAATCCGGCGCAACGGCCGCAGCTCTTCACGATCAATCGTGATGGCTCTGGGTTGGCTCAACTCACCAGCGTCACCACCGGCTCGCTGGGCGGCGTCTCGATCAGCGACGACGGAACACGCATCACTTTCACCCACAACGCCAACCTCACCGGCGGCAACGCCGACCTTTCGACCGAACTGTTTGCGATCAACGGCGACGGCACCGGACTGCGGCAACTCACCAACCTCACCGGCTACGACGTGAGCGCCCCGACGCTGGCGGGCGGCGGTTCGCGGATTGCATTTCAAAGCAACGCCGATATGTTGCCCCCCACCAACGTCAACCATCGCGATGAGATCTTCATCATCGATTGGTTGGGCACGGGATTGCGCCAACTCACGCGCAGCAGCACCCTGCTCGGCACGCCTGCGGCACAGTTGCCGTCGATCACCGATGACGGCGTCAACATCTTCTTCATGTCCAATCACGTGCAAGGCTTTACCAACTTCGACTCCAACTACGAGATCTGGCGCATCAAGAACGACGGTACCGGACTGCGTGCGCTCACCACCACGGCGATCACGATCGGCTGCGTGCTTCCCACCGTTTCGGGTAACGGCACGCGCGTGGCGTTTTACTATCTCGATCAATTCAGCGGTGGCAATAACCCCGACGGCAGTCCTGAGCTTCACACCATGGACGGCAACGGCGCTGGAATCCGGCAGCAAACCTTCACCACGCTAGGGTTCAACACCGCGCCGTCGATGACCGCCGATGGCTCGCGCGTGGTGTTCATCAAAGACGACAGCTTGCTCGGCGCGGGTGAGGTGTATCGCGTGCAGACCGACGGCTCGGGACTTGCGGCCGTGACCTCGCTCTCGAGTGGCAGTGCCGCGGCGCCATCGATCGCCGACGACGGTATTTCGATTGTCTTCGATGCCGATTCCAACCCGACCGGTGGCAACCTCGATGCCTCGGGAGAGATTTTCTTCGTGCGCGCCGATGGCACCGGGCTGTTGCAGCTCACCAATGGCGCCGTCGGCACCACATCGGAAAACGCGCGGATTTCAGCCGACGGCAGCGTGGTGGTGTTTCAAAGCGCCGCCAACCTGACCGGCGGCAATGCCGATGGCTCGGTGGAGTTGTTGCGCATCAACCCCAATGGCAGCGGCTTGCTGCAACTCACCAACGGTGCGGCCAACGCGCGCTGCGCCAATGCTCGTTTGGATGCGACGGGAACGTGGGTCGTGTTCGAATCCAACGCCGACCTCACCGGCAACAACGCCGATCTGAGCTACGAAGTGTTCCGCGTGCGCACCGATGGCACCGGCTTGCAACAACTGACCGCGGGCAGCGCTGTCGACTCGCGCTCACCCGATCTCAGCGGCGATGGCCGCTACGTTGTGTTTCAAAGCGCCGGCAACCCGGTGGGCACCAACCCCGAGGCCAACACCGAACTGTTCGTGTTCGACACGGTAACCTCCGCGCTCACGCAACTCACCTCGCAAACGGTAGGGAACTCGTCCGGCGCGCGCATCTCTCGCGATGGAACGTGGGTTTGGTTCTCGAGCGATGCACCGATTGCCGAGTCCGACCCCGACACGCCCGCCGATCTGTATCGCATGGCACGCAGCGGCGGAGCGATCGAACGTGTCGGCGCGCTGCGCGCCGGCGGTGGTGGCGCACCCTCGTTGTCGGCCGATGGACAACGCGCCGCGTTCTCTGGGCTCGGCGATTTCGTCGAACGCAATCCCGATCTGCTCAACGAGATCTTCTTCATCGATCGCGACGCTCGTGCTCAAATTCGCATCACCAAGGCGACGCCCACCGTGGTGAGTTGGGATCTGGAATCGGGACCGGCGCGCTACGACGTGATTCGCGGAGATGTCGACAATCTCGCACCAGGCGGTGGTGGAACTGTTTCACTCGGGACGGTTGTCTGCCTCGAAAACGACTCCGCCGATTCCAGCACGAGCGGCTTTGGCGACGCCGTCCAACCGGCGGCCGGGCACGCCTTTTTCTATCTCTATCGCGGGAGTGCCGGCCTCAACTATGGGGCCGGCAGTTTCGGTAGCAGTTCCAACGGGTTGGATCGAATCGCTGGCAGCGGAGCGTGCGCGCCGTAACCGAGCAGTCTGCGCCTCGCTAACCTTCTTCGGTTGGTACACCGGTGCGCGCAATTTGATCGGCCTTTATCTTGCTCGCTTCGAACTTCGAAGCGCCCTTCAGCATCAGCGTCATCGTCGCGTCGAAGTCCCGCGCTTTTTCCTTCGGCTCTTGCAGCGGGTTGATGCTCGCAATCACGAACGCCTTCAGATACGGACTATCGAATCCGCGCGTTTGCAATTGGGTCACGATCTTCGACACGGCCTCGTCGACTTCGATCAGGCGCTTGGCGCGCGCGGCCCGCTTGTCCAGTGCCTTCGGGAGCGGTTCATCGAAAAACTGATCGACGCGTTTGAGGATCGGTTGGTACACAGCCCCGGAGAAGCGCCCGTTGTGTTCGTAGCAAGCGCCTAACGTTAGAAACGCGGCCTCTTCGAACTCCAACGCGTAGTCCTGTTCGTGCTTGGGGTCGGCCGTCGCGATCGCCCGCGCAATTCGAATCGCTTCGAGCGACTTCTCACGCAGGTTGTGGGCTTTCTCGGTGTTCATCGCGAGGATCTTGAAAGCAATGTCTTCGTCGGGCATTACCAGTGCGCTAATCGAGCGCGCGCCGAGCCGACGCATGGCGGCGAGCCGGTGATGACCATTCGGCGTCCAGTACTCCTGCTCTCCCGCGCGGTAGGCGATGACCGGGTCGAGGAAGCGGCCGAGGCGCTCGATGCGCTGAGCCAAACGGGTCACATGCCCGTCCGTCAGATCGCGCTGATAGGGGGTCGGTTCGACCGTCTCGATCAGCAAGGTGGCCAGCACTTGCCAGCGTCCGCCGAGCGGATCGCGGTAGGCGCTGAGCGCGGTTCCTCCGTCCTGAGCGATTTGCCGCATCAAAAGAGCGATCGATTCCGGGGGCTGTCCCTGCGCTGTTTCGCTGGGTGTCAAACCTCGACTAGCCGCTGCTGGCGCGGGTTTGCGAGGTTTTGTACTGCGCTTGGGGCGAGCACGCTCGGTCCCGGCGGGTTGCGTCTTCTTCTTTGTTTTGGCCATGGCGACCTCCGCGAGTCCGGTCCAGCATACGCACTTCCAGGCCACTTACCGAACTGTTTCGACTCCGATGGAGACACCCGCCCCATGAAACTGTTGATCGCACTGCTCAGCTTGTTGCCCTTGGCGCTGGCCGGTTTGACGTTCGCCGCGCCCGCGCCCGACGCCCAAAAGGTCTTTCCGTACCCGGTCGAACGCGCTTCGCTCCCCAACGGTTTGAAGGTGTTGATGATCCCGATGCCCTCCGACGGTTTGGTCTCGTATTGGTCGGTGGTGCGGACCGGCAGCCGTGACGAGGTCGAACCAGGCGTCACGGGCTTTGCTCACTTCTTCGAACACATGATGTTCAAGGGGAGCGAAAACTACCCCGGCGGCGAGTACGACAGGATCGTGGCCTCGATCGGTGCCGACTCCAACGCGTTCACGTCGGAGGACCTCACCGCTTACCACCTTTCGGTCACCAAAGACGATCTTCCGACGGTCATCAAGATCGAGGCCGATCGCTTCCAGCGCCTGAAGTATGACGAGCCGTCGTTCAAGACCGAGGCGGGTGCGGTGTACGGCGAGTATCGCAAGAACCGCACGTCACCCTGGGGCGTGTTGAACGAAGCGGTACTCGACAAGGCGTTCGACAAGCACACCTACAAGCACACCGTGATCGGCTTCGAAGCCGACATCAAGACCATGCCGCAGCACTACGATTACTCATTGTCGTTCTTCAAACGCTTTTATCGCCCCGAGAACGTCGTACTGCTGATCGCGGGTGATTTCGATCGCGCCGAAACGATGAAGCAGATCACGGCTGCGTACGGTGCCTGGGCCCCTGGGTACACCGCGCCGAAGGTCGAGCCCGAGCCCGAGCAAACCGCCATCCGGCGGATCGTCGTGCCGTTCGAAGGCAAAACACTGCCGATCTTGTCGTTGAATTGGAAGGGCGAGCGTTTGATCGGCAACGACAAACAGATGCTGGCCGGCTTGATGGTGGGAGAGTTGGCGTTTGGCGAAACGTCGGCGCTGTACAAGCAGCTGGTGCTCGACCAACGCCGCGTCGAAATGATCGGCCCTGACTTCGGCTTCAGTCGCGATCCCGGTTTGTGGACGGTTTACACGCAGGTGAAAGACCCGGCCGATATCGAGGCGGTGGAGCAAGAGATCTGGCAGACGGTCGATTCGTTGCAGCGCACGCCGGTCGACCCTCAACGCCTCGCCGATGCAATCTCACGCGTGCGTTACGGATTTCTCACCGGTCTGGACACTCCCGACGGCGTCGCGAGCAGTCTGGCGCGCTTCATTGCGATGAGCGGCGATGTCACGGTGATCGATCAAATGTACGTCACCCTCGAAACGCTCACGCCGGCCGATGTTCAGCAGGCGGCGCAGCGGTACTTGACGCGTGGGCGCTGCACGGTGGCGACCATGCACACGCAGGGAGAACCGCTTCCCGCGCAGAAGAAGGCAGCGGCACCCGCAGCACCGGCACTGACAAATCCGCCGATTGCGCTGCCACTGACCGATCCCAACGTCACGATCAAGCTCTGGTTCCGCGCCGGAAGCCAAGACGATCCGGCCGGCAAGGAAGGGCTTGCCTCGCTCACCGCAGCAATGCTCGATGGCGGTGGAACGGCTCGCGTTCCGTACGACGAAATCCTGGCGCGCTTGTACCCGCTGGCTGCGGGTTATCAGGTTTCCGTCGACAAAGAGATGTCGGTGCTGACAGCGTCGGTGCATCGCGATCTCGTCGATCGCTTTTATCCGTTGCTGTCGGATGCGTTGCTGGCTCCTGGTTTCCGCGCCGACGACTTCGAGCGGATCAAGAGTCAGCGCATCAACTACCTGGAGAAGACGCTGCGCTTTTCCTCCGACGAGGAGTTGGGTAAGGCCGTGTTGTTGGGCCGCGTCTTCGCTGGCACTCGTTATGCGCACCTCGGTGTAGGAACCGTCGAGAGCTTGAAGAAGATCACGCTCGATGACGTCAAGCAGTTCTATGCGCAGCACTACACGCGCGACAATGTCACGCTCGCCCTCGGCGGTGGTTACGATGCGAGCTTGCAAGCGCGGCTGGCAGCCGACATTGCGCGCTTACCGCAAGGCAAGCCGGCAGTCGCCGCCGCACCAGCACCGCAGCCGATCGCAGGACGCCAAGTGGTGCTCGTGCAGAAGCCGGGCGACAGCACCGCGATCAGCCTGGGATATCCGATCGATCTCAAGCGCGGCACGAAGGACTACTACGCACTCTGGATCGCCAACTCCTGGCTGGGTGAGCATCGCAACCAAATCAGTCACCTGTTTCAAGTCATCCGCGAAGAGCGCGGCATGA
Organism: Acidobacteriota bacterium; assembly: GCA_031395565.1. Lineage (GTDB taxonomy): Bacteria > Acidobacteriota > Polarisedimenticolia > J045 > J045 > JANNUT01. The sequence continues at coordinate 57,171 of JANNUT010000007.1, read as the reverse complement.
ACTACGGTAACTACAGCTACATCGAGGCGTTCCCCAACGGCGGCCGCTTGACCATGCCGCCGCAAGGTGTCGGGCGTCGCGCCCAGATGTTCGAAATCTGGATTCGTCCGGTGCCGCACGATCGTGCCGTGTTTGCATTGCGCGCTGGGTTGCGCGAGTTCGAGCGCCTCGCCGCGCAAGGAATGACCCAAGCGCAGTTCGACAAACAACGGAACTTCCTGCGCAAGTACTGTCTGCAGTTCGCCACCACCAGTCGCGAGAAACTCGGTTACGCGGTGGACGACAAGTTCTTTGGCTTGGCGGCGCCAGGCAACTTGGCGATGTTCCGCAAAGCGATGGACGAGTTGACCCTGGCCGATGTCAACACCGCGGTCAAAAAGTACTTTCAGTCCAAGAACCTGGTGATTGCGATGGTGACCGCCGACGCAGAGGCTCTCAAGGCGGTACTCGTTTCGGGCAAGCCCTCTCCCATCAACTACGGCGAGATCAAGAAGTCGAAAGCGATCCTGGCCGAAGACAAGCAGATCGAAAAGCATCCGCTCGGGATTCGCGCCGAGGACGTGACCATCGTTGGGGTGGAGCAAGTGTTTCAGCGCTGAGCACAGCTAAGAACAGTCTTGCGGGGGCGCGATGAAGCCTGTCGTGCCCCCTTTTTTTGTGTCCGCCTGGAGGGCGATTTGCACCTGCTTTCGGCGTGCGGCACGGGGTCGACCGGAACTTCTTGAACAAAGCGGCCGAGGCCACCGGGTGATGGTACTTTCCCAGCTCGATTCCGCTCGAGGAGAGAGGGTTCATGCACCGTTCAATTCGTTCCGCCAGCGACCGCAGTGTCGCGCGACTGTGGCTCTTGGCCGCAGCCAGTTGCCTGCTTCCGGTTACGGCGTTGGCTCAACAGCCGCCGCCGGGCGCACCGGCCCCGTCCACACTCGTAAGTCGCGAACGCGGCGAAGAAGAAGAAATCGAGCAGCGGCGCGAGTGGTTTCTCAAGAGCCGCTCGCAAGGCGTGCTCACGATGGATCAGGCGCGGCGGCTGCGTGCCGAGGCGACCGAAGCGACCGCAGTGCGCGCCGAACAGTTGCGGCTGATGAAGGGGCGCGGCTTCTCCGACGCCAACAATTTTTGGACGCAAATGGGTCCGTCGGGATCGCACTTCGGTGGTTGGGCCTTCGGCGACATCTCCGGACGCGTGACCGCATTGGCCAAGGACTCGGCGGGAACTTTGTATGTCGGTGGTGCGGCGGGCGGGGTGTGGAAGTCGGTCAACGATGGTTTGTCGTGGACCAGCTTGCTCGATGCAACGGACACACAGGCCGTCGGCGCGATTGCCACCGATCCCAACAACACCAATGTGGTTTGGGTGGCGACCGGTGACTACAACTCGGGCTGTGAGGGATACTTCGGGATCGGCATGCTGCGCAGCACCGATGGCGGCGCGAGCTGGCAGAAGCGCAATGGCAGCGGCGCCGTGACGCTCAACGACGTGTCGGCGTTTGCTGCCATGGTGGTCGACCCGCGCAACTCCAATCACGTGCTGGCAGCGGCAACATCGCGCGGCTGCAGCAGCGGATCGGGTGGGTCGGGCGGGATCTTCACCACCGATGACGCGGGCGCGACCTGGGCCGAGCGTCTTGGCAGCGTCGCGGTTTACTCCTTGGCGCAAGATCAGCAAAACAAAGACAACTTTTGGGCTGCGACCAATCAGGGCATCTACAAATCGATCAACAACGGCGTGACGTGGAGCAAGCAAACGGCCTCTAGCCTGCCCAGCAGCAACACCAGCCGCACCGAGCTGGCGATTGCGCCGAGCAACGGCAACGTGGTCTACGCGCTATTCGCCGGCGGGCCAACGGGCACCGAGTTTTGGCGCACCGTCAACGGCGGCAGCAGCTGGACCAAGATGTCCAGCGGCAGCAACGCCTGCGATGGGCAGTGCACGTACAACATGACCATCGCCGTGCACCGCACCAACTCCGACATCGTCTATCGCGGCACGGTGTTGTTGTTCAAATCGATCAACGGGGGCAGCACCTGGACGCAACTCACTAACGGCTGGGGCGGATCGCAGCAGGTCCATCAAGACACGCAAGAACTGCTCGTCGATCCGGTCGCACCCGAGACTTTTTACGTTGGGTCGGATGGCGGTGTCTGGCGCAGTGCCGATGGCGGGACGAGTTACACCTGTCTCAACACCAATCTCAACATGACGCAGTTTTATGCCATCGACGTGCATCCCACCGATGGCGACATCATTTGCGGCGGCGCACAAGACAACAGTTCGCTGGCGCGCCCCACCGGCACCAACGTCTGGAATCTTCAGGAAGTGACCGGCGATGGGTTCGTGTGTCATATCAATCCGGTCAATCCCAACTACGCGTTCATCACTTCCTATCCGAGTGGCGGACCAAGTGTCTATCGCTCCACGACCGGAGTGTTCGGGTCGTTCAACGTGATTACCGGTGGCGGCAGCGGCGTCAACTCGGGTGATCGTTGGAATTGGGTCACGCCGTACATCCTCGATCCAGTGACACCCAGCACGCTGTATCTCGGGTCGCAACGGATCTACAAGTCGACCAACAACGGCGACTCGTGGTCGCCAGTAGGTCCGGCCGACCTGACCGGCGGATCGGGCACGGTGTATGCGCTCGAAGTCAATCGCAACTTCCCCAACGTGGTGTTTGCCGGAACCGAGAGCGGCCGCGTGTGGCGCTCTGCCGACTTCGGCATCACATGGACCGACATCACCACCGGTTTGCCGGGCCGCATCATCAACGACATTGCGGCCGATCCCACCAATCCCAAGCGCGCCTTCGCGACGGTCGGCGGATTCAACACGGCACACTTGTGGGAATGGACCGAAAGCGGCGGTTGGGTGGCGCGTGGCGCGGACCTTCCCAACATCCCCGCCAACACCGTCGTGATGTTGTCGGGCAGCGAACTGTTTGTTGGCACCGATGTGGGCGTGTTTCGGAGTGTCGATGGTGGCGTCACCGATCTGCCGTTTGTCGACGGCCTGCCCAAAGGACTGGTGGTTACCGACCTCAAGTATTCCGGCACGCTCAACAAGCTGACCGCGGGCAGCTACGCGCGCGGCGCGTGGCAAGTCTCACTCGATCCGGTGTCTCCGATTCTGATCTTCGACTCCATCGTGCAGCCGCTCGTCGAAGTCGATGGCGATGGCGATGGCAGTGTCGAACCAGGCGAGACCTTCGAGGTCGTTCCCAAGCTCAAGAACGCTGGTGGTCAATCGGCGTTGGGTGTGCAAGCTCGCCTGTTCACGGCCACGTCGGGAGTGACGGTATTGCAGCCTTCTTCGCGCAGTTTCGGTGACTTGACTGGTGGCGCCGTGGGCGACGCGCTTACGCCCTATCGATTTGTCGTCGACCCTAGCTTCAACTGTGGCAGCAGCATCGTGTTCGATCTGGTGAATCTCTCTTCGACCAATGCACCCGGCACGTACAACGATCTCGACGATGCGTTTCGTGTGACCGTCATCAACAACTACCTGCCACCGGCGGTCAGCAGTTGGCTCGACGAGGACTTCGACCCGCTGCCGGTAAGCGGTTGGACGCATCAGGCGCAAACCATTTCACTCTTCGGCTGCAACGTCACCTGGAAAGATGACTGGAAGACGATCCAAAAGGACGCGGCTCACGGGCAGAGCTATCACTGCGGTCTGGGCCCCAGCACGAACTATCCGCGGAACGAGTACGCGTGGCTTTACCACGGCGGAAAGGACTCCACGAATGGCCCCGGTATCGATATTCCGGCCGACGCCATGGACGCGACGTTGACGTTGGTGCACTGGTACAACACGCAGGCGGGCGCCGACGGCGGACAGGTTGGCATCGATGGAATCGACGACAACCAGGATACCTACGTGACCTTGGTGCCCAACGGCGGCTACACCGGTACGTTGCGCAGCGGCTTCTGCAATCCGCTGCAAGGCAAGGAAACGTTCAACGGCACGTCGGGCGGATGGATCACGACGACCTTCGACGTCACGAGCTATCGCGGGAAAAAAATCTATCTCGCCTTCATCTTCGGTTCCGACAACGCGACGTCGAGCAATGAGGGTTGGTACATCGATCAGGTCAAGGTCGAGTCACGCAAGATGGGCGCGCCGGTTTGCCAAACCACGCAGTGGCCAGGCTTAGTGCCGGCCAACGCCGCGTTTGGGAAGCTCGGCGGCGGTCAAGTCCAAGCCAGTTGGTCGAGCGCTTGCAACTCGGTGTCACTGCCCGGTCAGTTGTATTCGATTCAGTCCGGCAGTCTCGAGATGCTCGCGGCTAGCGGCAATTACAGTCATGCACCACTGGCTGCGGCCTGTGCGCGAACATCACCCGCTACCTTCACACCAGGATCCGGCAACGAGTACTACTTGATCGTCGCCAATCAGGGTGGCCATGAGGGCGGCGCTGGAAAATCATCGGCAGGTGCCGACAGGCCACAAACCAGCACGCTGTGTGGCCAGCCGCGCGCCGCCGCCTGCCCCTAACGTCGTTGGACCGATGCCGGCGCGTGATCGCGCGCCGGCGTCCACACTCGACGCAACTCAGCCGCCGAGTTTGACGATCGACTTGAACTCATCCGTCGTCAGTGGCATGACCGACAAACGATTGCCGCGTTTGAGCAGTTGCATTTGAGCCAGCTTCGGTTCGGCCCGCAGCATGGCCAGCGTGACGGTGCGCTTCAGGGCTCGCTCGAACGTTACGTCGACACAAACCCAACGCGGCGCTTCGGGCGTCGAGGCCGCGTCGTAGTATTCCGATCGCTTGTCGAATTGCGCCGGGTCGGGATACGCCCCGCGGGCAATGACACAAACGCCCACCACTCCGGGTTCGGCAGTGGACGAGTGATAAAACAGGACCTTTTCCCCTTGCTTGGCCTGATCGCGAAGGAAGTTGCGCGCCTGGTAGTTACGCACCCCTTCCCACCCGGTCGTCTGCTTGGGCGCACGCTGTAGATCGGTGAGCGAAAACACCTCCGGTTCGGACTTGAACAGCCAGCAAACCATCGTCAGCGCTGTCCTTGAAACTCGAGCGTGCCGTCGATCATTGTGCCAATGCAGTGTGTCGTGTACTCGAACGGATCACCGTCGAACATCGCGATGTCGGCATCCTTGCCGGGTTGCAGTGTACCGACGCGATCGGACACGCCCAGCAGTTGGGCCGCGTCGCGCGTGATCATCGCCAGCGCGTTTTCGGGACCGAGCCCATTGACAGCAGCCAGCGCGGCTTCGAACAAGATCACGCGCGTCTTGGGTACATACGATTCGTAGCCACTGCCCATGGCAAGGCTCACACCTTTGCGGCGCAGAAGGGCCGGAAGCTCGACGGTAGCGTTGGCTTGCTCTCCGACCGCACGCATCATCGAGGGGCGCGCGATGACCGGCACGCCGGCTTGCTTCAACGCATCGGCCAGCAGGTAGCTCTCGGACCCGCCGTCTAACCACAGCTTGAACTTGAACTCTTGCGCGAGACGCAGCGCGGTGTCGATGTCTTGCGCACGCTGTGCGGTAATCATCAGCGGCATCTCGCCCTTGAGCACGCGCACCCACACATCCAGCTTGAGATCGCGCGCGACAGGTTCGTCGGGCTTGGCCTTGACTTGCTTGGCGAGATACTCCTGCGCCTTCGTTAGCTCGGCACGCAACATCGCCATTTGCTTGCCGCGTGTGCCGGGCGATTTTTCTCCTTTCAACGAACCGGGACCAATCGTGGCGGCTACGGCCACGTCGGCGCGGATGAGTGCTTCTTCAACCGTCGTTCCATGCAGCTTCACCAGAATCGTGCCGCCCGAAACCGTCTCACCGGGCGCGTGGCCCGTGTGCACGGTGGTCACGCCAAACGAGCGCAGATACGCGACCAACGGATCGAGAGGGTTGTAGGCATCGATCGCTCGCAACTCGGGTTGAATGGGCGATGAGCCTTCGAGCTGCTCCTGATCGTGCGCTTGGTCCTTGCCGTTGAGCAGGCCCGACAAGCCAACGGTGCCATGCGCATCGATCAACCCCGGTGTCACCACGGCCGCTTCGAGAGTTTTCCAGCCACTTGGAATAGGCGTGCTCGAGGCTGGGCCGACCGCTTTGATCTTGCCGTTCTCGATTAGCACGACGCCATCGCGTAGCGGTGCGCCCGTCATGGTGTAAACAGTGCTGCCCTTGATCGCAACTTGGGCGAGAGCCGGCGTGAATGCGGCGAGCAAGCAAACTGCCCTGAGCGTTCTCATTGTGCGTCCCGCCCCATGCAGCAGAAGTAGGGCTGCTGATCATCGCCGGCGCCATAGCCGCCCACCGCCATCAAGCGATCTTCGGGCTTGCTGCGATCGAACACGCTTTGGCCTTCGACCCAGGTTTGCAGCACTTGCGTGTAGACGCTGAATGGATCGCCCGAGAGCACCACGAAGTCGGCGTCCTTACCAGGTGTGAGCGATCCGACGCGATCGGACAGGTCGAGCATTTCAGCACCCGCAAGCGTCAGCGCGCGCAGCGCGCCATCGCGCGACATCCCGGCGCGAACGCCCAAGGCCCCCATCCGCAAGAACAACCGCGAGTCGGTGATCCAATCGTCGGTATGAAAGGCGACGTTCACTTTTTTCTCTTCGAGGATCTTCGCCGTCGCTAGCTCGAGATGGGCCGTCTCGAGTTTTCCGCCGGGAGAATCGACCAAGATTATGGAGCAGGGTGCACCGGCGGCCGCAATTTCGTCGGCAACCTTCCACGCTTCCGACACATGCTGCAGCACGACGCGCAGACTGAATTCTCTCTTCAACCGCAGCACCGTCATGATGTCGTCGGCTCGATGGGTGTGAAAGTGCACCACGCGCTTGCCTTCCAACGCCTCGACCACCGCCTCTAGTCCAATGTCGCGCGGCGGCTGCTTGTCGGGATCTTTGCCCGGGTGAGCCAGCTTCTCGCGATACTCCTGCGCACGCACGAACAACTCGCGCTGCATCGCCGCCGACTTGCCGCGTGTGCCGGGAAACGGCGGCGCATCGATCGAGTTGGTGCCGTTGGCCATTTTGAGCCCACCAGCCGGCTGTCCGTCGGCTCGCAGGTAAAACAGGCTCTCGACCGTTCGCCCGCCGCGCAACTTCAAGTACACCGTTTGCCCGCTGAGCAAATGTCCCGATCCGGGCATCACGTTGAGTGTGGTCAAACCTCCGGCGACAGCGCGGCGAAATCCGGAGTCGAGCGGATTGAGCGAGTCGTAGATGCGCACGTCGGGCTGCAGCGCGGCGCTGCGATCGGCGCCCCCGACCCCACCAATGTGGCTGTGCGTATCGACCAGCCCCGGTATCACCGTTTTTCCGGTGAGATCGACGACCACGGCTCCCCGCGGAACAAGTGTCGTGGCGCGTGAGCCGATCGCTTTGATGCGGCCGGCCTCAACCAACATCACGCCGTTGTCGATGCGCGGGCCGGATACCGGCAAGAACGTGGCGCCCACGAACGCCTTGATGGGGTCTGCGGCGATGGCAGCCGAAGGCAGGGCGAGCAGGAAGCAGGCGGTAAGCAGCAGAAGTCGTTTCATAGGCCCGGGATCCTAGCACTGGCGCGCTGGCTGCCGAACAGATGTCGAGGCTTTCGGACTTGACAGTGACCTCGAAGACTCATAGTTTGGAGTCCGAATTATTTGAATCGGAGCCCGAAGCATGGATTCAACAGCAACCCTCGCTGGGTTCGAGTCGGGTGCCGGACCTCTGGAGCAACGTCTCGCCTCCGGATTGGCCAAGATTGCGTTGGCGACGCGCCACCAGCTCTTTCTCGCCGCTGCGCCCCACGGGCTGTCACCGGTGCAGGCTCAAATCCAGACGGCCTTGAGTGAAGCGCCGCGCACCATTTCTCAGCTCGCCGCGCGCTTGGGCCTATCGGCCGCAACGATCTCTGAATCCGTCACCGCACTAGAAACCAAACGCTTGGCAAAGCGTACCCGTCAAGGACGGCAGGTGACGGTCAGCGCGACGGCCCGCGGCGAAAAACTCGGCAACGAACTCGCCCTCTGGCCTGACTTCTTGGGTGCGGCGACCGCCGCACTCACGGCCGACGAGCGAGTCGTGTTGCTGCGTGCCGTGCTATCGATCGTCCGATCGTTGATCGATCGTGGCGCCGTGCAGGAATCGCGGATGTGTCCCAGTTGCACTTACTTTCGTCCCAACGTGCACGCCAGTGCCGAGCGCCCACATCACTGCGCGTTGGTCGATCTGCCATTTGGCGATGCGGCGCTGCGCCTCGATTGCCCCGAACACTCGCTCGCCGAGCCGAAATTCGTCACCACCAATTGGAAACGATTCACCAAACATACGTCCGAGGAGGCTCGTCCATGACCCGTAGGTTTTCGATCGTTGCAGTCTTGTTGGCACTGGGCACGCTTGGTTTGATGGCCGCTGGCAGTGCTCCCGTGGCCTATCCCGATGGCTATCGAGACTGGACACACGTCAAGTCGATGGTGATCCAAGCGGGCCATCCACTCTTCGATTCCTTTGGTGGCGTGCATCACATCTACGCCAACGACAAGGCGCTCGCAGCGTTGAAACGCGGCGGCAGCCAGTATCCCGATGGCTCGGTATTTGTGTTCGATCTGCTCGAGGCTCCTGTCGAGAACAACGCGGTCATCGAAGGCAAACGCAAGATCGTGGGTGTCATGGAGAAGAACTCCAAACGATTCGCGACAACGGGGGGCTGGGGGTTTGAAGGCTTCAAAGCGGATACCCGTGAACGCGCCGTCAGCGATACAGGCGCTTCGTGTTGGACCTGCCATCAGTCGCAAACCAAGACCGATGGGACCTTCACTGCCTGGCGGCCCTGAGTGAGCCTGTTCAACGCTGCCAGCCAGTTGTTAAGCAATCGTCAATAGTCCCCAAGCCTCACCGCGAGAGACGCTCGGCATGCCAAACTGCTGGGCGTCTCCCGTGAGGTGCCCCGATGCTCGTTGCCGCCTTGTTGCTAGTCGCCACCCCTGCTGCTGTGGCCCCTGCCCATCCCGCCGAGTTCTGGCAGTCGATCGTCGAGCACGACTACGCCGTACCAGAGGGCGCCGACGCCGACGCACTGTTCGCTGAACTCTCCGGCTTCGTCGTAAACCCCGACCCGCGCTGGCGCGATGATTTTGGCTACTCGATCAGCGCGCGCTGGATGTACTCCAAGGCTGCGGTCTCACCAGCGGCCATGCGAACCGCGATGCAACTCTGGCTCGGCAATCTCTCGCGTGGAATTGGCGAGACCGGAAACGACGGTGTCATCGCGCGTTCGTTTTCTGCGCTCAATCTGTCGATGGTCGCCGCCGTCGATTTGGTGAGGCCGTTTTTGTCTCCCGAGGAACATCGCACGCTGGTCGAGGCGGCGCTCGGCTACTTTGCCGCCGAACGCGATCTGCGCAGTTATCAGCTGCCTCAAGGTTGGATCCACAGTGCTGCCCACACGGCCGACTTGCTCAAGTTTTTGGCTCGCAACAAAAGCTTCGCAGTGGCCGACCAGTCGCGCGTGCTGGACGCGATTGCGGCCAAGCAAAGTGCAACCAGAGGAATGGTGTTTACCTTCGGTGAAGATGAGCGTTTTGCCAGCACCGTGTTGTCGATCGTGCGCCGCAGCGATTTCTCACCCGCGGCCTTCGAGAGCTTCGTCAAGAAACTGATTGCCGCGGCCGGAACGGAGGTCGGTACGACACTCGATCTCAACGCGTTTGCGGCAGCGCAGAACGCCAAGAGTTTGCTCAGGTCGTTGTACGCCGCGCTGACGTTGCCCGAAGCACCGCAACCGAACGAGACCGCCGCCGCTGCGATTCTGACCAAGGCCTTGCGCGCTTCGTAAGCTCGAGAGGCTTGCGATGTGAACTTTGTGTGTGCGCGATGGGCCGTTTCGCAAAGGCGCGGTAAATCTTCGTCACCGCGCGGATTAACTACCGCGCAACCCGTAACGTCAGTGCGCGAGTCGAACAAAAAGCCGGTACCGTCCCTGCATGGCCAGCGGCGCTCCTCGACCCCTCCCTCCTCTCCTAGCGCTCGCAACGCTTATCGTCGCTCTGTCGCCGCCGGCCATGACTTTCTCCCAGGAAGACCGTGTTTCGATGTTGCGCCGGTTGGAGGCGGTACGCGTTTCTCATCGCCTTTGGCCGACGCACAACGCGGGTGCGCGTCCTTCAGCGGCTGACCTGCTGCCCGAAGCTGTGCTGCGCGAGCGCGCACTCGACACGCTGCGAAAACAGCAGGCATTGCAATTGCTGTTTGCGCACATGCTCGATGATCGCGAGCTTCAGCATGCGCTCGATAGCATCGCTCATCGCAGTCGCGATCGTCATCGATTGCTCGAACTGTGGCGGGCCTTGGACAACGATCCGGTCGCGATTGTCGAAGCGATGGTGCGGCCTGTGCTGGTCGATAGTTTGTTGCGTCAGGCAGTCGTGCCCGGCTTGCCGAATGAGACGTCATTCGACGCCTGGTGGAACGGCCGGCGTGATCAGTTCAGCGCTGCCTCCCCGCCAACACCGCGCGTGACACTCCCCGAGTTGGCCGACACACCCTGCACACCCGACAGTTGGTCCCCGATCGGCGGTGACGCGCCGCTTGGCCGCACTGGGCACACGGCCGTGTGGACCGGCAGCGAAATGATCGTGTGGGGCGGCGTGGAAGGTAACTACTTGCGTTCGGGATCACGCTACGACCCGGCAACCGATAGCTGGTCATCGATCAGCGAGGTCGGGGCACCAACAGGACGATCAGGACACACAGCTGTTTGGACCGGCACCGAAATGATCGTGTGGGCTGGAAAGGACTTTCCGCAAACGCTGGAGGACGGTGCGCGCTACAACCCAGCCACCGACACATGGCAGAGCATGAGTCGCCCCACGATGCTCGGCGATCTTTCGCGCTTGGGTCACAGCGCGGTCTGGACCGGCAGCGAAATGATCATCTGGGGCGGCGCCAATTTGGAGTTGTTCATCCCCACGGTTTGGAACAACGGTGCGCGCTACAACCCAAGCACCAACACCTGGGTGGCACTCGGTGTGCCCGGCCGTCCGCGCGCGCGCATGAATCACAGCGCCGTCTGGACCGGCACCGAGATGATTCTCTGGGGCGGAGAAACACGCGACGCCTCCGGCAATCTCGTCTACTACAACGACGGTGATCGCTGGAAACCGCAGTTCGATGTGTGGCAACGGTTGCTCGCGACGGGCGCACCCGCGGCGCGTTCGGGCCACACCGCTGTATGGACCGGTACGCGGATGGTGATTTGGGGTGGCCAAGCGCTCAATCTGTTGTTCGACAGCGGGGGCAGTTTCGATCCTCAAACGGGACTCTGGACCGCCACGTCGCTGACCGCCGCACCCGCAGCACGCGCCGCACATACGGTTGTGTGGACCGGAAGTCGAATGTTGGTGTGGGGCGGACACGGCCTCAGCGGATCGCTGCAGAGCGGTGCGGGTTTCGATCCGGCAGCCAACAGTTGGACACCGTTCACGCTCGTGAGCGCCCCTGTTCCAAGCGGAAACCACAGCGCCGTGTGGACCGGCACCGAAATGATTGTCTGGGGCGGACAACTCGCCAATGGACCAAGCCGGCACAGTGGCGGTCGCTATGACCCACTGTTGGATCGTTGGGCCGCGACCGATGGCAGCGAAGTCATTCGCCCCGTCGCGCGACAACTGCACACCGCAGTTTGGACCGGGAGCGAGCTGATCGTCTGGGGCGGTCAACACGGCACCGCCGCGATCGCCGAAGGTAGTCGATACGAACCGGCGACCGATACTTGGTCGCCGCTGTCGAGCCTCGATCAACCCGTCGCGCGTTGGGGGCATACCGCCATCTGGACCGGGCGTGAAATGATCGTGTGGGGTGGTGAAGCACCTCCTGGATTCGATGATGGCGCGCGCTACGACCCTGCACTTGATTCCTGGACTGCACTTCCGCTGAGCGGTGCACCGACGGCGCGCTCGCAACACAGCGCCGTCTGGACCGGGCGCGAAATGATCGTGTGGGGCGGAGAAGACGCGAGTTCGGGAGCCTCCGATACAGGCGCAGTTTTTGAACTGGCGAGTAACAGTTGGCACACGATGAGCACGATCGATGCCCCGTCGAGGCGCAGCGCGCATGGCGCCCTTTGGTCGGGTACCGAAATGGTGGTGTGGGGCGGAAAGAATCCGTTCGTACTCGGCACCGGTGCACGCTACGACGTTGTGCTCGATCGCTGGCGTTCGATGACAGCGTTCAAGGCTCCGCCCTCGCGATCGGACGTGCGCTTCGAATGGTCGGGCCAGTGGGGTGTCATTTGGGGCGGCTTGAATGGCGATGGCTCCCCCACCGGCGAAGGCGCGCGCTACGACCCGTTTGCCGATGGCTGGGAATCGATCGAGCCATCACCGATCACCGTGCGCGAACGACACACGCAATCCACGTTGTGCGGCGCGACCGCCGTCTGGGGTGGTGCGGACACCTCCGGCTCACCGGGTTTGCCAAGCGACGGTGCGTTGTACTTCGCTGACAGTGATAGCTGGCTTTCGATGAGTGCAACGGGTGCCCCCGATGGCCGCACCTTACACACCGCCACCGCTGCCGGTACACAGTTGATCGTGTTTGGCGGCACCCAATTCGCGCACGACACCAACAGCGGCGGTTCTTACTGCGGCTGTGCTCACGAGCCTGAGGCAGCATCCGTCGATCATCTGCAGGTCGTTGCGCTTCACGCGTCGGCCACGCTGCGCTGGGCCGCACGTCCCGAAGCGCGCGGCTACGACGTCGTTGCCGGTTCGCTGTCTGCGTTGCACGCGGCTTCCGGCAACTTCGCGAACTCGGGTCTTCAATGCGTGAGCAACGATCTGGCTGCCACGGCTGTCGAGGCGACCCAGACCGCTGCCGTCAGCGATGGCGTTTGGTACCTGGTGCGCGGCGTCGCGGCCGCGGCACCTGGGAGTTACGACGATACGAGTGCCGGCCGGGTTGCCAGCCGGGATTCGGGGATATCTGCGGCCGGGAATCATTGCCCGTAATACCTGCGGACGTTCCGGGGGCGCAGCCCCTACATTGCTTCTATCATCGCCACATCTCGGATCGCCCGACCGATGAAACTGCGCCCGATTATTTCGCTGCTTGCCGCTCTCGCGCTCCTGCTGCTGCCGCTCGCTGGCGGCTGTAGCGGCAAGACTGCGGCCAAGACCACTCATTGGAAGATGCTCGAATCGGGTCTGGAGTTCGCCGAATTCGAGATGCCCAAGCTCGATCCGGGGTTGGGCGCCAGAATTCACGTCCTGCGGGCCGACCCCAACCACTTCGCGCTAAAACTGTTGACCGCCGCGGCCGATGCTCAACAAAAAGCGAAGACGCCGCGACAGTGGATCCAAGGCAGTTCTTCAGTGGCGGTCATCAACGCGGCCATGTACCAAGCCGATCACATCACGAGCGTCTCGCTGATGAAGAGCGGCGCCGTCATCAACAACCCTCGGGTTTCCAAGGACAAGAGCGTCTTGGTCTTCGACCCGCTCGATCGCAGTGTTCCGCCACTTCAGATCATCGACCGCGATCACCAGGACTTCGAGACGCTGCGCGGCCAATACTCATCGCAGGTGCAGAGCATCCGGATGCTCTCGCTCGACGGACAGAATGTGTGGGAGCAACAGCCTCACAAACGCTGGAGTATCTCGGCAGTCGGAATCGACAAAAGCGGTCGTATGCTCTTCATCCACTCGCGCGCTCCCAATACCGTGCATGATTTCATCGACATGCTGGTCACACTGCCGCTGGACTTGAAGAACGCCATGTATACAGAGGGTGGACCCGAGGCCCAAATGTTCGTGAGGTCAGGCCAGGTAGAACTCGAGTTGACCGGCGCGCTCGATGCTGGCTTACAGGAAGGGTTTGCCGATCAACCATGGCCGATTCCCAACGTGCTGGCGCTGACGCGCAAGAGCGCACCGTGACGGTGATGCGATGCCGATAGTCTTTTCGGTCGACGACGACCCGGTCACCTGCGACGGCGTGGCTGCCGCACTCGAGTCCGAAGGCTACGACGTGCGCCTGTTCCATCGGCCGGCCGATGCACTCGAGGCCGGGCGCGAGTTGCAACCTGCGGTCGTCATTACCGATTTCGCGATGCCAGAAATGAACGGCCTAGAATTCGTGTTGGCAATGCGTCAAGCCTCCTCCGATACGACGTTTCTGGTGGTCAGCGGGCAGGCCACCGTGGAAGACGCCGTTTCACTGATGAAGCATGGTGTCGTCGATGTGCTGGTCAAACCTCCGCGCGCCAAGGCGCTGCGCAAGGCCGTCGCTTTGGCGCTGTCGCAGCATTTGCTTGCCGCCGAAAACCGTCGCTTACGGCAAGCGCTGCGCGGGCGACGTTCGTTGACGGGCGTCATCGGCGAGTCGCCCGCCTTTCAAGCGGCGCTTCGCTTGGCAGAGCGAGTCGCGTCTTCAGACGCGCCGCTCTTGATCACGGGAGAAACAGGAACCGGCAAGGAAGTCTTGGCCGAAGCAATTCACGAGCTTTCGCCGCGCGCTGAAGGGCGGTTGGTCAAGGTGCATTGCGCGGCAATCCCTTCCACGTTGCTCGAATCCGAACTTTTCGGTCACACGCGCGGCGCGTTCACAGGCGCCGTAAAAGACAAGGCTGGTCTGTTCGAAGAAGCTCATGGCGGCAGTTTGATGCTCGATGAGGTGGGCGAAATTCCTGCCGAGATGCAGGTCAAACTATTGCGTGTGCTCCAAACCGGCGACATTCAGCGCTTGGGCGAAACGAAGTCGCGGCATGTCGATGTGCGAGTGATTGCGGCCACACATCGCGATCTGGCGGTCGAGGTAGCGGCAGGCCGGTTTAGAGAAGACCTGTACTACCGCATCAACGTCATCGAGCTGCGCATGCCTGCGTTGCGCGAGCGAGGAGAAGACGCCTTGCTGTTGGCCATGCACTTCGTGGCCAAACTGGCGGCCAACTCCAACACACAACCCAAGCAGATTAGCGAGGACGTCCAGGCCGCGTTTCTTGCCCATCGCTGGCCGGGCAATGTTCGCGAACTCGAAAACGCGGTGACGCGCGCGGCCGCCTTGGCGGTAGGCGACACGATTCAACTCGAAGACTTGCCCGAAACGATGCGCAGCGGCACGAGCGCAACCTTGCCGCTGCTGGAACCGTCGGGCTTGTCCGAGGAGCTGACACTAGAAGAAGCCGAACGTTGGCTGATTCAACGCGCGCTAGAGAAGAGCGATGGCAACAAGCGCGAAGCCGCGCGCAGGTTAGGACTCAGTCTGGCCACGCTCTATCGCAAGCTGTCGCTGTACGGCGCCGCCTCCGGGGAGCCCGAGGCGTGATCGCACAGCCTCGCGGTTGGTCGCGCAGCCGGCCGGCGTTGCGGTTGCTGCTGGTCGTAGCGTTGACGGTTGGATCGGTGTTGACGGCAGTGCTGTGGTGGTTTGGTTCACACGAGAGCGCACGGCTGGATGCGGCGCAGCACGAGTTGTCGACGCGCACGGCGCAGCTGGCGCAAGTACTTGTGCGCAACCGGCTCGAGCGCGGCCAAACCGTGCTGCGCGCCATCGCCACCTCGCGTGCGGTGCAAGATGCGCTGCTGGACCGCAATCCAGCGGCGCTCGCGAAAGCAATTCAACCGTTTCAATCCGAGTTCAGCAGCACCATGTTGGTCATCGACGATTCCACAGGAATGCCGATGGCGTCGTCGACACCGCTGGCGCAAGTAGTCTTGGGGATCGACGTCAATTCAGTCGAGGGGGGCGTGCACCAGGCGCTCAGCGTGGCAGCCGGCGATCTCGTCATGCGCTTCGAGCAGCCCATCGAGTCGGCGCGCCGCCCCATCGGACGATTGCGCGGTGCGGTCACACTGGGTCGCTTGTTCGTGCAGCAACTGACGCGCGACCTGCGCACGCCGCTGGCCGTATTCGTTGACGGGAACCTGGTGCATCACACCTTTCCGAGCTCTCCCGTGGTCCCGCTCGATGTCGATAGCCGCGCCACGATTGGTGGTGAGCAGTACGACATCACGTCTCAGCCGCTGGCGCAGGTCGGCGAAAACGTGGTGCTCGTGGTTGGCGTCTCGCGCGCCAGCATTGTCGAGGCCGAGCGGCGCACGCGTTTGTTGCTGTCGCTGTTGGGTGTCGGCGGATTGGTGCTGACCCTCGCTGCGGTCGGCGGCTACCTCGCCCTCGGCGCGGCTCAGGAGCGCTTGGCGCGGCAACGCGACGAAGCCGAAGAGCGCACCCGAGACACACAAGATCGTTTCGAAGCATTGCGCGCGGTGGTGCACGACATCAAGGCGCCCGTCTCCGGAATTCAATTGCGCTGCGAAGGACTGCTGGACCACGAACCCGAAGCTCCGATGGCGGCCGCGTTGTCGCAGATTAGCGATACCTGCGAACGTCTCAATCTTTATCTGGCCAACGTGCTCACCGCGGCCGAAGCCGAAGGCGCACCGATCGTGTTGGCCAAAGAGGTCGTGCTGGTGCCCGGATTGCTGCACGAGTTGGCAGAGCGGATCGAGCCGCTGGCGCAGCGCCGCCGCGTCGCGCTTACGGTCGACGCCCAAGCGTCGCTGCCACCGATTCAAGGCGATGCGGCGCTCCTCGAGCGAGCGCTTTGGAATCTCGCAGCCAATGCGTTGGCCGCCGCGCCCGCCGGTGGAAGCGTGGTGCTGTTCGCTCGGCGGCACGAATCGGAATTGCACCTGGGCGCCGAAGACAATGGCCCTGGGTTTCAAGGCTTCGATCCGGCGCAAGCGTTCTCGCGCGAGCGCCCGAAGGTCAAGCACGGCTCCTACCGGGCCGGCAGTAGCGGGTTGGGACTGTTCATCGTGGCGCGAGTGGCCGAGTCCCATCAGGGGCGCGCGGTCGCCGAAAACCGGGCCGAAGGGGGAGCGCGCGTCTCGCTCTGCCTCCCGCTTCCGTAGCCGTCGGCTTCTCAAGATGAGAACGATTCGACCTGCGCGGCCTTCTCAGGCTGAGAACCAGGCCAGGTTCCGAATCGAGGCTAGGAGGTCAAGTCGTTTAGAAATAGGCACTTAGTTTTTTGGCTTGGGTGGCATCGAGATTGCTTTATGGAGGGTCGAGCAGCTAAAAGACGTTCTCGAGGGCCGGTTCGGAGCCGGCCCTTTCCTTTTTCCCCCTCACCCAGTTCGCTGCTCCACCATCTCGCCGCGCGAGATCACGACCGCCGCTGCCAAATCGCCCGTGACGTTGAGCGTGGTTCGGCACATATCCAGGAATCGATCGACGCCGAGGATCATTCCAATCCCCTCGGTCGGAATTCCGAACATTCCCAAAATCAGCGCAATCACCGGCAACGATCCAGCCGGGATACCGGCTGTCCCAACCCCCGCCAAAATGCAGATGCCGCAGACGGTGAGTTGCTGCCAAAGGCTCAGATGCACGCCATAAAACTGCGCCAAAAACAGGACCGTGACCCCTTCAAACAAAGCGGTGCCGTTTTGGTTGGCGGTCGAGCCAATGGTGAGCACGAAGCGCGATACATGTGAGGGCAGCTTGAGATTGTCTTCGGCAACCTTCAGCGCCGTCGGAAGCGTGGCGTTGCTGCTGGCGGTCGAGAACGCGGTCAGCATCGCGTCCTCGATGCCTTTGAAGAAAAAGCGCGGACTCATGCCGCCCAAGAACTTCACCGCCAGGCTGTAGATCACGAACTGGTGAATCGCCAGCGCCAGCACCACCACCAGCACGTACTTGCCCAGCCCATACAAGACCTCGGCACCAAGTTGTGCGGTCAATGTGAATAGAAGTGCCGCCACGCCGTACGGTGCGAACGAAATCACCAACTCCACCAACGACATGGTGACGTCGTACATGCCTTGCAACCCAGCCTCGAACTTGCGAGCCGCCTCGGTGCGCGTGATCAACAGCCCAATGCCGACCATCAGCGCAAAAAACATCCACGCCAGATAGTCGCCGTTGGCGATCGCTTTGATGGGGTTGTCGGGGATGATGCCGATCAAGAGATCGAGTCCGACCTTGGGTGCTTGCGCCGATGCCAACGCCCCGCTGCGCTCCTTCGCACCACTTGTCAGTTGCTGCCGGACTTCGTCCGAGAATCCATCGCCAGGTCGCAGCAGATTTACTGCGGTGATACCGATCGCCACCGCAATGGTGGACACAACGACGGTGTAGACCAGCGTCTTGGTGCCGATGCGCCCCAGGCCACGCAGGTCGCCCAACCCTGCGACGCCCAACGACAGCGCGGCGAAAATCAGCGGGGCAATCAGCATGAACAACAGCCGCAGGAACATCTGCCCGACAGGTTGTGTGACGTACTTCAGAACTGCTGCCAGCCAGGACTGATCTTGAAACAGCGCGTGCGCGAGCATCCCGCCCACGATTCCGGCTGTGCCGCCGATCAACATCTTGGTGTGCAGTCGCATCGCGGCGGGAATTAGAGCACAGGGACGAGCCGGGCCGGCCGGGTCGCGCTGTGATTGTGTTGGGAGGCTGACGCTTTCCAACGGCGGCGACGGCGAAGTCCGGCGGGAGAATCGAGCCGAGCAGTGCGCTCGTTAGACGATGTCGTAAGGTGAGGTGAACGATGGCAGGTAAGCGCTGGCTCGCAATCGTCACCGCGGCCCTGCGCTTCAACCGAAGATCGATGGCTTAAGAGCGTTGACTCAGAGTCCGAACGAGTCCGATCTGTTCGATGACGCTGAGCGCGGACACACCTCGAGCGAGCGCCGCGACAACGACTGGTGCCGAAAGACTCAGCTAAACAGTGCGGCGATGCCGATGGTGCAAGCCGCTGTCACTGCCGACCAAGGTGCCTTCTGGCAAGTCGTCAGCCAGGGCGCGAACGAGACGCCCTCGCCCGTCAACCGTCCTGCCCGACACAAGCCCATTGCGCCGGACCCGATTGATCGTCGACAGTAGGCGCCCACACGGAGGGCGCGCTCATGATTCAGCGTCTGTTCCGCCCGACCTCATTCATTCCGATCGCACTGTTCGCGGCATTGGCGCTTCCGGCTCTCGCCTATACGCCGGGGACCGGCACGCTGCAGTCAGAGAACTTCGAGGACAACCGCGCCGATGGCTGGGAGGTCGCCAGCGATGCGAGTTCGTGGTCGCCGGCCGTGTACGGCTCTAGCAAAGTGTGGGATGCCGACGGGCGAGGACAGTTGCCGTTCTCACCGACACTGCACAAAAACTTCCGCGCGCTGCACCCGGTGCTCGCGCAAACATTCTCCACAGCCTTCTCTTACCGCGCCGAAGGCGGCGCCGGGTTCGTCTTCCAGTTCGACATCGAGCAACGCGCACCGCAGACCCGCTTCTACCGGTTGCAGGTCGACATCAACGGCAAGCTGACGCTACAGCGTGCCAATGGCGGGCCGTTCACTGTGCTTGCCGGCACTGCAAATGGGTTCGTCCCATTCAGCGCTCAGCGCTGGATGCGTTTCGAGATTGGCGCGAGCGGCGCGCAGCAGGTCATCCGCGCACGTGTGTGGTCGGGCTCTGCCGCTGCCGAACCCACGACCTGGGACCTCGTCGCGGCTGACCCACTCGTCACATTGCAGCGCGTTCACCGCGTCACGGTCGCGGCGGACGGACCCAAGGGGAAGCACACGCGGCTCGATGACTTCGAGATCTGGGGTGATGACTCGAAGGGCATCGTCTCGTCGATCACGACGATTTACATCTGCGAGTGGTCACACCTCGACATCGGATTCACCACGACTCCGCAAGCGATCGAGACGTTCTACAAAACAGAGCTCGACCAAGTGCTCGCGAACCTGCGCGCCGACCCTGACTACAAATGGACGATTGAAGAGTACTGGCAACTCGACCAATGGCTGAAGCGTTCGACCGCGACCGAGAAGCTCGAGATGTTCGACCGGCTGCGCGAGGGGCGGATCCACCTTACGGCCGGTTTCGCCAGCTTGGTGGTCGGGACGGTCGGCCACGAGGAGCTCGCGCGTACTCTCTATCCCGCGACGCGGCTCGGTCGGAGCGAGAGCTTTCCTGTGCGGTCGTACATTCAGGACGACGTGCCGTCGTCGCCGTTCGCCTTGCCCGAGATGTTGTCCGAGGCCGGCGTGGAGTACTACCTCGGCGGGATGAACACTGCGTTCGGCGGCGTGCTGACCCACCCGTCGCTGGCCGAGCGGCCATTCTGGTGGCAAGGCCCGGAAGGCAAGCGTGTGCTCGCGTGGCACACGTACGACGGCGGTTACTCCGAGGCATTCAACTACGGCTTCTCGTGGTTCGACTCGTTCGAAATGATGTTCGAGAAGCTGTCCACGAAACTGCCGGACAACGAGGCCTACGGCTACCCGCACGACACTCTGATGATTTTCAAGGCGTTCGACAACGACTACACCGGCATGGCCGTTCTCGACCGCATCCGGCAGTGGAACGCGACCTACGAGACGCCGCACTTCGTCCTCGCTCACCCCGAGGAGTTTCTCGACTTGATGCGCGCGCGGCTGGGCGACACGATCCCAACGTTCACTGGTGACTACGGCCCCGGCTGGTCGGCTGGAAACGGCAACCACCACATGCAGGACGTTCGCGCCGCGCACCGACAAGTGCGCTCGGCCGAAGCGCTCGGCGCGGTCGCCGACGTGGTTGGCGCGGGAGGCGACCCACGACCTGACATCAACCACGGCTACTACCAGATTCTCGTTTGGGACGAACACTCCGGCGGAGGGGGCTGGCCCGGCACGTTCACCACGCAGGAGATGGTGGACTCGGTACAGTACTTTCAGGATGTCGCGCAGGACGCGTGCGCCGCGACGGCCGCGGCGCTCGACGAAGCCGCAACCGCGCTCGCGACGCACATGCCTTCGCGCGGTCCCCGGCTGCTCGTCTTCAACGGCCTCGCGCACACGCGGGACGTCTTCGTGACTGCTGCGCTGCCGGCAGACCTGTTCGATGGCACGTTCCAGTTGCGCGACGCCGTGAACGGAAACGAAATCGCCTACCAAAAAGACGCCGCGACGCGCGAGATCTTGTTCCGCGCCGCAGGACTGCCCGGACTCGGCTATCGCGCATTCGACCTCGTACCCGGGACGCCGACGACGCCGGCCGCTGGGATGTTGTCGGCCTCGGCGAGCGTGCTCGAAAACGACGCCTACCGGCTGACGATCGATCCCAACGACGGCACGCTCATGAGTTTCTTCTCCAAATCAGACGGGCGCGAAATGGTGGATGGCGATTCGTCCTACAACTTCAACCAAATCGCGCACGCCTCGCACCTCGACGTCACTTACGGCACGCTGCCAACGATCGATCTTGCGTCGCCGCCGACGGTCACGATCGGGGAACAGGGGCCCGTGCGGGCATCGATCCGCGTTGCGTTCCCGGATTCGCCGCGCGTCGCGACGGAGTACCGGCTTTACCGCGACGACGATCGCGTCGAGATTTGGAACCGGCTGGATCGCAACCGCATGCCGCTCGTCCTGGCCGGGGACTCTCGGACCTACGCCGCCACGTTCCCATTCGAGATCCACAACTTCTCGATTCGCAGCGACCGGACGAATCGCTACTTCGATCCCAAGACCGACAACTTCGAACGCACGCTTTACTTCGCCTACCACGATGCGGAGCACACCATCGATTTCTGGGATACGAACGCCGGGGTGACGTGCGCATCGCCCGAGGTGCCCACGCACGACTTCGAAAAAATGACGGTGTGGAACGACAGCATCCCTGCCACGAACGGGCTGCTGTTCGCGCGGCTGCACGCCAAGTCGGACGAGTACGAGTACGAGGGCGGTACCGTTGGACCCGTCGACTACGAGCCAGGCACGAGCCCGTTTTATGACTACCATCACCTGTTCAAAGTGCACGGCCCGGAACACGATCCGGCCGCGGTCTCCCGCTTCGGTTTTGACGCCCTCTCACCGGCACCGGTCCGGCTGATCCGCGCTCAGTCCGGCTCGCTGCCCGAAGGAACGGCCTCGTTCGTCGCGTGCGACGACCCGGGCCTGATGCTCTACACCGTAAAGCGCGCTGAGGACGGGCCGGGCCTAGTGCTGCGTATGGCGGACCTGCTTGGCCTGGCGCGTACGGTGCGCATCTCCTCAGATCTGCTCGAGCTGTCGCGGCCGCGGCGCCTGAGCTGGATCGAAGAGGATCGTGCGGCGCTAACACTGGATGGCAACGACGTGCTGGTGCCGGTCGGTGCGTTCGAGACCGTCACGATCGGTGTCGACGCTGTCTTCCCGCTAGCGCTGACAGTGACGAGAAACGAGACTGCAGGAACCGTGCGCCTCGAGTGGCTCGGCGGCAACGGACCTTACACCGTTGAGCGCGCGGGGCTTCCCGACTTCACCGACGCTGAACTGCTCGCGACCGGGCTCTCCGCACGCCAATTCGAGGACCCGGTGCTGGCTGATGGCCGGACCTGGTTCTATCGGGTGCACTGACGTGACGTGACATGGCGCGGCACTTGCGCCGTGAGATGGGACGCCGAAGGCCTGAGCGTGCTGCACCGCTGCTGCCGAGAGTCCGTGCGTTCTCCGGCTCGCCTCGTTCCCTCGTCGCGGATCACTGGCGATGGTCAGAGCAAACCTAGCGCGGCGCTTCGGGCAACGAGAACGTGAGCGACGCCCAAAGACTCTCCCAATCAGCGCCCGAGTCTTTCGGTGCTTCGAGCATGTGCACCGCACTCACGAGCCACACGCCGGAATAGTGCAACGGAAACGTCACGCTTCCTTGCGCATCGGTGCGCAACTCGATCTTGTCGTTGGGACGGTCCTGCGCTTGCGCGCGCACCAGTGCGCCGGCCAGCGGTTCGCCCTTGTAGCGCAGCGTCACCGAGAACTTGCCGTCGATCGTGAGTGTCGCCGGATCGGTTTGCGGCACGAGTTCGAGCGTCAAACCGGTAACGCGATCGAAGCCGCCAGGAGGCGCCTTTCGTCCGCCAACCTGTAACAACGATTTGGCGCAACGCGAGTAGATCTCTTTTCCGTCGGCGGCCGACTGGCCGCGATCGGCGCGCAGGCGGCTAATGCGTTCCAGCCCTTCGAGCTTGAGATAGCTTTCGAATTTTTCGGCAGGCAGCGTGATGGCAGAAGTGCTCGAACGATAGATCGCGATCGCAGGCCCGAGTGCAGTCGCCGCCGCATGGCCGGCCGGCTCGGACACAGGATCGCCGTCGATCGGATGTTCACCACGCGGGTCGATCAACATGAATCGCACGATGCGATCGTCGTCGCGCGGCACGGATTCACCGGGCCATCCGGTCCCGACACGCAACTCGAAGCCGACCTGAGATAACGGCGCGGGCGTGAATGACGTCGGCATGATCCAGAACTCGTGGGCTCGTGCCGAGCCGATGGCCGCGAGCACCGTCACCATCGCCAATCGAAGCGCACTTGATTTGTTCATGGCGTCATCCTAACCGCTTGCGGCGAGTTCGGCCGGGGAGAGCCGAACTCGCCGCGCGCGGGGTACAGCGTGGAGTTTGTTCCTAGAGCGTCGTTTTCAAAACAGCGCTTAGGGTGTTTCGTTCGGAGAACCGGCAAGCGGTGTCTTGAGGTACGGGAAGCTGCTGTTGAAGAAGCTGGCGTTGACCAGCGCTCCATCGGTAAACGGCAGGTTCTTGTTGGGCGCGACCTCGATGGGTAACAGTGCGCCCATCACGACGCGGAGCTCGATGTCGACCACATCGTCACCAGGGCGGCGGCCGTTTGGAAATCCGGCGATGTCACCGGTCAGTGCACCGAGATTGCTCTGCGCTTCAGCAGGGACGGCCGGGACACTCGTGTTCAGGCGCAGCATTTCGCCCACGCTGCCGTTTTTGTTAAGGCCATCCAAACCGGTCAGGAAGGCCGCCACCAAGTCGGTGCGCGGAAACTGAGTCGGCGCCTGTACTCCTGCGCTGCCGAACAGAATCTCGAGAATCGCAGGCAACGTCGGGTGCGTGACGTAGTCGATGAACTGACCGTCGTCCTTCGGCTCGCTGCCGTTGAAGCGGTCCTTGTCCTTCAAGCCAATCACGACCTCGTTCACCAACGGCGACGAGAGGCGCGACACTTGCAAGTAATCCTTCCCCTTCACGACAACAACTTCGTTCCCCTTCTTGCCACCCATTTCCTCCGGCAGATTGAAACGCGCACGGTTGAGACCCGCCGTGGTCCACGCCCCAATGATCGGCGTCTTGCTGGAGGTCAGGCAGCTCTTTGGGATTTCGAGAATGAGCGACGTGACATTCGAATCGTCGAGGCTGTCGCGCTCGGCATCGACGGGCCCCAAGGGATTGGTGATATTCACCAGGTCGAACGTTTCGCCGAGGTTGACGACGAACGAGTCTTTGCGTTGACCGACGAACAAACGTCCCATGCTGCAACCGGGGATCTCGACGTTGTACACGTATTGCTGTGCGTAGGCGTCGTAGTCAGGGATCGACTTGTTGCCGATGTTATCGACCGGCTTGGTAAACACGGTGCTGCCGCCGGCGGCGTCCATCAGCTTGGAGGGCTTGCCCATTCCACGCCTGTTGTTGCCGCGGATCAGCTCCACCGAGTAGGTCTCGATCGTGTTGAGCGCCGAGGAATTGCCGGCGGTGATGGGACCGACATTGATTACTGGCACGGCAACGGTGCGTCGATTGTCGGCAGGGCCGATCGGAAGCGAAATATCTTTTCGATCGACGTTGAAGCGGAAGCGGAAAGTCAGGTCTTCCAGCGCATCACCGTCGTTGTCGACCTTGATGTCGTAGATCGCGTCGGGGTCGAGTGTGAAATAGTTCGGCCCGCCGTACGGTTGTTGCAGCGGTTGATAGTTGGCGACGAGCGTCACGTAGTCGCTGCGGCCTGCTTCGTAGCTGTTGAAAACGTAGAAGTCGGTAGCGTCGACTTTGGGAAGTCGCGTAATTCCCGGCGCCTCGCGATGGCTCGACGCTAACGCAACCCCGGCCGTCAGCGCGACGGCGAGGCATAAGGACAGCCCATTCCTAAGTTGAGACCTAGAGCTCATGAGTCGTTCTCCTCGATGTTTGTTGGTATTGAGTTCAGTCAGCGCCAGGCGCACTCGATCCCAGCTCGAGTAGTCCTACGGCTGCGGCTCGCGATCGGATTCATCAGACTTCGAGACATCCAAAACAGTCGCGCCGTGGTGTCCGCATTAATCCGAGAGTCGGCCGTTGTTTTCTAGAGGGACGATTTGTTGTGAAATCGGTCTCGAACCGGCTCCAACCAAAGCAATACCAGTCGACGGCGCCTCGCTAGACCGCGCACGAATTTGGGCAATCGGGCGGCGAGCGCCGTAAAACAAGTCTTAGGAGCGATGGACGATGCCGATCAGACGATGGCTGCTGGGTTTTTGGGTAGTGGGACTCTTGGGCTTGAACCAGTCCCAGGCCCAGGTGCTGCCACGCGAGGCGTGGGTCGTGGCGTCCGGTTCACGCGAACTGATCGTCATTCGCACCTCGGACAAGAGCATCGTGGAGACGATCGCTTTGGGGTCGTTGGCGTCGCCCGCCCCGCAGGGGATCACATTCTCCACCGTGCCGGGACATGTCGGCCGCTACGCCTACGTCACCCAGGGGTCGCAGTTGCGCGTGATCGACGCAGTAACACGCCTGCCGCGAGCCGATCTGACGATCGACCTCGCCGCCGTGTTAGGCCGCCCTGTTACCTTGCGAGGGCTTGACGCAGCAAAACCGCGTGACCTGGATCCGAGTCCACTGGTGGTGCGCAACGTCTCGCTACTCCACATTGCAGCCGATGTGCAGCCGCCGGGCGGAGGGCTGGCCCGGCCCTGGTTCATCGTGCTCATTCAGGAACGCGTGCTCGGCTTCGAGGCGGGCACGAAGCTGGTGCAGGCCGATTCACTCGGGGTAACGCCAGCCGGCGCGACCGTCGAGACGATGAAGGTCACCGCCGTCAACACCGAGTACGGTCCGAGCTTTCAACGCGCCTGGTACACGTATCGGATCTTGCCTCTTGCCCTGACGTTCTCGGGTTCACCGGATTCCAATCCGGGAGGCATCAAGGCCGTTGAAATCGGCGCGCCCCAGAGCATTGCGCCGTTGTGGCAACCGATCAAAGAAAGCAGCTACAACACGGGGACTGCAATCCCGCCCGTCGGCGTGAACGTTGGTATGCCGTTCGATCGTGAGTTACCTGTGATTGCGGATCCGCTCAGCGATACCGTCACCAATCTGCAGACCGGTGGCAGCTGCAACATCCCTGGCGATGTGACCTCGCTCAAATTGAGCGGACCGGCGCCTGCGTATCGGTACTTCGCGCTCGACACCGGAACACCAGGGGGCGATGGCGGGTTGACCCAATTCAACGGACGCACCTGCGCGGTCACCGACACCACGGCGCTCAAGAAGACACCGATCGACATCGAGGTCTTGGGCATCATGAAGTGGAGCGAAGTCTGGGTCGCCAACAAGGATTCCGACGTTGTGAGCGTTGTCACCCGTTCGCCGTCGGGCGTGATCAATATCGGGTTGCCGGAGGTGATCGGGGTGCCGTGCGTGGAGTGTCCTGTCGATGTGGCGTTTCAAGAGACGGAAGCGACGTCGTGCACGGCGGACAATCTGCTCGTGACCAAGAGCGGGACTGATCTCTCGCTGAGTTGGACTGGTGCAGCGTGCGATCCCGTGAAGAGTGAGTTCATCGTGCGCTGCAACTGTCAGAACGTCGATCCAGTTGCTGGCTGCCCGCTCGGGTGCTTCACATCGGTTCCACTCGGCGGATTTCCAGGAAGCGTCGAAGGTGTCCCGGCAGGAGGCATTACCGGTACACCGTGGGCCGAGACCGGCCGCTCCAATGCCACAGAGGCCACGCTTGCAGGCTATGCCGTGTCGAGCACCGAAGGCGTTAACATACTGATCGGTCTCGACGATGGGAGTCCGGAGGCAACGCCATAACGCGAGCACGACCTGTAGACATAACGGTCTCGATCAAACTCGCAGCACTACTTTTGGCGCTGTTCGCTTCGCGATGCGCAGGGCCAGGGACGACACGCAGTGACGCGTGTCCATCCGGCGATCAAGCCTGGCGGCCGAAAATCGAGAGCGCGCGCAAAGCTGGAACGCTCGATGCGTTGCGCGACCAAGTTCAGCGCGACTGTCAATCTCAGAGTGCAGCCTGGGAACCCAAATGGGTCGAGGCCGAAACGTACAAGTTCTCAGGCAAGACCAAGGAAGCGCTCGATGCGTATCACGTGGCGCTGGATCGCGCGCAAGCGAGCGACGATCCGCTCGGAATCGCCATCAACGCCAATCGGATTGCGTTTCAGGACTACGTCGCGGGTCAAGCCGAAACGGCGCGTGCCGGATACGAGACCGCACTGAAGGCGGCACAACGGGCCAAGCGCGACGACCTCGTAGCCTCGGTGCTCAACAACTTGGCCGGCACGCTGACGCAAATCGGCGAACTCGGGGAAGCGCAGCATGCGTTGCAACGTGCGTTCGAAGGGTTCAAGGCCAGTGGCAATGCGGTCTTCGCCAACCGCGCGCTGAGCAATCGCGGAATCCTGTTGCGCGATTTGGGTGATGCCACTGGCGCCGAGGAGCTGCTTCAGGCGGCGTACGAAGAAGGCCCCAAGGTTGGCGATGCCGATATTCAGCAATGGGCCGCACTCGGGTTGGCGCAGCTTTACTTGAGTGTGCGCGACTACGACAGCGCTGCCGCGTGGTTGGATCGGCAGACGTTTGGCGGCGCCAACGAGCAGGAAGCGCAGTTGCTGCGGGGACGGCTCGAGTTGCTGCGCAAACGTTGGGCGCCCGCCAAATCGTGGTTGCAGCAAGCCTCGACCGGCGACAACACGTTGATCGCACTGTTCGCGCGCGTCTGGCACGCCACCGCCGCGGCAGAACTCGGTGCGGGAGTCGCGGCGCTTGCCGAACTCAATCAAGTCATTGAGCAGGCGCGAGAGAACCAGATTGGTACTGCTCTTTGGATGGCGCTATGGCAGCGCGGCAGTATGGCCATCGATTCGCGCGATTGGCGGCGTGCCGCGGCTGATCTAGACGAAGCGATTGCTGTGCTCGAGCGCGAGACCAGCGGCTTGCGTCAGCCGCAAGAGGGTTTGCGCTTCCTGCGCGAGCGCGCCGATCCGTTTGTCGATCGCGCGATCGTCGCGGCGCTGCGCGAGGGCCCGCAACAGGCGCTCGCGATTGTCGCGCGCGCGCAAGCGCGCACACTGCGCCGCGTGTTGAAGAGCAAAGCCGGCGAGCAGACTTCGACCGCGGAATGGTGGCGGTCGTTGCCCGCAGGTAGCGCCGAGTTGATCTACCTGCTTGGCGATCGGCGGTCGTTGGGGATCGTGGCGACAAACGCGACGTTGAGAGCCGTCGTCTTGCCTGGGCTCGATGAGATCGGACCGTCGCTTCGACGTTGGCGCGCCGCGCTCAAGCGGCCGCTCGAAAGCGCGACGGCGCGGCTCGATCCCATCGCCGACCTCAATCGCAGTGCCGCCGATGGCAACACCATTCGTGAAGCGTGGATCGCGCCGCTGTTGAAACAACTCAAAGCGACGCAGCGACTCTATCTCGTCGCCGATCGAGGCTTGTGGTTGGTGCCGATGTCCGCGATTCCCGATGGCCATGGCGGTTGGCTCGGCGACAAGTACGAGTTCGCCTATTTGCCCATGCCCTCCGCGTCGAGCGCGTGGCAGATCGACGGCCGTCCGTTGCTCTTGGCCGGCGATCCCCTTCCCGATTCGACCGGGGAGTGGCCCGCGCTGCCGCACAGCGCACAAGAGCTCGATGCCGTAGCCCGAGCCTGGTCGAGTTCGAGCACCACGTCGCTGCGCGGCGAGCAACTCAGCTTGGAGGCACTGCGCCGCGCCGACCCGAAACGCTTCGGTCTGCTGCACCTGGCCACTCATGCCGAAGCGTCGGCGAGCTCCGCCGATCGCTGCCGCATTGTGCTTTCGCGTGGCGAATCGGTGGGACTCGCGCAGGTTGCGACGCTGCAACTCGATCGCGCCTTGGTGGTGCTCTCCGCCTGCCGCAGCGGCGAAGGAGAAGTGATTCCGGGTGAAGGTGTGGTTGGACTGGGCTGGGGACTGATGCAAGCGGGTGCCTCGGCGTTGGTGCTCAGTCAATGGAGCGTCGAGGATGAGAGCAGCGCTGCGTTTATGGGTGCGTTCCACGGCAAGTTGGCGGGCGGTGCCGACTTGGTGACGGCGTTGTCTGCCACGCAGCGGGAATTGCGTCACACCTACCCACATCCGTCGCAGTGGGCTCCATTCGTGGTGGTGCTGCGCCCCTCACAACTGTGAGAGCAGTTCTTGCGCCTTTTCCTTCCACGGCGAGGCACCCTCGGCCGCCGTCGAGAGCTGACGCCGCGCCTCGTCGGTATTGTCCAAGGCGAGTGCTGCCACACCTTGGTAGTACGCGATCACATCGACCGGCTGATCTTGTTTGACCGCGCGTTCACGCGCCGTTTCCAACAACGGCTTGGACTGCTTTGGCCGGCCGTCGAAGAAGTACGCGATGCCGGCATAGAGTGCCGCATCGACTGATTCCGGCTCGCGTGTGGCGATCGCCTCGAACTGCCTTCCGGCCGCGTTGTAGTCGCTAGCTCGATAGCTCGCGGCCGCTAGTCCCCAGGCTGTTCCGTCGGGCGCACCGCGAGTCAGTGGCGCCGCGCTGAACGGCAACGCGTCGATCACCATCGTTTGTCGGCCGATCGTCACAACACCACCGGGTTGGTGCTGCGGCATCAAGAGAAATACGGCGAGCACGGACGCCGCAGCCGCGATGGTGACCCACGGCCAGCGGTTGCGTTTGGTTGACTTCACTTCGCGTTGCAGGCGCGCCTCGAGCATTTGCCGGCGCGCTTCGAATTCGCGCGACTCCTCGTCGCTCGCGCCGGAAGCGACACTGCGAAATGTGCCCACATCGGCCAGCAACAACGCACAGGCGCCGCAGCCGCGCGCATGCTGCTCGATCTCGTCGAGACGCTCGCGACGCAGGCGTCCGTCCAACCACACTTCCAGCTCTTGCTCACTCACGTGCCCACAGCCGGCCGGGTTCATGGCGCCCCTCCCTGCAAGCAGCGTTTGAGTTTGCGTTGCGCGGCAATCAACGTCGCGCGCGCGCCGCTGGCGTTGGTGAGCGACAGGCGCTCGGTGAGATCGGCGAGTGTCGCACCTTCCCAGTACTGTCCAACGATCACGGCGCGCTCGATTTCTGCCAGTGTGGCCAAGCAGCGCGTGATCGACTGTGAGGCTTGTTGCTGTTCGAGCGCACGCTGCGGCGACTCGGCGTCGGATTGAAAGCTCTGCCACAACTCGTCGGGGATGTCTGGCGCGACCTCGTCCAAGTGGGTGCGCCAGCGGCGGCGAAGATGCCATAGCGCGTTGTGCGCCATCCGAAACAGCCAGGTGCGAAACGACGATTGACGCCGGAACGAAGGCAGGGCCTTGACCACCGCCATCCACAGTTCTTGATTCAGCTCTGCGGCTGTCTCCTCGTTTCCGACGCGCCGCCTGAAGAATGAGTAGGTCACCTGTCCGTGCCTGTCGAAAAGGCGAGCCAGCGCAACGTCGGTGCCGACACCGGTCTGGAACCGCTCGATGTACTCGCGGTCGGGGTCCTGTGTCGGGTCGTAGCTCTGCTCGTCGGTCGTCACAGATAGAGCCTAGGCCGGGATCATTTCACAGCCTAGGGCCGATTGGGGTGGCGACCCGTGGTTGCCTCTTGGCTGGAACAGATTTCGCTTCCTCGCCTGCGCCGCCATAATGCCGGTCCTCGATGAACAACTACGCTTCGCGCTTTCTCACAGCTTGGTTTTGCGGCGCGGTCGCGGCGGCGGCCGGCGCCCTCGTGGCCACCGGCGCCGTTGCGTTTGCCTTGCGGCGCGGCGTACCGCTTGATGTCTCGCTCGGTGCGTTGGCCGCAATGGCGGGCGGTGCCGTGCTGGCTTGTGGTGTCGCGTTTGCTGCGCTGATCGCCCTGATGGCGGCGTTTTTCAAGCGCAGCGAGGTAGCGGGGTCGTGGGTCGCAGGGTTTGTGACGTTGGCGTTGATCGCGCGTGGGACATCGGGACTGATGCCCATGTGGGTAACGGCCTTGGCCGCCATCGGCGGCGGCGCACTTGCGGCGGCGGGGCTCTCGCCGCTCGCTCGTTGGGCCGCGTCGGAGCGTGGCCTGGTCGCAGCGCTCTCGCTGGGCGCGCTGTTGATCGGTGCATCGCTGCCGGCGTTGTTGAGTCCACGGCCGGTCGATCCGGCGCCCGCCCTCACCCAACCGGCACGGCCAGCAACAGCAACACCGCTCTGGCCGCCTGAACTGGCCCGACCTCGCAATGTGTTGTTGGTTGTGATCGACACGCTGCGTGCCGATCATCTTTCCGGCTACGGCTACGCGCGCGCAACCAGTCCGAACATCGACCGGTTGGCAACTCAGGGAGTGCGATTCTCGCAAGCCTCGGCTCAGTACACGTCAACCAGTCCAAGCATGGCGACGCTGCTCACCGGTATGTATCCCAACACCCACAACATGGTCAGCGTGCGCACACTGCTGCCGATGCACCTCACGACGCTCGCCGAAGCGTTGGGTGCCGTAGGGCTCAACACGGCTGCTGTTGTTTCCAACCCGAACCTGGCGCGCGCGTTTCAATTCGATCAAGGGTTTGAAGACTACGACGAGGCCTACAAGAAAGGGAGCAAGCAGCACGGCGACGTAATTACCGACCGCGCCACGGCGTGGCTGCGGGCGCATGGCCAAGCTCCGTTTTTCTTATACGTGCACTACCTCGATCCGCATTCGCGTTACGATCCGCCTGCTCCGTTTCGTGATCGATTTTTTGGCGACAGCTTCAGCGCCCAGCATGCCGGGCTCCGCTTGACGCTGCGCAAGCACGGCAAGGGGCAAATTTCCGAGGACGCCGTGATTGAAAATGGCGCCACCGACGCCGATCGATATGTGGCGCGCTACGACGAAGAGATTGCCACCGTCGATCACGAAGTCGGCCGCTTGCTCGATACGCTCGACCGCGAAGCGCTGAGCGCCAACACACTGGTGGTGCTCACCGCCGATCACGGCGAGAGCCTGGTGGAGCACGAGGATTACTTCAATCACGGCGACTTCACGTACCAGACCGGCGCGCGCGTGCCACTCGTGATGAGACTGCCCGGCGTGCTTCCGGCAGGCCGCGACATCGATGTGGCGGTTGAGTTGACCGACGTGTTTCCAACTGTCATGCAGGCCGCGAATAGCGCGACACCTCCGCCAGCGGACGGACAATCACTCTGGCCGCTAATGCTGAACTCACTCGGCGAGTGGTCGCCCAAGCCATCGCGTGTGGAAGCCGGACATGGCGCAGGGCGCCCGAGCTGCAGTTGGCGCGACGGCGATTGGAAACTGATCTACAACGAGAGTGGCTTGCAGCCTCACGAGTTGGCGCGATGGTCGTTTCTGCTCAGCCCCAAGCGTTGGAAGCGGTTGTGGTTGTCGTCCACTGGGCGTCAACCATCACATGTGCGTTGGGAACTGTACGACCTGGCGCATGACCCTAACGAAACTCGCAACGTCGTGACCACACGTCGCGACATCTTCGGCCGGCTCGCCCCTGCCCTGCTTGCCTGGCGCGCGGACTTCAGCGCTGAGAGACAGCTCGAAACCGATCCCGCCGCGCTCGACCCCGAGGCCAAGCAGTTGTTGCAGAGTCTTGGCTACGTTCACTGATCGCGTGACCATCTGATCGGTTCGCACCGTGAGCGTGCGAAACACGTTCGTTGTTTTGTCAGGAGTCGCGCATCAGCTCGCGAGGGGCACTTTCCAGCGTTCGAACTCGATTGTTTGGCGCCGCGGGAGGGGGTACCCCAGGAGTCTGCACCGCCACACTCGCTACCGCGCCCTCGGACCAGGAGGAAGTTGACGTTTGCAGCGGGTGGAACCTCGGGCTCAATGAATGTCGTACCGGCAGGGTTTGCGTCGCGTTGATTCCGGCAGGTGCCTTCGGATTGTTCGCGTTTGCCTGGGCCGCGCGCCTCCGCACAGGACTGATTGACAAATCGCACCTTCTGTCCTCCGTACCCCTCACTTAGACTCGCCACCTCGACCGTACCTAAGTGGTCCGGGGGGGGTTGAAATGCCTGCCAAATCAAACCACACGTGGGCCGCGTTGGGGTTGCTAATCCTCTCTCTTTGGTCTCTTCCATCGTTCGCGCAGCTCTCGGACGCCGATGGTGACGGTGTCGACGACGCCACCGATAACTGCCCCTTGTGGGCCAACCCCGAGCAGCTCGATGCTGATGCCGATCTTGTCGGCGACGCCTGCGACCCGTATCCCACGACGGCGCTTCGTGTGGTTTCTTTCACCGACCCTTTCGCGGTGACCGATTCGCCCAGCGCAGTTCGCTACGAGCTGCATGATCAAAACGACCGAGTCCGCGATGATCTTGCTGGGGTGAGAGCGGCTCTAACGCTTTCCGGTCACGCAAGATTTGGGTTCACGGCGGTCGAGGGCATCTTGATCGCTGGCGGAGGAACAGACCGCGCTGTCGTCGAGTTCGTCGCGGGACGCGTGGTCATCGATGTCACTAATGACGTCGTTGACTCCATCTTGCTGGGTACGGAAGACAGTGAACATGTTGGCCTGATCACTCACAACGATCTGTTCGAGAATTTCGAACATGGCGACGGCGGCTTCACTCACGATGGCTTCCGGGACCAATGGCGTTTCGGAACTCCGGTTACCGGCCCCGGAGCGGCATACTCGGGGCTGAATGCATGGGGCACCGGTCTTGACGGCGGCTACCAGGTGTCGAACGAGTCGAAGTTGCTTTCGCCGCCGATAGCGCTTCCCGCCAAGAGTCGGCCGTACCTCGAGTATCGATCTTGGTTCCAAGCCAACGATCGAGATGAAGGCGTGGTCGAGATCTCGCTCTACGGATGGGACGGTGCGGGTGTCGACTCACTGAGCGGCGATCAATCTGCGTCTGGATTTGAGCTACGCAGAATCGATCTCACGCCGTGGGCCGGCTCGACGATCCGAGTGCGGTACACCATGCGCGGCGTCAACCCCCCTGCGATGGGTTGGTTTATTGACGATTTCGCGGTCCGTGCGCTCGGGCCACAGCTCCAGTTCCTGGATGCAAACGCTGACGAAGATGGCGATGGCCTGATCAATCGCGACGAAGTCGCTCGCGGCTCCGATCCCTTTGCGCCGGACACCGATTTCGATGGGATCTCCGATTTGCTGGACAACTGTCCTGTCACCTGGAACGCGGATCAAACTGACACCGATGGCGATGGGGCCGGCGATGCCTGCATAGACGCTGACAGCGACCGTGTCCCAGATGTCACTGACAACTGCGTTCTCGTCGCGAATCGAGATCAGACGGACCAGGATGCCGACGGGTTGGGTGACGTGTGTGACAACTGCCCTACCCTCTTCAACCCAGACCAGCTTGACAGCGATAACAACGGCCAAGGCGACGGCTGTCAGGACACCGACTCCGACGGGGTTGCCGAACCGTTCGACAACTGCCCTCTTGCAGCGAACCCCGATCAGCTGGACGAGGACCAAGACTCTTTTGGTGATGCATGTGATAACTGCCCGCTGATCTCGAATCCTGATCAAGCCGATGTCGTGAATCCGAATGGGGTTGGCGATGTTTGCGACGATGCCGACAACGACGGATTTCTCGATCTTCAAGACAACTGCCCATCGATCGCAGACCCGGCTCAACTGGACGAGGATACTGATGGTGCGGGGGATGTCTGCGACAACTGCCTTGGTTTTTA
The DNA here is from genome assembly GCA_031395565.1 of Acidobacteriota bacterium. Taxonomy (GTDB): domain Bacteria; phylum Acidobacteriota; class Polarisedimenticolia; order J045; family J045; genus JANNUT01. Next base: position 22,523 of record JANNUT010000007.1, on the reverse strand, counting down.
CAATCCGTCCCAGTTCGATGCCGACCACGATGGCCTCGGTGATGCGTGCTCGACCAGCCCAGGATTTCCTGGGCCGCCTCATGAGCCGTTCGTGCTTCCTTACGACGCAAGCGACATGGAGTTCGATTCACCAAGGGGTCAGCTCTACATCGCGGATCAGAAGGGCAAGGCAGTTCATATCGTCGACGCTGTAACAGGCCTTACCGTGCGGTCGTTCCGCTTCGACTTCGAACCCGTAGCCTTGGTGCTGACGCCCGACCGCTCGCGCCTGTTCGTCGCGCTTGTGACTTTCTACACCGGACACTTTTCCGATGACGAGGATCCACCACCTTTGGGATTTGTTGCGTCAATCGACCTTACTGCACGGCTCAAGGACCGGGAGTTCAGCATCAGCGCTGACCCGCGGGATATCGCAGCGACAGACGATGGGATCTTGATCGTTTCGTCTGCGAGCTCTGGAACCGACTGGCTCTACACGTTCAGCGCGATCGATGGTGCTCTCATCTCAAGGACCTACGATCGGGCGGAAGGGATGATTTTCTGGCAACCGGTTGGACGTCGCGTTTATGTCGGGAATAGCTCATACGGTTCTGCGGCGATCAAAAGGTACGACCTCGACCCCGAAGGCGCCCTTCCGTCGCAAGCAACCGCCGAGATAAACAGTTCGAGTGATGCCCGGAGACTCTGGCAAGTGCCGGGTCAAGACGTCTTGCTGTCACAGAACGGCGGGCGGTATGGAATTTCGCTGGATCCGAGTTTGGACCTGAAGTACTTGGGGCAACTTACTGCGGGGTATCAGGATTCATCATTCGTTGCGTTCGATCCGTTGCGGAATGTTCTCTCCGTTGCGGAGACAGCAGACCTGGGCCGCGTTCATACCATCAACCAGTATTCTTCAATCAGCTATGAATCGTTCGGTGACCTGACAGCGCTAAACGGAACGTGCCGAGGTTTGGGGTTCTTTGGAGATGTGTTGCTTATTGCTGTCGCGAGTCGGCACATAGAACTCCGACGGCTCCCGCATCCAGCGCCCGATGGCGCTACCAATACACCGCCAAGCGCCTCCTTTCTCGTTTCACCAGCATCGGGAGGTACCACGGCTGAGCCGGTCTTGGTCGACGCGTCGGGTTCGACGGACGCGGAACGGCGAGAGACGCTCTCGTATCGTTGGGACTTCGACTCCGATGGAAGCTGGGATACCCCTTACACACGCTCAGCTACTGCGTCCTGGCGTTACAGCTACGCCGGCACTTACGTAATACGACTTGCTGTCAAGGATGACCGTGGGTTGGTGTCCACTGCAGAACGGTCCGTAACATTGGCTTACGGTCCAGATGCTGGCCAGCCGGCGATCACGCACGTTCCGTTCGTGTTTCCGTTCTACGCGTCGGACACGATGCTAGATCCCTCGCGAAACATGCTCTACCTGACTGATTGGGATGCGAAGCAGTTGCACTTCATCGATCTGGCCAGTGGCCGGATGGTCCGCACCTTCTCGTTCAATCAGAAGCCCGAATCACTTGCGCTGTCGCCGGACGGCCGCCGACTCTACGTGGCACTCACTCGCTATGAACGGCTGTATTACTCCGAGGTTCCGGTGGAGGGGTACCTGGCTTCATTCGACCTGGATCGGGCGGTGATCGATCGATATTTCCGGATTCCGTTGATTCCTGAGACTGTCTTGGGGCTTGATGACCAACGGGTCGCCGTCAATTCAAGACAGAAACTCGCCACGCTCGATTCAGCGTCCGGCACTACGTTCGCTATGACAGAACTCATTGAGGCTTATCCAGTTGTGATCACGCCCGATCGAAAACACATCTACGCTGCTGAGAACTTCAGCGGCATCCGCAGATTTGACATCGGGGAGTCCGGAGAGCTTTCAGCGATCGAAACAGACGGGGCTCGTTGCGGTTACCACTGCAATCTCTCGATGAGCCCGCTTGGTGATTTCGTCATCAACGGCGACGGAGATGTATTTGGAATTCAGTCCGACCGCTTTCAGGACCTCCAAGCTCGTGGCTCGTTGAGGATCACTCGCTCGCATTGGCTGGGCTCGATAGCGTTCGATGGCATCAAGCAGGCCTTTGGACTCATCCAGGGGGAAGGTCAGAATCCACTTCTTTACTCCCACAACCTCAAGTCTCTCGAGCGCTTCGGGCAGTCGATACCCGTTACATTCAGTGACTCGCTCGTCGGGTTTGTCACCGACCATGTTGTGCTTCTTGACCGATTCCCGACCAACTCTCGGTTGAGTCTGCTCCCACACCCAGCCCCCTATGGTGATCGAAACAGGCCGCCGCAGCTTACGCTCAAGATCTCGCCCGGCGACTCCGGCACGTCACGCGATCGTTTCGAGTTCGACGTCTCAGAATCTGTCGATCCCGATCAGGACGCACCAGTGGAGTATCGTTGGGACCTGGATGGCGACCACGAGTGGGATGGTCCGTTCGCCGCACAGACGACGAAGGCTCGCTATTTCCATACATCAGGTGTCCACGAGATCGCTGTACAGGCTAAAGACGAACTCGGCTTGACGTCCACGGTAACGCGAGCGATAGACGTCTCGTTTGTCGCCGATCCTGGCGACCCTGGTGCCTCCCATCCTCCATTCCAATTGCCGTTCGTTGTCGATGATGGCGAAATCGTGGCGAGTCGCGGTAAGGCCTTTTTGACCGACGCGCGTGAGCCAGCGCTTCACGTTGTCGACATTGCGACTGGTCTAACGGAGCGGACCTACCGCTTCGATCGCTGGCCCGTCGCGCTCAATGTGACGGCTGATGGAAATAGGCTTTTCCTTGCGCTCAGGGCCGCGCCGTTGTGGAGCTATTTCTCCCTGACGTTGCCGAAACCTTATCTACTGGCGTCCCTGAGCCTGGAGACGGGATTGATCGACCGTGTGGTGCCGCTCAACGTGGATCCGTTCAGTGTGGCGGGAACGAGCTGGGGGCCGGTAGTGATTTCAGCGCGTGAAGGACCCTACCAAATACCCGTGCTTGAACTCGTTGACTCTGTCGATGGCACTGTCCTGGATACCAAGGCGGAGTCGTCCTTGTATGAGCTGTCGATGCACCCCAGTGAGACTCGGTTTTACACAAGCTTCTATGGCAGCGACTACTACTCGCGCTACGAGATCACCGCGGATAGGCAGCTCAAGTCGAACTGGCAGAAGCAACCGCTGAGCTATCTCTACCCGGTGTTTGGAAAAGTATGGGTCAGTCCTCAGGGGGATATGGTTGTTGGCAGAACTGGGATGCGCTTCGTCTCGACGCTCGACGCCGACTCGGATGGAGCTGCTCTCCTTCGATCACCCATCCAACAAGTTGCCGAGCGTGCCTCGTTCGATGTCCCCCGGTCAGTGCTGGCGTTCGTGGAGCACGATCCTCAGGCGAAGAACGCGGCACTTCGCTTCTACAACCTCCTGAGCGCCGAGTCCTTCATGGGTGATGTCCCGCTAGAGAAGATCCCGCGTGCGATGGGATTCGCGGCCGACAACGTCGCGCTGGTCTTCGCGGATAGTGACTCCAGCCGCCTGGTCTTGGTTCCGCACCCCGCGCCCGACGGAGATCGCAATCGCCCACCGGTGGCGTCGATCGTCGTTTCTCCCGGTGATCAAGGCTTGACTGGTGATCTGTTTATGTTCGACGCCAGTGGATCGACTGATGATGAGACTCCCAGCCAATTGCAGTTTCGTTTCGATGCGGAGGGCGACGGCACTTGGGACGGACCGTTCCAAACTTCTGCTCGATTCGAGTATCGGTTCGAGATCGCCGGCATCTACCGGGCGCGCCTTCAAGTCAAGGATGGTTACGGTCTTACAAGCCAACTGGACACGCCGGTGACGTTGACTTTTCAACCTGACCCAGGCACCGCCGCAGATCCTAACGTGCCATGGCGCATCCCATTCTCTCCCAGTTCGGTCGCAGCCGACCCGGTTGGCGAGAAGCTCTATGCTTCCGATCAATACGGTCGACGTGTCGTCACGTTCAGTTTGGAAACAGGCATCGCCGATCGCGAGTACCGCTTTCACGATACTCCGACTCACCTAGCTGTTTCCCAGGACGGGCGGTACCTATTCGTATCTCTACCCCGCAGGTACATCAGTTGGGGCTCTCCCACCTCTCCTGGGTCGATCGCGCGGATCGATCTCGTTGGACGAGTCAAAGATCGCCACTTCAACGTCGCGGAGATTCCCGGGGTGATTGCTGCCACGGCGTACGGGAAGGTCGTATTCAACAGTGATCCCACACGCTGGGTTTCGGGATTGAGTGTCTACGACGGTGACACTGGGAGTCGCACCGGCCAGACCACGTTTGGTTATCCTGCCGCGTCGCTTGCGATCGATCCAAGCGGCACGCGGCTCTACACGTACCATCTCCGGGGTGTTGCTCGATTCGACCTTCAACCCAACGGCACCATCGAGTATCAGTGGACGGTGAGCGGTGATTTCAATTGGGGCCCGCTCAAGTTCGTTGCCGACGAACTGTTGCTTTCGAGCAGAACCGGGAGTTTGTTCGGTGTGTCGGATGACGCGAGCCGGGACCTTCAGAAGGTTGGGAGTATTGCGCCGGCAGACCTTGCTATGGCGGATCTTCAAAACTCCGAGTTCTACACGGTCCGCGGCAACACGTTGATGCAATACGGTGTCAGTGAACCGGAGCCTCGCCAGCAGCGCAACATCAGCGGGCCGGCCACGTTCGTCGAAAAGGTCGGAAAACGAGTGTTCACTGTTGGGGGCACTGTTCCCAATAGCGCAGAGATCTCGAGCTTCGAGTTCAACCATCCGCCGATCGCCAACGCTGGCCCCGATCAACTGGTCGAGTGCGCCGCTGATGGCGCAGCCTTTGTATCGCTGGATGGCAGTTACTCAATCGACACCGATTCCAAACCCGGAACGAACGACGACATCAGGGGCTACATCTGGACAGAAACGCAGCAGATCCTTGCCGGCGCCCCAACCGCAGAGGTGCGACTAGAGCTCGGCACGCACCAGATTGATCTCACCGTTACCGATGATTCTGGAGTCAGTCGAAGTGACTCCACACAGGTTGCGGTAGAGGACTCGATCGCTCCGCAAGGCTCGATTGATTTCCCCGCTCCAAACAGCTGCTTCGGACCAGCAGCGTTGCCTATCGTTCTGCATGACAGCATGCAAGACAGTTGCGATCCATCATTCACACGTCGCTACGATCCACCAAGCGGCAACGGCTACTCAACGCACGGCGATCAGCTTGTGTCATTGACCACAGCCGACGCATCGGGCAACACCTCGAGCACAACGGTCCCCTTCACCATCGATCGTGTCGCGCCTCAGGTTGCGATTCACCCGCCGCCCGGTGGGTGGCGCGTACCGGGCAGCATCCCGTTCCAACTCACATTCACTACCAGCGATAACGACGGGGCAAGTGGAGCCACCGTCCACGAGGTGGTGCTGTTTGATGGCTGCCTGATTTACGACGGCAACACGTTCGGCGACAAAGACGGCTTGCTCAACGACGAAGCAGTTTGGATCGACGATGCAGCGCTATGCCGCGCCTCCACTCTCTGCGGTAAACGGAGCTGGAAAAATGCTGTGATCGCGGTGCGCGCCACAGACTGCGGCGCCAACGAGACAACCGGCACAACGGTACTCAAGGGGACGGTGTCAACGCCGGCAGGAGGATGCCACTAGGCGATCACTCGTTCGCGAGGTGAATGGCGCTCTCGCACGACACAACGCCCGACGCCAACATCATCGCGATGCAACGCCTTTCGCTGCGGTCACTTCGACGCGTCGGCCGTTCGTCGCGCTCACTGGCAGTCCGCCGCCCGCACGTCGCGCTGCCGGCCGAATGCATCGCGTCCGCCGAGTCCACGCTGGCCCGAGGCGTTCACGCCCTGCACCAGGTAGAAGAACGCGGTTCCCGCGGTGGGGCTCTGGTTCTCGACGAAGCTGCGGTCGCTGGTGTTCGGATCGCGCGTGTTCTGGCACAGGCCGTAGTAGCGCGCGCTCACCTGCTCGAAGCTTGCGCGCAGCACCTGCCAACTCGTCGCGAAATTCTCGACGGTCCAGGACAACGTGGTGTTGCCGGTTGCAATGCTGTGCGCCAGCGTCAGCGTTGCACTGCCGTTCGGGATACCGGCACTGTTCGAGGCCGGGTCGGGATCGCAGAGGTCGCCCACGCCGTCGCTGTCGGTGTCGACCTGCTCGGTGTTGCCGAAGAACGGGCAGTTATCGCACGCGTCACCGACGCCATCGATGTCGGAGTCGGCCCCCGCTTGGCGCCAGTTGGTTCGAGACGCGTCCTTCACGGCGGAGCACAGGTCGCAGGCGTCGCCGATGCCATCCGCGTCGGTGTCGCTCTGCGCGGCGTTGGCAACGAGCGCGCAGTTGTCGTTGCCGTCGGCGCGACCATCGGCGTCGAGGTCTTGAACGCCGCAGGTGAGCAAGAAGAACGAGTCGGTGAGGCGGAAGTAGTTCCCGCCTGTGTTGGTCCCGTTGTTCCCCGCGCCCGACGCATCGGCCGCGTTCCCCTGGAACTTCCACCAGCCGCGCAGCGAGGCCGGTGGAGCCGACTCGAAGAACGCGCATGTCCTGCCCGTGGCAAGGTCGCTCGCATTGCGCGCGACGTTCCACACGCGCTGTTCTTCGATGTCGCCGCGGAAGAACTCGCCCGCCGATATCGAGCCACCGAGGTTCAGCTTGGTCGAACCCGAGAAGCTGATCGGGCCGGCGAACGCAACCGGGGTTGCATCCTCGACGCCGTTGACGAAGAGGCGCAATTGCGCGCCGTCCCATGTCCCGGCGACGTGCGTCCACATTCCGATCGGGATCGGCGTGTTGCCGAAGATGTTGGTCACGGTCGATCCAGTGCCGACGCCCAACCGCAACCGGCCGTTCGGCATCAGGAAAAAGTTGTAGCCGATCGTGTTGCCCGCAGCCGAGCGAGAGTCGAACAGGGCTTCCCAGTCGGCCGAGCCGACATCGCGGCGCAGGAAAGCCTCGAGTGTGAAGCGCGTCGTCGTTTGCAGACTGGCCGAGAGCGGCACCTCGACCGACTCGGCGTTTCCTTCGAGCCGCAGCACGTTCTCGATCACGGGCGAGATGGCCATCGTCATCGTCGTTGCGGCGCTGAGGTTTCCCTGCGCATCAACCGATCGGACCGTGAACGTGTCGTTGCCCGACAACCCGGAGTTCGGCGTGTAGCTGAAGTAGCGATTGCGCGGCCCGTAGAGTGTCACCTTGCCCTGCGCTGCGGGGCTCGCGATCTGCCAGTCCTTGAGTTCGCCATCGGCGTCGCTGCCGCGCAGGTCACCGCGCGCGAATCCCTTGGGGACGTTTACGCTGCGTCCGGTTGCGGTCGGCGCTTGGTACGGGTTGGCGTCGTACGTGAAGGTGCGCACCGACTGCGACACACCGTTGAGGAAGAACTCGGCACTCCACGTGCCGAGGCTGCCCGAGGCCGGGAGCGTCGTCGTGCGCAGCCACCAGCCGTAGCTGAAGTTTCCGGTGTTGTTCCAGTTCTGGTCGGAGTAGATCGTGTTGTCGGGCCGACGGTAGACCAATCGATACTGGTCGGTCGACTTCATCGCCACGAGCCGGAACCACGCGCTCTGCACGGTGCTTCCCGACTGCTGGTAGTGCGTCATGATCGGGTGGCGGTACTTGAGCGCGTCGTTGTTCGGCTGCACGAGTGAAAAACCGCTGTGCATGATCGTGCTCGACCGATCGTAGACGTGGCCTTCCTGCCGGCGCCACAGCGTCGATCCCGTGCGGCACGCTCCGGTGTACGGTTCGTACAGCGTGCCCGCATTCATCACCTGGAAATGGAGGTGCGCATCGGTCGAGTTTCCCGAACTCGCGATCAGCCCCACCGGTTGCCCTTCGAACACTTGTGCGCCTACGGCGAACGGAACGGAGTTCTTCCGCAGATGGTAGTAGTACGTGATCGTTCCGTCCGTGTGCTGGAGCGCGATGTAGTTCGCGGGCTGCCCGCTCGCAGCGATGTTCTTGTCGAAGTTGCCGTCCGCCGTTTCGACGACGGTGCCCGACTCGGCGGCGAGTGCGAAGCGCCCCTCGTCCTGCTCGTAGAAGTCGCGGATCAAGATGTCGAGCCCGTTGTGTCCGTCGTACACCGCGTTCCGGCAGGTGTAGTCCGACAGCCCTGTCCCGGAGGTCAGGTCGACGTAGTTCGACTCGGACCACCAGTCTTGGTACGTCATCGGCCAACGGAAACGAACGGTCGGTGTGGCGTCGGGTGCGGGCGAACCGGCTGTGACTGGATCCGGCCTCGCGCCGTCATGGTGGTCTGCTGCGCTGCAGCCGAGGCCCACGCCGATCGCCGGCGCTCCGATGACGCGCTCGCCGCTCGACGCCATCGCCGTGCAACCGCTCCAAGCAACGGAAGCGCGGGTACTGTCGACGATGCCGGTCTTGGGCGGTTCCGATGCCCTGGCTGGCGCGACCGCCACAGAAAGCGCCGCACACGGAATGGCTAGAACAGAGACGATCGCGATCGCGGTAGGTCGGATGGGCATAGGTCCTCTCGGAATTTTCCGCGGAAGGTACGACCGGAACGGGCGCGCGGCAGAAGGATTCGAGCTTCATGCGGTGATCGACGCAGGCGGACTTGCCACTCCATAGACCGAATCGATACGACAAACACAAACTATCTGTTTTTGTTCACCAAAGCCGAACCGTAGCCTCTCCTCCGTCGACGGTGCCAACACCTACCGGCACCTGAAGGAGGCCGAATGACTTTGGATATCAGAACCCAAGACGTGCAGCTCCCACCTGACCTGCGCAGCAAGATCGAGGATCGAATTCGCTGGGCGCTCGGACGCTTCGTCACGCGCGCGGCCAAGGTTACCGTCCGACTGCGCGACATCAACGGTCCCCGCGGCGGGGTCGACAAGCACTGCCGCATCGAAGTCAACGTGCGCGGCCAGCGCCCTCTCGCGGTGGAAGACTACGACTGCGAGATCCTCTCGGTCGTAGGCAAGACGACCGACCGGCTGCGACGCGCGCGCTCTCGTGCGATCCACCGTCCACGTCCGTGGCGGCGTGTGGAACTTCAGGAGAGTCGCGCATGAACTGCCCACGCTGCGAAGTGATCACGCTGGATGAGCGCGAGGAAGCAGGCATGCACGTCGATGTCTGCCTTGTTTGCCGCGGGATTTGGCTCGATCGCGGCGAACTCGAAGCGTTGCTGCTCAGGGCGCGTGCCGATGAGGCGGGCGCGCCTCGCATGAGCCTGGTTCGCAACCTCGTCCCCGCACGGCGTAATCCACCGCTGTCGGTTTTCATGGACTAGCCCTGGAAGGGACTGATTCAGGTGGAACTCGGATCGATCGGAAGTTTTTGGATGTACGCAGGTTTCCTCGCCTTCGTGCTGGTGATGCTGGCGCTGGACCTGGGCGTCTTTCATCGCAAGGCGCACGAGGTGAAGTTCCGCGAGGCGCTGTCGTGGAGCATCGTGTGGGTCGCTCTGGCGCTGATCTTCAACGCCGGCGTCTGGCACTGGTACGGTGAGCAGAAGGGACTCGAGTTCCTCACCGGTTATCTGATAGAGAAGTCGCTGTCGGTCGACAACATCTTCGTATTCGTGGTGTTGTTCACGAGTTTCGCGGTGCCGCCGGCGCTCCAACATCGCGTGCTTTTCTGGGGAATTCTCGGCGCCTTGGTGATGCGCGCCATCTTCATCGCCGCAGGTACCCTGCTGATCGCGAAGTTTCATTGGGTGATCTACGTCTTTGGCGCGCTGTTGATCGTCACCGGCATCAAGTTGTTGCTCAAGCCTGAAGCGCACATTGATCCCACCAAGAACCCGCTCTACAAGTTGTTCCAACGTCTGATCCCGGCCACCGATGGGTTTCGCGGCCCGGCCTTCCTCGTCAAGGAAGGAGGCCGCTGGCTGGCCACGCCACTGCTCGCCGTGCTGGTCGCGATCGAGGCGACCGATTTGGTATTCGCCGTCGACTCGATCCCCGCGATCTTCGCCGTAACGCGTGATCCGTTCATCATCTTCACCTCCAACATTTTCGCGATCCTGGGGCTGCGCGCGATGTACTTCTTGCTGGCCGGTGTCATCGATCGCTTCGTCTACCTGCGCGTCGGCCTCGCTGCTGTGTTGATGTTCGTTGGCGTCAAGATGACCATCGCCGGGCTCATCAAGATTCCCACCGTCGTCTCGTTGTCTGTGATTGCCGCAATCCTCGGTCTGTCGATCGTCTGTTCAATGCTGAAAGGCAGAACCCCTGCTCTCGTGAACGGAGCCGCCGCCCATGACTGACATCCAGCATCTGCTCGATAACAACCGCCGTTGGGCCCGCACACTCCGAGAGATCGAACCGGACTTCTTCTGGAGCCTGTCACAACAGCAAGCACCCCGGCTGCTGTGGATCGGGTGCGCCGACAGCCGCGTGCCCGCGACTCAGATCACCGGGCTGCTCCCCGGTGAGATGTACGTGCATCGCAACGTCGGGAACATCGTGGTACCCGACGACCCGAACCTGCTCGCCGCGCTTCAGTTTGGGATCGATGTGTTGAGGGTTGAACACGTGATCGTCTGCGGTCACTACGGATGTACTGCCGTCGACGCCGCGATTCGCGGCGAAGCTGCCCCCCATGTCGCGCGCTGGATCCATCCGCTGACCGAACTGGCTAAGCGTCATCGCACCGAACTGGCGTCGCGCACCCGCTCTGCCGGTGCTGGGCGACTGTGCGAACTGAACGTGATCGAAGGGGTTCGCGGCGTCGCCGAAACCGATGTCGCAACCCGTGCCTGGCAGCGCGGGCAATCGCTGACGGTGCATGGCTGGATCTACGGCCTCGATGACGGTCTGATTCGCGACCTGGGTGTGGGTCTCAACGGCGTGAGAGAATCGCCGAATGCCAAAGCCATTGGGGACTGACGCGCGGAAAAGAGAACAGTTGTCCTCGCAAGATCGATTCGCGTGGCCGCTCGCACGCGTCGGAATTCTGGGCGGTGGGCAGTTGGCCCGGATGATGACCAAAAAGGCGAAGAAACTCGGTTGCTGGGTTTCCGTTCTCGATCCGGACGCGTCGGCGCCGGCGGGACAGGTTGCGGCCGAGCAAGTGGTCGGCAGCTTCGATGACATCGAGGCACTACGAACGCTGGCTGCACGTTGCGATGTGGTGACGTTCGACACCGAACATGTCGATGCGTCGCTGCTTTTGAAGCTCGAGGCTGAAGGACATCGATTTTTCCCATCACCGTCGTTGCTCGCGTTGGTGCAGGACAAGCTCGAGCAGAAGCAGGTGTTCCTCGCACACGGCCTGCCGACGTCGCGCTTCGCCGCGCTGCCCGCCGATACTCCAGCGGGACTTCGTGCGTTCGGTTTCCCGCTGGTGCAGAAGGCGCGCCGTGGTGGCTACGACGGCCGCGGCGTCGTGGTGATCCGCGGCGAAGAACAGCTCTCACGCGCGTTGAAAGGGGCGACCTACGCCGAGGAGTTGGTCGACATCGAGAAGGAACTTGCGGTGATCGTGGCGCGCAGCGTCAGCGGCGAGGTGCGCAGTTTTCCGCTGGTCGAGATGGTGTTCGATCCGCGTTCCCATCAGCTCGACACTCTGCTTGCACCAGCCGCCGTGCCGTACGAAGTGTTCGACGCGGCGCAAGCACTCGCCAAGAAAACGGTTGAGGCATTCGGTGCCGTGGGGGTCGTCGGTGTGGAGATGTTTCTCACCAAGACTGGGCAATTGCTGCTCAACGAGATCGCACCGAGGCCGCACAACTCCGGTCACTACACACTGGAGGCGTGCGTCACCTGTCAGTTCGAGCAGCACTTCCGCGCCATCTTGGATCTGCCGTTGGGTCGCACGGACCAGCTGCAGCCGGCAGCGATGATCAATCTCGTGGGCGAATCGGGTCCGCGTGGTTCAGCAGAGGTTGTCGGACTGCGCGCGGCTCTTGCAGTCCCTGGTGCCTCGGTTCACATCTACGGCAAGAGCGAATCGTGGCCGATGCGCAAGATGGGCCACGTCACCGTTTTGGCCCCCACGCTCGATGAAGCAAGTGCACGTGTCGCCGCCGTCAGGAAAGTCCTGCGAATCTACGGAGGGGATTAATGAACGAATCGAAGCCGGTGGTTGGAATCGTGATGGGAAGCGACAGCGACCTGCGCGTCATGAAGGCTGCCGGTGAAATGCTGCAGGAACTTGGGGTCGCTCACGAGATGGCGATCGTCTCGGCCCATCGCACACCGCGCCGGATGATGGCCTATGCCTCCACGGCGGCCGATCGCGGGCTGCGGGTGATCATCGCAGGGGCGGGCGGAGCGGCGCACCTGCCCGGAATGGTCGCCGCGCTCACGCCACTTCCGGTGATCGGTGTGCCGATCAACAGCACGGCCCTCGAGGGTCTCGATGCACTGCTGTCGATCGTGCAGATGCCAGCCGGAGTTCCGGTGGCCACTGTTGCTATCGACAACGGTACCAATGCCGGACTGCTCGCGGCGCAGATCATCGGCGCCAGCGATCCCGAGGTGCGAGCGCAAATCGTGAGGTTCCGCGACGCGCAGGAAAAGAAGGTCCTGGACAAAGCGAATCAACTCGACCTGCTCGGCACCGGCGATTGGGACTCGTCGCAGGGACGTTAGCGTTGCGCGCACGTCGATGTTGACGACGGTGCGCTTACGGACATCCTGGCGGCGGCGGCCGCGTGCCCGGGTTCGCGCTGCCCAGCGTCGATTCGCCGCAGGCGAAGGCCGTCACGAGGTACACGTACAGCGGACCGGGCACCGCACCGTCGTCGTCGGCCCCCGTGGCGGGGAGATGCGAAATGAAACACGCGAGGTCGCCCAGAGCGATCCTCTCGCCGCGATAAACGTTGTAGTCGAGGGCGCCGGCAACATCGGTCCAGCGCAGCCTCGCAACGGCTGAGCCTGGTTGTACGAGCGAAAGATCAAGGCTCTCGACGTCTGCGGGGGGCGGGACCGGGTTGTTGAGGCAGGTCAAGAAGCTCTCGAGGCACTCGTCCGTTGTACAGGGATCGCCGTCGACGCACGGCGCGGCGCCCACGGCGCAGATGCTGTTCTGGCAGGTCTCGGCGCCGTTGCAGTAGACCTGGTCGCTGCAGTCAAGGGCTGTGAGGCACGGACAGCATCCGATGCCGTTGGTCAGCCGCGTGTAGCCGGCCGCGATCCCGCGAATGAAGAGCTGCTCGGCCGAGGGCATGGTGGCTTCTTGTTCCGGCGACGTAGGTCGGCGCCCGGTGATGCGCGCCAGCATCGTCGGACCGTCCTCGACGACGACGCGCGGCCCGTAGGAGTCGAGCGCGGGTGGAACGGGACTGGCGGAAGGGCCTCGCGAGAGCTGGTACGCGCGCGACAGTTCGAACATCGTGCGCGCGAGCTGGAGTTCGTGCGCGGTCGGTTGGTCCTCGGGACGATCCCAGGGGTCCGCGCCATGAGCGTCGGATGCGATCACGAGTCCGAGACCGAGCGCACCCGCGAGCGCAGCGCACGCGAAGGCGGAATTCCGCTGACTGCTGCGCGCGCTCACCGCCGCGGCCTCAGGAGCCGGGGCAGACCGACGGAATCATTGTCATCGTTTCGGTGGCGCCCGGTTTCCCATTGGCGTCGATGAACGTGTAGGTCACCACCAACTGCGAGAACGACACTGTCCACGACTCGACGTTCCTGGTGTCGCCGCTCGATCCCGCCGCCGCTGACGACGAGAAGATCGCGTTCGTCAATTCGAACCTCTGGTACGCGATCCAGCCCGAGCCCCCGTTCGAGACTATGAATCGAAACGTGATCGTCGGGTAGACCGTGCGGTCGCGAACCGCCGTGAAGAGATCGACCGAGGCCTTGTCGGAGCGCTTGGTGAACGCCACCTCGCTCACGGTCAGCCCGCTCTTCGCGCAGGCCGGATTGGCTGCGACGAGCGAGGCGTTGAGCACGATGATCTGGTTTTCGAAACCGACGAGGGTCGACTCACCCTGCACGCCCGGGATGTCGAGCACGATCTGCTGTTGGGCCTGCGCGGGCCGCGCGCCGGCCAACCACACCAGCGCGAGTGCGCCCGTAAGTACGAGGAGGCTACGAATCTTGGGGAACATGGGAAAACCTCCTCTATAGAATGAGTCGTTCGCAGGCCTATGTACCGAGGGCGCTCTCAAGTGTCAAGCGGAAGTGCGGACGGGACCGATCGACCAGGGAGTGCGGTGCGCGTGGCGCGCCCCGGGAGACGCTGGTTCGGTGTGCCGGCTGTGTTGGTCCTGTTCGCCACCGGAGCCGCGGGCCTGGCCCACGAAGTAGCGTGGCAACGGCACCTCGCGGTGATCGTCGGCGTCGACCACGCCGCCACCGCGGTGACGCTCGCGGTCTTTCTCGGCGGACTGTCGCTCGGGTACGCTCTCTGCGGCGAACTGTCGGCACGTACCGCGCGGCCACTCGCGATGTATGCCTGGCTCGAGTTGGCCATTGGGGTCTGGGGGATGAGCTTCCCCTGGACCTTCGCGGCGGTCGAGCGCGTCTCGCGATCGTGGAGCTTCGAGCCCCCGTTCGGACTGGTCTTCGGCAGTCTGGGTGCTGCCGTTTCGCTCGTAGCCATCCCCGCCCTGTTGATGGGTGCGACGATGCCGCTGATGACGCGCGGTCTCGCCGTGTCGCGTACCGGACTTTCAGCGACGCACGCGCTCGTCTACGGATGGAACACGCTCGGTGCGGTCGCGGGGGCGCTGGCAGCGGCGTTCGTGCTTTTGCCCGCGTGGGGGCCGCATGGGACCGTGCGACTGGCCGCAACGTTGAACATCGGTGCCGCCGCGCTGCTCTTTCTTTTCGTGCGAGCACGGCGCGACGCGCGCGTGACCGAGACCGCTCGTGACGCAGGGCTCGAGACTGACGAAGTCTCTCCCCGCACCGATCGCGCATTCCTCGGTTCGATGGCGCTCGCCTCACTCGCGCTGCTCTCGGGTGCAGCCACGATGGCGCACGAGAACGCGCTGATTCGCCTCTTGGGCCTCGTTCTCGGGGGGACGCCGTTCGTCTTCGGACTGACCGTCGCCGTGTTCGTCGCAGCGATCGCGACGGGGAGTTTCATCGTCGCGCGGCGTCGCGAGATTTCGACTTATGCGCTCTGGGCCGCGTGTCTTGCCTCGGGCGTCGCGTGGCTGCTGCTCTTCCCGACCTACGACAAGTGGCCGTGGCTCGCGCACATCCTGCGGCTCGAAGTCCTGAAAGAAGGGGGCGGCTTCACGACTTTTCACGTTCTCGCCGGGCTTGCGCTGTTGGCTCTCGTGCTGATCGCCGCTGCACCGCTCGGCGCGATCCTGCCACTCGCGTTCGCCGCGCACGATCCGACGCTTTCCGGCGCGGGGCGCACGTCGGGCAGGCTGTTCGCGTGGAACGCTCTGGGATGTCTTCTCGGCAGCCTCGCTGGCGGCCTGCTCCTGTACTACGTGACCGACCTGCCGCGCGTGTTGCTGGTCGCGCCGATGATCGCAGGAGTGATGGCGTACATCGCCGCACCACGAGGCGGCGCGCGCGCTGTCTCGACGATCCTCGTCGCCGCGTGCCTCGCCGCTGCGGTTTTCATCCCGGGCTACGAGCCGAATCGACTGGTCCTCTGCACCTACCGGATGCGATCCGAAACGAAGGCGAGCCACCTTGGCCCGAGTGCGTTCCACGCCGCGCGGATGCTCAACCGGAACATCGTTCACCGCGAAGACGGGCCGCTCGATTCGGTCGCCGTGATGGAGGTCCCCGCGTGGGACCTGCCGGCACCGCGACCGCTAGAGATCTACATCAACGGCAAGTCGGACTCCAACACGCTGCTCGATCGCGAGACCCTCCGGTTGGCGGCGCATTTGCCGATGCTGCTGGCCCACGACGCCCGGCGTGTGCTCGTCATCGGCCAAGGCACGGGGGTCACCGCCGGGGAGCTGACGCTCTGGCCCGAACTTCAAACGCTCGACATGGTGGAGGTCTCGCCGAGCGTCGCGCGCACGCTGCCGCTGTTCGGTGCGCAGACGCGGGCCGTCCACAACGATCCGCGGCTGAGGGTGCACATCGGCGACGCGCGCTTCTACGTCCGCGCCGCGGGGGAGCCGTGGGACGTCATCATCTCCGAGCCGAGTAATCTCTGGGTCGGCGGCAGCGACCTGCTCTTCACGGTCGAGTTCTTCCGCGCGCTCGAAGCACGCCTCGCGCCGGGCGGAATCCTGTTGCAGTGGATTCACCTGTACGAGGTCGATGCTCCGTCGTTCTGTCAGGTGGTCGCGACGCTCCGCACCGTATTCCCGTCCGTCGAGGCGTATCGCGGCACGCAGGGAGACTGGTTGCTCGTCGCAAGGCGAGAGGAAGCGCCGGCGCACGAAGACCGTTCGCGAGCACGATGGGACGCCCACCTCGACGTGCAGGGCTCGCTCGCCGAGTTCGAGATCAAGAGCCTCGACGACGTGTGGAAGCGGCGCGTCCGCTCTTTCCCGCCCTACGCCGAGCGGGCCCTTAGGTCATGCCCGGTGCACACCGCGCTCGATGCGCGCATCGCGTACCGCGCGTCGCGCGCCCTGTTCGACGGCACGATGCTCTACGAGCACGAACTGCTCGGTGCGGGAGCGAATAGGCAAACCGAGCAGGGTTCTGCGAAGTCGAGTGAGTTCCGCTGATCGACTGACAAAAGCACAGGCACGTTGATTCGAGTCGCGTATCAAGTCCAGTGAAAGATCCGT
The DNA here is from genome assembly GCA_031395565.1 of Acidobacteriota bacterium. Classification (GTDB taxonomy): domain Bacteria; phylum Acidobacteriota; class Polarisedimenticolia; order J045; family J045; genus JANNUT01. The sequence continues at coordinate 5,847 of JANNUT010000007.1, read as the reverse complement.
AGCGCGATCAAGAACGACACGACGCTCCAAGCCAAGATCACCGCGCGCAGCGCCCCCGGCGATGGAAACGGACCGGAACGCGGGACCGCCGAGGCGATCCCCATCGCTTGGAGGGAGACCGCCACCTTCACTGCCACTCCTGCCACCGGCCAGAGAACCCCTGTGGTCGCCGTCGATCCGCAGGGCGGTCGTCATGACGTTCGTCGATCAGCGCCGGCATCCGGTTGATCCGATCCACGCGGGGTGGGGCGCCCCCCGGACGACCGGCAACAGGTTGATCTTTCCGATTATCACTTTGAGTCGGAGATGAACCAGAATCCCCCCCGCATCCTCGAAGGACATTGGCTCCGCTCCGCCATCCGATCGGCCGAGCACAATCATGAAAGGCGATTGATGAAGGAATCACTGCCACGGATCGAGCACCAACCCGCAACAGGTGTCGTTCATGCCGCCACGGCATGGCACACGCTGGAGCCGGCGCGTATCGCCGAGCAACTGCACACGCATCTGCTGCATGGTCTGGATCCCGCTGAAGCAGCGCGGCGGCTGACGGAGTTCGGCCTCAACGAACTGCAAGCGGCGCAGCGCATCTCGCCGTGGGCGCTGCTGCTGGAACAGTTCAAGAACGTCCTGATCGTGATTCTGTTGTCGGCCGTCGCACTATCGGCTGTGCTTGGGCACGGCGTCGAAGCGATCGTCATCGGCGTCATCGTGTTGTTCGCGGTACTGCTGGGGTTCGTGCAGGAATATCGCGCCGAACGCGCCATCGAAGCACTCCGCGAAATGGCGGCTCCTACCGCCACGGTGCTGCGCGGTGGCGACGAACTGGACATCCCTGCGCGCGAGCTCGTGCCTGGTGACGTAATTCTTCTGAGTGCGGGCGACAGAGTTCCGGCCGATGCGCGTCTGATCGAAGCAATCAACTTGCGGGTCGACGAAGCGGCATTGACCGGCGAGTCGATGCCGATCGGGAAAAGCGTCGCCGCGCTGGCCGCTGGAGAACACGCGGTCGCCGATCGGAAGAACATGGTGTACGCGGGAACCGCTGCCACTTACGGCCGCGGGTGCGCACTCGTCGTCGCCACCGGCATGCGCACCGAGTTCGGCCAGATTGCGCAGCTACTGCAAACCATCGAATCGAACAAGACGCCGTTGCAGCAGAATCTCGATCGACTGGGGCAGGTCCTGGCGCGCGCGGCGCTCGTCATCGTGGCCGTGATCGTTGGCCTGGGCTTGCTGCGCGGTCAGCCATTCCTGGAGATGTTGATCTTCGGCGTTGCGCTGGCGGTCGCTGTGGTGCCGGAAGCTCTGCCGGCGGTCGTCACGATCTCGCTGGCGATCGGCGTGCAGCGCATGGTGAAGCGCCATGCGTTGATCCGGCGTTTGCCTGCGGTGGAAACGCTGGGCAGCGTCTCCGTGATTGGGTCCGACAAGACCGGAACGCTGACGAAGAACGAGATGACCGCGCGCCAGATTTTTGCGGGCGGAGAGCTGGTGGAAGTGTCAGGGGCGGGGTACGAGCCGCGCGGCCAGTTCTCGCGAGGCGGCGCGATCGTCGAACCGCCGGAAGCAGTGATCGCCTTGCTGCGCGCCGCCACACTCTCGTCCGATTCGCATCTGGTCTACAGCGAAGCCGATCGTAGTTGGCAACTCAAAGGCGACCCCACCGAAGGTGCACTCGTTGTCGCGGCGGCCAAGGCTGGTCTGCACAAGGCCGAACTCGACTTGGAATTTCCGCGCGTTCACGAAATTCCGTTCACGTCGGAAAGCAAGCGCATGACGACACTGCACACGGTCCGCGGCAGCGTGCTGGCCTGCGCCAAAGGCGCGCCCGAGGTGATCCTGGAATCATGCGTGCGGCAGTGGACGGAAACGGGCGAACTGCGATTGGACGAAGCCGGCCGGAAGACGATTCTCGACATCGCGCAGCAGATGGCGGGCCAGGCGCTGCGCGTGCTGGCGGTGGCGAGCAAACCAAACGCCACCGCCGACACCGCCGAGCGCGACATGACGTTCCTCGGCTTGATCGGCATGATCGATCCGCCGCGCCCAGAGGCCAAGGCGGCGATCGAAACGTGCCGCATGGCGGGTATCAAAGCAGTGATGATCACCGGCGATCATCCGGTGACGGCACGCGCCATCGCTCGCGAGCTGGGCTTGTTGCAGACGGGGCGGGTGGTGACAGGAGCCGAACTGGAAGCGATGAGCGATGAGGTCTTCAACCGCGAAGTCGAGAGCATCGAGGTGTATGCGCGCGTCTCCCCGGCACACAAGCTGCGCGTGGTCACAGGCTTTCAGCAAAAGGGCCACCTGGTTGCGATGACGGGCGACGGCGTCAACGACGCACCCGCGCTGAAGAAAGCCGACATCGGCATTGCCATGGGCATCACCGGCACCGACGTAACCAAGGAGGCGTCCTCCATGATGCTGACCGACGATAACTTCGCGTCGATCGTCGCAGCGGTGGAAGAGGGGCGCGGCGTGTTCGGCAACATCAAGAAGTACTTGATGTACCTGCTGTCGTCCAACATCGGCGAAATCGGATTGATGACGAGCGCCTCACTGCTGGGGCTGCCGCTGCCGCTGAGCGCGGTGCAGATTTTGTACGTCAATCTGGCCACTGACGGCCTGCCGGCACTGGCGCTGGCCGTCGATCCGCCTGAAGAGGACTTGATGCGCCGCCCGCCGCGCAACCCGCAGACTGGCGTCTTCACGCGGTCCGTCGTCTCGCTGATGGTGCTGAGTGGGCTGTGGTCGATGCTGATCAACCTGGGGGTGTTCATCTGGGCGACCGCCACCGGTCGCAGTCTGCAACAGGCGATGACGATCACCTTCGTCTCGCTGGTGCTGATCCAGTTCTTCAACGCGTACAACTTCCGCTCCGATCGGCGTTCGGTACTCGCTCGGCCGTTCGCCAACAAGTGGCTCAACCGCGCCGTGCTGTGGGAGCTGCTGCTGTTGGTGCTGGTCGTCTACGTGCCGTTCTTGCAGGGCGCATTCGGCACGTACGCCATGACCGCGCAAGAGTGGCTCATCGTTGCGGTCCTGTCGTTCACCGTGGTGCCGGTGCTGGAGGTGGCGAAATGGGTGATTCGCCGTCAGACGAATGAGGTCTGATAGGAGGCTGTTTCTGCGCAGGGTTGCTGGCGTTCGCGGCGATGGCGATTGCGGCTGACTTATCCAAAGAAGTGACGCTCACTGGAGAGATCGGGTGCGCCAAGTGCGCCTTCTCGGTCACCAAGGAGTGCGCCACAGCCATTCGAGTGACGGCTGGCGAGAAGAAGGCGATCTACTTGTTCGACGAAGCCAGTCACAAGCAGTATCACACCGACGTGTGTCAGGACGTCAAGCAAGGATCGGTGACGGGCGTGGTCGGCGAGCATGACGGCAAACAAGTCATCACGGTCTCGAAGTTGACCTACGACGCCAAGTAACGCGGCGTTTTCACACGCGACAGACGTCAGCCGCAGGGCAACGTGCCCTGCGGCTCCTTTTTTCGTCGCTCGTCGACGTCAGGCCCGACACGGCTACCACGACGTGGCCCTCACCCGAGCTGCTCGCGGCAGCAATTCCTACGAGATGTGAACTGGCGGCCGAGTGCGAACGCTCGTCGAGCGGCGTCACGTAAGCGGTTATGCCGACCTCGGGGTTGCTGACCAGCGGGAAGGTCTCGCCCAGAAGCACGGTCGCTTGGCCATCGGTCAATCGGGCCGTGCCCCGCGTGTACACCGCAACCTCGTCACCTTCTGGCGCGGTGTAGACGATCACTTTGCTCGAGTCGTACGGGTGGTTCTGAACGAACGACACACCGGCGGGGCTTGAGGCACTGCAGAATCCTGCACGTGGTGTCGGGTGCTCAGGAGTAGCGCGGGCCTCCGAGCAACCGGGGCGGTTCACTGCATCAGATAGCAAAGCGAACTGAGTAACTTCGCAAACCAACTCCGATCGTGTGGTCGAATCGTCGTCTCTCCTAGCCAGATATCGCCAGACTCCATCACGTAGAGTTTTTCACTGCCGACTGGGATCAAATCAACCCGAACGATTGCCTTGATCGGTGTTTGTTGCTCTCTCTGAACCACCTCGGAATTGGTGATAGCTACCTTGAGGACTCGTTCCGCCAAAGCGGTGGAAATCCCGCTCGCCTGAAAGAGGAAGTCTGCCTGTTCGTTTGCGCACATTTTCTCGAGCGTCTCGGGGTGCAGCACCCCGTTTGTGTGCATCAGGCTGGATCTTCCGCACACTGAGAGGCGATTGAATGATTTGTCGAGTAGCGGGCGGGCGGAAGCCGGAGGTTCTGCATGACACAGGTTCCATCCAACGAGGCCCACGGCAGCGGCAGTGAAGATCGTTCTTGCGAGCATGCTGGTAGTCCTTTACTTAGGGGCCGGGATGATCGAGTTCACCCCGCCTCGGTTGAAGAATGAAAAACCATCGGCGTGGTTCTTGCGGGTTGACGCTTCACCCCAGCCCGCCGCGAGCGAGTTCTCCGACTTCACACAGCGCTCTTCATCATATTCCTCGGAAAAGATATGGTGGAGCTCATGGAAGAGGTTCGTTCCAGGAGACTGTCGACCTCCGTCTTCGAGCTGCCATCCCCTCGGTGGATCCGATTGAATCATTCGTGCGAGGGGAAACGCTCGGGCCGCTTCTTCAAACCAGCCAACTCGGATTTTGACTGGCCAATTCCCCCCCCCATCTTGTCGACCTCGGCCTTTGCAATTGGATTGCTGCGGAAAGGCGATTAAAGCAGGGCCTCACGATGGGTCGCGCCTGGCTCGGGTGTTGAAGCGAACAGTAAGGCCGGTTTCTCGCGAGCGCGATCGTTCGAATAGTTGGTCCGGTCGCAAGCGGTCTGTGAGAGCGCGAGCACAATCGCAGCGACGAGCCCACCAACGCGCACTCAAGAATCCCCCGCCTCCAAGATTGCAGGAACCAACACCAACGACCTGTCGGCCATCGGAGTGATTCCCTTGAGCAACTTCCTATGCTCGTACTCCGCCAGCCCAAACAGCGCACCGAATCAACTCTGAACCGGTCCCTCGGAGCAGGAGGTGGCATCGCTCTTGACGCATTCGATAGCGCGCGTCTCGATCCTCTCGACGAAGAGCAGCCGAGGCTTCTCATAGGGCTTCTTGGCAATTGTTGACTTTGGATCGGACATAGCGCGCTCCTCCGCGGTCTCTTCGTTGATTCGATACCGCCCTCACCGAAGATCACACCCGGCTTGCCGCTCGAACAGTTTGGCGACGGCGTGAAGAGACTCACCGCCGAGCCCCGCGGATTCACCGTCCTTGTACGCCTGGAGCGCGCATTCGACCACCGGGAGAGAGGCCCCACTGACCGCCGCAAGTTCGCACGCTAGCCGCAGGTCCTTGGTCGCAAGTTCCATCCGCAGCCTTTCCAGCCGCTATGGGAACGAGCGCCGTGAGTCAATCAAATCGACAGTTCAGCGTCGCCTTCGAGAACCGATGTCTTGAGCCGCGGGTGCTCTCCGCTCTTCCACAGTGCAGCAGTGTGTAATACCCGATACCTGATTGGCCCGCCGTCCGGTTTTTCGCTGCGCGCAATGGGGCGCGGAATGCAGACGAACTCGGTGCGCATCTCATCGGCCGACAATTGGACCTTCGCATAACCGTGCGCTCCAAGATCTACGAACTCGAGGTGCGGAGCCAGGTCCGGGTTGGACAGTGACCGCGCGCGCTTCAGGTCGAAGCTCTTTGCATATTCCAAGCACGCACGGACGCCGTGCCTCAGCAGCATGTTGTAGGTCCAGTCCGGCTTCGCCCCCGCCTCCCTGTCAGCAAGAAACAGCGGTCGTAGCGGAGCGTCCTTCGGAAAATTGTGCTC
>JANNUT010000006.1:0-19724 GCA_031395565.1 Acidobacteriota bacterium | reverse complement strand
CGATTGAAGTCGTCGATCCGCTCGTCGCGCAGTAACAGGCAGTGCGGTTTGTTCATCACAACAGGCATCGGCGTGCGCCCTCCGAAGGTTGTATCGGCTCGCCGTAGGAGCCCCTTTAGTCCAGAGTCGTTCAACCGATATCATCCAGAACGCTGGCGGCACGGGCCGTCGAGGAGATCGAGATGAGTCACACCGTGCTACCGCCGTTGATCAGCGTTCAGGGGCTGGGATTTCAGCTCGATTTCTCGGGAATACCGGCAGCCGCTGCCGATGAAGCGGCCCTTGTGGCCAAGTTCCCAGGTGTTTTCGCAGCGATGAAGCAGTTGGAAGCCGGCGCGATTGCCAACCCCGACGAGCAGCGAATGGTGGGGCACTACTGGCTCCGCGACGCCTCGTTGGCCCCGCGCCCCGAACTGAAAACCGCGATCGAGACCACGCTGGCGCGCTTGAAGGCCTTCGGGGCGGCGGTGCGCGGCGGCCAAATCGGCCCGCGGCCCGGCGCGCGCTTCACGCACGTGTTGCACATTGGCATCGGCGGGTCGGCACTCGGGCCGCAATTGGCCACCGATTGCTTGGCCAACCCTACCGACCCGTTGAGCATCGAGTTTCTCGACAACACCGACCCCGAAGGGTTAGCGCGTGCCTTCGCACGCTTGGGCGACAGGCTTCGCGAGACGATCGTGGTGGTGGTCTCGAAGTCGGGCGGCACGCCCGAAACGCGCAACGGAATGCTGGAGGCCGCGGCGCAACTGAAGGGCTTGGGCTGTGATCACGCCAAACAGATGGTGGCGATCACGGGAGAGGGCAGTGCGCTGGAGTCGGTCGCCAAACGCGAGGGCTGGCTCGAGATCTTCCCGATGTGGGATTGGGTCGGAGGACGGACGTCGCAAACCTCGGCGGTCGGTTTGGTCACGATGAGTTTGTTAGGACACGACGTCGACGGCTTTTTGGAAGGGGCGCGTCGCATGGACACTGCCACGCGAACGCCCGATGTGGCCAACAATCCGGCGGCACGCGTGGCGCTGGCGTGGCATTCGGCGACGCGCGGCCGTGGTGAGAAGGCCATGGTGGTGCTGCCGTATCGCGACCGGCTGCTGTTGATGTCGCGTTATCTGCAGCAGTTGGTGATGGAATCGCTGGGGAAAGCGCAAGATCTCGACGGCAAGACGGTGCATCAAGGGATCGCCGTGTACGGCAACAAAGGGTCGACCGATCAACACGCCTACGTACAGCAGTTGCGCGACGGAACCAACGACTTCTTCGTCACGTTCATTGCGGCACTGCACGATCGCAATGGAGCGCAAGCACGCGAGGTGGAGCCGGAGGTGACCTGCGGTGATTACTTGTTGTCGTTTCTGTTGGGAACGCGGCGCGCCCTGATGGACAACGGCCGCGCCTGCTTGACGATTACCATGCCCGAGGTCAACGCCACATCGTTGGGTGCGCTGATCGCGTTGTTCGAACGCAGCGTTGGTTTTTACGCCAGCTTGGTGAATGTCAACGCTTATCACCAGCCAGGGGTGGAAGCGGGGAAAAAGGCAGCGGCGGCTATTTTGAAGCTGCAAACCGCGCTGCTCTCCACCATGCGCGCGCAGCCTGGTGTGATGCACAGCGCCGCCGGCTGGGCTGCCCAAGCGGGACACAAAGACGCGGCCATCGAGTCGTTGTGGCTGTTGGAGCACCTATCCAGCACACCGGCGCGCGGTATCAAGCGCAGTGGTGAACCGGGAGCGATCAACGCTTTGTTCGGGGTTTGAATCGTTTCGTTGCGGCGGTCTTGCGCGCGGCTGATACCGGCCGCGCCGCTGGCATCTGTTCGCGCGCTGCGGCTTTGCGTTTGATTGGTTTTGCCGGCGACGACGGGCGAACGGAACTCTTGCTCGTCGAGGTCTTGGGTGGTGACGTCCGGCGCGAGGACTTGTCGTCCGGCTCGGTGCGTGGCGACTCGAGGTTTTCGGCTTCTTGGTCCACAGGTTTGGTGCGCAGCCTTTCATCGCGTCGCGAGTGGCTGCGTTGCTCTTGCTTGCGCAGATCTTTGGCGCGCGGCGGGCGGGCCGGATTTGGCTTCGCGCCTTTTTGCGATCCCGGACCTTGCACCTTGGCGAACAACTCCCGATCGAGCGCCTTCAAATCGACAGGCAGCGGACTTTCGAAAACCAGCGGTGCATTGGTGACGGGATGATTGAATCCCAACCGCGCGGCATGCAGCGCCGTGCGGCCGCAGCCACGATCGCGTGCGCCATAAAAACGATCGCCGAGCAACGGCCAACCCTTGGCCGAAAACTGCACGCGAATTTGATTGCGGCGCCCAGTGGTCAGCCGCACGCGCACGCGCGCTCGTGGTGTCTTTCCTTCGCGCAATTCTTCTACCGCGTACGAAAGCTCGGCGTCCTTGCCCGGTTGGCGCGGGTTGACGGCCATCACGCGTTTGCTCTTTTCGTCTTCGTGCAGCCGGTGATTCAAGCGGCCCTTGGGCGGCGACGGAACACCTTCGGTCCATGCGATGTACTCGCGCAGCGGGGTGCGTGCGCGGAACTGCTCGCGCAACCGCTCCCAGGCGCGCGGTGAGCGTGCGAACAACACCAGCCCCGACGTTTCGCGATCGATGCGATGCACCACCCAAAGACGAATCTCTTTGTGGCCGGCGACGGCGAGTGCGGCGCTGACGCGCGCCACCAAGGACGGGTCGTTGGGATCGTCTTCGGGAACCGGGATGGTCAACACCATTTGAGCTTTGTCGACGACGATCAGGTGCTTGTCCAGGTGAACCACACGAAAGCCCGGGCCGGACAGCGTGCGCTTCGGCGCGGCGGGCACGCCGCCGGTCGATTCCATGACCGCGACCTTCGACCCCGGATCGGGCCGTAGGGCAGGGTCGACCACGGCGGCACCATTGACGCGGCAAAGGCCGGCGGCGACCAAGGTCTTGGCGCGGGAGTGAGAGATTTCGAGCATTTCGCGCACCAAACCAGTGACGGTGGCGCGGCTGCCCTCAGGAACGACCAACGACCGGGATTCATTCATCGGGCGCGATTGTGCGGGGGCGCGACCAAGCGGGCAACCGCGGGTGCCTTCCCGCAGCCGAAACCCCGAGCGATTTGTGCTGCGGCTGGGCGCGTCACGTGATGCGACCCTTTGTTTGGTCGTCGAAAACGCGCGACACAGGGAGGCACGATGGATCGCAAGTTTTGGCCGGACCCAGAGCAGCACCCGATGGGCCCCAAAGTCCACTTCGACATCCAGCATTTCGGCTGGCACATCACCAGTGTTTCGGCTCCCATGATGCCTCCCACCTATGCGTACTCGACCGGACTGTACGAAACACTACGCGTGCCCGAGCTGGTGATCTTCGGTCTGCATCCCAATCAAATGGCGGCGGCGATCAACGCGCTCGGCGCGCTTCAGCGCGCGGGACGCTCACCGTTCGCCAGCGGCACGCGACTCGCGCGTTTCTGGGAAGACGACACGTTGCCTGCTGCGTTCGGCGCGGTGCAACCGCATTGGCAACGCAAGGTGATGTCGGTCTCGCAATGGTTCTATCGCCAAAGAGTCGTGCCGGCACTGCAGTGCTACTGGCCCGACGATGCCGGCAACTTTCCGTGGGAGCCTCACTTCGACAAACAACTCGCCCTCTTTCAGCCGACGTTGTCGCAACCTTCGGCCAAGAAGGCGGGCATGCAGCACTGGACCGGTATCGACGAATGGAGCCTGTACGGCCCCTTCGGCATCGAACCGTTCGGTCCCGGTGGATCCGCCTAGTCGAGTGTCGCGTTAGCGGCGCAGCGCATCGAGCAGCCGATCGATGAGCGCAGAAGAAAACACTTCGCCCGCTTCGAGCATGCTGCGCGTGGCCGATAAGGCATCGGCGACATCGTGCGGGTTGCGGGGCAAGCGCGGTGCATGCGTGGGATCGGTGCGGACGACGGCGCTTGCGGTTGCCGCCAGCAAGCCATCGACGTCTGGCACGCTGCGTCCGGCGATCAACGACTGCGCGATTCCGGCCAGCAGCAGGTGCGGATGCGCCGAGCCGTCGGGCAGCCGCAGCTCGATCGTGGGCGGACTGATCGCGCGTCCATCGGGGGCGGTGGCAGTAATCGGCAAGCGCACCAGCGCGAGGCGATCGAACTCGCCCCAAGCGATAGCGGTCGGCGCCTCCTTGCCCTGCGAAAGCCGCAGGAACGAGCCTTCGACGCGATTGCCGAAAACCATCAGCGTGGCGCCGTAAGAAACCAAGCCGGCGATCAGCCACTTGGCTTCGTCGTGCAATGCGCCATCGGCGGTGCGCCCGCCGCGATGTTGTTCACCGCGTCGCGGCGAGAGATGCACATGCAAGCCCGATCCCGCGTGCCCCTTGCGCATGATCGGACTGAAGCTGCAGCGCATGCCGCTCTTGTGCGCCAGGTTGCGCAACACCCACTGCGTCAGCACCACGTGGTCGGCGGCATCGGGCAACGGCGCGAGTGACATCTCGATCTCGTGCTGCTCCCAAATGGTGTCCTCGCCCGTTCCGGCGGGAATGTACCCAACCTCGCTGTGGCCGTACTTGATCGGCACACCGATCTCGGCCAACAACGCCAGCGCCTCGCGCCGCAACGTTTCTCCGAAGACGAACGGCGACGAAGCGTGATAGCCGCGCTCTGCGGTGCCGTAATCGTCTTCCTCGAGCGCGCGTTTGCCGAGGAAGTACTCGACCTCGCCCAGCGCCCACAGCGATAGACCGAGGTCGCGCTCGACGCGCGTGTAGGCGGCGCGCACGATCGTGTCGGGCGATTCGGGGAGTGGCGCGCCGTCGCGTCCGGCATGACTGCAAAGCAGTGCCAATGCCGATTGCTGTGAGAATGGATCGAGAAACGCCGAGCTGATGCGCGGCCGCAACAGAATGTCGGAGGCGCCCGGTCGAATTCCGGTGCCGGCGAAGATCGAGGAACCATCGGCGCGCTCGCCCCCTTCGAGCACATCGCGCAGGTGTTGTTCGGAGCGCGGGACGAAGTCGAGCGTCTTGAGCCAGCCGTCGCTGCCGACGTGCATTAGGCTGATCACACGCAGCCGCTGCGTGACGACCAGTTCCACCAACTCGTCGATCGTCCAATCGTGGCTCGGCCGGCCGAACTCACGCTCGAGCCGTCGTGCGGGGAAACGCTCGGAGTTGGGATCGTTGTTCTGGGGCGATCGCGTGGGACGGTTCATCGAGCACCTGTTGGGCACCGCCGCGTCACGGCGTGCGACCCTGAAAGAAGAGGCGCCGATTCTGATCGCATTTCGAGCGCGATGCGCTTGACCGGGCGCGGGCGGATTCTAGAAGCGCAGCGAGAGGCAACTGACCCCGCCGTCGAGCTTGCGATATTCGGAGGTCTCGACTTCGATCACCTTGTACCCCAACGCGGCGATGTTCTCGCGCGTCGTTGGGTAGCCGGCAGGCATGACCACCGCATCGTTGATCCAGATGCAGTTGGCGGCGTAGCTTTCGTTCCACGGAACCTCGATCACGTTGTACCGCGCGAACTCCGGCATGGTCACGAACGCTCCAGCCGCGAGCAGGTGGTTGTTTTCGAGGTAGGCCAGGCCGGTCTTCAGGTGCAGCACATCGGACGGCATCTCGATGATCGAGCCGGTCAGGCCGTGCTTGTTGAGGATCGCGATGAGTTGGCGCGCGCCGTCTTGATTGGTGCGGGCCGAGTTGCCGATGTAGTAGTGGCTGCCGGCCATCATCACGTCGCCAGCGTCCAATGTGCCTGGTTCGACGATCCGTTCGACGACCTTGTAGAAACGTTGCAGCGCCGGCGCGATCAGTTCGGCTTCGCCGCGACGGCTGCTGGCGCCGGGGCGGGTGATCACGGCGAAGTAGCGCGTGCAGAGGGCTGCGTCCTCGACGAACACGGAATCGGGAAAGTCTTCGGCTGGCGGCAGGACGGTGACGTCCAGGCCGCAGGCTTGCAGCGCACGAACGTAGGCGTGGTGCTGTTCGAGCGATTGCTCATAGATCGGCGTGCCCAGACCGGACGTGGAGATGCCATTGATCAGTGCACGGCACGGTGTGCGGGTGATGGCCTGCTTGAACATGTCGTGCTCCCTCGGGCGTGACCGCGGTAGGGTATCGCGGGCGTGGCAACCAGGCGAGTGCAGGCGCCCACCATTGTGTCGATGTGTGCTCTTCTGAAACAGTGCGATCGAAAATTCGCTGGATATATCCGATGACGCGCCTGCGTGTCGGGAAATATGTTCTCCGAGTAATTCACTCGACCGTCACAACAGGATCACGTTGAAAGGGCAGGCCCAATGCCGAAGAAACTCGAAGCCGCTTCCAAGCACACCAACAGCGCGCCGTCCGACACTGCAGTGGCTCTCGCCGATGTACCGGCCCGCACGGAAGGCGGCATCGATACCCGCAGAATTGCCGCGGCGATCGAGGTGGCGGGGACGTCAGATGCCGCGGTGGTTCGAGAGATCCTGACAGCAGCAGGCAAAGGGGATGCACCGGGCGTCGAATCGCTGTTGCAAACACTGCTCGTCTCGCACTACGCCTCACAGCGCGCGATCGAACGCGAGAATGAGGCCTCCGAACGCGATGCTACCGCCGAGGCCGAGCAGCTCGACCCGGATGAAGAACTTTCGGGCGATTGGCGCGAAGGTGGGTATCCGTATCGCAATCGCCTCTCGCGCAAGGCCTACAACAAGCAGAAGTACGCGTTGCAGGTGGAGTTGCTCAAGATGCAGGCGTGGGTGCGCGAGACGGGTCAGAAACTGGTGATCCTGTTCGAAGGGCGCGACGCGGCAGGCAAGGGCGGCACGATCAAGCGGTTCATGGAGCACCTCAATCCGCGCGGCTCTCGCGTGGTCGCGCTCGACAAACCCACCGAGTACGAACGCGGGCAATGGTATTTCCAGCGCTATGTAGAGCACCTGCCGACGCGCGGCGAGATCGTGATGTTCGACCGTTCCTGGTACAACCGTGCCGGCGTCGAGAAGGTGATGGGGTTTTGCAGCGATGAGGAGTACGAGGAGTTCATGCGTCAGGCGCCGGAGTTCGAGCGCAACCTCACCCGCACCGGCACGCACCTGATCAAGTTCTGGTTCTCGGTGAGCCGCGAGGAGCAGCGCCGCCGCTTCGAGGAACGGCAGAAGGATCCGCTCAAGCATTGGAAGCTCTCGCCGATCGATCTTGCGTCACTGGACAAGTGGAAGGAATACACCAAGGCCAAGGAGGCTGTGTTTTTCCACACCGATACAGCGGATGCCCCTTGGACGGTGCTCAAGTCCGACTGCAAAAAGCGCGCGCGCCTCAACGCAATGCGCTTCGCGTTGCACAAGCTGCCGTATTCCAAGAAAGATGTCGACGCGATCGGCCGGTTGGATCCGCTGCTTGTGGGGCGAGCGCACATTGTTTACGAGCGGGGCGAGCGGGAGTACGCGATTACACGCTGACGCGGCGGCGCGGCTACTGCACGTACCCTAAGCTGCGCAGCCGCTCGAGGTCTTCTTCGGTGAGAGCATCAGTGCTGGCGCCGAGTGTGACGCGGACCGATTCGGCTTGCTTGGCGTGCGTGTCGTAAAGGCCGCGCAGGCGCGCGAGGTCGGCAGCGCGCGACGACACGAGGTTGCGCTGCTCGCCGGGATCGGACAGCAAGTCGAACAACCATTCCAGCCGTCCGTGACTTGTCTCTCGGCGGATGTACTTCATGGTGCCGTCCCAACAGGCGGCCAGCGCGTCCGACTCGCGGCCGATCGATTCGGCGAAGGCGACCCGCTGGGCGGCCGGTCCGGTCCACAGCGGTTTCAATGAGTGTCCTGCACCGTGTGATGTCGCGATGCCGGTGAGGTCGAGAATCGTGGCGGCGACATCGGTCAGGCTGATGGTAGCGGCGACGACTTGGCCGGCCGGCACGCGCCCGGGGGCACGGACGATCAGCGGTACGTGGGTGGCTTCTTCGTACATCGTGTCGCCGTGATCAAACCCGCCGCGCTCGAACAACTCTTCGCCGTGATCGGATGTGACGACGACGATCGTGTTGTCGAGCGCGCCTTTTTCGCGCAGCGCTTCCATGACGGCGGCGACGAGCGTGTCGACGTAGGCGACTTGGCCGTCGTAGAGATCTTTGAAGGCCATCGCATCGCTCGGAGCTGCAGGAAAAACGAAGTGGTGCAGGCGGCGATAGTCGGCGACCGGAACGCGCGCGGTGGGCCAGGCGAAGCCGATGTGAGCCGGGTTGGCATAGCGCAGCCGGAATTCCTTCGGGGCGTGATACGGCTGATGTGTGGTGTAGGTGTGCAGGAACAACATCCAGGGCTCGCGCGTGGCGAACTGTTTGATGTCGGCCACGACGGCATCGCGTGTGGCGGGCAAGCCGAAGACGTTGGCGTTGCGATAGTAACGAAATCCTTGATCGAAGCCGAAGCGTCCGAGGACCCATGCGTTTTCGGTAATCGCGGCGGTGCGATAGCCGGCCTGCGCCAACGCTTCGGCCAGCATCAGTTCGCGGCCCGATCCTCGCACGGTGACGCGCTCGCCCGGGTTGACGTAGCCGCGCGTCTTGTCGGTGGAGGGGTTGATGCCGTGTGCCGCGGGGGTAAGCCCAGTCATCAATGAGTAGTGCGCGGGGAGCGTCCAGTTGCTGGCCGATTCTGCGCGCGCAAAGCGCACACCCTCGGCAGCGAGCCGATCGATTTCGGGCGTGATGCCGGTGCGTCCACCGTAGCAGCCGAGTTTATCGGCGCGCAGTGTGTCGAGTGAGATCAGCAGTACGTTGGGTTGGGTGTTGGCTGTATCGGCTGCTGGGCGGTGCAGCACGCCCGGTTCGCTGAAGGCGGCACCCGCGATTGGGGCGCGGCCCAACAGGCGTGCCCATCGTGAACCGTGTTGGACTTCGAACAGCACGGTAGTTTTTTGACCGGGCATGCCGGGCGGTAACTCGAAGCTATAGGGAAACCATGGTGTGGGGAGGTTTGGTGCTGCGCGATGCACGCCCGACAGCAACGTTTGGCCAGCGCCGGGGCCGGCTTTGATCGAGACGCGAAAAAATGCGTCGGTGCCTTTGGGCACGCGACACGCAAACTCGATTCCATCGCCTGCGGGGAACTCGCGTTCGAAGGTTGTCTCGGTGACGGCGGGGCGCCATTCCAAGTTTTCGCCGCGATCGATTGGGCGGCGCGGGTCGTACCCGCCCTCGACGAAGGCGTTTTGCTGGATCAGACGTTCTTCGTAGAGGCGGCCGAATTCGCCGCGCGCGACAGCGGCGGCGGGTTGATCGCCGAGTCGCTCGGCCGCACCCATGGCGTGATAGATCGCATCGGTCAGGCGCGGGTTGATTTTTTCGGCAGCTAGAAAGCTCTCCAGCGCGGCAGCGTTCTCGCCGTTGCGCAGGAGCAACAGTCCCATGCGATAGCGACAGGTCGCGGCCGCTGGGTGAGTTGGGGTTGCTGCGGTTAGATCGATGGCGCGTTGCAGCAGTGGGCGAGCTTTTTCGATGTCGCCGTAGACGAGTTCGGCGTAGCCGTAAGACTCGAGCACGTTGGGGTCGTCTTTTGGCAGCGTCTCGAGCAGCGTCAGCGCGTCGGTTCTGCGGTCCAACAGCAACAGCAGCTTGGCTTGTTCGAGGGCAATATCGAGTTGGTCGGGGAAGCGTTGGTGACCTTGCTCGGCGAGGGCCAATGCCGGCGAGAGATCATCGGCCGCAATGGCGGCGCGGATCGCGGTCAGGAACTCCGCAGAGGTGGAGGGTGGCGGGGGTGCGGGAGCGGTGGGGGGCGGGGCGGGGGTTGAGCAACTGAACAGTGCGGTGAGAAGGCTGGTGACTAACAGCGCTCGAAAAACCAACATCGGCAGGGTCCTCACGACCCGAGCCCGTGCTCGGAAGGTGGGTGAGGCTACGCGAAAGGGGCGCGGACGTCCATGTTTTTGGGAGAGGACGGGGTGGGGCGCTGGTTGATCGGTGAGCGGGGTCGCGGCGGCGACGACGGAGGTATTGCTTCGGGACGATGCGACCGGCTCGCCTGTGATTACCGGGAGATTGAAGGTGCGGCGGTCGATGACGCGTAACTCTGTGACGCTGCACTTGGCAGCCGAGATTGAAACAGCGTGTGGGCGCGTGATGGTCGCGTGCGGGTGAGCGACGAGGCCGTGGTGCCTCGTGTTGTTGGCTGTGCTTGAGCGACCTGAAGCTGCGCTCATGAAGATCTTGGCTCCGGCGAATCGCCGATCTCAATGCGCCGCTCGTTGCGAAACCACATGCCGTTTCCTTCCGGCCCCAGTCGCCAGATGCGCTGCAATGGCGTGGCGCCTTGCACATGCATGTACCCACCATGTTCGCCGTGTCAGTGGTGCGTGGGGCACAGCGCGTCGCCGTTGTCGTGATGATCGCTGCCCCCGCGCGAGCGGTACCGTCGATGGTGCCATTCCACGGTGCGGCTGGTGCAGCCGGGCGCCTCGCAACGGTGCCGCGCGCGCACGAATACCTCGCAATGCGAGGCTGAGCGCTTGTCGGCAACGTCGTAGCGCACGCAAAACTCTTCGAGCATGGCGAGCAAACCGACCCACGCCGGAATTCGGCGCGAGGCGATGGAGAACGTCCGGGCAGCACGCCATGACGCGGGCTCGTCACTGCCGTTGGGCCAGGCCCAGTCGCAGCCTTCGGCGTCGAGTGCGAGGAACTTGAGTCGGCCCTCGATGCAGCCGGACAACTCTTCGGCCAACGCTACGGGCAGGCGCAAACGCAAAACGCTGCCGACGACGGGGACCAAGACGCCATCGCCGCACGCGGCATGCCCTGCCCGTTGCACGGCGGCGGCGGTGTCGCCAGGGGCGCAGCGCAGTGAGGCGAGCCACGCCTCGTCGCTCATCGGTGCGGGCCGATCGGCGACAGCCTCGACCGCGCTGCCCCACAGCAACGCGCGCTTTTCGTCGCGCAAGCGTTTGACGGAGCAGCTTTCGAGGTGCGCCACCCATTCGCGCTCGCGCGCGGGCTCGACATACCCCTTGCCCAAGATCTGCATGGCGAGCAACGCCTTCTCGAGGCCGATGGCGCCGCTTGCATACGCGCGCTGCAGGTGTGGGCGCTTGGCGAGTGCACGCGCGGCACGGGCTCGATCTTCGAGGGTGGTGCGCGATGCGCTCAAGCGCGCTTCAGCATACGCGCCGATGCTCGCAAACCCGAGCTCGTGAAGCGCACCGCTAGCGGCCATCTCGATCAACAGCGCTGCCAGCGACTGCTCGGCCATGCCGGCGGCACTCGTCAAGCGATGCAATTGCGCGAGCACGTCGCTATCGGATCCTTCGCCCGCCTGCTCAACCGCATCGTCGAGTGCGGCCAACAACTCGAGCGCCACCGACACGGCAGGCAGTTCATTACCTGACGGCGTTCCAACCGGTGCGGCCGACGGCTCGACCGCACGCAACGGCTGATGGAAAACGTCCGGGGGCCGGCCGCTCGCGTACTCCTCGGCCACCAACGCCTCGATGAACGACGTCACCGTGGCCTCGCCCCCCTCGATGCGTCGATACAGATCGAGCGCGCTATCGAACGCGGCGCGCACCGCGGGCGGCGTGGACGTGACCCACAACATGCCCGGCTGATCGCTAGTCTCGTCCGACACCTGCTCAACGGCACTATCGCCAGCGCCTTGCTCACGCGCCCCGCGCACCGCCTGCTTCAACTCGTCGACCGAAAGCGTTCGCGCGCGCTGCACCCACATTGGCAATGTCTCGTCGGTTGCGATGCGGCCCACGACCAACGCCTTGCACACACCCAGCGGCGCGCCACCGTCTTGACCCGTGACCGCGCTGCGCAACGCCGGTAGTTGCATCAGCGCGCGATGCAGCGCCGCATGCTCGCGCACCACCGGCTGCTGCGCCCCAACTGCTCGCGCGTGAAATCGTGCAACGACGAGTACCCGCCGCTGCGCCACAGTTCGCGCGCCACCACCGCCGCGCAAACTTTCGCCAACGGCACCAACACCCGCACCGCTGCCGTCGCCAATCGACACGCCGCTTGATCGGCCTGCAGTGCCGCAAGCCACGCGTCACGCGATTTATGTTGTGCTGACCCAACCAATGACTGCGACACGCTGCACCCGTGATGTATGCGCAAATGTACCGACAAATCACACGAACAACAATCGAAAGTGCTCTTCAAATCGAAATATATTTCGCGCACGTGAGAACTAATTCGGGGACGGTTTACTCATCTCAGTTATTCGACAGCGCGTCGTAAAAAAATCGATCGCGATGTGCACTGCGCGCCTCGCGCGACTCACGGGCAGAGTTGTGCGTCACGAAAGCTTGACATCGATGACGCCCCGCGACCCGTGTCGCTCCATCGATCGGTACAACGACCTTGCTGTGAACGCGCTGCGCTGATGAGCAATTGCGGCACGCTGCGTGAAGCACCAGCGCCCATACGTGCTTGATATCAAGCGATCGCACACCAGCGAAATCGCCAGCCGTTCGGCGTGGGGATCGTGCGGCCAACGCGCCTGGCGGTTGTGATCCAAGGCGCCATCGCTTGCGTGCTGTTGTCGAGCGCATCGTCCCACGGCTTTCGATGCGCGGCAGATCCCGGCGCTCCAAGACCCCCGCGATGAACCCCTGACTGACGTCGCCTAAACCAGCTTCTCACGCAGCGCACGAGTTACCGCCTCGGCCACGGAGTGCACGTGGAGTTTGCGGTAGATCCCGCGGACATGACTGCGAACCGTGTCGATGCTGACCGCGAGTCGATCACCAACCTGTTGATACGAAAGCCCGTCGACCAGCGCGCGCAGAACATCGCGTTCACGTTCGGACAGGTCGAGCCGTGCTGGCGACACTGGATCCTCGCGCTGATCTTGGCGCCGCACGACGGCGAGCAGTGTGCGCGCTACCGCCGCGGTCAGCGGCGCGCCATCGGCGGCAACCGAACGCAACTGGGCCAGCATCTCACCGGGTGGGGTTCGCTTGAGCAGGTACCCATCAGCGCCGGCGCAGATCGCGGCCATAATCGTGTCCGGGTCCTCAAACACAGTCAATTGCACGAGCTTGATCTCTGCAAACAGGCTCCTCAGCCGGCGCGTCGCCTCGATCCCGTTGAGGCCGGGCAAATCGATGTCGATCAGAACCAAATCCCAAGCGGCCGCTTGTTGAGTCTCGGTCAGCCGCTTGGCTTCAGAGAGTGCAGCCTCGGCGGATCCGTAGTCAGCGATCAACTCGAAATCGCGCGTGTGTGTGACCAACTGCACCAAGCTCTCGCGATAGCGACGGTCATCCTCGATGATCACGGTTTTCAGCATGGTGGTGTTTCCTCGGGAGCGCGTGATTGCGAGTCGGCGGAACTGGCATCGGTGGTTCGAGTGACCGGGCGATCTTCGGCCGCCGGATCGAATGTCACGACAACGCTCGTTCCCACACCGGGCTCAGAGTGGATCTCCAAGTGCGCGCCGATCTCTGCAGCGCGATGCCGAATGCCAGCGAGGCCCTCGCCGTGCCCGAGCGCCGACTGACTGGTAGAAGCGAGCCCGCGTCCATCGTCACGAATAGCCAGACACCAGCGCCGGCCGACGGCTCTCAGCGACAGTGTGATCGTTTGCGCCTCGGCGTGGCGCACCGCATTGTGCAGCGCCTCGCAGCCGATCAAGAACAAGATGCGTCGCACTGGCAGCGAGAGTGCGAGTTCTGGCAGCGGATCTTGAAACTCGAACTTCAGTTGTTGAGAGTGGGCTGTCACCAGGCGTTGAGCGCGCTCACGTAAATGGCGCGCGAGTCCAGCAAGAGTGGCCTCGCCCGGGCGCAGCGCCCACGCGATGTCGGTCAATGCAGTGCCAAGCTCCTCGGCGGTTTGAAGGATCGTCGCCGCCACACTGCGAGTCTTGGTTGGGTCCTGCGCCTCGCCCTCTGCCATCACCCCGGCGAGGATCCCAATGCTGCCCAATCCCGAGCCGAGCTCATCGTGCAGATCGCGCGCGATCCGGGCGCGCTGACGTTCCAACCGCAGGAACATCGCGACCCGCAGTTTGTAGGCAAGCGTCAAGAGCGCGATGAGCGATAGCGCCGCTGCGCTGATCGACCACCACTGCAAATACCACGGAGGCGCCACCGTGAAATCGAAAACTACGGGCGACTCACTCCAATGCTCACCGTCCAACGACGCCTGGACTTCCGCGCGATATCGACCGAAGGGCAGATCGATGAACGAGAACGTCGGGCCCTTGCCGATGCTCCAGGGTTGGTCCGCATGCGTGCGCGCGCGAAAGCGCAGCGGCCCGCGGTCGACATAGATCGGCGCCGCCACCTGCAACTCCAAGAAAGCCGCGCGATGCGGAAGCTCGACCGGCGTGCCGGGCAGCATCGATTGGCCATCGCGGCGCACGTCGGTCAGCACGACCGGCGGCACACGGGACACAGAATTCCGCGCAGCGGCGGGCACATAAACCAGTCCGCGGACAGAGCTGATCGCCAGCGACTTGTCTGGCAGCTCGATCAGGTCGGAAGCCCACTGCACACCGGGCAGCGCTGCGTATCGCTCGAGCACCAACCAACCATCCGTGAGATCGGGGCGGTCCTCCACGTGCAGGATGTCAGCTCCCATTACCCAAATCGTGCCGTCCCGGCCCGGCGCCAACCACGCGAACTGTGTGGGCAGCCGTAGACTCGCTGCAATGCTGCACCAGCGTTCACCGTCCCATCGAAATACGCCGTCCGGACTCGAGGCCCAGATCGCGCCCGTTCGCGACTCGACCAGGCGCGATGCCGGAGGCGATCCTGCGAGGCGGCTGCACTGCCAGCGTTGATCGCGTTCACGCAGCGCAGCCAGAGGTACTGCGCAGATCGACCCATCTTCATAGCTCGACCAAAAGATGTCGTCGTGTGTCAGCAGCGAACCCTCGAGCGGTGCGCCGTGACTAGAGTGCAGATCAAATCGCTGTGGCTTGCTGCTTCCAGCGTCCACGACAGCGAGTGACGCACGAGCCTCGTGAGGGGTGTGGAGCACAACCGTTCCACGGCTCGAAGCAGTACACCAGTTACGTCCTTCGACTCTAGCGAATGCAAAGCGCTGGGTACTGTCGCCGCTCTTCAGCAATACTGCTCCGTCGTCGACAGCCCAACCGCGACCGCGGTCATCGACGCACCAGCGCTTGCTCGCAGATGTGGCGCGCTTTGGCACGGTGAATCCACCCGGAGACAGCGACGACTGGTAGACGCCCCAACTCCAGGTCTCCCACCACAACTGGCTGCCGACAAGACTCAGCCAGCGACCTGAGGGCTCTTCGATTCCATCACGCCGCGTGAAGGCATATGCGTCCGGTTCACCGTAGATCGATAGTCCGTGCTCCGTCCCGCGCCAGAGCGCGCGGTCACGATCGACGAGCAGCGTCCCTCCGGGCTCATCACCGTGCTCCAAAGAGAACACCAGCTCGGCCGGCTGGCCCGGCGCGACTCGCCAGATGCGCCGTTCCTGCTGAACCCACGCTGTGTCGTCGCGAACCGCAAGAGAGAATCCGCGATAGGGCCAACGCTGGCAGACGCTCGCACTGTGCGACTGGACGGTCAGGAGCGTTACGTCGTGTTCAGTCTGCACCAACGCGAAGCTGCGAGTGGCCCCCTCCGCCAGATGCGTCGCCACGCCAGAGTTGGTGAGACGCTGGCTGCTATGTTGGGCTGCATCAAGGCGCCAGATACCTTCGTGCGTGCCCACCAACAATTCGCCGCTTCGCTCGACGAGCAGAGAATAGACGGGCGAAGAACCGAACAACTCGGCGGGCACACTCGACCAGCTTCCGTCGAGGCGCCGTCGCAAAAGCCCGCGATCGTGAGCTGCATAGAGAGTGCCATCGGCATCCACCGAGATCGTACGCGCCGTGAGCGGCCGACTGTCAGGACCGTTCACGCTTGTCGCTGCGAGCGATGCAACGCGAAATACGTGCTGCTGGTTATCGACGACGTAGATCGCGCCATCGGGAGTCGGAGCGATCTGTTGCACCCATCGACTGGGAATTATCTCGGGCGCAATGCGCCGAAACTCAGTGCCATCGAAGCGGAACAAGCCGCCGACCGTTCCCACCCAAATCAGCCCGTCGCGATCTTGCGCAAGTGCCGTCACCCATTCGGCAGTGAGTCCGTTTTCGACGCCGAGGTGAAGCGCAAAGCGCTCCGTCGCCGCCGCGTGGCCCGCGGCCCCGAGGATCATCGTCACGATCAAGTCCCGCCGGCGCAGCATCGTCCACTATGTTCCTACGAGGTGCGCACTGACGGGGAGTTGGCAACAGCAATGCGATGCCAACTCCCCCCAGGCCCCGTCGATAACAGTCACTTACGGCGAACAGCGCTGCGGCGCTTGGTCGATCACTGGGTCGGGGTCGAACTCCGAGATCGAGTCCTCGTCGTAAGAGCCTGCACCGCAGGCATTGTCGCCGCGGAGCATGAACCACCATGCCTCTCCCGGCGCTGGCGCAGGATGGTAAGCGGTCGCGGAGATTCCGCTGACATCGGAAAGCACACACGTTGCATCCGAGAACCGATTCGGCGCGGTCATCAATGAGAGGTTCCCGGTGACCGCGTCGTACTTGGTCCCGCTTCCCGCCTGGCCCGAGAGAGTTTTCCAGTTCAGCTGAGTGTAGTCCGGCCCGAGCTGGCTCTTGGACAAGGTCAAACCCACCACCTTGGCAGGCAGGGCGTACGACCCGGGGTCCAAAGGAGCGCAATCGCACGCGTCTCCGAAGGAATCTTGATCGAGGTCCTTCTGGTTCGGATTCGCGACATTCGGGCAGTTGTCTTGCGGGTTGGGGATCGTGTCGCAGTCGACGTCAGCCGAGTTGTAGACGGCGACCGGGATCACGGGAGAAAAGGCGCGTCCGAAAACCGTCCGTCCGGCAAAGAACGCGCGCACGTGCCAATCCCCGGGCGCGGGCAGTGCGAGAGTGTCGGTGAAGCACCCGTTGACATCGGTTCGAGCCCGCCGGGAGAAGGACTGTCCGCCCGGGCCTGTGTAGTCGATCGTCACCCACTCCACCGCAATCGCCGGCACGAGGCAGCCGCTCGTTGCGATCGCTTGCGGCGTACAAGAGTTGGGTGGTTGCTCGTTCGCGGTCGCACCAAGACTTGTGTCAAGCACCGTCCGCGCTTCGATCACGACACCTGAGACGTACTCATTGTGCTGGAGCTGAGACGTCAGATCCGGGCCATGATCGTTCTCGTGACGATAGCCGTGCACCTCGGCCTTGTAGGTGAGTCCTAGCGGTGTGCCAGTTGGAACGACAATCTGCACCGGCAACAGACGCGCCTCTCCCGGATTGAGGAAGAATGTCGGCGCCCCTCCTCCTACGTTCAGCGACCACGACGGCGGGAGCGCTGATTGAATCGCGACTGAGTACTCCTTGATCGTGTTTTCAGTGTTGACAAGAAAGATCTTCCCCTGGCTTAGCGGGTAGTGGTCGCCTGCCACCTCACGCCGCACCTCGAAGTAGGCGATGTTCTCTTGCTCGGCGTCGCCGTCTTGGTTGGCGGTGACCACTTCGCCTGTGACGGCGTCGACTCTCACGCGCACGCAACTGTGGAAGTCGATCGTGCCGTCGGCTTCTGGAAGCGTCGTCGAAGCCGGAACCCAATCGACCCACACGTCGGCGTAACTGTGCGAAGCGATGGACGAGAGCTCAGGGAATGCGGCCTCATCGGCTGTCCCTACCGGGACCCAGCCGCTAGAACCGCGGATACCGACGCCGAGCGGGTTGGTGCGCTCGAAATGGACCACAACGTGCTCCGCCGCGGCGCTGCCTAGGTTATGGACTCGCGCGTACAGTCGATTGTGATGATCGAGGAACGGGTCGTCGCCGTTGCCGACGACGGTGCCGTCTGGACGCCGACCGTACTTGAGGCGTGTCGGATCCGTGGGGTCATCTGCTTCGTAGTTATTGCTCTCGCTGTCGATCCAAATGTCCGGGGTCTCGTAGGTGTTGCCCGGCGCGGTGAGCCATGGCCGCAACGCGAGGTCGGGGATCCGATCGGTCGCGCGTGGACCGTAGGCTACGGTCACGGTGCATGACCCGTCGATGCCCGTCGGACCGACGGCGATCGTAAGGTCGGAGTCGTCGTCGATAAACGTCTGGCCAGGAAGGAAGTGTGAGCGCCACCGCAGTTGCCGATCTGCGCCCCGGCAGTCAAGGGCATGACCCGGTTCAAATTCTGTATCGCTGAATCCCGGAGCGAGTTGGAGCTGAAGCTGGAACCCGGGATCGGCGGAGACGAAACTCCCCGGTAGTTTGGCGACCTGGATCAGGACACCGTCCTCGTAACACCCGTATACCTCCGGAGAGAGGCTGCGCGCACGACACTCGACGTAGTACGGGTTTCCACTTGCGGTCTTTACTTTGAGGCCGATCGGCGAGGTTGTGGCGTCAGCGGCGGTCTCAACTGGGGCCAGGACCTCGGTGCCGCCGCTGGTAAGCGCGGGGTCGTAGACTTTGATTTTCTCGTCAGGCAGCCAGCCGGGAAAGGACGCGATTGCCAATTCGCCCAGGACTGCCCGGCTCGCCCGCGTGAAGATCCCGGGTGTGCAGGGGTAGGCGCTGTCCATCAACTCCCAGTTGCTACCGTAGCCCGCAGGGTGGGCTAGGCGGAACTCACCGAAGAAGTTCTGGAGCATGTGACCCACTTCATGTGCCGCAACCCCCCAGCTTGGCTCGCAAACGCTAGGGGGGCAGTAGCTCAAGTGAAAGTACTCGGAATAACCGACGGCGTAGTTGTGAGCTGTGTCGACCTGGACCCAGTTGCCGGAAGGCCAGGCCACTCCGTTGAAGTTCCCCTCTTCGCAAGCGCCCAGCGAATCGCGAAGCGCATTGACGATCAGGATCCCGTGGAAGACGTCGGTATCGGGAGCGCCTGGCGCCTTGAGCCCGTTCGGCCCTAGCTCGATCAGGCCGTCCGAGATGAGCGATTGTAGGGGTTCAGCTTCGTTCCACGGATGGACACACGAGCAGCCGAGCGCGGGTGGCGGCGTGAAGCCGTCGGGGCAGTTGTAACAACTGCGCATGTTCGCAAGCCGCGAAATCCTGCGCGGCACGTACGGCGCCAGTTGTAATTGCCCGTTCGAGACCTTGGTGTAGAACGCTGACATCTTGTCGACATAGTCAGTCTGGAAGGCGTCGAAATCGACGGTGCCGGTCAAGTCGGATGTGTCGACCACGAGGATCAGAAGCCGGTAAACCCGCGGGTCGTCGGCCATCGCGACGGAGAAAACACTGAGAATGACAGCCGCTAGCGCGCCCTTGAACCAAACAGTCGCGCCGCACTGGTGCAGTACACGAGTGATCATGGCCATTGAATTCGTGTTGGACTTTTCCTGTGACATATCGACCTCCGCCAGCGAGCTGCGTTAGGTTGATGACGCTAGCGACGGGGATACGGCACCCCAATAGCATGATCATGCGAGGCTTGTGATCGGACTTGTTCGGTGATGAATCGCGCCATCGGCAACTCGAACGTGCCCTCGCCTGGGCGAACGTCGCGTGATTGCAGGTCGTTGGTCTACAAACCCATACGGTGGTGCACTACGTTCTCCACGCACTCCCGCTCGCGCTGCTGGCGGTGTTGCCGCGCAGACCGTGGATCCGCCATGTCGCGGCGATGGCTGGATTGATGTGGATCGTGATGCTGTCACTGCTTTGGCCGATGATCCCAGGGGCGATGCGCGAAGGGATTCGTATTGGAGAACGCCTTCTGGCTCATACATGGTTGGCGATCACGCGGCTGTTGCTCGCGGCCGCGT
>JANNUT010000005.1:0-18009 GCA_031395565.1 Acidobacteriota bacterium | reverse complement strand
CGCTCCGACGACAGCGCCCGTCGTGACGGCGACGAGCAATGCGAACAACGAGATCAGCCTGAGTTGGAGCGCGGTGCCCAACGCGACCCGCTATCGCGTGATGCGCACCGAGGGCCACGCCGGCTGTGATCTCGGCAAGGCAGTGATCGCCGATACGACAAGCCTGGGTTTCTCCGATGTCAACGTCGCGAACGATCGCCCCTACTACTACGTGATCCAGCCGTTCAGCACGGACCGGTGCATGGGACCTGTCAGCACGTGTGTCACCGCGGTGCCGGTACCGTGCAGCGGCAACCTGAACACTGACAAGACCAGCTATCGCTGCGCCGATTCGATCCAGCCTCGCGTCACCGACGCCGACATTCGGGGCGCTGGAACCCTGACGGTCAGGGTCAGCTCGACGATCGAGTCGACCCCCGAGATCGTCACGCTGACGGAATCGCCCGCAGGGTCAGGTCAGTTCAGCGGCTCGATCGCGACCAGCTCGGCGCCGCCGGCGCCGAACGGCGTAATCAATGTTGCGCAGGGTTCGAGCGTGACGATCGAATACGTTGATGCCTCCGCGTGCGGTACGCAGAACGTCTTGAAAACGAAGATCGTTTCGATCGACTGCACCGGTGAAGCCTGTTTCGGTACGATCAACGCCGATCGCGCCACCTACACCTGCGCCGACACTCTGCAGCTCAGTGTCTCTGACCGAGACCTCACCGGTCTCGGGACCACGGTGGCCGCAGTTCGTTCGACGGTCGAGAGTTCTGCTGAACTCGTGACGCTGACCGAGACACCCGCAGGAAGCGGGACGTTCCGCGGTTCGATCCCCACAACCGGGGCTCCGCCCGCGGCCGACGGCAAGATCAGCGGCAGCGATGGCGGCACGATCACCGTCGAGTACACGGACTTGTCACCCTGCGGACTCACTCCTTCGACGGTGCAGGACACCGGCGCGCTCGATTGCCTCCCCCCGACGATCAGCAACACACGCTCCGAAGCAATCACCGGGAGCACGGCGACGATCAAGTGGGACACTGGTGAGCCCGCAACCAGCTTCGTCAATTACGGTCCGAGCACGCCGCCGTCGACAACGACGCCGACGGACAACGCACTGGTCACCGCGCACTCGGTCACGCTGACCGGCCTGCAGGATTGCACCGAGTACTTTTTTAGTGCCGGCTCGGCCGACTCGTTTGCACAAACCTCTGTCGACAACAACAGCGGAAACTTCTTCAGATTCGAGGTCGGAGCCGACGTCCCGTCGTCGATCGTCTCGACCGCGACGCCGATCCCGATTCCGGACTCCTCGCCATTCGTAACGGTCGCCACGATCCAATCGACCGACACGCGCGTGATCGTGGACGTCGATGTCAAGGTCAACATTGCGCACACCGCGGTCGGCACGACGCGGCTCTATTTGCGTCACCCCGATGGCACGCTCGTGACGCTTACCGATCGACACGGCGGCGTCGAGGACAACTTCACTGACACGATCTTCGATGACGAGGCCACTGTTTGGATCGGAACAGGAGCTGCCCCGTTCACCGGTCGTTACTTCCCCGATGGACGTGGCCTGTTTCGATTCGACGGCAAACTCGCTCAAGGAACTTGGCAGCTCGAGGTTCACGACGATCTGCTCGGCAATTCCGGAACCATCCTGGGCGTCGAGTTGCTGCTTACTGTTACAGAACCATGCGGCCCGCGCGCGGAGGTCAAGGGCAGCGCACGCCTCGGCGAATCGTGCGCGGCGGGCGGCACCGGCGACGGTAACGGAATTTGGGATAACGGCGAGATCGGGGCGATCCGGCTGACGCTCGCGAACACCGGCCAGGAGCTACTGACCGGTGTACGCGCAACGCTGACGCCGACCACCCCTGGCGTAACGATGCTCGACAACGTTGCCGACTTCCCCGACATGCCGCGCAATGCGCAGCTTGATTCGCCCGAACCACATTTCACAGCGTTACTCCCTGCCGGGATCGCCTGCGCGACCAATATAGGGTTCAACGTGAACATCCAGACCAATCAAGGAAACTACACAGGCTCGATTGAGACCGGTCAGGCGGGCGAGTCGATCCCGTCCGGCACCGCAACGAAACTCACCGAAGCGTTCGCCGGCGGCATACCCTCCACCTGGGAGATCGAGGACAAGGGGACCGGTGGAGGCGCAGCGTCGACCTGGACGACCTCCAATCCAGGCAATCGCACCGCGAACCTGCCGATTGCAACACCGTTCGCGATCGTCGATAGCCAGGCGGCTGGCGCCGGAGCCGACCAAGATGAGCGGTTGATCCTACCGACCCTCGATCTGACAGGTGCGGTCTCTGCACGCTTGGAATGGGATGCAGTGTTCGTCGATTTGGCGGCTACCGAAGAGCGCGGCGACGTCGACGTGCTCTCCTCGAACACGGGCGGCGATCCGGTGACCGTGTTCCGGTACATTTCCAACAGCGCCAACCCGGATCATCGTTCGATCGATATCACCAACGAAGCGGTCGGTGCTGATGATGTCGTAATCACATTCCGCTACAACGGCGGTGTGAACAGTCGTTGGTGGATCGTCGACAACATCCGCGTCACATACGTCTACCCGGCGTCATGTCAACTGATTGGATGCGCGTCTACCACCAGACCCAGCGAGGTGCTCAGACTGCACTGGAACTCGCCGACCTCGATGGTTTGGTCGCCCGCCAGCAACGCGACGCAGTACACGCTCTACCGAGGTGTTGAAGGCGACCTTCCGAAGCTTTCGACCACGACGATCGACTCGTGCACCCGCGCGAGCACGTCTGCCACGACGCTCGGCAACCTTGCCGACAAGCCGGCGGCTGGCCGACTACATTGGTGGCTGATCAGAGCGGCCAACGGAACTCAGCTTGGATCGGCAGGATTCATGACCAGCGGACTGCGGCAGCAGGAGAGCAGTGGGAGTTGCCCGTAACACTCGCTCTCTGCGGTTCGCTGCGAAGGATGCGGAGTGCGCGGTGTTGTGGCGCACTCCGCAGTTCGTAGCAACTCATTCTCCTTGTTGGGCGGCGCTGCAGTTGGCGGCGCGCCATCGTCGCATAGTCGCAGCGGGCGGCCGGTTCCCAATTGACACGGGATCCCTGAGCGTGTCACCGTCGCCGAAGTTTTCTGCCCGTGGCCCAGGAGAACCCCTATGTGCGGTATCGCGGGCATCGTTGGCCCCGCTCCCGTGAACCACGAACGATCCGAGATCGTGCGGCGCATGACGGCGACGCTGGCGCATCGCGGTCCGGACGGCGAGGGGTTCGCAACGGCTTCCGGCTGTGATCTGGGATTTCGCCGCCTCGCAATCGTCGACCTCACCGCGCCGTCAATCCCGCTCGCGAATGAAGATCTCACGATCCTGAGCGTCTGTAACGGCGAGATTTACAACGGCGATGAACTCCGCAAGCAGCTCGAAGCAGCGGGTCATCGTTTTCGGTACGGCATCGACACCGAGGTCCTGCCGCACCTCTATGAAGAATACGGTCCAGCGTTGATCGAACGACTCGATGGAATGTTCGCGTTCGCGATTTGGGACGACCTGCGCCAGCGGCTTGTGCTCGGTCGCGATCGTGCGGGAGAGAAGCCGCTCTACTGGTCGGAGCAGCCGGACGAGTTGATCTTCGGTTCGGAGTTACGCGCGGTTCTTGCTCACCCGCGCGTCGCGCGCCAGCTCGACCCCGTGGCGTTGCAGCAGTTCCTGCTACACGACTACTTCCCGGCACCCGCGACGCCGATCGCGGCGATTCGCAAGTTGCCAGCCGCGCACCTGTTGATTCATGAGCGCGGCCGGACGTCGATCAAACGCTATTGGGACCTGGCCGATCACTACGCGACAGCTAGGCGCAGCACGTTGAGTTTTGGCGCCGCGGCAGAGCGACTCGACGGCCTGATCTCACAGGCGGTGCGACGCCGCAGCCGCAGCGATGTCCCGGTCGGAGTATTTCTGTCTGGCGGTATCGACTCGTCCGCGATCCTCGCACACCTCACCGAGCAGTTTGGCCGCGGTGTCCCGGTGTTTGCGTTGGGTTACCACGACCTGGCGTTCGATGAGTCGCGCTTCGCGCGCGAGACCGCGCGCCAGTTCGGGGCTGAGTATCACGATTTGGTCTTGGGCGAGAGCGATCTGGCCGAGGGGCTGCGCCGCGTGGGTGAGTCGTTCGATGAACCGCTGGGCGATGCCTCGATCGTTCCGACGCATTTGTTGTCGCTGTTTGCACGCGGGAAGGTCAAGGTTGTGCTCTCCGGCGAGGGCGGCGACGAACTGTTCGCCGGATACCCGACCTACATTGGCGATCGCGTCGCAGAACTCTGGCGTCGCCTGCCGCGTGCATTGCGCCGGAGCGTGCTCGCCGCAGCCGGGCGTGCCTTGCCGACCACGATGGGGAACGTCGGCTTGGACTACCTGCTCGGCCGCTTTGCGGAAGGCTGCGATCGCGACAGGCTCGAGCGTCATCAGAGTTGGTTCGGTGGATTGGGGCCGGAGCGGCACGCTGCGATATTGTCCAAGCAACTCGCGCTGCAGTTGGCATCGAGCGATCCGTTTGCGGCAGCTCGCGCTGTCGTCGCTGGGCGCAGCCTGCCGGATGGGCTTTCGCAACTGCTCTACACGGACTTCGCCCTCTACCTGCAAGACGACCTGCTCACGAAAGTTGATCGCGCCAGCATGTTGGCGTCGCTCGAGGTGCGCGCTCCACTGCTTGATCACGAGTTGGCGGAGTTCGCCGCGTCGTTGCCCTCTAGCTACAAATTGAAAGGACTGGCGACCAAGCGCGTGCTACGGCGTGCCCTCACCAAGCGGCTGTCGCGTGAGGTCCTGACCCGCCGCAAGCGCGGCTTCAACATGCCGTTCTCACGTTGGGTGTTGAACGAGTTGGGCCCGCACCTTCAGCAGCGATTTGCTACCGAACGCGTTGACGCACGTGGGCTGTTCTCCGCGAGCGGGATTCAGGCGCTGTTGAACGAACACCTCGCGCGCCAACACGATCACCGCAAGCCGCTGTTCTCGCTGTTGGCGTTCGACCTGTGGTGCGATCGCACCTTCGGCCAAGGAGTAGCGATCCCGGTGGCACAGCAGCACTCACTCGCACCGCGCCCGATCGCGTTGGCCGGATGAAATCGGCTCGATTCGCGCTGCTGTTGACTGCATTGATCGCCTGCTGGGGCATTGGCAGCTATGACCTATGGGCTCCCGATGAGCCGTACTTCGGCGAAGGAGCGCGTGAGATGGTGGTGGACGGCCACTGGGCCGTGCCGCATGTCAACGGCGAGGTCACGACCGACAAACCACCGCTGTTCTTCTGGCTGATCGCACTATTTTCGTTGCCGTCAGGTGCCGTCAGTTCTTTCACCGCGCGATTCCCGTCCGTGTTGGCGGCGCTTGTCAGTGTGGCGTTGACGATGCGGCTGGGCCGGCGTTGGGACAACAGCGAAGCCGGCGCGCTGGCCGGCTTGATCTTGGCAACCAGCTACATGTTTTGGGATAAGTCGCGAACCGCACAGATCGATGCACTGTTGTGTGTGCTCATCACCGCGGCACTGGTTGCGTTTCTCAGCTTTCGCGCCGGCGAGTGCAACGGGCGCACGGCTGGGTTGTTGTTTTGGGCGCTGACTGCGCTCGCAGTGCTGGCCAAGGGACCAGTCGGCGTGCTGGTTCCGCTCGGGATCGCGCTCACCACTCTGATCGTCGATCGCGACCTGCGCAGTTGGAAGCGCTTTGCCCCGCTCGCCGGTCCGAGCGTCTTCATGATGATGATCGCTGCCTGGATCGTGTTCGCTTCGGTTGATGGGGGTGGTGAGTATTCGGTCTGGGGCGCGTTCGAAAAGCATGTGCTAAACCGCGCGGTATACGGCATGCACCACAAGCAACCACCTTGGTACTTTCTAACGGTTCTCCCGGTACAGCTATTGCCGTGGTCGGCGCTGGTGCCCGGCGCATTGCTGCTCGCGTGGCGACGGCGCAGCGACCCTATCAACCGCTATCTGTTGGTGCATGTCTTGTTCGTCTGCGTGTTCTTTTCGATCTGGACCGAAAAGCGCAGCCTCTACGTGTTACCCGCATTCCCGGCGTTTGCGCTGCTTGTCGCACGGCTCGTCATGACGGCGTCACGCGGCGAGTCTGATCAACACGGTGCGCGTGTGCCGTCGCTCCGTTGGGTGAAGTTGCCGCTCATTGCAACTGCGGCCGGACTGTTGGTCATGGGCGTCGCGCTCCCGAGTCTTGCCAAGCGAGCGCCCGATGGATTGGTAGTGCCGACGCTGTTTCCAGCCGTGGTGGTGGTTTGTGGCGGCGCAATGGTGTTGTTGATCGCCCTACGCGGTGCTGCCACGACGACGATCGCGCGCAGCCTCGCGGTCGCAATGGCGGCTGTCTATTTGGTGGTAGCAATCGTGCTGTTCCCCGCTTTCAATCCGATCAAGTCGATGCGAGCCATGGGCGAAAGAGTTCGCGAGGTCGCGGGCGATGCGGCCGACCGTGGCGAGCCGGTTCTAGCGTACGATATGGGAAACGCAGTGCAGGCGATCGCCTTCTACTCGAATGGGATCTACTGCCGGCCTGTCGAGCAGCGAGGCGAGTTGGTCTCGCACCTAGAGTCACCCAAGCCTGCCTTCGCGGTGCTCAGCCGCAAGGCGTTTGAAGCGTTGGCGCCCGAGCTGCGGGCGCGGCTTAGTACTGTTGCAAGTTCCCAGATGGCGAGAGGCGAAGTGCTGTTCGTTACGAATCAGACGAGTGACGCGCCGAACGCGCTAGGTCGCTAGGGTCGCGAGCAGCGCAGAACCGATCGACGGCTGCGGCCGTCTTTCGGAACTGCGTCGTTCTTCATTGATTCTTAACCTCCCGTCGCGTGCTGTTCGCCCCAGAATTTAGGTGGGCATAACACCGACTCGGAGAGGACTCTCGATGCATCGTTCTCGTCTCAAGCTGGCTGTCGCGACACTTTCCCTTGCCTGTGCCGCGGTCGTCGTCTCTTGCACTGCCCTGCGCAAGGAAAAACCGGAGCATCAGCCCAAAGTGTCGATGGCCGAGGCGCGCGCCATCGCCTTGAAAAAGGTGCCCGGAACTGTCAAGGAGGCAGAGCTGGAACGTGAGGGGAATCGCTGGGTCTACGCGTTCGATGTAGTCCCTGATGGAGCGAGCCGAGGGGCGGAAGTAGAGGTCGACATCGATGCTGATTCCGGTGAGATCATCGCGACGGATGGAGCCGACGATCGCCGATAGCTTGTGTGAGGCATGCCTCTGTTTTTTGGGAGGGGCAGGTGTAATGACACTCACTGGGGGTGACGGCTTCCGCTGGGGTGGCCGCCGTGACCAGAAGGACTACAGCGAGAAGTAGTATGGTTCGGCCGTATCGCATTTCGGTTCGTCCGCTTCAGTGGTCGGTGGCCTGCCCTCGCAGAAGAGCGCCGGGCTAGGCCTCCTTGATGTACGCCGGAGC
The DNA here is from genome assembly GCA_031395565.1 of Acidobacteriota bacterium. Lineage (GTDB taxonomy): Bacteria > Acidobacteriota > Polarisedimenticolia > J045 > J045 > JANNUT01. The sequence goes on along the minus strand of JANNUT010000005.1, from coordinate 10,573 downwards.
GCGCGGATCACTTGTGTACTCCCCGTATCGTGCAGACGAGGGGTAGTACTCGGCCGCAAACTGAACCTTGGCTGCGGCAACAGTACCAGCTTCGTCGGCGATGAGTTTCAGGGTGAGGTCGATGCCTAACGTCGAGAGTAGGGCAGCACGCTTCGACAATTGCAATTTCAGCCGCGGCACGCCGCCTCGATGGCGGCGATGTCGATCTTTGTCATCGTCATCATTGCGTCGAACGCACGCTTGGCGACGGCTGGATCGGGATTGGTCACCGCTTTTATCAGGGCGATCGGCGTAATCTGCCAGGACAAGCCCCACTTGTCCTTGCACCAGCCGCACGCGCTCTCGTGGCCGCCGTTGCCGATGATCGCGTTCCAGTAGCGATCCGTTTCGGCCTGGTCAGTGGTGGCGACCTGAAACGAGAACGCTTCGCTGTGCTTGAACGCGCTTCCGCCATTGAGCCCGAGGCAGGGAATACCCAGTACGGTGAACTCGACCGTCAATACCTGCCCCTTCTTTCCGCTCGGAAAGTCTCCCGGCGCAAGATGCACCGCATTGACGGACGAATCGGGAAAGGTCGTGGCGTAAAAACGCGCGGCGTCTTCGGCGTCGCCATCGTACCAAAGGCAAATCGTGTTCTTCGCTGGATTCATCGCGTCCTACTCCATCGTGACAAACTGCGCAGTGCTGTTCGCTGCATGCTGTCAGGTGGCGTTCGTGCTCAGGCCGACTGCCCTGGTCATTGTCCGGCAGGCGGTTGCCAAAGTTCTACCTTGTTTCCTTCTGGATCGATGACCCACGCAAACTTTCCGTACTCGGAATCGTCGATCTTCTCGAGAACGTTGCAGCCTTCTTCGCGCAAGACTTTGACCAGAGCGTGGAGATCCTCTACCCGGTAATTGACCATGAAAGTCGCTGTGCTTGGCGCAAACTGGTCACCTTGCGCCGAACCAACGGACCAGATGGTTGTTCCGGCAACCGGCTTACCTTCATCGTCGGTCCAAGTGAAAGCCGCGCCACCCCAGTCTTGGACATCGATTCCAAGGTGCTGCTTGTACCAAGCCTGTAGCGCCGGAGCGTCTTTGGCTTTGAAGAAGATGCCGCCAATTCCAGTGACTCGCTTCATAGAACCTCCAAGGTCGGGCCGATCGTTGCATCCGAAGGAACTCCTTGCAGTCCGTCCTCGCGACGATCTTCGAGGATGAGCCGGATCGCTTCAGTCAGGCTCTCGGCAGCTTCCTGCTCCGTTCGTCCCTGCCCGTTTGCACCCGGTACCTCAGGACAGAACGCGATAATCCATTCACCGTCACCTTCGTATGCCGCTGTGAACTCACCGGACACGCGCGCCGCCTCCAACGCCGGCAGTGGAAGGATACGGTGATCGCTCTCTGCCTGTCGAACGTCTAGCCTTCAGTCGCAGGCGAGCGGGCCCGCGCTGGTTTCTTCTTAGGCCACGTTTCTAGAACAAGGCCTGGGGCCCTCGTCGTGGTACTTCTGAGCGTCGGCGACAGGGTGTGGATGGAGTGCCTGTGAATTCCATCGTGTGCAATAGCGGAATAGCCCAATTCGATGGCATCTGTTTCCCCGCCTGCCTGCTAGAAATCGACCTCGAGTGCGGGATAGGCTTGCCTGGCTCTCTCTGGATTCACAAATCACCCCGGCCGGTGAGTGCGAGTTCGACCCACTGCTTGAACCTTCGCGCTGCGTTTGGGCCATACGCACACGCTTTTACCGACGCGTAGTGGAAATCCGGGTCGGTGGGGATGGCCAGGATGAGGCTTCGATTAAACATCTGCGTGCCTGCTTCGCCGGCGACTCCCAACCAAAACTTCCGTGGGAACTTTTCGCCGTTGGGCAGGCGAGATGCATATTCCTCAATGAGGTACGCAGGCGCGTAGCACCGCTTCATGCGGCCCTCGCCCAAGCACTCCACGCGTCCGTGAATCTCTACGACACCGCTCACGTAGTTGTCGGGCGAACGCCGAATCGCTTCCGGGAGACTGTTTGTGTCTTGGGAGTGCGCCGCAGAGATCGGTACGATCCAACAGGCTAAGAAAGCGAGGAAGGGGAGAATCCAGCGGTTCATCGTTAGTCCCTCCGAGTTACTACGCGTCACCGCCTCTCGAACGATAGCTTGATTGGCAGATTAGCTTCCAGCACCGTTAAAGAGGTTCGACCAATGATCGTAGGTGGACATGGCGAGCAGGTGGAGCAGTAGCAGCACCGACGCCGCGATTACTATGCGAAAGCTACGGGTACCACGCGGCCACGCCAGCGCGTGCAGCGTACTGGTCAAGGCGACGCCAATCGTCATCGGCCTTCGCGATTTCGACAAGCCTTCGGGGGCGCCAGGTAATGTCGGCAGACCAAGCACCTTTTCGAGGCCGGCGGCAGCGATCACGAGCACGAGTGCGAACATCAACGCAAAGTAGGCGAGCCACGAAAAGAAGAACAGCATCACCGCCCACGCTGGCCAAGTGTGTGTCAGTGAAAAGAACACCATTTGGGGTCCTCTGGCCGGCGTCCACACGTACATCTCGAGAGCCGACCTTCCCACGAACAAGGCGCTGAGAACCGCCAGGCTGAAAACGATGAATCGCATTCCGCTCCTCGACCCCTTACAGCCAACGCTGACGTTCAAAGGCCAACATGCAATTCCGCCGCAGCGCAGGGTTGGGCTGTTCGGCCAAGGAGGTCACGAGACCCAGGTGAAGAGAACAGCCTGCACCTGCCAGGTGGCTCCCACTCGCCGCAGCACGAAGTCGTACCCGTTGCCCTGCAGCGGACCAAACGCTACCCCGACCGACACGAGCGCTCGCTGGCCATCAGCGCTCGTATGAACCTCAAAGCTCATGTTCGGAAGGTCTACGTCAGAACCATCGCCCGATCGAGATTCCCAGCGCGTGCCGTGAAGGACCCAAACGCGATGGCGTACAGGATCGAAGAACGGCTGGGATTCGGGTGTCGATGGAATCCCGTGCCGAAGAACTACGGCGATGGCGGGATCGAGGTCCTTAGCGTCGACCACCAGTGCGCCTTGGCGGATCCAGCGTATCGCTTCCTCAGCGGCTACCGAATCAACGCTTCCGGGCGATCTATTCGCTGTGAGCTGCAAGCGCCCCACGCTGTCGCGATCGCACAGGGCGGCGACAGCCTCTTCACCTCCAAGATAAGCGAGCGCTTGCGCCGTGAGGTGGACTCGGAACTCGTTGGGACTCTCTAGCAACGCGCGTAGTTCTGGGACCGTTCGTGGGCCTGCATCGATCGCAGCCATCGGAATCTGCTGCCCGGTGCGAATGAAAGACTCGACCGAAGAGACAGATTCGATCATTGACTTGAGGTTGGGCGGCTCCTCGGCGGGAAGTAGGCTCGAATGCATGAGCACTGCTAGCGCGAGCAGGCCAATGATTTCTGAGGAACGTCTCATTCGTTCCCTCCGGCGTCTCGACGGCATGACTTCAGGACAAGTGGGGCGCTTATCTCCGGCCAAATCGCAGGTTAGCCTTTTCACGGCCAGAGCCGCACGCTGGGTCTGTGACCGGCGATGCCATCCTTGAGTTTGCCACGAGCGAAACTACCACTTTTCTCATCGGCCTGGATGTTCACAAAGTCCCGATTTCTGTGGCGCACATCGGTGCGCGCCGCCGCGACATCATCGCGCGACGAAAAGCCTGAACTTGTTAGGCCACCAGCCGTGACCAATTCTTGAAAACATATCGGTGGACGAATTTCAGGCCGATGCAGATGACGAGCCCTTTGAGGCCCTGGGCAAGCCCAGTTACTTGGATCGTAGTAGTGCGAGTGATATGGGTTGTGGAGCGGGAGCCCGGTGAAAGTACGAACTCCTCGGTGATCGAAGTCACGCATGGACGGAAGTACAGCGTCGTATCCTCCATTTCGAACCGAAGGAGCTTTGGGCTTTCCCAATGCGTGATCCGCTGATTGATCATGCCGCGATCGGAGATGCACTGACGCCTTTCGCCAACAGCGCCGTTTCCATCTGGCAGCCGGCATTCAACTGGTTCGGGAATCCCCAACCGGAACATACAGGGGATCTTGGGATCCATGTGCGATGAACAAAGCAGTGGCCATACCTCTTCGGGAGGCTTTGGCAGTACCGCTGAGGCGATCACTCTCATGGCTGGCCTAATGATTCCGTTCCCTTGAGGACCGCGACGCGATGAGTTAGACGCCCTCGCGCCCGGAGATCAAACGCATGTAGTCGTCGTGCGCGCCGATCCAATACCGAATCAGTGCGTCCTCTTCTTTGACGCAAAGCGCGCGATAGGCGAGTCCGGTACGAACCGAGACTTGCAGATCATACGGCCACTCGAAGGTTGCTTCTCTCAGAACGATCGGTGCGTCCATTAGGTGTCAAGCTTCATCGCCTCGCGTCAACCACCGCAACTGTCTTCACTGCGCCCGATTCGGAGAACTGCACGACGATGTCGCGCCAGTACAGCTTGCCGTGCCAGAGCTGGCCCCGGTACAACAGGCCCTCGCCAGAGACGTCGCCGACTCGTCCCTCGTATGTGATCTCGGCTAGCAACTGGGTGATTGCCCGAACAAGGCCAAGCCGCTTCGAAGGCTCTGGTACCTGCAGCGATTCGAACAGCGCAAGGAACTTGGTAGAGACGTCGTCATAGACCGGCGAAAGATACGATCGAATCTCAAACCCCGCGAAGGTCGGCCGGGCCGCCACGAGCGTTTCGACCGCCTTGTACTCGTAGTTCGGGGTGTGCACGAGTGTCCGGTAGAAATGGACGTCAGGCAGGTACTGCGACACGATTCCGGGGTCGACGGGGGTCAAAGAAGCCCACTCGGCAATGTACGCTAATCCGTAGACTCGGAATTCGTGATTCGCCTCCCGCTCAAAGTCGTTGTACTCGCCACGCAGGTACTTTTGGGCCGCCGCGATCTCGTCGAATGGCTGAACGGATCCTGACAGTCCGGCCGTAATCGCCAGGTTCATCACCACGACTGTAGTCACTGCGATTGTTGTCGTCACGATCTTCATGAGCAGCTCGCCTTGACACCTAACGTGCGCGGTAACGCGCGGGCCGGCCTTGACGCGAAACGCACCGGACGCACACGTAGACCCGTCAGCTTGCGGCAGCAGTTAGGTGTCACGCTCGCCTCGAAGACCGGCTGCCTACCACAGCCAGTGCAATGCCCAAGACAAATTGTGACCCGGGTCCGATCAACTGGTAACGGAGTTGATATGGAATCTTCTCACCCGGCTCAGGGGTATGGCCAAACCACCATGCGATGACCGTTGCGGCCTCGCTGAGTGCAAGAACGCAAAGTACGACTCCCGCGAGCCGATATGCGAGCTTGGCGAATTCACCCAACGAGAGACCGACGCTAGGCAACGGCTGCTCAGTCGACCCGCCAACTCCAAGCGCGAGCAACGCTGCAATGGAGTTAGAGAACGCAATCAAACCTATGGCGATCGCCCACATGGCACAGACGTAGAGCAAGAAAGAATAGTTGGCGTCGGATGGCTGTCGGGACTGCAACTGAGAGACCCGCGAGAGAAACAACAGATTTCCCGACGCCTGCAACGCCCAGAACACGCAGAGGATGCCAGCGACGCGTACGACGACTGCAATCAGGCCTCGAGGAGTCATGCCGCCCACTTGTGCACCCGACGACAAAGCTCAGCCGCGGCGGGGGCCGAGTGAGCTACGAACCTGGGAAAGCCATCGAGCCCCGGTGGTCTGCTGCTCACGGGCTGACCGACAGCTCCAACTGGAACGACACCTCGCCACGCTTCACTTGACCATAACCTTGCCGATCGTTGCATCCGAAGGAACTCCTCACAGTCCGTCCTCGCGACGATCCTCGAGAATGAGGCGGATCGCCGCGGTCAGACTCGCTGACGCTTCCTGCTCCGTTTTCCCTTGACCGTTTGCGCCCGGAACCTCGGGACAGAACGCGATGACCCACTCCTCGTCTCTTTCGTATGCCGCAGTGAACTCACCGGACATTCGCGCCTCCTCCAACGACAGCAACGCGATGATAGGGTGATCAGTCTCCGCCTGTCGAACGCACTGCCTGAACAGCGTTGCGAAGCAGCGACTGCTCGAAGCGAGAGTCAGACGTCTCTTGGATGGAAAAGCGCGGACCGGTTTCATCTGGATTGCAGTCAAGCACCCATGTGACCGCCGGCCTCACGGTCACCTCAATCGAATCGTAGCCGTCCACCATCACCCAGAGGTTCTCGTCTTCACCCGCTGTCCGGAACGGCCGCCTGCATTGCAGTTCGATCACATAGGTACCTGGACTGAGACCAAGTGGCTCAAGTGAGTCATGCGCAGGAACAAAGTACTCTCTGCTACCTGCTTTCCCGCGCCATAGCCACGTGAGCTCCACCGCCATTTTCCCGCTGCTTTGCACAGCGGAACGTATAAACCCCAACGGCGGATACGGCGGCGTTCTGATCTGACCGAACGTGGTGCAACCAACTACGCTCAATAGCAAGCCAAGTACTGCTAGCGATCCACGAGTTGTGCACATCTAACGCCGCCGTTCAGCTGCGCTAGCGGATGGCGGCGCGTTTGCGTATGCAGACGCGATGACACCCGATCGCGTCATCTGCAACGGCACCATCGAGCTAGCAAATAGTGTTACCCATGTGCCCGGACGATTCTGCTACCAATGTTCCCGACTGCTCAGGCCTCCGAGCATCGCTACTTCAACTCGAACACGACTGATACGTTGATAGTCCTCTCCTCAAGCCCCGGTTCTATAGCGCCGCTGCCGACATATCCCAATGATCGGATTTGGTTAAGCGTGTCGGTGTTTACGTAACTCGTATCGTCTGAGATCGAGATCACCCCACCGAGTGTAGAACCCGAGAGAGAGGCAAGTGTCTCGGCCTTCGAACGCGCATTGCCAAACGCGAGCTTCAGGCCCTCCTGGAGAGACGTAGAGGGCTCTGCAACGAAGAAGTGGAGATTGCCAATTTGGTTGGCGCCGGCGTCCACCCCGGCCTGTAGGTTGCCGGCGATATCGCTTGGATTCTGGGACGTGACCACGACCATGTTCGAGACGCGGTAGCCAAGGTGCTTCCCGTCCCTGTCCTGCACATCGCCAACGTCAAGGCGAGAGGTCTGGATCGCGCTCGGTTCGACACCGCGGCGCTTCAGTGCGTCAAGAACCGACGCGACCCTCGCCGTGTTGTCTGCGAACGCGCTCGATACCGATGGCCCGCGGGACTCGACACCGAGAGAGACGGCGACGCGATCGGGGGCCACACGGATGACTGCGGAACCGTGCACGGCGACCCGTCGCTCCGATTGCTTTTCCGAACGATCTGCGTCCGCGCACCCTGTGAGCGCGAGCAGCATTGCGAGAGCTAAGGCGGATCTTCCTCTCATTCTTCCTCCAGACGTCTAACTCTCGCGACTAGTTGCCAGCCGAGTTGGCACCATGCGTGCGAAAGCAGGCGGCGTGACATCCAAGCCCGAGAGCTGAATCGCGTGTTGGACAGCCAGTCTTGATGCCAACTCACAGACACTCCAGCTCGATGGCGGCCTCCGGCCACGGATCTGAAACCGGGACCACGGCGTCCCGGCAACCTCGCACCTTGAATACCAGGGCCTCCGGGAACAACTTCACTTCACCGCCTGTTCCATCGAAACTGACCACGAGCTCCCCATGAAACCGACCGTCGGGGTCCACGACGATCTTCGTTTCGTCGTACGGCGAGTCGCCGTATTGCCGGGCTGCCACCTGCGCTTCGCTGAACGAACAGCCACCGACACAGAACAACTGACCGCGCACTTCAAGAGTGTAGTGCCCATGAGAGTGAATCTTGCTGGCGTCTATGCCGGCAAACGGATCAGCGGTGCTCGCTGCGGATGCGGGGACGTGATGCGTCGTACACGACGTCGCCACAACGCCGATTACCATCGCAATCGCTGCTGCCCTCTTGACACTTGCCATCATGCTTCCGGTTCGCTTCTCGCTGACCGCCGCGTTGATGCAGTAGTTAGCCAGCTCAGTGGTAGTGCGCAAGCAGTCGCTCCTTCCACTCTGGGAGTTGGGCGCACTCGCCTTCGGTCGTTATCTCCGCGATAAGCTCAGCAACGGTCCGCCCTACACCGACGCAGCCATCATACTTCGCTACAACTTCGGTTGAGGATTGAAGAGGCTTGCTCAGTTCTGTGAACCGATCGGCATCGGAAGAGCGCAACGCGCACAAGACCACCAGACGACCGGGTGTTTTCGCATTTCGATAGGCTTCTTCCAGCAGCGAGTGTGCGTTGGGTTGCTGCAGAAGGGCGATGATCGCTAGAGACTGCATTGGCCGACCGCCAAGCCCGACGCCGTTCGGCGCGTAGACCGTTGCCTCGGTAACGATACGACGCGCATCGGACACGCTCAAAGGAAGCGGGAGCTTTGCGAGTTCCGAATCGTGGCCACCAGGCGGCGGCGGTGGCGGTGAAAGCGACGCCCGCCAGTTCTTCGCCCATTCAATGGATGGTGGGTCCGGAGGCGCTGGGCTATTGCACGAAGAGCAGAGCGCCCCTGCAATTCCGAAGAGCGAAAGGGTCAACGACACTCTTCGCATCGGCCTGTCTAGCTAACGCACGCCTAAGCTGCGGGCCGATATTGACGCGAAACGCTCGCGACGCACAACTAGGCCCGACTGCTTGAGGCAAGGGTTGAACAGCGCGCGTCCGGAACGAGGATGCCTGCCTTGGCTTTCGCTACGCGCTTGCAACGACGCGGGAAAGAAGAACTTCACACACCTGCTAAGCGTTCTAGAAGACCAACGCAGCAAGCGGCGCCTTATCGATGGGGGTGACACGCGGTCCTGCAAGAAAATCTCCTGCACATTCTCTACGCACCGGTTACAGATCAGGCTCCCGGTGCGCGCGAACATCCGCGCCACATCACCCCTGCTCTTGTTGCAGAACGAGCAGCGCAACGGCGATTCGTTTACGTGGCTCCAAGCTGGCGGTAGGCCGTCCATCCGATCAAGCTCTTCCACGCACCGGTTGCAAATGTAGACACTTGGTCCCGCGATGATTTTCTCAACGGCTCGCTGATCCATTCCACAGAACGAACAACACAGCTCGATCATGGCTCCTCCCCGCGCTCTGCCTGTTCAACGCGGACTCTGCGGCCCGGCGAAAACCGACGATCTTATGATTCGATTTTGGACGCGCCACGGACACATGGACTCCTCCCGCCTCCCTGATGTTTCTCAGCCGTTTTCTGCAACTGTTTACGCTGCAGAGCGATGCGAAACTATACCCCTCAGCGGGGCGTTTTGTCGCCGACGCTACATCATCGCCCGACCAGCACCATGCCCAACGAGCCAGCGGCGACCGCGCTCTACATACGCAACGCCTGGCGCGACGCCCATCGTTCACTGGCGAACACCTCTCGCACGATGAGGCGCTTGGTTGTCGCGACATATCCATCAGCGCTACCGTCGATTGCGACTCGGGTTCAAACCCGCTCTTCATCACCACTGCGTGTAACAGAAACACCGGACATAATCTGAGCCCTTACGAACTGCTCGATTATCTCCGCCGACTTCTTCGCTCGCGATTGCAGAATCATGTGTGCCGATTTCACGCGCGCGACTTCGACGTCTGGCCGAAGTCGCTGGATTCGCGCCAAGTTGCTGGCCGGTACCACGTAATCGTTCGTTGCTTGGATATAGAGAATCGGAACCGGGCATGCCAATAGTTCTTCGGTGACATCGATGGCAATGACCTCCCTGACTCGGGCGGCGAGCACGGCAGGGGACACGGTAGCTATGCCACGGCTAATGAGGGCTTGGATTTCTGGTGTCGAGTAGCGTCCGAAGACGGCCTTCAGCTTCGCGAGCGGTGGCGCCAAATAGAACGCTGCCGGAACCACGAGATGCGCTGCCGATCGAGGGACGTAGCCATGTGGGCACGTGACGAAAGTGGCCGACAGGATTAGCCCGCAAAGCCCAACGGGTTGAGTGGCAGCAAGCTTGAGAGATAGCGGACCGCCGTATGACTCACCCAGCAACACGTATGGTTCTGTTGTGGGAAGCTTGGGCTGGATTAGCCCGAGCAACTCGTCATACGAGGTCACCCTGGCTCGCGGATAGTCGAGCGTTAGCGGACGCACGGACGACGACAGTTCGCGGCAAAGCGGCTCAAACAACAGTCCGGTGCCATCGAGTCCCGGGAGGAGTACTAGCCTCATCTATGCGCCTTCGAGAAAACCAAAGCTGTGTATAGGCCGCGGGGCGGCGCCAGCTTCATGCGTGTCTCCCCACTTTCTGTGCCGCCTCGAACTTCAAGGAATGTACTGCTCATTATGTGTGTGCTGCTTCGTGGCCTAACGATTGCGCATAACTCCACCTGCTGAAGCACGTTGTCAACCGGCCGATTGAGTGTGGAGAACTTCATGCAGACCCTTCAGCCAGCGGAGCAGCACCGGGATCGCAGCGTAGAGGGCAGCGGATTTCTTCAGGACCATGACAGCCGTCACAAACAACACGAGCAGCGACACAGCGAGCGTTGCGCGAGAAGCGCTGTGGAGCTGCGGCTGCTCGAAGTGGATGACGAGTCGCCTCCTA
>JANNUT010000004.1:0-45047 GCA_031395565.1 Acidobacteriota bacterium | reverse complement strand
GTTTACGGAATTCACCCTGGAAACGGTGCCGAGAACCTTCGTGCATTCCGGGGTGAATTCCGTAAACCGTCCCCGATTCTTATTCCGTATACCGTCCCCGAATTAGCGGGGGGCGATGGGTTCGAGGGTGGAGGAGGGGAGCCAGCCGGAGGCTCCGGTGGGGAGAACGATGCGGGTCCAGCCGGAAAGGGACTCGGGGCAGGAGACTTCCTGGCCGGCGTGGGTCGTAAACAAGACGGCATCCGAGGCGCTGGGACCGGAGCGCGCTTCGGCCTGCGGAGCGAGCACTACGGCTCCGTCGTCTGAGGCGCGGATTGCCAGCGACGCGAGCGGACATGCGGCCAGGAGCAACGCGGCTGCGGCGAGCAGGAGCGCGTTTCGCTGGCCGGTTCCGCGCCGTTGCGCCCACACAAGCCAACTCGTCGCGGCGATCGATAGCAGGGCAGCCAGCCACAACGACGGCTCACGCGGTACGACGGCGAGTCCCCGCGCCAAGGCCTGGGCCGGTGTTTCTTCCAAAGGCGATGACGTCTGAGCGCGCACCCAATTCAAGGCGTGCCGGGCCGCGGCATCGCGCGGCGCCAGACGCAGCGCGCGGCGCAGCGACAACGTGGCTTCGCCGTACTTACCTTGCTTGGCCTGAGCCAGCCCCAACGCGTGAAGCAGCGACGGCTCGGCCGGGGCCTCTTCAAGCGCACCTCGCAGCGTCCGCTCCGCATCGGCATACGCGCGCTTGGCGTACATCCCGGCCGCTGCCGCCATGGTTTGTGCCGGATCTGCCCAGCCGTCCGATGAGCCAAGCGCGGCGGCAATCAGCAACACCAGTCCCGTCAGCGCTCGTCTCATCGCCGCGTCTCCAGGACACGCGTGACGTCATCGATCAACTCGGACGCGCCCTGCGGCTGCGCGCCACCGGCGTAGCGCAACGCCTCGGCTCTCTCGAAGAGCGTTGCCGCGAGATCGGCGCGCAGCGAATCTCTCAAGCGCAGCCTCAATTTCTCGCGCAGTTGGGCCCGCGACAGTGGGCGCGATGGTTCGCCCAAGAGATCGTCGGCCCACAGGTGCAGCCCCATCAAGATCTCGCGCGATGCCTCGCCCGAATCGCTGGTTGCGAAACGTCGTGCATTCTCCAGGTGAGCCGCGAGCGCCCGACGGTATTTCGCCCGTCGTCCGCGCACCGACGTGGAGCGCACAGCGCGCCAACGCGACGCAATCGGCCACGCTGCAGCCACGAGCCAAGGACTGCCCAGCGCCAGCCACCACAACAGCGAATGCGCCGCACTCCGTTCGCGATTGCCGAGTGCTGCTCCCGCCAGCGGAAACGGCCCAATCTCACCGCCACCGTCCAGCGTGTTGCTTGCCGCAACCGTCGGTGCCAGTTGCGCGCGCTTCGAGGGCGTGGCCTCCAACACCAGCGGCGGTGCTTCGGCGCGCACGTATTTGCCGGCGGCAGGATCGAAGTACGCAAAGCCGATCCCCGCTAACTCGATCCGTCCCTCGCGACGCGGAACAAGCGGCATCACCCAGGTCCGTTTGCTCGTGCCGCCCGCTCGCTCGGTCACATCGAACGCATCGACATCTGGGGGCACCGGCACTTTCGGCTGCGTGGCACCGGCGAGCGCTCCCTCGCCGCTGACCGTGATCTCTAGGTTGGCCGCTTCACCCGCCTCAACGCGGTCGGGAGCCAGACTGGTGGTGAGCTTGAAGCGTCCAACAGCGCCGCTGAAATCGGGTGGCCGTCCTTCCGTCGGGAGCGGATTGACCTTCACCGTGAGCGCCTCGGCAAGCGCGCTGGCGCGTTGCATCTGCCCAGGAAACGCCATCCCGAAGAAGTCCCGCGATCGCCGTTCGACCGTGACTTGAAACGGCAGCGCACCGATCTCCAACGTCCCTTCCTTGGCAGCGGTCAAGCGGCGACGCATCACGGTCCACTCACGCCATACGGCACCCTGCGCATCGCGCACATCGCGTTGCGTCGCGCCCGGTTCGACCTTCAGTTCCTCGGCAACAAAGCCAGTAAACGATGGTGACGTATCGGGCTCGATGCTCTGCACCGCAACCCGGCTGCGCAGCACGTACTCCAGCATGAGTGATTCGCCGACGTAGAGTTCCCGGCGCGAGATCTTCGCCAGGACCTCGATCGGCAACGCGTCTTGTGCCTGCGCGTTGCCTTCACGGCGCGATTGCGCTTGCGCGACGATCTTGACCTTGACCGGATCGGTGCGCCGTTTTTGCCCGTCGACAATCACGCTGAAGGACGGCACTTCGCCTTCACCCAGTGCCGAAGGTAAGTACGTGAACTCGAACACGCGCCGCGAACTCATCTGGCCGTTGACCAGGCTCATTTGAGTCGACGTATTGATGCCGCCCGCCGGCAGCAGCTTCACGCCCTTGGGCGCGGCACCGTCGAACTGCGCCGATTGAGATCCATCGCCGCTCACGACCACGCGAACGGAAACCGCCTCTTTCTGTCCGACCGTGCGCGGGTCGACCTCGACCGAAATTTCCGTCGGCTCGGCCCACGCCAGGCAGCTCACGGCGCACAAGAGCGCACTGATGGCGACGCCGCGCATCACCAGTCCTTGTCGCGCGCGAGATCACCGCCGCCGCGAGCGTTCGGCTTGCGATTCTCGCGCTTGAGTGCTTTTTGCAGCGCTTTGGTTTCGTTGTTGCGCAATTGGTCCAACAAACGATCGGAGTCGCCGGCGCCCGGTGGTTGGCCTTGCTTGGGTTGTTGTTGCCCCGGCCCTTGCTGTTGTTGCTGCTGTTGCTTTGGATCGGAGGCCGAGCCATCGGCTCGAGGGTCTTGTGGTGGCTGTTGCTGCGGCTCTTTCTCGCCCTTTCCGGTCTGCGGCTGTGGCTGCGGTTGTTGCCCCTGCTTGGGCTGTGGCTGCGGCTTTTGGTTTTGCTGTTGCTGCGGCTGTTGTTGCTGTTGGCGCTGCAGCTGGCGCACGGCGAGTTCGAGATTGCGCCGCGCCTCGGCGTCGGATGCATCGAGCTTGAGCGCCTCACCAAAACTCTTCACCGCTTGCGGCCACTCGCGCTGTTGCAAGGCGGTCACACCGCGGTTGTACCAGGTATTGCGCCGCAGCGTGCCATCCGCCGTTTGCAGCGCTCGATCGTACGCCGCGTTGGCGTCTTGGGCGTTGCCGCGCGCCGTCGCCACAGTGCCTTGGTTGTACGCAATGCGCGGATCGCCCGGCGCCAGCTTTTGTGCTTCGTCGTACTTCTGTTGAGCGACCTCGTACTCTTTCTGCTGAAACGCCTGATTTCCATCGCGATTCGTACGATACAGCTTTTGAGTTGGGTCGGCGGCATACGCGGCGGCTGCCGCTAGCAACAACACGACAACTACGGGAAGTCGTTTCACACCACCTCCCGTCGCGGCGCCACAAGTGCCGCTTCGGCGACCAGCAACAGCAGCGCAGCGGCCAAGGGCCAGCGATAGCGTTCTGCGCGGCGGGCCGGCAATCGTTCCTCGCGTTCGGTGCGTTCGAGTCGAGCAATTTGTGTCGAAACATCACGTGCGGCGTTGGCCGCTGACGTGACGCGAACGTAGGCGCCATGGCCGGCGCGCGCCAACGATTGCAGCGCGGCCTCTTCCAAGCGCGATGTCACGGTATGGCCGTCGCGGTCGGTACGATAGCCCGTCACCTTGCCGTCCTCATTCCGCTGAGGCAGCGGGGCCCCTTCGGGAGTCCCGATCCCGACGGTGTAGATCGTCGGCGGGTTGGTGTCGAGCTGCTTCAACGCCGTTTCGAGCGCCTGCTCGTGATCTTCACCATCGCTGATCAACACCAGCACACGCCGCGTTTGAGTCGCGGTGCCGAACGCCGCCAGCGCCGTTTGTACCGCTGTACCGAGATCGGTTCCTTGTTGCGGAAACAACGACGGGTCGAGCGCGTCGAGGTACAACTCCAGCGCATCTCGATCGGCGGTCAGCGGGCACATGCGCGCCGCGGTGCCGGCAAACGCGACAAGCGCGACTCGATCACCAGGCAAGGCTCGCGACAGCTCACGCGCCACCACGCGCGCGACCGTCAAGCGCGAAGGTGCGACATCCTCAGCCAGCATCGAGTTCGACGCATCGATCGCAATCACGATGTCCAAGCCAACCGTTCTCAATGATTCCTCGGCGATGCCCCACCGCGGCCGCGCGGCGGCGACGATCGCAAATAGGACACCCGCAACCAACAGCCCCCAGCGCACCCAAGGAAGGGCCGGCCAACGCACGAGGGTCACACGCTCGACGACAGTCGATGAAGCCAAGCGCAGCAGGCGCCGGCGCTGCAATCGTAGAAACCAAGCCAACAGCGCCGCCCAAACCGGGACCAACGCCAAGAGCCACAACCATTCGGGCGCACCGAAGCTCATGCCGGCACCCGCGACAGCGCGGTCTTGGCCAGCACCACCTCAACCAGCAGCAAGAGTGCCGCGACAAGCAACGGTGCTTCAAACCGATCGGCCCAGCTGACGAAGCGCGTGCTCGAGATCTCGGTTTTCTCGAGGCTATCGATGGTGGTGAAGATCTGCTCCAAGGATCGATCGTCGTCGGCGCGGAAGTAACGGCCGCCGGTCATCGTCGACCACTTGGTGAGACCTTCTTCGTCGATCTCGACCGGAACTGTCATCCGTTCGAAGCCTCCATCGGCGCGCGGCACGGGGAGCACAGCGTAGCCGTGCGCCCCGACCCCAATCGAATAGATCTTGATGCCGCGGTCGCGCGCCAACTCGGCCGCCATTTCGGGCGCAATCGCGCCGGTGTTGTTGACACCGTCGGTGGCCAAGATCACCACTCTGCTCTTGGCTTTGGATCGTTCGAGTCGCGAGATCGCCGCCGCCAGACCCAGACCGATGGCTGTGCCTTGTGCGTCTACCGGTGCGAAGTCGACGGCCGCGACCATCTCGCGCAGCGCGGTGTGATCTTGGGTCAACGGACATGCGGTGTACGCCTCGGACGCGAACGGCACCAACGCGATGCGGTCGGTAGGCCGGCCGGCGATGAAGTCGTCGATCACGCGCTTGGCCGACTCGAGTCGATTCGGTTTGAAGTCGAGCGCGCGCATGCTGCCACTACGGTCGAGCACGACCACCACGTCGATACCCAACGTGGTGACCTGCTCAGCGCGTGTGCCCGCCTGCGGCCGGGCGAGTGCAATGGCGGCCGCCACCACGAAGCCGATCCGCAGCGCGCGCGGCAGCCACGCCAATCGCACGCGCCAAGTCGTGGGTGCGTGCTGCAGCAGGCGCAAGTCGCCGTAGAGCAACGCCGCCGGTTGGCGTGAACAACGCCACCACCACCAGATCAGCGGCAAGACGCAGGCAATCCACGCCAAAGACCACGGGCTTGCCATGCGGGTCATGCTGTGTCCGCTCCGCTCACGCGCGGAACCGCCGGGTGGCTCTGTGTTTCAACCACGCGCCGCAGCGCGATCGCGGCGTCGTGCAGTTGATCGGCAGGCGGCTTGGCCTCGGCGAACTTCACCATGTCGAGGCCGGTCAGCCAAGACTGCAGCCACGGTGCATGCGCTCCGCCCAACCCCGAAACACGCAACGCGCGCACGCACTCATCGGTCGTCAGCTCGAGCAGAGGCACGCCTGACAACTCACCGATAAACCCTTTGCCGATCTCGGCCAACGCCACCGCGAAGCGCTTCAACTCACCACGCTCGAGCCAACCTTCGGCCAGCAGAGCGTCGAGCGCTTCGAGTGCCCGCCGGTCGGCTGGCATCGGGGGCGGAGGTGGAGCGGGGGTCAGCGCGCGGGCACGACGGCGGCGCCAACGCCAAACCAAGAAGATCACCAGCGCCAGCAACAGCGCGCCCACAAATGCCGCTGCTGTGAGCACGATCAAGAGTCCGGCCATATCCAAGTCGAGCGACGATGGATCGCGCATCGGCGCCGGCTCTGCCTCGTCTTCTGCAATCGCGGCGACTGTCTCGAGATCTAGGGGTGCGACCTGCGCGACGGTGACGCCCTGTTCATCTTGAAGCGTTGCGGCGGGGGTCGTGGAGTTCCCCAACCCAACCAACAGCAGCTCCAGCGTGTCGGCTCCGGCGGCGCGCGGATCGTTTGGCACGAATCGCACCCACTGGTGTTGCGCGGCATCGGCCGATGGATCGCCCGAACTGCTGCTGTCGGCCGCCGCCAAGTGTGCTTGAGCAGGCCGGGTGGCCCCTCGCCAGTCCAGCGCGTAGACCACCGTTTCACCGGGATGAAGTGTCGTCGTGTCCGTGCGAACAGCGCCCGAATCGATCACGCCGACGCGCGAGACCTGTGCCTCGGGCACCGCGGCGGCGAGAAGCGCGACGAACGCCAAACCTGACGCGATCATCGACGGATTCTCCGTGCGCGTTCACGAAAGTAGCGCAGCAGTGGTTTGTCGTAAGACAGCGACGTATCCAGCGGCAATAGGTCGGCGCCCGCTCGAAGCACCGCGGCACGTGTCGCCTCGCGACGTCTTTCGGCCTCCGTTGCGAGTGCCGCGCGGACTTTGGAAGATGACGTATCGATCAGTCGTCGTGCGCCTGTTTCGGCATCCTCGATCAAGACCATGCCGGCGTTGGGCAGGCAGCGTTCGAGCGGATCGACGACCTCGAGCACCACGAGATCGTGCCGTTTGGCTGCCAAGCGCAGCGGACGCTCGAAGTCGCTGGCCAACAGATCGCTAATCAAAAACACCACCGCGGGACGGCGCTGCACGCGCAACAACAGCTGCAGCGCCCCCGCCAAGTCGGTGCGGCGGCGGACCGTGGGCGGAATCAGAATCTCGCGAACGACGCGCAACGCATGAGTCGTCCCTGTCTTGGGTGGCAAGTACTGTTCGATGTGATCGCTGAAACGAATCAACCCGACACGATCGCGGTTGGCAATTGCTGCGAAGGCCACCAGCCCGGTCAACTCGGCCATCATTTCGCTCTTGAGCTGCGCGGCGCTGCCGACAGCCGTGCTCCCCGAGACATCGGCCAGCACCATGACGGTGAGTTCACGTTCCTCGGTGTAGAGCTTGACGTACAGTGGGCGATCGGCGCGCGAGGCACGTGACGTCACATTCCAGTCGATCGTGCGCACGTCGTCGCCCGGACGGTACTCGCGAACCTCGGCGAACTCCATACCGTGTCCACGAAAGGCGCTGTGATAAGTACCGGCCAACGTCTCCGAAACCAACCGGCGTGTCTTGATCTCGATGCGCCGCACTTTGCGCATCAACTCCGGTCCGGCAATGGCCCGAGGTGCTTGGCTCACGGCACTTCGATCGCGTCGAACACGCGACGCACGATCTCGTCGGCCCGAATCTCTTCGGCTTCGGCTTCGAACGACACGATGATGCGATGCCGCAGCACGTCGTAACCGACCGCCTTCACATCCTCCGGCGTGACATACCCGCGGCCGCGCAAGAACGCATGTGCGCGCGCCGCTTGCGCCAAGGCCAGCGAGGCGCGCGGCGACGCACCGCACGACACCAAACCGACTGCATCGACCTTGTAGGCCGCCGGCTCACGCGTGGCGCGCACCAGATCGATGATGTAGTCCTCGACTCGCGGATCGAGCCAAATGCGTGCCACCACGCGGCGCGTGCGTTCGACATCGTCAGGGTGCAGCACCGGCCGTGGGATCGCCGGTTCTGCCGTCGCCATGCGCCGGACGATGCTGCGTTCCTCGTCGCGGGTGGGGTAGTTGACGATCAGCTTCATCAAGAACCGGTCGACCTGCGCTTCGGGTAGCGGATAGGTGCCTTCTTGCTCCAGCGGGTTTTGCGTGGCCAGCACCAGGAACGGCACGGGCAACGGGAAGGTGACGTCACCAATCGTCACCTGGCGTTCCTGCATCGCTTCGAGCAGGGCCGATTGCACCTTGGCCGGTGCGCGATTGATTTCGTCGGCCAAGATCACATTGGCAAAAATCGGGCCCTTGTGCGGGCGGAACGATTGGTCGCGAGGGTCGAACACCAACGTCCCGGTGAGATCGGCGGGCAGCAGGTCGGGCGTGAACTGCACCCGCTTGAAGGAGGCATCGAAGGCCCCCGCCAAGGTGCGCACCAGCAAGGTCTTGGCCAGACCCGGCACGCCCTCGAGCAACAGGTGGCCGTGACACAACAGCCCAATCACCGTTTTCTCGATCAACTCGGTCTGACCCACGATGGTGTGACCGACTTCCTCGACCAGCGCGCGAAATGGGCCCTGCTCACGCGCGACCTCTTCACCGATCTGCCGAACGGCTTCGTCCATGATCGAACTGTTCCTCCAAAGTGCAGGGATTGTAGGGGGGAGCGGCGGGTTCGCCCAGCATCCCGCCATTCCAACGCCCCAGGTTCGCCAGCGTTCCCGGTGGGCGAGCCGAAAAAAGGCTGCACAGAGGATGAAAACCTGGGTAAAACTCTGCCGCTGAGAGGGGTGTAACGAATGAACGGGGCGTGTACCCCAGTTTCGTGCTGCGTGCAGGCCTGGGGACTTCGATGAATCAGGACGCGGGGCTTTGTCTGCGTTGCCGCTGGGGACGCCGCGTCGAAAGCAAACGTGGTTCGCAGTTCATGCTCTGCGGACGCGCTGCCGAAGATGAACGCTTTCCGAAGTACCCCAAGCTCCCCGTGACGTACTGTGTGGGTTACGAGCCTGGAGAGCATCGGCGCAGCGGGGGACCCAACATCGAGCCATCGTTCTAACTAAGTACAGCGCTTAGAGCCGCTCCAGCACCGCGCGCAGTTGCGGCACGAGACGGTTGAGCAGCAGTTCTTCAAGCTGCCCGAGCGCGGTATCGAGTTCGCGATCGCGCCCGCGCAACGCGGAGATCAACTCGATCACATCGGGACTGACGGAGTCCTGGTCTTCTGCTGCAGCGAACCGTCCAAGTAAGACGCGTACGTGCTGGCGATCGTGCTCGATCAACTCTTGACGGTTGTTGATTTGCACCATCATTTCCGCCACAGCACTGGCGTCTTGCCACAAGTGCGCGCCGTCGTCGAGATGGGCGGCAACGCCTGAGTCTAGCCACTCGCGCATTCTTGCTTGAAGGCGCCGAAGCTGAACTCGGTCGTTGACACGAATCAACTGCGCCAAGTTGGAGTCGAGCACCTGGCGCATCAGGTCTTCGATCGCCGTCAAGCGCTCACGAATGCGGGCCGGCGGCGGATCGCGCACAGCAAAGACGACGGCGTAAACGGCGGTGTAGATGCGTCGAATCAACAAGGCTTGGCGCACATCGCCGCCGTTGATCCCGTTCTCGCTGGAAAGGCCCTCTCGGCTGCAGACCGCGCGGCCGATCACCGCTCCCACCGAGACGATCATGCCGCGCAACCGGTTGCACTGCGCGACGAGGTCCCAATGGTCGTTTCGTTCGGAGTTTCGTCCGATCTCTTCCATCGCTTGGCTCAACTGAAGCCGTGCGACGAAGAGCGTGTCGGAGACCTCGTCGGGCGGCGGCGCATCGCTTAACTCGCCGTCATCGTCGACGTTCACGTCATAGATCGCCTGCAATCGGCCGACGACATGGCGGGTGAGTTCGCCGAGCTTCAAGACCGCAGGCGCGATTCGGGCCCGGAATTCGGCGGAGGAGAGTTCCTCGAAGCCGGCGCGATCGAACCGTCGTGTTGCCGTCGCCAAATCACGCAGGGCGACAAGCTCGCGCTCGACCCTGGCCTTGGAGTCAGCCTGCACTGCACCGATTTGGGACATCGTGCTCACGACAGATTCATCTCCGCGTTCGGCGCAAACGAAGTCGAATCAATCAATAGGTAAAGGGAGCGCGACGGGCAAGCTCGCTGTGCCGAATTACATCCACAGAACTCGAGGGATTAGCCCGGGGGCCAGGCGAGCTTGCGGCCCGCGAGCAGATGCAGATGGATATGAAAAACCGACTGGCCGCCATCGGCGTTGCAATTGAGCACACAGCGGTAGCCGGACTGATCGACACCACGGGCTTTGGCCAGCGAGGTGGCGACCGCCACCATCCGGCCGATGAGCGACGAGTCCTCTGGGCCGGTCTCGTTGAGCGTCTCGATGTGTTGGCGTGGGATCACCAGCAGATGTGTCGGCGCCTGCGGATTGAGATCGGCAAACGCCACCACGAACTCATCTTCGTGCAGCAGCTTGGCTGGAATCTTGCCCGCCACGATCTTGCAAAACACGCAGTCGCTCACGTGTGAACCTCCGCAACCCGCTCGATTCTCGCGCCGAGCGCGGCGAGCTTGCACTCGATCCCTTCGTAGCCGCGATCGAGATGGTAGACGCGGTGCACCACGGTCACGCCGCGCGCTGCCAAACCGGCGAGCACCAGGCAGGCACTGGCGCGCAGATCGGACGCCGTCACCTCGGCCCCGGTCAGTGGCGTCGGTCCTTCGATCGTCGCGATGCTGCCGTTGAGTTCGATCGAGGCACCCATCCGGCGCAACTCGGGAACGTGCATGAAGCGCCCTTCGAAGATCGTTTCGTTGACTTGCGAGGTTCCGCCGGCCTGTGTCATGAGCACCATGTACTGCGCCTGCAAGTCGGTGGGGAAACCAGGAAATGGCTCGGTAATGAGGTGGTGCGCTTGCAGCGGCCGGCCGTTGCCGACCCGGATCCACCCGTGACCGGTTTCGACCCGAAGCCGCACGCGCTCGAGTTGCTGCAAGACGGCACCGAGATGCGCAGGCTCTGCATCCTCCAGTGTGACCTTGCCGCCGGTAATCGCTGCTGCGATGAGGAACGTTCCGGCCTCGATGCGATCGGGGATGATTCGATGCTCGGCAGCATGCAGCGCCGCGACGCCGTCGATCGTGATCGTCGTGGTGCCCGCGCCGCGAATCTTGGCCCCCATCGCCAGCAACAGGTTGGCAAGATCGACCACCTCCGGCTCTTGCGCGCAGTTGTGAAGCACAGTGGTCCCTTCGGCCAGGGTCGCCGCCATCATCAAGTTTTCGGTTCCGGTAACGGTGACATCGGCGAAGTGAATCTCGGCGCCCCGCAAACGGTCGGCCGTGGCCTCGACGTAACCGTGCTCGAGCTTGATCGTGGCGCCCAGCTGCTTGAGTCCATCCAGGTGCCGGTCGATCGGCCGTGCGCCGATTGCGCACCCGCCGGGCAACGACACACGCGCGCGGCCTGCGCGCGCTACCAACGGTCCGAGCACAAGCACCGACGCGCGCATCGTACGCACCAATTCGTAGGGCGCTTCGGCGCAGGTCACCTCGGGCGTGGTCATCGACCAGCGGTGCGTCCCCAACCGCTCGCAGTGCGTTCCCAAATCGCCGAGCAGCTTTACCAGCGTGCGCACGTCACGCACGTCGGGGACGTTGTCGAGCCGCACCTCACCGGCCGACAAAATGGATGCCGCCAGCGCGGGGAGTGCCGCGTTCTTGGCGCCACTGATCCGCACCGTACCGTTGAGCGACGATCCGCCGACGATTCGTAGTTGGTCCACTTACTTTCCGTTCTGAGCAGCGAGCTTCGCCGCCAACTGAAGCAGCCACGCACTGAGCCCCGGGCCGAGGTCTTCGCGCGCTAACGCGATTTCTACAGTCGCTTGCAAGAAACCGAGCTTGTCGCCGGTGTCGTAACGATGGCCTTCGAATTCGAGCGCGTAGATTTTTTCTTCCTTGGCCAGTTGCCGCAGGCCGTCGGTAAGTTGGATTTCACCTTTGGCACCCGGTGCCGTGTCCTCCAAAATTGGAAAGATTCGCGGCGACAGCACATAGCGGCCGATGACCGCCAAGTTCGACGGTGCCTTCTCGGGCCGAGGCTTCTCCACCATGTCGACAACCTCATGGATCGGGCCGTGCGAGGTGCCGATCTTCACCACCCCGTAGGCCGAAACCATTTCCGGCGGAACGCGTTGCACGGCAATCACGGATGCCTGCCGATCGCTCGCTAGGTCGATGAGTTGTTTGATGGCAGGCGTCTTCCCAATGATCAAATCATCGGCCAAGAAGACCGCAAACGGCTCGTCACCGACATGCTGACGAGCACAGAGCACCGCGTGGCCCAAGCCCAGCGCGCGTTTTTGTCTGACGTACGAGATGTGGCACAGGCCGGCGATCTGGCGAACCATCGCCAAAAGCCGATCCTCGCCGCGCTCGGCCAACGTCGATTCGAGCTCGAAGCTGTGATCGAAGTGGTTCTCGATCGCCTCTTTTCCCCGTCCGGTGACGATACAGATGTCTTCGATCCCGCTGGCGATCGCTTCCTCGACGGCATACTGAATCGCCGGCTTGTCGACGATCGGCAGCATCTCTTTGGGCATCGCTTTGGTGGCGGGAAGGAATCGGGTCCCCAAGCCTGCGGCGGGAAAAACCCCCTTACGAATACGCATCCAGAAGTCTCCTTGGTGGTGCGGCGGCGTATTACAGCACGGCGCGCGCGGAGCGGGTAGACTGCCAGGCCGCGGCGGCGTCCGTCGCGGCTTTTCGGCACGGCCGCACGACGAATACGAGACTCCCATGCTCGACGTGAAACAACTGCTCGCCCACTTCGACTCGATCCGCGCCGCCCTGAAAAACCGCGGCGGTGACTTGCCTCAGCTCGACGATGTCGCTCGCTTGGATCAAGAGCGGCGCGCCGCACTGACCGAGGTCGAGCGGCTGAAAGCCGAGCGCAACGAATCGTCGAAGAACATCGGTCAACGGATCAAGCTGGGTCAGGACACCGAGCCGCTCAAGGAACAGGTGCGGCAGATGGGCGATCGAATCACAGAACTCGATGCACGTGCGGCGGCCCTCGAAAGCGAGTTGCAAGCGCTGATGCTCACGATCCCGAACGTGCCGCACAGCAGCGTCCCGGTCGGCAGCGACGAGCATGCCAATCGGCTCGAGCGCGTCTGGGGCGAGCCGCCGAAGTTCGACTTCGCGCCACGCGATCACGTGGAACTCGGTGAGCGCGGCGGCTATTTGGACTTCGAGCGGGCGGTCAAAATTACCGGCGCACGCTTTGCGTTGCTCACCGGATTCGGCGCGCGCCTCGAGCGTGGACTGATCGACTTCATGCTCGATCTGCACACCACCAGGCACGGCTACCTCGAGACACTGCCGCCCTTCATCATCAACCGGCAGTCGCTGCTCGGTACCGGTCAGTTACCCAAGTTCGAGCAAGACCTGTTTCGTTTGGCCGAACCGGCCGATTGGTATTTGGCTCCCACCGCCGAAGTGCCAGTCACCAACATTCATCGCGACGAAATCCTGCCCGAAAGCGATCTGCCCAAGCGTTTCACGGCATACACCCCGTGTTTTCGCGCCGAAGCCGGATCGCATGGACGCGATGTGCGTGGACTCATCCGGCAACATCAATTCGAGAAGGTCGAGTTGGTGCATTTGACCACCGCAGAGACCTCGTACGCAGCGTTGGAGGACATGACCAGCCACGCCTGTCGCGTCTTGGAGTTGCTGGGGCTGCACCACCGTGTGGTTTGCCTATCGACCGGCGACATGGGGTTTGGCGCCAGCAAGACCTACGACATCGAGGTTTGGTTGCCGTCGCAGAACACGTTCCGCGAGATATCCAGTTGCTCCAACTGCGAGGACTTTCAGGCCCGCCGGCTGAACATGCGCTATCGGCCGGCCGATGGCGGCAGGCCTCGCTTCGTCCACACGCTCAATGGGTCGGGGCTGGCGGTCGGCCGCACCTTGATTGCGATCCTGGAAAACTTCCAGCGCGAAGACGGCAGTATTGCGGTACCGGCAGTGCTGGCGCCGTATCTGCAGTCGCGACTGTGATCGAAAGTAGAGCCGCTTGAATCGACCCGTACTGCTTTCCGTTGACAGCTTGACGAAATCGTTTGGCGCCTCACCGTTGTTCGAGGGGCTGTCGTTTTCCGTGCGCGAGGGCGATCGCATCGGCCTGGTCGGGCCGAACGGCGCCGGCAAATCGACGCTGTTGAAGATCCTGGCGGAGGCCGAGACCACCGATCGCGGCAGCGTTACGCGCCGCCGCGGCCTGCGACTGGGCTACGTTCCACAAGCACCGGTGTTCGACGACAGCTATACCGTGGAGCAAGTGCTCGAAGCGGCGGCGTCCAACGAGCACGATCCGGCCGAGCGGGCGCGACGTGTGGCGGTAACGCTGGGTCGCACCGGCTTTTACGATCCGTATGAGCCGGTGGGACCGCTTTCGGGTGGTTGGCGCAAGCGGCTCGCGATTGCACGCGAGTTGGTCACCGCGCCCGATTTGCTGCTGCTGGACGAACCGACCAATCACCTCGATTTGGAGGGGATCTTGTGGTTGGAGCAGCTGTTGGGGCAAAACGCTCCGGCCTTCGTGGTGATTTCGCACGATCGATTTTTTCTCGAAAACCTGACCACCCGCACGATCGAACTCGACCGGCGCCACGCCGCAGGTCTTTTCGAATGCAACGGTAAGTTCAGCGACTTTCTCGAACAACGCGTCCTCGCGTTAGCCGGACAGGCATCGTATCAAGCCTCGCTTGCCAATCGAGTGCGGCGCGAGATCGAGTGGCTGCGACGTGGCCCGAAGGCCCGCACAACCAAGGCCCAGGCACGAATCAAGCAGGCCGAATCCTGGATCGACGAGTTGGGTGATCTCAACTCGCGCAGCGGTGCGGCAACACGCGTCGAGATCGACTTCAATGCCTCGGACCGGCGCAGCAAGCGATTGATGGTGACGCACGGGATCAGCAAGAGCTTTGGTGACAAGCATGTCATTCAAAACCTCGACATGATCCTTACTCCTGGCCGCCGGTTGGGACTGATG
Organism: Acidobacteriota bacterium; assembly: GCA_031395565.1. GTDB lineage: Bacteria > Acidobacteriota > Polarisedimenticolia > J045 > J045 > JANNUT01. The sequence continues at coordinate 30,372 of JANNUT010000004.1, read as the reverse complement.
GGCACCAACGGCAGCGGAAAGTCGACGCTGTTGAAACTGTTGGCGCAAGAACTCGAGCCCGATACTGGAACCATCGAGCGCGCCGAAAACTTGAAGGTCGTCTACTTCGAGCAAACGCGCGAAACGTTAGACACCAGCCTCAGCTTGCGGCGCGCGCTGGCGCCTGATGCCGATCTCATCGTGCATCGCGACCGCCCGATACACGTGGCCGCATGGGCAGCGCGCTTTTTGTTTCGCGCCGACCAACTGGATACGCCCGTGCATCGACTCTCAGGCGGTGAACGCGCGCGGATCTTGATCGCTCGCTTGATGCTTCGGCCCGCGGATGTCCTGATCCTCGACGAACCGACCAACGATCTCGACCTGGCGACGCTCGAGGTGCTGGAAGAAAGCTTGTCGGAGTTCACCGGTGCGTTGGTGTTGGTGACTCACGATCGCTTCTTGTTGCAGAGCGTCACGGACCAACTGTTGCACCTGGACGGTTCGGGTGGAGCCACCTACTTCGCGGATTACTCTCAATTCGAATCGGCCAAGAATGCGCCGCGTGCCGCTGCTCCAGCCAAACCGGCGGCGGCGAAGGCAACCACCCCCACAGGCAAACGGTTGTCTTACAAAGAGCAGCGCGAATGGGAAGGGATCGAGGCGCAGATCTTGGTGGCCGACGAAGCGCTCAGCGCGGCGCAGGCAGCCGCCGACGATCCGACGATCGCTTCCAAACCGGCGCTGCTGCAAGAACGTTTCGCGGCGTTGGAAGCGGCACGTTCTGCCGTCGATCATCTCTACGCGCGATGGGCCGAGCTAGAGGCCAAGCGCCACTAGCGTGACCAACATCACGCGGTTGGCGGTCAGCCCACGACGTTCAGGTTCTTGCCGACACCATCGAGCATCGAGACCAGGCTTGCGGCGGTTGCCTCGGCCGAGTCGAGTGTCCTTTTCAGCACCGCGGTTCCGAACTTGGTGGCATTCGCAGCGTCCTTCGCGGCCAACGCTTGGTTGATCGCAGCCCCCACACTGATGTTGTCGACACCCATGCTTTGCTCCTCCTAGCCGTGAACCGGTGCGGCAACCAGACGCAGCGCCAGTCCGCCCACAGCAGCACACAAACTTACCCACTCGATATCGTCATCGCCGAGATCCCGCGCGTTGCGCGGGATGTAGATCAACAGCAGCGCGTTGGCGTCGCGCTTGCTGCGTACCGGCATCGCTAACACTCCGCGCAACCCTTCGATCGCAGGATGATCGGCGCCAAACAGCAGCTCGCCGCGAATGTCGGTGCAGTTGAACGGCTGGCCGCGCTCGAGCAGTGTCGTTGCGACCGAGCCAATGCTGGGCGTGACGATCTCGTTCAACGGATCGCGCTCGCGGCCGTTGATCGCCACCTCCTTCAGTGGTTGCGCCGCCCCTTTCCAAACCAACGCCGTACCGTGTTTGAGATCCAAGCCCGAGAGCGCGGCTGCCAAGGTCATGCGCAGCACGCCCTCGGTGTCGGGTGAGAGCGCGGCAACCTGCACCAAGCGCAGCATTGCGGTGCGCTCGCGCTTGAGCCGAGCCTGAGCCTCTTCACCGGAAACGCTGCGGGTCAACTGCTCCGACATGTCGAGGCTGGCTTGCACCGCCTCGAACAGCAGATCGTCGAGTTCCAGAACTTCTTTTCCTGAGCGATCGCGCGCCGCGTGCGTGCGGCTGGCGTTGAGTGGGGCGTTGACATGCGCGATCGGGCGAGTGCTCGAATTGGTGCTGGACTTGGCTTTGGCAAGGACGTCGGTGAAAAGCGCGCCCACCTTCTGGCGGATTCCTGCAACCGGAGCCGAGATCCCTTGCAGGTTTCCTTTGGCCGCCACCGCTTCGACCGTTCGCAGCACGACCTCCTGGAATGTCTCCAGCACGCCCGTACCGATCGTCGCCACCGCCTCCATTCCGACGCAGTCGTTCGGACGAAAGTTGAGTTCGCGATTCAGATCCGCGGGCGGAAGCAGCCCAGGCATGTCCCGCTTGTTCCACTGGAAGACGAGCGGGATGGTGTTGGGGTCCAGGCCATTCATCCGCAGGTTGCTCTTGAGGTACTTGATCATCTGCAGATTGGCTTCGAGTTGCGAGGCTTGCGAGTCAGCCACGAACACGATCGCATCGGCACCGGAAAGCACCTGACGCCGCGTGATGTCGTATTGGACTTGGCCCGGCACGGTGTAGACCTTTAGCCGGACATCCATGCCGTAGAGCCGGCCCAGGTCGAACGGCATCAGATCGAAAAACAGTGTCCGGTCACCCTCGGTGCGCAAAGAGACCAGCGCCTGCTTGCCGTCGGGGTCGGTCAGACGATGCAATGTCTCCAAGTTCGTCGTCTTTCCGGACAAACCCGGACCGTAATAGACGATCTTGAGGAACAACGCCTTGTCGGCGGTGGAGAATTGCATCCCGGGCCTCACCTGTGCCGCAGCGCGACACGTATAGGGAAGGCTTATCGGACCAAAGGCACCCCGGCTTGATGCCCGGGAACAGATACGAGAAAAACGCGGCCAACTTGACCCATCGAGAGGCCCATCACAAGACAGCCCAGCGCGAGGACAGATCTGTGGTCACCTTCAAGGACTACTACTCGATACTCGGAGTGCCGCGTGGTGCTACCGAAGCCGAGATCAAGAAGGCCTATCGACGCAAGGCCAAGCAACTGCATCCGGACGTCAACAAGTCTTCGGAGGCGGGAGCCAAGTTCAGCGAGCTCAACGAAGCCAATGAAGTGCTGAGCGATCCTGAGAAGCGTCGCCGCTACGATCAGCTCGGGGCCAATTGGCAAGAAGGGTCGGAGTTCCGCCCGCCGCCTGACGCTGGGTTTCACTTCGAAGGAAACCTCAACGATCTGTTCGGTGGCAGCGCAGGCACCAGTGGCAGCGGCTTCTCCGAGTTTTTCGAATCGCTGTTCGGCGACTTGGGTGGGGGTGGACAACGGCGCAGCGCAGGGCAGCGTCGGCGTGGCCGGGGTGCGGCACACGGACCAACGCGGGGTGCCGACCTCAGCGCCGAGGCGCAGTTCTCGCTGCTCGACTTGCTTCAACCCGGCCAGCGCAAGATCACACTCGGCGTGCCCAACAGTCACGGGTCGATCGACTCGCGCACGATCACCATCAACATTCCCAAAGGGGTCGGCGCGGGCCAGCGGCTGCGCCTTCCAGGAATGGGCGCGCCCGGAGCCAACGGCGGCGAGCCTGGCGATATGTACCTGACCGTACAGCTCAAGCCCGAAATGGGAATGCGCGTCGAACGCGATGACATAGTCGTCGACCTCGACGTTCCAGCGCCGCTCGCGGTGATCGGCGGCGTTGTGAGACCGGCGACACCAGAAGGGCCCGTTGCGTTGCGGGTGCCGGCGGGCACTCAAGCGGGAACGACGTTGCGTGTGCGCGGCCGCGGATTGTGGCGCCGCGACGGAGACCGGGGCGACTTGCTGGTGCGCGTGCGCGTGACCGTTCCGGCCAAGCCGACAGAGCGTGAACGTGAGATCTACGAAGAACTGCTCAAACTCGCTACCGAGGGAGAGCGTGGAGGTGCGTCGTGACGTTCGACAACTTCACCGAGAAGGCAGTGGCGGCGCTGACAGAAGCTCAGAAGAACGCGTTGAAACGCCATCATCAACAGATCGAGGATCTGCATCTGCTAGCGGCGTTGATGTCGCAGGAAAACGGCTTCGTGCCTCCGCTGTTGCAGCGGGCCGGTCTCGATATCGCGGCCGTCGGTCTGCGGCTGGAAGAGGGGTTGAGCCGCATTCCGGCGGTGACCGGAAGCGGTGCTGCGGCGCAGCAGATCGGGCTGTCGGCGCGTGCACAACGGAGTCTGATCGCTGCGGAAGAAGAAGCCAAAGCGCTTGGAGACGAGTTCGTCAGTGTCGAGCACTTGTTGCTAGGGATGCAAAAGACCGCCAGTGAGGCGTGGGTGCTGCTGGCCGGACTAGGGCTCAGCCGCGAATCGTTGTTGGCCACACTGAAGGAACTTCGCGGTGGACAGAAGGTCGACTCGCGCACACCGGAAGCCACGTTCCAGTCGCTGGAAAAGTACGGCCGCGACCTTACCGAAGCGGCGCGTCGCGGCAAGCTCGACCCAGTGATTGGCCGTGACGAAGAGATTCGCCGCGTGATCGAGGTCACGTCGCGCCGCACCAAGAACAACCCGGTGCTGATTGGCGAACCGGGCACCGGCAAGACCGCGATCGTCGAAGGGTTGGCACGCCGGATCGCGGCAGGTGACGTGCCCGAAAGCCTCAAGCAGAAGCGAATGATCGCGCTGGACATGGGATCGTTGGTGGCGGGAGCCAAGTATCGCGGCGAATTTGAAGAGCGCCTGAAAGCGGTATTGAAAGAGGTGGCCGACAGCCAAGGCCAAATCATCCTGTTTATCGATGAAATCCATACCGTGGTCGGTGCTGGCGCCGCAGAAGGTGCGATGGATGCCGCCAACCTGCTCAAGCCGATGTTGGCACGCGGAGAGTTGCATTGCATCGGCGCCACCACCCTGGACGAGTACCGCAAGTACATCGAAAAGGATCCGGCGCTCGAGCGGCGCTTCCAGCCGGTGATGGTGCAGCCACCATCGGTGGAAGACACCATCTCGATCCTGCGCGGGTTGAAGGAGCGCTACGAGGTTCACCACCGCGTGCGGATCCAAGACGCCGCGCTGGTTGCCGCGGCGACGCTCTCCGATCGCTACATTGCCGACCGGTTCTTGCCGGACAAAGCGATCGACTTGGTCGACGAGGCTGCCGCGCGGTTGAAGACGCAGTTGGAATCGATGCCGGCGGAGCTGGATGAGCTGACGCGCCGCCTCACGCAACTGCAGATCGAACGCGAGGCGCTGCGCAAGGAGAAAGACGACGCGTCGCGCGAGCGCTTGAGCAAGCTCGAGCGCGAGTTGGCCGATGCACAGACCGAGCACGATGCGCTCAATGCGCGCTGGGAAGCGGACAAGCGTGCGCAGGCCGGCATCGCCGACGTGAAAGAGAGGATCGAGGCAGCGCGCGTTGAAGTGGAGTCGGCCGAACGCCGCGGCGATCTGAGCCGTGCCGCCGAATTGAAGTATGGCGTGCTGCCGTCGCTCGAGAAGACGTTGTTGCAGGCAGAAAAGGGGAGCGCCGAAGGGCGCCCGCGATTGGTGCGCGAAGAGGTGACTCCGCAGGACATTGCCGAGATCATCGCGCGCTGGACGCACATTCCAGTACAGCAATTGATGGCGTCCGAGAAAGAGAAATTGCTGGCGTTGCCGGCCGCACTGCATCGCCGCGTGGTGGGTCAGGACGAAGCTGTCGAAGCGGTGGCCAATGCCGTGCTTCGCGCTCGCGCTGGACTCTCCGATCCCGATCGGCCGATTGGTTCTTTCCTGTTCTTGGGCCCGACCGGTGTTGGAAAGACCGAGTTGGCCAAAGCCCTGGCAGCCACGCTGTTCGACGACGAACGCAACATGGTGCGGATCGACATGTCCGAGTACCAGGAGCGGCACACCGTGTCGCGCTTGATCGGCGCGCCGCCTGGCTACATCGGCTACGACGAGGGCGGCCAACTCACCGAGGCCGTCAGGCGCAGACCGTACTGTGTGGTGCTGTTCGACGAAATCGAGAAGGCGCATCCCGAGGTGTTCAACACGTTGTTGCAACTGCTCGACGATGGACGCCTGACCGATAGCCAAGGCCGCACGGTGAACTTCAAGAACACGTTGGTGATCATGACGTCGAATGTCGGCAGCCCGCTGATTCTCGAACAGCTCAACGAGAAGAGTGACGAGGGCGCCTTCGAAAGGGTTCGCGAACAGATATTCGGGATGCTGCGTCAGCAGTTCCGGCCGGAGTTTCTCAATCGGATCGACGAAACGATTCTGTTCCGGCCGTTGGGTCGTGACGATCTGCGACAGATCGTGACGCTGCAAATCGAAAGGCTGCGTCAACGCTTGGCGATGCAGCGTGTCGAGCTGACGCTCACCACCGAAGCGGTCGATCTGCTGGCCGAGGTCGGCTACGACCCCTCCTGGGGCGCGCGACCACTCAAACGCGCGATCCAGCAGTATCTCGAAACGCGAATCGCCAAACAGATCCTCGAGGGAAAAATCCGCGAAGGTGCCAAAGTGACGGTGGAACGCAGCAGCGTCGGGGATTTGCGCTTCAATGTCGTCAACGAAGCGGCAGCGGCGACCCAGTCTTCGTGACCCCGAGTCGAGAGAAAGGCCCCCGGCGCGTCACCGAACTCCAACGTGCCGCGGGTGATGAGCGAGCGTCGTCGTGGGGGCGCGCTCGTGTTTCACGCCAACTCGAGGACCGTGCGCGATCGCGATCCGAACCGCTGCATTCTCGCGTTCATGAAAAAAATGGGGGGTGCTGGAAGCATCCCGGACGCATCTCGTGCGGTGCGCACCTGGCAGCAGCGTTAGCGAGGCCCGCCGCAAGGCGCTGCTGGCTGAAAGTCCAAGTCCCTGCAATCACGTTGGGATTCGGCCATCCCGCCCCACAGCGGTAGAATCCTCGCCCCATGACCAAACACCTATCGCTGCTCATGATCGCTGTTGTATTCGCCGGCTGCGGCAATCCCTCAAACCGGGCAGTGCCCACGAACCCGGCACAAAACCCTCAGAACGTGCTGTTGATCAGCATCGATACGCTGCGGGCCGACTATCTCGGTTGCTACGGAGCGACCAACGTTCGCACTGAGACGCTGGATGCGCTGGCCCAACAAGGGGCACTGTTCGAAGCGGCGATTAGCCCCTCCCCGGTGACGTTACCCGCGCATGCCGCGATGCTGACCGGTCTCAATCCGTGGCGCCTCGGGATTCGCCACAACCTGCTCTACAAACTCGACGATCGATTCGAGACCATCGCGGAAAAACTCTCGTCCGCTGGATTTCGCACGGGAGCCGTGGTGGCCGGCTATCCGTTGATCAAGGCTTCCGGTCTCGCACAGGGGTTTGCGCAGTATGACGATGCGATTTCACTAAAAGGGGACGAGGTCTACGAAATGCCGTTTCGACGAGCCTCCGACGTCGTCGATCATGCGTTGACCTGGTTGCAGCAAGGTGGCGCCCAACCGTTTTTCTTGTTTCTGCACTTTTATGATCCGCACGATCCTTACGATCCGCCGGCCGAGTATCTGCCGCCCAACGCCGATGGCATCGCGGCCTACAAGGGTGAGATCGCCTACGTTGACGATCAGCTCGAGCGGTTATTCAAAGCGATGCGCGCCAGCGGCCAGTTCGAACGCACAGTGGTGATCGTGACTGCCGATCATGGCGAAGGACTGATGACGCACGGTGAACTGACGCATGGTGTGTTTTTGTATGACGAAACCATCCGCGTACCGCTCCTGGTCAGCTATGCCGGCGCAATTCCAGCGGGCAAACGAATTCCCGAGGTAGTTGGAACCGTCGATCTGGCAGCGACCATCGCGCAGGCACTGGGGCAGCCGCTGCCGCAGCAAACCGATGGCAAGAGTTTTTGGGACCTTGCGCGCGGTGTTCCCGGCAGCACTCGCGAAGCGGTATTTTCGGAGAGTCATCTGCCTCAGATCGAGTTCGGTTGGGCACCACTCTCCTCAGCGCGCAGCCGAGCGTTCAAATTCATTCAAGCGCCGCGCCCCGAGCTCTACCACGTCGAAAGCGATCGCGACGAACGCCAGAACCTGATCGATCAAGACAAAGCCGTCGGCGATCGTCTGGCGGGCCTGCTGCGCGACGCTCAGGCCGATCAAGCCGCCGATTTGCCACAAGCGGTCACCGAGGAAGAGCTCGATCGATTGCGCAGCCTGGGGTACTTCCAAGGCTCCAAGGCCCCGGGCAGAGCGACCGAAACAGCCGCGCTGAAAGGTCGCGAGCTTCCTGATCCGAAGGACCGCATCAAGAAACAGGCCGAATTGCAGTTGGCCTCGTTCGACTTGTCGCGTGGCCAATTTCTGCAAGCCGAAACTCGCTTGCGGGTGATTGTCAATGGCGACCCCGGCAACATTACCGCCCGCTGCCGGCTAGCCGATGCGCGCATCGGTCAGAACGATCTCGACGGAGCCGCCAAGATCTTGAGTGAGACGCTCACCCTCGGGGACGCGGCGGCGACATCGCCAGCGTTGTGGCGACTCGCCGGACTGCAGCGCCGTCGTGGCCAGTACGACAAGTCGCTGTCTTTGTATCGCGAGTATGCGCGAGTGGTTCCGCCCACCGATCGGGTCGCCAAAGCCATGGCGCGCACGTTGGAGCAAGCCGGGAAAAAACAAGAGGCCGATGCGCTGTTGGCGAACTGGGAACGCACCGGCCGACTCTAGGAACGTTGGTCCGAGGTATTTCTAAGGTGTCAGTTCACCGCAACTGTTGGCGGCAAAGAACAGATAGTAGTAGTTGCTGCCGTCGCTCGCGGCGTTTGTATCGGTCCACTGCACCCCTGGTGTGAGCGCGTCTTCGTCTTGCACGCCGGTGCGGTACGGCGCCGGGTTGCTCGCCATGAAGTCGGGCACCACGCCGCGGTACACGCTGTAGCTGCTCGCACTCACGGCGGTCCAGCTAGCGCGTATGTTCGCGCTGTCGACTTGCTGCGTCACCGCTCCCAGTCCGCCCGCGGCGGCTGCCGCGCAGGTGGGATCGAGCGGCGCGATCGCCAAAAGCGCGAAGTCTTGAGGATGCAACGCCACGTCGCCCAACGATGCGGCCCTTACTTTCACAGTGACCGGTCCGGGCAGCGCCGACGGCAGGAACACCGCTTCTTTGTTGTTGAGTCTGTCGGCGGCGCCGGATGTCTGTGTCGTAGAGCCGCCGGAGAAACCTTGATTGCCCGTGTAGGTCTTGCCGTCAGCAGTGGTCACGACGAGATCGAGATCGTTGACCAGCGCTTGCGCCGCGGAGGGATTGCCCGGTGCATCGGTCCACACCAACATCAGCTTTATCGGACCGGCCGCCTTGACGCCAAACGTGAACGTTTGCTCTTGGCCCGTGGTGGTCAATCCCGTCGCGCTGTTACGGTCGTCGAGTACTTCCAAACGTTGCGATGCCGCGTCGCCGGAAAACCACAAGGCATCGTCCAGTGTCGCGCGACCGAAACCCTGATTCCCGTTCGGGCGCGAACCACCCGTGCCGCTGCCGGTCATGTCGCGTGTCGAAACGAGCAGCGTCGCCTTGACCAGCGCGGCACTCGGTTGAATCGCGTTGGCCGCGGTGGCCGTGCCCGACGGATAAAACCCGCGCTCGAAGTAATCCCGCACCAGCGCGGCACTGCCGGCGACTGCCGGTGTCGCCATCGATGTCCCCGAATAAGTCGCCCAGCCGCAACTCGCCGCGGACTTGTTGTTGAGTGCCGATTCCACTCCCTGTGCGGGTGTGGTGAGGTCGGGAAGCGTGCGGCCATCGCCCGCGGGGCCGCGACTCGACGAGCCATACATGTTCTCGTAGCCGCTGCCGTTGACCACGCCACCGACCGTTACGGAGTTCTTCGCGTTCGAGTACGCACCCAACGAGCCAGGTGACGATCCACTGTTGCCCGCCGCGTAGACGATCAAGAAATCCTGATTGCGCCACATGAAATCGTCGATCGCTTGGGCGTCTGTGCCATAGGCGTTGCCGCCGCCGCCCCACGAGTTGGAGTGCACGCGTGCGCCCCGCGTGCGCGCATCGCTCCAGGCACCCGAAAGCGGATTCGGGGGTGACACCGATCCGAACGCGCAGGCGAACGTATCGCCTTTTTGAATGTCTTGAAGAATCAGTTTGGCCGCCGGTGCCAAGCCGTCACGATCGCCCCCGTTATCGCAAGCGACGGTCCCGCTGACGTGTGTCCCGTGATCGCCCGAACACAGCGCGCCCAACACACCTCCGCCCCACGCCCGGTTGTCGACGATCTTGCCGCCACCGTCGAAGCAGCAATGCCTCGTATCGATACCGGTGTCCATCACCGCCACCGTTTGTGTCGCGCCGCGCACCCCCTTGCCATGCACCGATTCAATGCCCGGTGCTCCGCCTTGGCAGATTCCGCGGCTGGAATTGTTGAGGGTCCGCGCCTCTACCGTCTCGCCGATGAAGAGCACCTCGTCGAGTGCTGCCAGCGAAACGACGGCTTTCGAGTCGCCGGCTTCGACGCGCATGATCGGGGCGCTCGCGTCGGTGACACGGACACCGAGCGATTCGAGCTTGGTGCGCAGCGCGTCCAAATCGGCGTCGCTCGCCAAGCGCAAATCGAGGCGCCACGGGTCAGGCGCCGAGGAACCCACCAGTGCCTTGCCGGGAAGCGGAGCACCGAGTAGCGGCGAGAGTTTGAACGCAGGATGAAACCGCCCGATCCACGTCACGCCAGCCTCGCGCGTCAGGCTCTCTACGGCCCCGGCGGGAACGCGTGCTAACCATGCGTTGTGCGGCACGTAGCTGTCGGCGACTGCACCGAAACGTGCGAGCAGGGCGAGCCGCTCGCTGGGCGAAACGGCCGGCGCGAACTGCACCAAGAGCCATCCACCGGACTCGATCGGCGCACCACGTAACGACGAGGGCAAGGCCGCCGCGACCCGCTCGTCCAGATCGCGTGCAGCATCGCGATCGGTGCGAAACGACGCCGCTTGCAAGCGTAGCGCGCTTGGATCGTCCCATTGTTCTGCCGCGAGACTCATATACGGCGGCCGTTGTCCCTCAGGCCACCAATCGGGCGTGCGGCCGGCAGCCAACCCCAGCGTGCAGGAAACGAACGTCAACACGACGTACAAATAACAACGGCGCATTTCGCGATCCTCTCTGCCCGGATGACCGGGGCATCCCCTCCCAGGGACCGCCGAAAGCTACGAAGGACAGACAGAAAACACAACAACGAATAGAAATGACTGTCAGGGCTGTCACCGCACCGGGTGCCGGCTGGACTAGTACCCCGCCTTTTTGTCGACCACGTTGATCAATGGCTGACCCGCCAAGTACAGCTCGAGGTTTTTCTCGAACAATTCGGTGGCGCGTTCCATGTGGGCTGGGTCGGTCGCCGCCACGTGCGGCGTGAGCAGCACACGCGGATCTGTCCACAGTGGGCTGCTCTTCGGCAGCGGCTCTTCGTATGTCACATCCAGCCCCGCTCCAGCAATGCGGCCTTGCTGCAACGCCTCGATCAGCGCCGGCTCATCGATCAGCTCGCCGCGGCCGACGTTGACGACCAGGGCTCCGGGTTTGATCAGGGCCACCCGTTCGGCGTCGAGGAAGTGCTTGGTGGTGCGAGTCAACGGCAAGGCAAGCACCACGACATCGGCGCGGGACAATGCTGCATCGAGCTGGTCGGGGGCGAGCACTTCATCGATCGCGTCGGGCTTGTCGCCACCGGCATGCCGCCGCAAACCCAACACCGTCATGCCGCAGGCCTTCAGGCGTTGCGCGATCGCGACGCCGATGGGCCCCAGGCCGGCCACCAGGGCGACGCGCTGGCGCAAAGGGAAGGGAATTCGATCGCCCGACCACAGCAGGTCGCGCGCCCACAGCTTCGACTTCTGCCAATCGCGGCACTCGGCCAATCGGCGGGTCAGAGCCAACGTCAGTCCCAACGCGTGATCGGCAATCGTATCGGCGTTGAGTCCGCGGGTGTGCGTGACCACCACCTCGCTCTTGATCAGTTCGGGGAACAGCAGCGCATCGACGCCCCCCTCCGCCGTATGGATCCATTTCAACCGCCGCGCGCGGGCAAAATGACGCCGCGGCAAGGTCCATGTGAACAGCACGTGCGCTTCCGAAAGAAATCGGGAGAAGGTTTCCACATCGCGCGACTGCACCACCCGGATCTCAGGGAAGCTGCGGGCCAGCCGGTCAGGAACGCTCTCACCCAGACTCCACACCCGGTAAGGCGTGTAGGCGTTGAGTTGAACAACCACGGTGCGGGGCGTGCTCTTCGGCATTTAGATCCAATGCCTCCTCGAAACGGCGCCGGTATACTGCCACACCTCTCGCACTCACCCGGCCGATCGGCCGTTAGAAGGACTAAAGCCATGGAACGAACTGTGATCGTGAGCGCTTGCCGTACGCCAATGGGCCGCTTTATGGGAGGCCTGGCACCCATTACTGCCCCGCGCTTAGGCGCCGTGGCCGTGAAAGAAGCGGTGAAGCGCGCCGGCATTGCCGCGGGCGAGGTCGAGGAAGTGATCATGGGGAATGTGCTGCAGGCCGGCGTCGGACAAAACCCGGCGCGCCAAGCGGCGATCTTCGCGGGCCTGCCGGAGAGCGCCGGTGCGGTCACCATCAACAAGGTCTGCGGCAGTTCGCTCAAGGCCGTGATGATCGCCGATCAGGCGATCCGTGCGGGCGATGCACACGTGATCGTGGCTGGCGGTATGGAGTCGATGTCCAACGCGCCCTACTACCTGTTTGGGGCGCGGGCCGGTTTCAAGATGGGTCATCAGCGTTTGGTCGATGGTCTGATTCACGATGGTTTGTGGGACGTCTACAGCAATCAACACATGGGCGATACGGCCGAGATGATCGCCGACAAGTACGCAGTCACGCGTGAGCAGATGGATGAGTGGGCCTACCTCTCGCATCAACGCGCGATCGCCGCGATCGAAGGCGGCCTCTTCAACGAAGAGATCATTGGTGTCGATGTGCCGGGCGCCAAAGGATCCGTGGCCAGCATCACGATCGACGAATCGCCGCGGAAGGACACCTCGGTCGAAAAACTTGCCGCGCTGAAGCCGGCGTTCAAGAAAGACGGCGGACGTGTCACGGCAGGTAACGCGCCGGGCACCAATGACGGCGCGTCGGCGCTCGTTGTGACATCGGAAAGCTACGCCAAGAAACATGGATTGAAAATTCTCGGCGTGGTTTCGGCGCAGGCGACCGCGGGCTTGTCGCCCGCTATGGTGCTGATGACGCCCGAACCGACGATCCGTGCGCTATGGAACAAGACCGGCTGGCGCCCCGATCAAGTCGATCTGTATGAGATCAACGAGGCGTTTGCGGTTCAGCAGGTTGCGCTGGGGAAGGTGCTGGAGATTCCGCGCGCCAAGCACAACGCGCGTGGCGGCGGTGTGGCGCTGGGACATCCCATCGGTGCCTCCGGCGCCCGTTGCCTGACGACGCTCTTGTATGCACTCCAGAGCGGGCAGAAGGGGGTTGTGTCTTTGTGTCTCGGCGGTGGTAACGGCGTGGGCTTGGCCATTGAAAGGGTTTGATCATGAGTCTCGAATCGATCAAGACCGTCGGCGTGATTGGCGCCGGACAAATGGGCAACGGCATTGCGCATGTGTTCGCGCAGTCCGGCTTCAACGTGCTGATGCACGACATGCAGCAAACATTCGTCGACAAAGGGTTGGGCACGATCGACAAGAACCTGCAGCGCGGGGTCGACAAAGGGAAGCTCAGCGCCGATGAAAAGACGCAAATTCTCTCACGCGTAAAAGGCACCACCAGTGTGGCCGATTTCGCGTCGGCCGACTTTGTGGTCGAGGCGATTGTCGAGAATTTCGAGGTCAAGCAAAAACTGTTTGCCGAGCTGTCCAAGGTCACCCGGCCAGAGGTCGTGCTGGCGAGCAACACGTCATCGTTGCCGATTACCAAGCTGGCGTCGTCGACCAACCGGCCCGAGCGGTTCATCGGCATGCACTTCATGAACCCGGTGCCGGTGATGCAGTTGGTCGAAATCATCCGCGGGCTGGCGACTTCACAGGAAACGTACCAGTTGACGCACGATCTGTCGCTGAAGCTGGGGAAGACGCCGGTGGAAGTGCATGACTCGCCGGGTTTCGTCAGCAACCGCGTCTTGATGCCGATGATCAACGAGGCGATCTACACGGTGCACGAAGGTGTGGCCAGTGTCGAAGCGGTCGATACCGTGATGAAACTCGGCATGAATCATCCGATGGGGCCGCTGACCCTGGCCGACTTCATCGGTTTGGACACGTGCTTGGCCATCCTGCGCGTGCTGCACGACGGCTTGGGCGATCCGAAGTACCGGCCCTGCCCCTTGTTGATCAAGTACGTCGACGCCGGTTGGCTCGGTCGCAAGACCGGCCGCGGCTTCTACAAGTACTGAGAGCGCGATGCAAAGCATCGACCCAGCAGTGGCGGCTACCTGGTACGTGGCCTTCTTGCTTTCGACCACCTGCCACGAGGCTGCGCACGCGTGGGTCGCGAAGTTGGGAGGAGACCTGACCGCCTACCATGGCGGACAGGTCTCGCTCAATCCGTGGCCGCACATCAAACGCGAGCCGTTTGGGATGGTCGTCGTTCCAATCATCAGCCTGTTGCTTTCGGGATGGGCTTTCGGTTGGGCTTCGGCGCCCTACGATCCGTACTGGGCCGAGCGGCATCCCAAACGCGCAGGGCTAATGGCGGCGGCTGGCCCGGGAGCGAATGCCTTGCTCTGTCTGTTGTCGGTGGCCTTGCTGCGCGTCGGGGTCGCCAGCGGCACGATCGGTGGTGGTGCACACGACAGTCTGACGATGGCCGGCACGCAGTTCCTCATCACGATGGCGATCCTCAACGCCTTGCTTGGAGTTTTCAATTTGCTGCCCCTGCCGCCGCTGGACGGAGCGAGCATCCTGGAAGGGTTTGGCGGCCAAACGATTCGAAACGCGATGCGCAGTTTCCGCGCGTTGCCGATCGCGGGGTTTGTCGGCCTGCTCGTGGCCTGGAACATCTTTCCGCACTTGGCTAAGCCGGTCTACGCGCTCGTCAACTGGTTGATCGCCGGCTAAGGCTGCACACGTGCCGCAACGCTTCTGGAAATTCTTAGGGCGACAGCCGGTGTCTCAACACCGGATTTTCGACGTGTATCACGATCGTTATCGAGTTGCGCCGGGAGACATCGAGCGCGATTTCGTGGTGATCGACTCGACCGATTGGATCAACGTGGTGCCGCTGACCGCCGACGGCGAGGTGGTCATGATCCGGCAGTATCGGCATGGCGTGCGGCATGTGACGCTCGAGATTCCGGGCGGCATGATCGACGCGGGGGAAGATCCGGCGGTTGCAGCAGCGCGTGAACTGCGTGAAGAAACAGGTTACGAAGCCGCTGGACTAAAACTGTTGGGACGCATGTTTCCCAACCCGGCCGTTCAATCAAACACGTTGCATTGCTATCTGGCCGAAAACGTCAAACAGATCGGCGTTCCGCATCCCGACGAGTTCGAGCGGATCGAGGTGGTGACGGTACCGCTCTCGGATATTCCACGGTTGGCGCGTGACGGCTCGATCGGCCACGCGCTCGTAATCGCGGCGTTCGGACTGATGGGCGCGTTGACAGAGCGTCACCCGTGACGATCTCACCGTTGACAATTGGCGGGGTGACGCTGCCCGAGCCGCTGTTGTTGGCGCCTATGGCCGGCATTACCGACTATCAATTTCGCTTGTTGGTGCGCCGGATCGGCGGCTGCGGTTTGGTCTCGATGGAGTTCATTAGCAGCGAAGCGGTGACGCGCGGCAACAAGAACGAGTTGGCCAAGCTGCGCTTTGCCGAAGAAGAACGCCCCATGGCAATTCAAATTTACGGCCGCGATCCGGCACGAATGGCCGAGTGCGCGGCAATGGTCAACCAACTGCGCCCCGACGTTTGCGACATCAACATGGGGTGTCCCGCCAACAAGGTGTTGAAGGGTTGCTCCGGTGCGGCGCTGTTGGGCGATCTGGAACGCGCCGCTGCGATCATCAGGGCCTGCCGGGAGCAGTTGACGATTCCGCTCACCGTGAAGTTCCGCTTGGGATTAGGGAAGGGTGATTGCCCCATCAATTACTTGGAACTGGGGCGCATCTGTCAGGATCTCGGCGTCGCTGCGGTCGCGATGCACGCCCGCACCGCCAATCAAATGTTTGCCGGCGAAGCGGCCTGGGATCACATCCGCCACTTGAAGGAAGCGCTGTCGATCCCAGTGATCGGCAACGGCGATGTGAAGTCACCGCAAGACGCGTTGCGCTTGCTTCAAACGACAGGCTGCGATGGCGTCATGGTTGGTCGTGCGGTGCTTACCGATCCGTGGATCTTCCGTCGTACGGCGCGCTTGCTGCGCGGCGAATCCGATCAACTCCCGACGTTGATCGAGCGGCGCACGATCATTCGCGAGCACTTTGGTTGGATCGTTCGCGACGACGAGCCGCCGGCAGCGATGCACAAGTTGCGCACGTTCGCTGGCTGGTACGCGCATGGCATCCCGCATGGGCGCGTGTTGCGCCGGTCGATCGGCACGTTCACGCAGCCGCAGCAGTTCATTGACAACTTCGAGGCGCACTTCGACTCGATCCTGTCGAGCGAGTCGATCGCCTCGTGACGCTCCCATCGTTCGTGCCGCTGGCCGTGGTCACGCGAGGCGAGTACGTCGAGTCGGTGCACTGCGGACTGTTCGCCTGCGCCGCCCCGGACGGCCGGCTCGAAACAACGGCCGGCAACTCCGACACGCGATTGATCTTGCGATCCACCGGCAAACCGTTTCAAGTTGCTGCGTTGATCGAGTCGGGTGCCGCGGACGCGTTTGGATTGAGTACAGAAGAACTCGCAGTCGCTGTGGGATCCCACGGCGGTGCGCCCGAGCACGTTGCCGTGGTTTCGAGCCTGATGGGCAAGTGCGGCATCGATGATTCACTTCTGGGCTGCGGTATTCACGCGCCGTTCGACAAGGGCGCGCGGGCCATCGGCGGCCGCACGGGGTTTCACGTGCGCCAAAACAACTGCTCTGGAAAGCACGCGGCGATGCTGGCCGGATGCCTGCATCTCGGTCTTCCAACCGAAGGGTATCTCACGCCGCAGCACCCCTGGCAGCGGCGAATCAGCGCGTTGCTCGCGCGTCACGCGGGGGTCGACGAAGCCGAGATGCTCACTGTCACCGATGGCTGTTCGGCTCCATCGTTCGTGTTGCCCGCACACTCGGCAGCCCGTGCGTATGCGACGTTGGCCGCAGGTAGCGACCCTGCATTGCGGCGCGTGCGCGATGCAGCCCACTCCTTTCCCAGCATGATTGCGGGTGAAGATCGGCTCGAAACCGATTTGATGCTCGCAGCTCCAGGTCGAGTCATTGCCAAGAGTGGCGCCGAAGGTGTTTACGCTCTGGCGCTCCAGACCGGAGATGGTCCACGCGGCGTGGTTCTCAAGATCGCCGATGGGGACGAGCGCCGGGCGCGCAACCGGGTTGCGATCGACCTCGCCGCACTTTTGCTGAAACTCGAACCTGCCACAATCGCCGAACTTGTCGCAAGGCACATTCCGCCGATCACGACACTGCGTGGTGTGGTGGTGGGCGAGATCGCTTCCGTTTGGAATCGGACGCGCTAGGCTTAGCGCATACTGCGCGCCGATCGACGACTCCAGCGTGCGAGGGCAGTGCGTGATGAAGCAGAGCGAGACGTGAAGCGCAACGAGATCCTCCGGATGGTGTTGGCCCTCGTGGCTCTGACCATCGTCGTGCTCGGGGCGGTGAAGGTTTTGTTGCCGTTCGCGACCCCAATCCTTTGGGCATTGGTGCTCGGTACGGCGACGTGGCCCGCCTACCGGCGACTTCACGAATGGCTCGGAGGCCGCACCAACCTCGCGGCACTCTTGATGACCATTGCGTTGACGTTGACGGTACTCATGCCGTTCGTGGCGCTGGGTTTTGCGTTGGCCGCTGAGGTCGGCCCAACCGTCGACCGCGTGCGTACCTGGTTGGAAGCCGAAGGTACCGGGTTACCGGACTCGCTGAGTCAAATCCCAATGTTGGAAGACGCGCTGCTGAGACTGAAGGAAGCGGCAGCGACGGCTGAAGGTCGACGCGAACTCCTGATGCAGGGCGCGGGACTTGGCCCCGCCGCCCACTTGCTGACCTTGGGAAAAAACCTGCTGCACACACTGCTCAACGCCGTGATTACGGTCTTCACGCTGTTCTTTGTGTACCGCGATGGAAAGTCACTCGAGCGCGAAGCCAACGCGCTGCTCGATCGAATCGATGTCGGACGAGGCGCACAAATCCTGGGCTCGGTGCGAGAAACCGTGCGCGCGGTGTTCTTCGGCTGGCTTCTGACCGCGGCGGCGCAGGGTATCGTCGCGATGCTCGGATATTGGATCGCCGGACTTTCGGCACCGGTGCTGCTGGGTATCACGACGGGATTGGCCGCGGTGATCCCCTTCGGCGTCTCGCTCGTATGGATTCCAGCGGTCATTTCGCTCGCGTCGGAAGGGCTCTGGTGGCAGGCGATCTTTCTTTCGGGTTGGGCGATCCTGGTGGTCGGTCTGATCGACAACGTGCTCCGGCCGCTGTTCATTAGCGGTCCCGCAAAAATCCCCTTCATCCTCGTATTCCTCGGCGTGCTAGGGGGGCTGGCTACCTATGGGCTGCTGGGTTTGGTGTTGGGCCCGGTCTTCCTGGCGATTCTATTGGCCCTGCTGCGGCAAGGGCGCGAGGCGATGGCGGTCGCGGTTCAGCGCGATCCGCCCATCCCCCAAGGAAACGACTCTCCGGGTTGACGGTCCCAGGGGCCCCCCGTACAATCCGCCGCTCTTGATGCAGCGTTGCCCATCGAAAGGCGAGCAGCGCGGCGGTTCCGGGCGGGAATAGCTCAGTTGGTAGAGCACGACCTTGCCAAGGTCGGGGTCGCGGGTTCGAGTCCCGTTTCCCGCTCCAAGTTCTCCTCCGAGGCGGCATGTCCACTACGTCGCGCCAGGCCTCGAACGAAACGCCACGACGCATTCTCATCACCGGCGCCGGCAGTGGAATCGGCCGAGCGCTCGCGTTGCGCCTCGATGCACAAGGTGATTGGCTCGCGTTGATTGGCCGTCGTCTCGAGGCCTTGGAGCAAACCGCGTCGGCTTGCCGCTCCCAGCCACCTCTGTTGCTTCCGGCCGATGTCACCAAATCCGAAGAACTCGCGATCGCCGCGCGTTCGATCGAGCAGGCCTGGGGCGCGCTGGACGGCGTCGTCAACAACGCCGGCGTTGCGTTCTACGGTTCGCCGGAGCAGACGTCCTTGCTCGACTGGGAACGCGTGCTGGCAGTCAACCTCACCGCGCCGTTCATGGTCGTGCAGACGATGTTGCCGTTGCTGCGCCGCGGAAGGCAGGCAGCGATCGTCAACGTGGCCAGCACGCTCGGCGTCGTTGGACTGCGCGGCGCTTCCGCGTATTGCGCGGCGAAGGGCGGCTTGGTCAACTGGACACGTGCGCTCGCGTTGGATTTGGCGCCGGACCAAATCCGAGTCAACGCTGTCCTGCCCGGCGTGGTCGACACACCCATGCTCGACACCGAGCGTGGCGATTCAGACAGCGCCGCCGCACGCAAGCAGCGCCTCGCGGCGCTTCACCCGCTAGGGCGACTCGCGTCGCCCGACGATGTCGCCGCTGCGATCGCCATGTTGTTGTCGCGGGACGCGGGGTTCATGACTGGATCGCTGCTGACGGTCGACGGTGGGCAGACCGCAGGATTTGCCGAGTAGTTGTCACAGTTCGACCAGGCGTCGCGGTTATCATGTTCACGGCATTGGGCTGCCTCGTCAGGACGAGTCAGCGGGGGTCGTACCGTGGAACATGCGCGTCGAATCCTAATCGTGGACGACGATAGTGATGTGCGTGCGAGTTTGGCGCGAGCGTTGGTGCAGACCGGACGATATTCGGTCGAGACTGCCGCTGATGGGTTCGAAGCGGGGTACCGGTTGGGCGCCATGACGCCCGACCTTGTCATCCTCGATGTGGTCATGCCCGGCATGGGTGGATTCGACGTCTGCGAGCGCGTACGCGCTCTGGCCGGAGGCGCCGCCATCAAAATCGTGGTGCTCACCGGCTACCCGGGTACAGGCGCCAGCGAGCGTTCGTTGCTGAGCGGAGCCGATCTGTTCCTCACCAAGCCTCAATCGATGGAGAGTTTCTTGGCGCACGTCGAGGACCTGCTCGATGACTGAAGGCATCAGCCGCGCGTCGTTCCTGCGTGCCGGTGAGCCGGACCGTTCCGAAATCCATCATTCCGAACCCGAACTGCGTCGCGCGCTCAGCCGCGCTGAGGCATTGGCCTCGACCGTCTTTCACTCCACACCCGATCCTCACTTCTGGCTCGATACAAGCGGCCGCATTCGCGATCTCAACCGCGCTGTGACGCGGCTTTCGGGCTGGCGCGCCGAGGACCTGAAAGGGCGGCGTGTCACGCGGTTGATCGCTGCCGAGTCTCGCCCCGTCTGGGTCGAAGCGGGCCGTCGACTGCAACAGACCGGACGAGTGGAGAATGTGGCCCTGCGAGTTCGACGCGCCGACGGCGCTTCACTCGACGTCGCGGCACACGCGGTGTTGATCCAAGACGCGCACTCATCGGTGGGTGACGACGTCTGCCCCAGGATCTTGGTGGTGGTTCGCGACGAAACCGCGCGGCTGGCGCTTCAACGGCATTTGCTGCAAGCCGATCGCCTGGCCGCTACGGGACGGTTGGCGGCCGGGGTTGCACACGAGATCAACAATCCGCTGCAAGCGATTTTGTTGCACATGGCTTTCGTGGATCGGCAACTGCCGAGTGATTTCGCCGAACGCGAGGCGTGGGAGCGAATCAGTCAAGGCGTTGAGCGGATTCGTCAGATCGTCGCGGATCTGTTGGATCTGCATCGCGGCAGCGATCAAACGCGCGGCCCGGTCGATCTGCATCGCATCTTGGAGGAAGCTCTGGGGCTCGCGCGCGCCACGATCGATCGCCACGCTGTGCGTGTCCACCGCGAGTTTGCCGCGGGGTTGCCGCCGATAGTCGCCAACAGCAAGCACGTCTATCAAGTGGTCTTGAATCTGATTCTCAACGCGCTCGAAGCGATGCCGCATGGCGGGACGCTCACGCTGCGCACACGCACCGCGGCCGAACACGAGGTCGAGTTGGATGTCGCCGATACTGGCGCCGGAATCCCAGAGCAACACTTGCCACACATTTTCGACCCGTTCCTCAGCGCCGGTACGCGACGCGGGACAGGGCTCGGACTGTTCGTCACATACAACTTGGTTCGCGAACTCGGCGGCCGAATTCGCGTTGATTCGATGCCTGGTCGCGGCACCACGTTTCGCGTCACTTGGCCCTCACGCGGTGAGGAATGACGGCGCACGCGGTGCCGATCGTACCCGCTCCCGGCTGCAAACGCGGTTGTGAACTGAGTGCCTGGGTCGATCACGACCGTCTGCTTGGGCTCGAGGCCAACGGCGCCGTTGCGTGTGCCGCGTGCCTGCGCCACGCGCGCTTATTGCAATCCGAGCGGCGATTGGTTGTGCCACTGCGTCCGCGCAGCGGTCGTCGCACCTCGGGTTCAGAGCCCAGCCCCGTGCTCGACCCCTGCACCTGGCAGGAAGCGGTCGAGACCGCGACCCTCGCGATGCGGCAGGCACAAGTTGCGGACCACGCACTTGTCTGGTTGTCCGGAAGCGTGCCCAGCGTGCTCGACTTGCTGCCGCGTCGGATTGGACGACTCACCGCGCAGTGCACTCACGTGGTGCGCCGGCACCCGTCGCAAACCGTCGCGCGTGTGGCGGCGACACTCCCCGCGGCAACAGCACCGCCTCAACACGACTTGCTGGTTGTTTGGGGTGGGAGCGCGATCGATGAACTCCGAGAGAGCGCCGCGCCGCGCATCGTGGTCGATCCGCGTGGTGCTGCGTCGGCCAGCGGAATTCTGCATTTGGCGGTGCGCCCGGGTGCCGATGGAACCTTGGCAGCGGCATGGAGCGCTCGATTCGAATCGCCGGCCCGCGCGCTGGGAGACGCAGGCGGTGTCGACGCTGCCGCGTTGGACGAAGCGTGCCGCTTGATTCGATCGGCGCGTGCACCGCTGTTTGCGCTGGGTCCAGGGTTGGGTCGATATCCGCAAGTGGCGTGGAGCGTGCAAAGCATCGCAGCGCTCGCGACGATGACCGGCGCCGCGATCGTGGCGCCAGCCCTACAAAAAGATCTTTGCGCGCACGCGGAAGTCCCTGCGAACGGGAAGTACCGGCTGGTCGGGAGTGGCGCGCTGAGCGCCACGCTCGCGTCACTCGTCCCGCGACAGACGGTGGTTGTGATCGAAGGCGGCGATCCACTCACGATCCCAGGTCATCACGAGGCGCTTCGAAAGTTCCTGCGGCAGGCGGCGCGCGTGATTCAGATCGCGCTCGAACGCGATACGGTCACCCCGTATGCCGACTTGATCATCCCCGCGCTTTCGCCCTGGGAACGATCAGATCGTCGCGTCGTGCCGAGCGCCGCTGGTGTGCGCGAGGGAAAGGCGGCTTTGGCGCCACCGCGCGATCTGGTGGGTGAGATGAAGTTTTGGCGTCGCGTGGCGCGCTCGATGGACTGGCCCGAGTCGTGGTTCCCCGTTGAAGTCGACGAGTGGACTGCCCAGGCCACGGCGATCGCTCCCTGGGAATTCGATGCGATCACAAAGGGCCCGATCACCGCACTGCGCGAGACAGGGGAAGGGCCGAGCGCGACCCCCGAGTTGTACGCGGCCTATCGCCTCTGGATGGTGCCGGGTCGGGGCCCGTCAGAGGACCGCTGGGACACAACCGCCGAGGCCGTCCCTGAGGTGGCCATTGCCGCCATCGACGCCCAACGTCGCGGGTTGATGGAGGGCGCGGCGGCGGTCGTTCATAACCCGCGAGGGGCGCTCCACGGGCGAGTCCGGGTGAGCGAGGCTCAGGCGCCGGGGATAGTGAGCATCGACCCAGCGGGGCCAGGTGGGGCCCAACTGGCGGCGCTGGCCCAGCAGGGAACCAGCGGGCCATGGGCGGGGGAGAACTGGGCCTGCTTCTTAGTGGAGGTCAGTCCTCCGTAGGCGCCTGGCAGTCCGCAAATCAGTTCGCAAGCGGACCGCCTTTTCCACCGAGTAATCCACACCTGTGGAAAACCCGTGTTTGCCCGCGATGTCTGGCTGTCAGGGCGGCCCAGACTGCGGTCCGCGTTGACGGTTCCGGGGGCGGCTGCTACCTTCCGCGCGCCGCGGCGGTGCGTGCTGTCGGTCCGGTACGCGTCCCGGAGCCCACGTCCCGACGCCCTCTGGTGGTGAGGCGATGCTCGTCAAGACTCTCGATCGTGTGCGCAACATTGGCATCATTGCGCATATCGACGCCGGCAAGACCACGACAACCGAACGGTTCCTATACACCGCCGGAATCATCCACAAGATGGGCGAAGTCCACGACGGCGAAGCGACGATGGACTTCCGCGCCGATGAGCGTGAGCGCGGGATCACCATTTCAGCGGCCGCGATCACGTTCCTTTGGCGAGATCATCAGGTCAACCTGATCGACACCCCGGGCCATGTCGACTTTACGGCGGAGGTCGAACGCTCGCTTCGAGTCTTGGACGGAGCTGTTGTCATCTTCTCGGCTGTTGAAGGCGTCGAACCGCAAAGCGAGACGGTTTGGCACCAGGCCGATCACTACGGCGTGCCTCGTCTGGCGTTCATCAACAAACTCGATCGGGTCGGAGCCGATCACGAGCGTGTCTTGGCGCAGGTCCGGAATGAGTTGGGTGCCAACGCCGTGTTCATCAACCTGCCCGATGGCCTCGAAGACAAGCTTCATGGCGTGATCGACCTGCTCACGATGAAGCACCTGGTCATCGATCCGACATCACGCGGCAAGGAAGTGATCGCACACGAAATTCCCGAGAGTTCGATCGAGCAAGCGCAGGCAGCGCGAGAAACACTGATCGAGCGCCTCGCCGACGCGGTCGATTGGTTTGGCGACATGTATTTGGCCGAAAGCGAGATCGGACCGGACGAGCTGCGACGAGCCTTACGTCAAGCGACGATTGCAGGGCAAGTCGTGCCCGTCATGTGCGGAGCCTCGTTGCGCGACTTGGGCGTTGCACCCGTGCTCGATGCGGTGACGCTGTATCTGCCGTCTCCCATCGATCGGTCGGCGGCGGTGGGTATCAACCCCGACAGCGGCGAGGAGCAGCGACGTGAGCCCTCGTTGGACGCTCCGTTCTCCGCTCTGGTGTTCAAGGTCGTGACCAGTCCGAATACGGAATTCACCTGGCTGCGGGTGTATTCGGGCAAGCTCACCGACGAGGACCGGTGTCTCAACCCGCGGACTGGAACCAAACTGCGGCTGCGGCAACTGCTGCGCCTGCACGCCGACAAGAGCGAGCGGGTCGAGGTGGCCACCTGCGGCGACATCGTTGCGGTACCTGCGTTGAAAGACGTCACCACCGGCGACACGCTCTGCGATGTGAATCACCCGATTACCTACGAGCCGATCCACTTCCCCGAGACCGTCGTGTCGGTTGCTGTCGAGGCTCGAACCTCTGCCGACCGCGACAAGATGCTCGACGTGATCGAGAAGCTGCAGCGTGAAGACCCCACCTTCCGTTGCAACACCGACCCAGAATCAGGACAACTGATCTTGTTCGGCATGGGCGAGTTGCACCTGGAGGTATTGCGAGATCGCATGCTGCGCGACTTCAACATTGCCGCGC
This sequence comes from Acidobacteriota bacterium, assembly GCA_031395565.1. Taxonomy (GTDB): domain Bacteria; phylum Acidobacteriota; class Polarisedimenticolia; order J045; family J045; genus JANNUT01. Next base: position 6,049 of record JANNUT010000004.1, on the reverse strand, counting down.
GATTCGGTAAACCGCGGGTTTCGTATCGGGAAACGGTTTCGAGCGCGGCGTCGGGCGAGGGCGTTTTCGACAAGAAGATTGGCGAGACTCAGGTGTACGCACGCGCACGAGTGCGGATTGAACCTCGTCCACGCGTGCCGGGAGAACGGGCGGCAATCTCGGTCGAAACCGCGCTCGCCGGTCCAGTCGCGATGCTGTCTCCGCACTTGCAGCGTGAGGCACACGACATTCTGCGTTCGGGATGTGAGGCTGGCGGCGCCTATGGTTATCCGGTCGTCGATGTCTGGGTCGCCGCTCAAGACTTGACGATGAGTGAGGCTCCCGATTTGCTGGTTCCAATGGGAGCGTCGTTGACCGTGGCGTTGCGCCAGGCAATGCAAAATGCAGGAACGGTAGTGTTGGAACCGATCATGCGGCTGGAAGTTCGAGTGCCCGAAGATTTCCTCGGTACCGTCGTCAAGGACCTCGGCGCGCGGCGGACCGAAATTCGGGAGACCGCGATCGTCGGGAACTATGCCGCCGTAAGAGGCTATGTGCCGTTGGCCGAGATGTTTGGATACTCCACCGATGTGCGTTCGCTGACCCAAGGACGCGGTAGTTTTTCGATGGAACCGTTCGACTATCGGCCCGTGCCTGCACATCTCGCGTCAAAACAACACACACTCCTTTAGCCGCGAGAGACGACATGTCTTGACACCCCTGGGGGCCGGGTCTTACGAAACCGCCGCCGCGAGAGACGCGGTTCACAAGAAAACCCCAGGAGGAACGCTGCTATGACCTATTTGACGCTTGAGCCAACACGCACAACGAGTCGGTTGCAAGAAGACATGGCGCGAGCGCTCCGGAACTTCTACGGACCGTCGGAGGAAACCTCCGGAGGTCTCGGGGCCTTTATGCCGGCAGTCGACATCGTCGAACTCGAACAAGAAGTGTTGTTGCTTGCCGACCTGCCCGGAGTGGATCCGCAACACGTCGATGTATCGGTGGAAAACCGGACGCTCACACTTGCCGGTGAACGTCAGCCGTACGGCGATGTCAAGGATGCGCACGCCTATCGAACGGAACGGCCTGCGGGGCGGTTCGCCCGCACCTTCATACTGCCTGCGACAGTCGATACGGGCCGAATCCACGCCGAGTTCACGCAGGGCGTTCTGAAGGTTGTTCTTCCCAAGGCGGAGCAGGCTCGGGCCCGCAAGATCGAGATTCAGACGAGCTGACAAGAATCCAGGCCGGGACACGGCGCGTAGACTCTCACGGGGCGGAGATCGACTCCGCCCCGTGTTGCATGGCAAGGCCAAACCACGGGTGGCAAACTCGGCTCGACATCACGGACCGGAACCCGGAGAAAACCATGGGCGAACAGATTCAGGGCAAGAACGATGGCGACACCCCTGGCGGTGAAGTAATCGGCGTTCTGCCCCTGCGCAATAGCGTGTTATTTCCGCATGCCGTCATGCCGATTTCCGTGGGACGCCGCAAGACGCTCGCACTGATCGAAAACGCGCTCGAGAAAGACCTCCCGATTTGTGTCGTCTCGCAGAAGGACGCGGCAGTCGACGACCCCGCGCCGGAGGACCTTTACGAGCACGCGACCGTCGCGAGGATTTTGAAGGCAATCCGCGTCGGTGGCGGCAATATCAATCTCATCATCCAGGGCATGCAGCGTGCACGAGTCGAACGATTCACGCAGCTCGAGCCTTTTCTTTCCGCGGAGGTCGTACGCCTGGCCGACACCCCCGAGGAGGGGATCGAAGTCGAGGCGATGTCGCGAAACCTGGCGCTGCAGTTTCGAAAGTTGGTTGAAATTCATCCAAACCTCTCCGGCGATATCTCCGAGTTGACGCTGCCTGAGGACGAACCCGATCGGCTCGCCGACTTGGTGGCTTCCGTGCTGCCCATCCCGGTTTCAGAAAAAATGAAGCTGTTGCCGATCACCTCACTGCACGAGCGCCTCGAGACCATTACGTCGCGCGTAGCCCGTGAAGTTCAGGTGACCGAGCTCGGTTCGCAAATTCAGTCGCGTGTGATGGACGAAGTTGGAAAAACTCAGCGCCAGTTCTATTTGCGTGAGCAGCTCAAAGCGATTCAACGCGAACTCGGCGATGGTGACGACCGCACGCGTGAGGTCGACGAGTTCCGCCAGCGGATCGACGAAGCCAAGCTCCCCGACGACGTGAAAGAGGTCGCGGAACGCGAGCTGGATCGGCTTTCCGCAATGTCGCCGGCTTCCGCCGAGTTCACGGTGGCTCGGACCTACCTCGATTGGCTGGTGAGCCTGCCTTGGACCAAGGCGACTGAGGACAAGATCGACCTTCGCGAATCGCGCACGATTCTCGACGAGGATCATTACGACCTCGAGAAGGTCAAAGACCGCATTCTCGAGTACTTGGCCGTGCGCAAGCGCAAACCTGATTTGAAGGGGCCGATTCTTTGTTTGGTTGGACCTCCTGGAACCGGCAAAACGTCGTTGGGCCGCTCGATCGCCAAGGCCATGGGCCGCAAGTTCGTTCGCGCCTCACTGGGAGGCGTTCGCGACGAGGCGGAGATTCGCGGTCATCGCCGGACCTACGTGGCGGCATTGCCTGGCCGGATCATTCAAGGGCTCAAGAAAGCCGGCACGAAAAACCCTGTCTTCGTGCTCGATGAAATCGACAAGCTCGGATCCGATTTCCGTGGCGATCCATCCAGCGCGCTGCTGGAGGTGTTGGACCCGGAGCAAAACCACCAGTTCTCCGATCACTATCTCGAGGTGGCCTACGATCTGAGCCAGGTGTTCTTCATCTGTACCGCGAATGTGCTGGATACCATCCCGCCCGCGCTGCGTGATCGCATGGAAGTGCTGTACTTGCCGGGCTACACCGAAGAAGAAAAGCTCACGATCGCCAAGAAGCATTTGATACCCCGTCAAATCGAAGCGAACGGACTGAAGCCTGAGGATCTCGATCTGTCCGACGAGTCGGTGAGCCGAGTCATCGCCGACTACACGCGAGAAGCAGGGCTCCGCAATCTCGAACGCGAGATCGCAAGTCTTTGTCGCAAGGTAGCGCGCCGGCTGGTCGAACTCGAGGCCGATACGGGAAGCGCGCCGCCACTGCTCTTGACGCCCGACGAGGTGAGCAAAATGCTCGGGCCCGCGAAGTTCTATCGAGAGGTGATCGAACGTGCCGACCGGCCTGGCGTGGCGATCGGAATGGCTTGGACCCAGGCGGGCGGCGACATCTTGTTTATCGAAGCGACCCGCATGCCTGGGCGCGGCAAGATGATCATTACCGGACGACTCGGCGACGTGATGAAGGAATCCGCGCAAGCGGCGTTGTCGTGGGTGCGATCGAATGCAAGTCGCTTCGGCATTTCAGCCGAGCAGTTCGAGAAGCACGACCTGCACGTACACGTACCCGCAGGGGCGATCCCCAAAGACGGTCCGTCCGCAGGCGTGACACTGGCGGTGGCGCTGTTGTCGCTGCTCACCGGCCGCCCCACCAAGCCGATGCTGGCAATGACCGGCGAGATCACGCTGCGAGGCAAGGTGCTTCCAGTCGGAGGTATCAAGGAAAAGGTGCTCGCGGCGCGCCGGGCCGGTATCACGCACGTGATCCTCCCGAGTCGCAACGAGAAGGACCTCGATGACATCCAGCCGGAACTTCGGCAGACCATGACGTTCCACTTCATCGAAGAACTCGACGAGGCGCTGCGAATCACCCTTGGCGAGGACGTCGTTCGCGATGTCGTGGGGATAGAGGCTGCGGTGGATGTCGCAGGTCAGGTCGAAGTAATTGGTTCAAGCCCAGTGGAAGATCGACCGAGCTGAACCGAATCAACAGGTGAAAACAAAAAACGGCGGATCCGCGGATCCGCCGTTTTTATTGATATCGATGATTCAGCTCGTTATTGAAACGCGCTGGCCTCGTCGTCCTTCTTGTCGTTGTCGTCCGCCAAAATACCCAGCGCGATGATTCCTGCACCGCCGAGGACAGGCACCAACCACGATGCCAGCTTGAGCCCGCCGCCGGTCTTCGCCGCTGTGGCGCCCGCGGCGCCCTTGGCCGACTCCGCCGACGCGATGGCGGTCTTGGGCGGTTTGCCTTCAATGATCCGTGCCACGCCGTCTGGAACGCGGTCGAGACCTGGGATCCGACGATCCGGCTCCGCGGACCACCATTCCGTATCCTCCGGCTGTGGGGGACCCAGCGAAAGCGAGACCTCTTGCTTCTCACCGGCCGGGGCGTTGATTACTCGATTGGCCAAGAACAGCCCGGCGGTGTCCAGCACTGCCAAGTCGTAATAACCGAAAGGCAGACCGGGAATCGTGTACTTGCCGTCCTTGTCGGACGGGCCGGACTTGAAGACCTGTTTGGTATCCAGGTGCACGGCGTAGACCTGGGCCCCCGCGACGGGCTCGCCATTCGAGGCGTTGCGCACGGTTCCCGAGATAACGACGCTCCCCGCCATCCCAGCGGCAGAAGTTACCGTTGAGGCCAGCGGACCGAAAATCAGGAACGAGACCATCAGTACCGCAGCGAAGCGTCTCACTAACCCCTCTCTCGTCATCATCATTAGCATCCCGTTTCCCCTCAATGGCGGGCTCGAGGCTCATCGGCTCAGAACACTTCCGACCTAAGTCCCGGTGGGTCTCCGGAGAACGGACGGGAGTCTCGCACGGGAAACCTAATGCAACGACCCCCCAGGATCAAGTACCAAAGCGAACAGCAACGGGAGCCTTCGAATCCGGGGCGCCAAAAAACTAGCGCTGAGGGGTCGACGAGTAGCCCGAACTGTCGCTGCCGGACAGCGCGATCAGCCCGGCCACGAGGGCTGCGCCGCTGGCGACGAGCACCGCGACCCCCTTCCCGGTTGTAAACCACGCCAGCCCGGAAGGTCCAGTTTTCTCCTGCATCCGCGCCACCCCGGCCACGGGGAGGGTGGTTCCAGCAAGCAGGGCACCCTCTTTGAGCCCCAGGCTCTCGTCCTCAGGAAGGAACGGGCTGACTGCAAAGTCGGCCTTCAGCTTTTTGCGAGGGGGGACCGTCACAACGCGGTTGGAGGCATAGTTCTTTCCCGCGACCTCGAACATCACCTGATAGTGGCCGTAGGGGAGCTTCTCGAACTTGAAGTCACCGCCTGCATCGGTCGACGCGGTAAGCCGGGTGTCTTCCGATTCCATGAGCTTCAAGACCACGGTCGCCCCGCCAACAGGCTGTCCGAGCGGATCGCGCAGGGCTCCGCTGAGCTTCGAGGTGCCATTTGCGGAGGCCAGTGCGGGTGAGGGAACAAGCAGCCCTACCAATGAAGCGACTGCGATCAAGGAGCGGAACGTGTGACCGCGGCGGAAGGTGAGGATCGACATGCGGCGGATGCTACACGAACCGCCGCGAACCGCCTATTCCGGCAGCACCCCGAGCTTCAAATCGCTCAGTCGTTTTTGGATGTGCTCAGCGGTCGGGTCGTAGGTGAGTGCTTTCTCATACGCTTTGGTCGCTCCCGAGAAATCACTGGTGTGTGCAAGCGAATCACCAAGGATGCAGTAGAGATACCCCATGCCCTCGTCCGTCCCGGTCGGTGAAAGATCGAGAAGTCTTGTCACGGCGCGCCGAACCGCGGGCCAGTCCCGGCGTGCCAGGGCGATCTCCATCTCGAACATCTTCTTGGACGATTCATCCTTGATCCCCGAGAGAGCGCGCGACGCTTCATCCCACTGCTTGGCGGAGAGGAGGTCGCGCACGATCCAGATGCGAATGTAGTCCGGCAACGCAGGACTCGCGTGTATCTCGGGGAGGGCCAGGCAGCCCTGAAGAAACTCAACCGAGGGCTTGCTGTGAGCGTGCTCGAGAATCTGTCGCACCTCGCCGCCCGCAACACAAAGGCTCGCTGATGGCTTTATGTCCGCCGGAATAATGGCGCCTGCTGTTTCGAGATCGCCGTCCTCCAGCACGAGCTGAAGCACCCGCTGAATCGCGCTGGAGTAGGGCATGAAGCGCGCCGCCAATGTCTCGGGTGGAAAACCGGCGCGATAGAGATCTTCAACGATGCCTGGTGCCAGCTCCGGGTTCAG
>JANNUT010000003.1:0-5841 GCA_031395565.1 Acidobacteriota bacterium | reverse complement strand
GCACCGTCACGCTGGCCCGGCGCGCTGGGGAGGGGATCGGCCGCGACTACGCGGTGGCGGCGTCGGTCGGGTCGTATGGCGCGGCACTGGCCGATGGGTCGGAGTTTCGCGGCGATTATCGAGTCTCGGAGTCGGTGCTGGCGGAGTTTCATCGGCCACGATTGGAAGCGCTGATCGCACAGGGGCCCGATGTGATCGCGTGCGAAACGCTTCCCACGGTGGTCGAGGCCGAGGTGCTGGTGCGTTTGCTCGAGTCGTCTGCTGACGCACGTGCATGGTTGTCGTTCACGGCTCGCGATGATGCCCACACTGCCGCCGGCGAACCGATCGAGCGCTGCGCGGAGTTGGCGAACTCGAGTGACGCGATTGTGGCGGTGGGTGTGAACTGCGTAGCGCCCGCGCTGGTGGAGCCGCTGTTGCATCGATTGCACGCGGTTACCGACAAGCCGCTGGTGGCGTATCCGAATCGCGGTGAGGTTTGGGATGCGGTGGGGCGTGAGTGGGTTGTTGGTGATGGCGAGGGTGGGGGACTTGCGACGATGGCGGGGGCGTGGATCGCCGCGGGCGCGCGATGGATTGGCGGGTGTTGTCGCACAACACCCGCCCAGATTGCTGAACTCGCGGAGGTTTTTCGCCAATGGCCTAGACCGCCGGCATGAACCCCACATCGCGAGAGCTGAAGTTACGCAGGTTCGGGAACACGGCGTCCAGGTCGGCCTCGGCCACTCCAAACCATCGGGCCAATGTTGCGCCGTATTGAGCGAGCGACGTGGTCGGAATCCAAATCCCGCGGTCACCCGCATCGTCCGGCCCCCGCAACTGCAGCGTCGGATAGCGGCCATAGAGATCGCCGCCGCGGACTGCGCCGCCGAGCACCAGGTGGTGACTGCCCCAGGCGTGATCGGTTCCGTTTCGATTTGGGTTCAGCGTGCGCCCGAACTCGGATTCAGAGAACAACGTAACGCTATCCTGCACGGTCATCTCGATCGTGGCGCGATAGAACGCGTCGACCGCGGCATCGATCTCGGCCATCAGTTGTGCCTGTGAGGGCAACTGATCATCGTGTGTATCGAACCCGCCGATTCCACAGAAAAACACTTGGCGTTTGAGTCCGAACTGATTGCGTAGATTGATGAAACGCGCGACCTCGCGGAGTTGTTGACCGAGGCCGGTGTTGGGGAACTGCGTCTGCAGGACCACGTCCCCTTGTGCCTCACGCAGAAGGCGATCGAGTTCACCCGCCTTGGTCATCACCTTGTTGGCTTCCTGCACCAAACTCAGCCCGCTGTCCATCCGGAGAATCTCTTGGAACGCCGTTTGCCTTACCTGGCGATCCTGTTCATTCGGCGGATTCAACGCGTTGATACCAAGATCGCTGTCGGCCCCCAGCCCTGCTGTTTCCGCGGTCTCGCCAACACAGAAGAGTGACTCGCCGCTAACCGACAAGGCCCCCGGAAAGCTCGCGCCCGAGTTCAGCGACAGCACGTGATCGAGTGCTCGACCGCCCCAGCCCGAGGCGTAGGCACTGGGCACGCCGGCCTGCATTTGAGAGGTTTGATCGGAGTGGGAAAACAGGTTCTCCGGCGTGCTTGCGCCGTTGTCCAAATCGGCCCGAGTCGTAGGGCCGACCAAGGTGCCGACGTTCGCGACCAGTGCAACCTTCCCCTCACCGAATCGCTGCGCAACGCGCGTCAACCCGGGATGAAGGGCGTAGTCGCTACCGTCACGCGGAGCGATGCGGCGCACCGCGTTTGTGCCGAGAGCTAACGGTCCTCGTATTCGACGGTACGCATCGAAACGAGTCGAATCCATCGGGATCAACATATTGTTGCAGTCGTTGCCGCCGAACATGTAGACGCACACCAGGGCGCGGTAGTCCGGGCCTGCGGCAAACGCGTTCCAACTGCTGAAACGGCTCACCATGCTCGCCATACCGAGGCCGCCGAGCGTACGACCACTGAGCTTCAGGAACTGCCGCCGTGAGGCGTTGCGATTCATCGTCGTGTCCTCGGAGGTCAGTGCACTACGGCGTACTCGCCAGAGGTTACGGCGAGCCACAGTGCGGTCATTGCACGTCGTTTGGGATCGTCGGTCTGTCGGGAGATGGAATCGATTAGCTCGTTGCGTAGCGCTGTCGACATGCGGCCACGGAAGAAGTCGTTGTTGACGCGATCGATCAACCGCGTTGGATCGTCTGCCAAACTCTGATAGGGAGATAGCAACAACGGTATGTCGTCATTGAAGTTACCGTTGAGGAATCGGAAGATCAGGTTCGCTCGGTTAACAGCCATCACTGGGGTGTAGGTCTGGAACTCAGGACCGTACAGACCGGTGGTTCCGATCTTGTGAAGGGGCGAGAAGAAATTAAAGACGGTCGGTGACTCTAGCAGCTTCTCTCCCATCACTCGTTCGGTGGCGAAGTTGTCGAAGCTATTGGCAGGAGGCTGCGCCTGCAAGGCACGAAGCATCGCGGAGAGATGCAGAATTGGTTCGCGGAGTTTTCCGTCAGTGGCGGTCGTGGTTGTGTTTCGCGCCTCGGGGTCCATCAAGACAGCCTTGAGTACGTAGTTCATATCGCCACGGACCCCACGGCCATTGTTTTCGAAGACATTCGCCACGCGATCGATGTAGGCGGGGGACGGGTTGCTCTTCACGAAGTGTCGAATCATTCTCACCGCGATGAAAGGCGGCAGGTTTGGATGAGCGAAGAGGTGGTTGAGTGTTGCATCCAAGTCGCTCCGAACGGTGCCTCCAGCGGGAATCGTGAATCCATCCATCAGCGTCTTCGCCCCGGTGTCGTGAACCGGTTCGAACGGCTCCATCTGGCCGATGTAGCGGACTGGTGTCGGCCATGTGAAGGCCCTGGCCGGATCACGCGGATATCCCCAGCCGGTGAGGGCGCGCGACAGCTCTTTGACCGTCTGCTGCGTATAGGTCGGGATTGTGTTCCCTTGCGCGTCGAGTTTCGGCGAGCCGTCCCGATTGAGTTTTACCAGTCCGACCGTGAACAGCTGCATGATCTCGCGGGCGTAGTTTTCGTTGGGAACGACGGAACCATCGAAGTTGGTCTTCTCGCTGTTGGCGCCGTCGAGGTAGCGGCCCATGACCGGGCTGAGTGAGACCAGTGTGAGCATATTGCGGAAGTTCCCGAAGGCGTTCTTGCTCAGCATCCGCTGCCATTCGAGCAGGGCTCCCTCGTTGCGCAATTTGGCATCCGAGATGACGAAGTGTTGCCCGAGAAAGAACACCATCCGTTGTCGGAGTTGATCCGGAGCGCGGAGCATGTTTCGGGCAAACGTTCGGGATACGAAGTCTTCTTGCATCATCCGCGAGACGTTGGTTGGGATGTTGGGGTAGGTCGACTCGGTGGTGCCTAGCTGCTCGTCGATCCACGTGGAGAAGCCGACCTCACGCACGCGATCTCGCGTCGCGTCATCTGGCCCGAATGATGCCTGATCCAAGAACCGTTGCGCGGATCGATCGTCGACTGAGTAGCTCGTCGTGTTTGGATCACTCATCACGGAAACGTCAATCACGTTCGATACTAGGCTCGACGGTGGCGGGTTGACGACCTGCACGTAGATCCGCCGTGAGGCGGGACGCGCGATAGAGATCTGAACGCCGAGCGCATCGTAGCCATAAAAAATCGTAGGAGTCTCGACGCCATTTATCAGGGCCTTCGCTCCGTTCAGGAATCCAAAACCTTGGAGTGTTAGTGAGGCCGTTGGGCGGATCGCAATCGGATAGGCGGCCCTGATAGTTGGCACTGGAGGAAGGACCGAGACAATGGCTCGTCCCGACTTCGGGATTCGATCCATCGATTTGGCGAGGATCTCTACCGTCGTATTGCTCGGTTGAGTGTACGGTGCGCGGTACCGTCCATAAGTGTCGATACGCCCGTAGACATCACTTCCCCAGAGCGTCCCGTTGACGTACCACTGTGCCTGCTCGAGCAAATTCCCCATGTAGGAGGCGCGGAATTCGTATCCTAGTCCTGCGCGTATCGACAGCGCGGCATCGGCCACGTTGAGGCCCTCTGCGCTGTTGCGGCTGACGGCGACGTTCTTGGGAGGCGACTTTCGCGTTGGTGCTGACGAATCGAAGACTACCAACGGAAGTGACGGTGGCGAAGAGTTCGGTACGACCGCTCCAGCGTAGATCAAGTTGGCACTATGGACACTGGTCGTAAGTTCAAGCTTCCCTAACTTGACCCTGCATCCAGAGGTAAAGTAGGCACCCTCGATCCTGAAATTCACCGCGCCAGTCGCAATCTTCGGCGGGAAAACGCCGCTCACCGTTGGAGGTGGAAGCGCGAGGGTGACTGTACTGGACCCTGTACTCGACGGGTTCGCCTTCGCGCGAGCGGTGATTTGCACCGACTTGGGAAGCGTTGCGAGCGCGGGTGCCGTGTAAGCGCCCGTGTTCCCAGTCGCGACGATCCTGCCGACAGTGTCGTCGCCACCCACCACGCCGCCGACCAGCCACTCAACGCCCTCTTTTGCACCGGGGCCGGTGAGTGTGGCTTTGAAGTTGGCTCTTGAACCCAGCAGCATCGTGCGTGTTGCAGGGGCAACTTTTACCGTTAGGGCCCCACCGGATTGCGCGACGGATGTTGACGTGTTGATCGAGAGTACGAGCCCTGCGAATCCCAAGGCTGTTACGAACCAACGGAATCTAACGCTCGGCATCCTTCCTCCCGTGCTCTCTGTAACAACAGGTCCTCCGGCTATTCGCCGATTCAGAGGGTTACACGTCCCGGCAAAGCAAAGGCCAGGCCAGTCGCGGAAACGCCGGGGAGCGGTCGATGAGAAACGTCGCGGACGATCGCGGTCGGGAGTAAGGCCGAGACCTTACCCGGGGGCTACGAGATTGTTTCTCGCAGGTGACACAAATCGACACTGAGTTAGCGCCGGGCTTGGGTTTTCGGCTACTTCGCCCCCTTCGCCATTAGAACAACAGGGACTGTTTTGAACAAGATCTTCAGATCGAGCAGCAGACTCCAGTTGTCGATGTACTCCATATCGAGCTTCATCCAGGTTTCAAAATCGATGTCGTTGCGGCCACTGACCTGCCACAGGCAGGTAATCCCCGGCTTCATCGACAAGCGGCGGCGCTGCCAACGCTCATAAAGCTCGACCTCTTTTGTAAGTGGCGGCCGAGGCCCGACCAAGCTCATCTCACCGACCAGCACATTCCATAGCTGAGGCAATTCATCGACGCTGAACTTGCGAATCCAACGGCCCACCTTGGTGATGCGCGGATCGTTGGTCATCTTGAACACCGGTCCGGTCATCTCGTTGTGGGCCATCACCTCGTGCAGCCGCCTATCCGCATCGGAGGACATTGATCGGAACTTGTGCATCTTGAAAAGACGCCCCGACAGTCCGACGCGCTCTTGGTGATAGAAAACCGGGCCCTTGCCCGACAGCTTCACGGCAATCGCGGTGAACAGGAACACCGGCGACAGCAGCAGCAGCCCAAACAACGCGGCGCTGAAGTCGAGGATTCGTTTGAGCGCCAACGCCATCGGGTCGGCGGGTGTCGACTTCAACGTGAGGATCGGCATTCCTTCGAAGTCGCCCACGAAGGTTCGCGAAAGCAACTCGCCGATCGCATCGCCGCGCAGGTGAACGGTTGTGCCCACCTCCTCCAATTTCCAGATGACCTTGTCGTAGCGCGACGCCTCATCCAGGCCAACCCCGAAGATCACCGCATCCACCACCCGGCTGTCGACCAAATCCGGAAGATCCTCGACAGTACCCAATGTGGCGATCGAAGGGTCCTCGTCCCGTTCGCCGGGGAGCGAGACCGACCCTGCGACCCGCATCCCGAGATACGGCC
>JANNUT010000002.1:0-3880 GCA_031395565.1 Acidobacteriota bacterium | reverse complement strand
CTCGCGGCGACGCCGAACTCGACGAGTTGTACGCCGAAACGATGCACTATTTCGACGACCACTCTGGCCCGATGCCCGTCGCCTACCGCCGCTTCCTAGAAGAGGTGCGCTACGTCTGGCACGCCCTCGAGTCCGGCAAACTCCGCGCCGACGAACGCGAGCGCCTGATGACCTCCCTCCTAGCCAAGATCGACCCGTAATTCGGGGACGGCATAATTTCGGGGACGGTATACCTAATTAATTCGGGGACGGTATACGAAACTCCGTTCGCCGATTCGTCGCAGCGGACTGGTGGAGTTTCGTATACCGTCCCCGAATTAATTAGGTATACCGTCCCCGAAATTATACCGTCCCCGAAATTACACCGTCCCCGGATTAGAGCTTGACGGAGACGGAGACGCCGTCGCGCAGGGGGATGATTGTGGTGCTGAGGTTTGGGTGGGCGAAGAGCAGACGGGTCACGTGTTGAACGCCGAGCGTGGCCTCGGTGGCGTCGCCGGGGGCGTCGAGGACGCGGCCGGACCACAGCATGTTGTCGAAGATCAACAGACCACCGCTGCGCAACCGCGGCACCGCGAGTTCGGGAACCTCGGGGTATTGCTCTTTATCGATGTCGCAAAAGATCACATCGAATGGGCCCGATTCGCGCGCCAACAACTGGCGCGCGTCGCCCACCTCGTAGCGCACCCGTTGCGATAGCCCCGCTCGCTCCAACAACGATTGCGCCCGCGCGCTGTTTTCCAACGATCCGTCGGTGTGTACCACCTCGCCCTCGGGCCCGACGGCGCGCGAAAACCACCACGTGGAATAGCCGAACCCCGAGCCCATCTCGAACACACGCTTGACGCGATACGTCCGCGCCAGCGTAAAGAGCAGTTGCCCCACCACCGGCCCGATGATCGGAAACTTACGCTCTGCAGCGATCGCCTCCATCTCGCTGGCCACCGCATCACGCGTCGGCACCAAGCGCGTCAGGTAGTCGTGAATCTCTGGATTGAGCAATGGCCTGTCCATGCCCCCGTCCTCAGGCCGACGCCGGTGGACTCGACGGGCGACGCGGCACCGCCCCATGCGCACGCTCATAGCGATGCAAGTTCTCGCCCAACGCCTCGAGCAGCGCCGCCGCGTGTGCCGGCGATGTAATCACGCGCGCCACGATCTGCGCACCGGGCGGAAAGTCGGCCACGAAATCCATCACGAATTCGTCGCGGCTATGCGCAATGATCACTTGGTTCGCGTAAACACCCTTGTGCACATCGTCGCTAATCTTGATGGAAACCGTCTGTTGCTGCGCCTGTTGAGGGCGCTTCGGATCGTTCGTGCTCATGGTCTTCTCCGTAAACTCTACAAAGTCGTCGTGCCGTTGTTACATCACCGGCAAATCGGAATTGCGCAATGCACCGCCGAGGGCCAGCACCGCGCCCTCTACCGCTAATCGCGGATTGCGGTTGTAGATCACCAACTCTGCACGCAGCCGCTCGACCAGGGCGGCGCGATCGCCGGCCGCGCCCATCAATCGCGGTGTGAAGGGCGCCAAGCGCTCCGCTTGCTCGGCGGTGAGCACCAGCGGTGCCGCTCCCGCGAGTGCTGCCACGCCATCGCGCAAGACATCGAGCAGTTGTTCCAACGCGTCGCGCGCTGCCTCGGGATTTCCGGCCACGCCCTCGCTCATGCCGACCGCAATCGGCGCCGGCCGTTCACCGCGAGCCAAGCGCTCCAACACGTCGCACCACAGTGCCAAGCGTTCGCGTTCCTGCGCCGGATCGACGGCCAATGCGCGCGCCACACTTCCGCGCGACAACGCCGCCCGCGCCGACGCTTCACTCGCACTCATCCCGTCCGCGACCAATAGCGTCAACACGACCTCTTGCGGCAGCGCGCGAAAGCGCAGCGATGTCATCCGCGAGCGCACCGTCACCGGCAGCGCCCACGGGGCGGACGCAATCAAGATCAACACAGCGTGCAGCGGCGGCTCTTCGAGCACCTTCAGCAACGCATTCGCTGCGGCGTTGGTAAGGCTGTCCGCCGGATCGACGATGTAGATCCGGCGCGTGAGCTCGTACGGCTTTTGTGTCAGCGACAGCGCTATGTCACGCGCCTGCAAAATCGAGACGCGCGTCTTGCCCTGGGGGATGCCGATGAACCCAGCGTCGGGCAGATGCCGCGCCGACTCGCCCGACGTCGAACCGGCACGCAACGCCGTGACTTCGTGCGCCTGCACGATGCGTTGACACCATGCGCAGGTGCCGCACGCATCGATACCACTGGGATGCTGACAGACCAACGCAGCGCAAAACGCCAACGCCGCCGTGCGTTTACCCGTTCCTTCGGGGCCCTGAAACAGCAACGGCGGCACCGGCTCGTCGCGCTGTGCCGCGAGCGCGGTCAACGCCGCGCAGGCGCTCGGCTGTCCAAGCACCTTCGAAAGCGCCACGAACGAACTCATCGAGCCGCCACCGGCGAGAGCGCCGGAATCAAATCGCGAAGCGTGGCGACGACGCGGGCGTGAACCTCATCGGGCGCACCCGATGCGCTCACCACACGCACGCGCGCCGGCTCACTAGCGGCAATCTGCAAAAACCCTCCGCGCACGCGTTGAAAGAAATCCTCATCGGCATCGTCGTAGCCCGCGTGCTCGTCGTTGACGCGCGTGCGTGCCCGGCCGAGTCCTTCGAGTGGAGGCAGATCCAACAGCACGGTGCGATCGGGCCGCAATGTCAACGGCGCCAACCGATGCAAGGCCTCGATCAGTTCCTTCGGCCGGCCGCGTCCGAAACCTTGATAGGCGCGTGTCGAGTCGAGATATCGATCGCAAATCACGACGTGACCAGCCGCGAGTGCCGGCGCAATGGTGGCCTCGACATGCTGCGCACGTGCCGCGGCGTAAAGAAAAATCTCCGACAACTCCAACTCGGCCCAAACCGACGGATCTTTGAGCAGCGCCCGCAACGCCTCGCCCACGCGACCGCCACCGCCCGGCTCACGCGTCGAGACCACCACGCGCCCCGCCGCCTCGATCGCCTGGGCCAATCGTGCCGCTTGGGTCGACTTACCGGCCCCTTCGATCCCCTCGAGCGTAATGAATATCCCTGGCCTCGGCGTCATAGGCGGCGATTATCCATACAATCGCGGCCGATGCCCGATGATCGCAGACTGCAAAACCGCCGCGTGCGCCTTGGCCGTCGCGAAACGGAACTGCGGGCCGAAGGGTTTCGCTTTGTGGCCGGGGCCGACGAAGCCGGCGCCGGTCCGTTGGCCGGCCCACTGGTCGGAGCCGCCGTGGTGCTTCCCGCCCGCGCGCAATTGCCGGGAGTGTTCGATTCCAAGCAGCTCAGTCCCGCGCAACGTGACCACTGGGCGATCGCGATTCGTCAGCAAGCGATCGGGTATTCGGTGATCGAGGTGCCGTCGACCGAGGTCGATGCGATGGGTCCGTATCGAGCGGCGCTCTTGGCGATGACCCGCGCCGTGCAAGCGCTCGATCCGGCCGCTGACTACTTGTTGGTCGACGCGCACCGCTTGCCGCACTTGGGGATCCCGCAAGAGCCGGTGGTGAAAGGAGACACACGCCATTTGGCGATCGCCGCGGCGAGCATCTTGGCCAAAACGTATCGCGATGCGCGGATGGTCGAACTCGACGCGCTCTATCCCGGCTACGGTTTCGCGCAGCACAAGGGGTACGGCACACAAGCGCATGTCGAGGCGCTCAATCGATTGGGGCCATGCCCGGAACATCGCGTGCGCTACGCACCCGTGCGCGCTGCAACCGGGCTCGCGCAAGCACGGTTCCTCTTCTGACGGAATTTCGGGGACGGTATACCTAACTAATTCGGGGACGGAATACGAAACTCCACCAGTCCGCTGCGACGAATCGGCGAAC
>JANNUT010000001.1:0-18292 GCA_031395565.1 Acidobacteriota bacterium | reverse complement strand
ACCGACGATGGCGGCAGTTTCAATCAGCCGCTGTCATGGTCGACCCCGCTGAACCTGCGCCTCGGGATACGTTACGGGTGGTGAGTCGTGTTGGCGCGCTGACCGCGTCGTGTCTATGCCTGATTGCGCCTGCAATGGCTCAAGCGCCCGTGCAGGCGTTTTCGTATCCAGCACCCGCACGCTACGAGTTTGCGATCGAGCGCGGCTGGTTGACGATGCCCGATGGCGTGCGCTTGTCGGTAACGTACTTCTTGCCAAAGCCCCAAGCGCCAGACGAAAAGTTCCCCGTGCTGTTGGAGCTACTCCCCTATCGCAAGGACGATCTGTTTTATCTGCGTGACTACCCGCTCTACAGTTGGTTCGCCAGACAGGGCTACGCCATGGCAAAGGTCGACGTACGCGGCACCGGGTCATCGGAAGGGGCCGTCCCCGAGCGCGAGTATTCCGACGCCGAACTCGACGATGCGGTGCAGTTGGTGGCGCAACTCGCGCATCAGCCCTTCAGCAGTGGTGCGGTTGGAATGTGGGGCATTAGCTGGGGCGGCTTCAATGCGCTGATGACCGCCATGCGCCGCCCGCCCGAACTCAAGGCGATTTTGGCGCTGCATGCCAGCGACGATCTGTTTCACGACGACGTGCGTTTCATCGATGGGGCGCTGCACATCGATCCGTACGCACTCGAAATCGATCACGAGTTAGGGATGCCTCGCTCGCCCGACTACGCCTTGGACGCCGCGTGGCAACGCGAGCGCTTCGAAGCGTATCCGTGGCTGCTCACCTACCTCAAGCATCCCGTCGATTCCAAGTGGTGGCAGTCGCGATCGCTGCGCTTCCAACCCGACTCGATTCAGGTGCCGGTCTACTTGATTGGCGGATGGCTCGACGGCTATCGCGACACCGTGTTGCGCGCGCTGGACTATTTGAAGGCGCCGGTGAAGGCCGAGATTGGTCCGTGGAATCACAACTGGCCCGATAGCGGCGAGCCTGGACCCAATCACGAATGGCGTCAGCAAGCGCTCGCGTGGTGGGATCGCTGGCTGAAAGGGGTCAAGAACGGCATCGACGAGGAACCACGCTTGTCGCTATTTCTGCGCGCCGGTCACGCCGCGGGCGATGACCAACGCGTCGTCCCCGGTTACTGGGTACAAACCGACTGGAAGGCAACGCCGCGCGCGCGCGCGCAGTGGCAACTGCTGTCTGGCGGAGTGCTCGGACGCACCGACCGATCGTCGCCGGAGCCAACGACAATCACTCGAACCGTCGCGCCCGCGACAGGCACGGCAGCCGGCATTTGGTGGGGCGAGCCTACGGGTGACATGCAGCACGATGTCGATGGCTGCTTCGTATTCGACAGCGAACCGCTGACGGTTCCGCTGACCGTTGCCGGGTTTCCCAGTGTCGTGCTGCGCATCGGCAGCTCCTCGCCGGTGACCACCTTCAGCGCGCGGCTGGAAGATCGCGGTCGGGATGGCCGCGTCGCACTGGTGACAGGCGCGCTGCAGCCAGGCACTCAACGGGCCTCACGAGAACTCCCCAAACCGTTGCCGGCCGATCGACCCGTGCGGCTTGCGTTCAACCTGCACGCGACCAGTTGGACCTTTGGCGCAGGACATCGTGTACGCCTGACGGTTTGTGGCGCGCAATTCCCGATGGCGTGGCCGGCGCCTCAAAGGTCCACGCTCACACTGGTCGTCGACGGTGACAGCAGCCTGGAGCTTCCGGTCCTGCGCACCTGCCGCGAGGTGACCGATGCCGCCGAAGAGTGTCTCGAGCGACTGCCGAGCCCGCTGCAATTTCGCCCCGAACCACGCGAGAACAGACCCGATGCACAAGAGCTGCCGGGTGGTGACTGGCCTGCCGCCGGAAAGGTGTCGCGTGATACCAAGCGCGACGTGGTGCGCTATGAATGGCGTGGTGACGCCCCCTGGCGGATTGGGCAGCAGCGCTTTCACACCGAGGAATCGTACCGCTACGAAGTCAACGTCAACGACCCAGCGCAGGCTTCGTTCGCCGGGCAAATGCGCGACACGTTCAGCTCCAAGGCCGCAACATTCGCGTTGGAGACCAAGCTCGACGTTCGTTCCGACGCCAGCGCGTTTCACGTGACCGTGACTCGCACGCTGTGGCGCGGCAAGCAGAAGTTTCGCGAGAAGACCTGGACCGAACCGGTGCCACGCGGCTTGCTGTAATCGATGAGGGGGCGCTACCCCTCACAGCTTTCCGAACCACTCCAGCAAGCGATGCAAGCGATCGACAATGTGCTTGGGTTGCGTCATCGCATGCGGCTCATCGGGATAGATGGTGAGTTCGGTCGGGACCCCCAGGTGTTTTAGCCGCTGATAGAACTGCATCGCTTGCGGCAACGGACAGTTGCCGTCCTTCTCGTTGCTGATCAGATAGAGCGGCGTCTTGATCTTGTCCGCGTACGATCCAGGAGAAAGCTTGCGGTAGTGTTCGGCATCGTTGAACGGATCCCCCAATTCGGCGAGGTACTGAGCAAACCACTGGTCCTGACCGAAGCACGACAAATAGTCGACCTCGAATCGCTCGGGCACGCCGAGCTTGAAGCGATCGGTATGTCCCACCGTCCAGATCGTCATGATGCCGCCGTACGACCAGCCTCCCAGACCGAGCCGTTCGGGATCGACCCAACCGGTGGCAATCGCAGCATCGACCGACAGCATCAGGTCCTCGTACTCGCGCCAGTGCCAATCGCCCCACAGCGAATGACAGAACGCTTCGCCGTACGACGTGCTGCCGCGGTAGTTGACCCGCAGCACCGCCATGCCGTGCGCCGGGAAAATTTGGTTTTCGAGTCCTACATCGAAGTAATCGCCATCGAAACCTTGCGGGCCGCCGTGGATGTAAAGCACCAGCGGATACTTTTGTCCGGGCTCTGGATCGAGCGGTGGATAGAGCCACGATTCGACCGAATCACCCGCGGCGTTCTTGACCGTCAGCTTCTGCGGCGTGGAGAGTTTTACCTCAGCCAGCAGCGCGTCATGCCAATGCGAGAGCCGGCGAGTCTCTCCGCCCGCCAAGGGGCGCACGAACAATTCGGGCGGATGCGTCGCATCTTCTTGCGCGTAAACCAGGCGCTGTCCATCGGGGGTCAAGCGCGGCAGTCCGATCAACGCGGCTCCGCCGAATAGCTCCTTCACGTCACCACGCACCAGATCGATCGAGGCCAAGTAGTTGGCGCCGCGACGATCGAAGGTCGTGATCAACGCGCTGTCGTCGGCGGAGAAATTCAAGCGCGCCAGATTGGTGGAACTGACATTGAGCGAATCAGCCGCGATCCAGTTATCGAGATGCCCACTGAGATCGCAGGGTGTGCCGCCCGCGGAGGCCACCGTCATGACACGCGTGACCTGATAGAAGTCGTTGACGCGCAACTGTCCGATGAACGCTAACGTATCGCCACGGTGCGACCAGGTGGGAAAACCATCGGGGCCGGCATTCGCGGCCAGCGTGCGCAGGTCGGTTCCATCCGGCGCAATCGCGAAGATATCGGTGTTGTCGTTGGTGTCAGGATCTGCGGTGCGATTGGAAACGAAGGCAATGCTCTTGCCGTCCGGCGACCAGGCCGGCTGACCATCGTCGTAGGCCCCCGAAGTAAGACGCCGCGGTTCGCTGCGGCCGGTCGCGGCGACGATCCACAGATGGCTGCGTCGCTCATCGAGAAAGCCGCTTCCATCGGCTTGAATTTGCGTGCGCTTGATCACGATCGGTTCGTGCTCGAGTTGCTCGGGGGTGCGCGTCTGTGGATCGGTGCGCACCACCACGAACTGCGTGCCGTCGGGCGACCAGTCGTAGCCCTCGACGCCTTCTTCCAGCTGCGTGATGCGTTTGCCGCGCGTGCTGCCGGACTTGGCCACCCACAACTGCGGGCCATCGCCTCGCGAGACCAGAAAGGCCAGCGCGCCGCTCCGCGAGAAACGTGGATGCGACACATCGGCAGCCTTTGGACCGACTTGCTTCCAGTTACCCTCCCCCGAAAGCGGCACCAGCCAGAGCGTGTGGCTGTAGCTGTTTTGCTCCTCGAGCGCGGACTCCAAGACGACCGCCGCAGTGCGGCCGTCGGGCGAGATTTCGAGCTGTGCCGGGACCTGCAGCCGATAGGTGTCCTCGGGTGCCATACCGCGTGGTGCGGCCCACAGTTGCAAGGCACTGCACAGACAGACGGCGGCAACCAACACGGACTTGCGCATCGGAACTCTCCTCTGGAGGCGGCGCCTATGATACGGTCGCGGCGTGATAGATCCTGGATCACTTGTCGATCTAAACCGCCGGCACACGCTGTTCACTTGGACCGCGCAGGCGGGGCTGCACCCGCCGCTCGTCGTTTCCGCCGAGCGCTGCCACTACACCACGGCCACCGGTCAGCGCGTACTCGATCTGGCCAGCGGCGTGTTCAATGCCAACGCCGGGCTTCATCATCCCGCGATCGCCGAAGCGATTGCTGAGCAAGCCCGCACGCTTTGCGTGGCCGCACCGTACATGGCCACCGAGATCCGCGGCCGCACGGGACAAGCGCTGGCGGCGATCACGCCGCGCGGTCTGGATCGATTTCTGTTCACGTTGGGCGGCGCCGATGCAGTCGAACACGCGATCAAGATTGCGCGTTTGGTGACCGGCCGCTCCAAGATCGT
The DNA here is from genome assembly GCA_031395565.1 of Acidobacteriota bacterium. Lineage (GTDB taxonomy): Bacteria > Acidobacteriota > Polarisedimenticolia > J045 > J045 > JANNUT01. Next base: position 13,640 of record JANNUT010000001.1, on the reverse strand, counting down.
GGCACGCCGGCGCTCGTATCACGGCGCGACGCTCGGCGCGCTGGCCGCCACCGGCGACGAACGGCGCGATCCGTTCGAACCGTGGCTTTCATCGATCGTGCGATTGGAAGACCCGTACTGCTATCGCTGTCCGTGGGATACCTCGCCCGACCGCTGCGCCCGCCCCTGCGCCGATCACATCGAGGAAACGATCGAGCGAGAAGGTCCGTCATCGATTGCGGCTGTGATCGTGGAAGCGATCCCCGGCACCAACGGAGCGTTCGTGCCGCCGCGCGAATGGATGCCACGATTGCGCGAGGTTTGTGATCGCCACGAGATCTTGCTGATCGCCGATGAGGTACTCACCGGCTTCGGCCGCACCGGTCGGTGGTTTGCCACCGAGCACACCGGCGTGACGCCCGACCTGTTGGCACTCGGCAAGGCGATCACCAGTGGCCACGCCCCGCTCGGCGCGGTGGCGGTGAGCGAGCGTGTGGCGCGTCACTTCGATCAGCATCCGCTCGTGACCGGCATGACGCACACGGCACACCCCATCGCCTTGGCGGCGGCGCTTGCCAACGTCTTGGTGTTGCAGAGCGAAGGGTTGGTGACACGTGCGGCCGCGCTGGAGAACACGCTGCTCACGCGGCTGCGCGCGATGCAGGCGCGTCATGCGATCGTGGGCGAGGCCCGGTGCGTGGGTTTGTACGGCGTACTGGAACTGGTGAAAAACAACGCCTCGCGCGAACCCTTCGTGCCGCAAGGCGGCGACGCGGCGAGCGCGGCGCCGATCAAGCAAATTGCGGCGCGATTGCAAGGCCGCGGTGTGCACGTGTCGACGCGCTGGAACTTCCTGTTCGTCGCGCCGCCGTTGTGCATCGAGGAGCACGATTTGCACGCGGGGCTGGACGCGATCGATGAGGAACTGGGGCGCAGTTTGTAGCGATTGAGGGCCGCGTGCCGATGAGTGTCTGACAGCTCGTGACGTTCCGGGTAAACCGGACCTCCCTCACTATGGGAACTGCTGCCGCTAGCGTGCCGGTTCAGCAAGGAGAAGTAAAAGCAGAAGAACAAGCGAGAGCATCAGCAAGAGCACACCCATGAATCGTGTGTGTAAGAACTGCCATCGGCTGCTAATGACCAATGCACTTCGGAGCGGCTTGAGGAGTCCGGGCCTCGACGCTCGTCGCATTGTCCTAGCGACGACTTTCTCAGTTCTCAAAAGCAGATAGAGCCCCGCCATGCCAAACAGGAAGATCCCGATCACAATGCCAGTAGGGTCTGTTACAACAACGACTGAAGTTACCAAGGTGGTCTTCCCTCGATCTTGGGGACATCCCAGCATTGAGCAGGCGTGTCTGAGATTGAAACATCCCCTAAGCCAAGGGCCAGCCGGTATGACCCTTGAGACTCACGGCAACAGTAGCAGCTTCCCCGCCACCTGACGCGACTCCAAGCGACGATGCGCTTCGGCCGCGTCGTGCAACGGCAAGGTCGCGGCAATCTTGATCTGCAGCGAACCATCGGCGGCCCATTGCACCAGATCGCGGCGAGCTCGAGCCGCCAGTTCAGGCGCGTGCTCGAGGTCGAGCCCGAAGGCCCCCACCATCAACGATCGTTCGTAGAGCTGCTCCGGATCGACCGGCGCTGGTGAACCGCTGGCATCACCGTAGTGAATCAACCGGCCGAACGGTGCCAAGACCTGCAAGCTCACCCGCTGCGTCGCCATCCCGACCGAGTCGAGCACGACGTCGACGCCCCGTCCGCCGGTAGCACTCGACACGCGCGCCGCAAGATCATCGCCGTATTCGAGCGGTTCGCCGCCCACCTCCTGCACGGCGTTGCTCTTCGCTGCATTGGAAACCGTCCCCAGCACACGAGCCCCGAGCCGGCGGCACAACTGCGTGGCGATCAACCCCAGCCCGCCGCCGGCTGCGTGAATCAGCACCGTATGTCTTGCGTGCACTTGGGCCGCGCCATGCACGAGCAGATACGCGGTCAAGCCTTGCAGCGGCAGCGCGGCCGCCTGTTCGAATCTCAGCGGCGACTCCAACCAAAACAAACTGGCGGCCGGTGCCACGGCGAACTCAGCATAGGTCCCGCTGACTGCTGGCGGCATCGCCCAGAAGGCAACGCGTTGGCCAATCATCGAAGCGTCGACGCCCGGTCCGGCACGCCACACCACACCGGCGCCTTCGCTCCCAGGGATCCATGGCAGATTGGGTCGAAGGTAGGTGCCGCGCCGTCGCTCGGTTTCTGAAAAATTCACTCCGATGGCGGCGAGTTTCACCAACACCTGCCCGTCCAGCGGGACCGGCACCGGCACGTCCTCGAGTGTCAGCACACTCGGCGGACCAAGTTCGCGAGCGACGATCGCGCGCATCGACGGACCGCAGGCGAATGAACTCATGCTGCGCTACTCGAGCGAGTAATTGGGGGCTTCCTTGGTGATGATCACGTCGTGCGCGTGTGACTCACGCAGTCCGGCGCCGGTGATTCGCACGAAGCGAGAGACGCGATGCAGTTCGGACATCGACGAGGCGCCGCAGTAGCCCATGCCGGCGCGCAACCCTCCGACCAGCTGGTAGATGACATCGCGCATCTTGCCCTTGAACGGCACGCGCCCTTCGATCCCTTCAGGAACCAGTTTGCTTTCGTCGAGCTCGTCGTCTTGCGCGTAGCGATCGCGCGACTTGCCGCCCTTCATCGCGCCCAACGACCCCATCCCGCGGTATTCCTTGAACTGGCGGCCCTGAAACAAGACCGTTTCGCCGGGCGATTCCTCGGTGCCGGCAAACAGCGATCCGATCATCACGCAGTCCGCGCCGGCCGCGAGCGCCTTGGTGACATCGCCGGAAAACTTGACGCCACCATCGGCAATCACCGGCACACCCTTGGGCCGGCAGGCGCGCGCGGCGGTGCTGATTGCAGTCAGTTGCGGCACTCCGGCGCCGGAGACGACGCGGGTGGTGCAGATCGAACCGGGACCGACGCCCACCTTCACAGCATCGACCCCGCGCTCCACCAGCGCCCTGGCCCCTTCCTCGGTTCCAATGTTGCCGGCGATCAGTTCGAGGTCAGGGTGACGATCGCGGATCCGGTCGACCATTTCGAGCACGCGTCGCGAGTGGCCGTGCGCGGTGTCGACGCAGACCACATCGACACCGGCGTCCGCCAGCGCGCGCACACGGTCGAGCGTATCGGGACCGGTTCCGACGGCGGCACCGACGCGGAGTCGTCCGTGCACATCTTTGGCGGACTTGGGGTACTCGATTCGCTTCTGGATGTCTTTGTAGGTGATGAGTCCCTTGAGTCGTCCCGCGGTGTCGACCACAGGCAGCTTTTCGATCCGATGACGATGCAGAATTTCCTGGGCGCGATCGAGGCTGGTCCCCTCGGGGACCGTCACCAACTGCGCGCTGGTCATGTACTGCCGAATCGGTCCGTCGTAGTCGGTACAAAAGCGCAGGTCGCGATTGGTCAGGATGCCGGTCAGCTTGCCCGTGACGTCGGTGATCGGGACGCCGGAGATGCGATAGCGCGCCATCACTTCCATCGCGGCGCTCACGGGCCGGTCCTCGGTCATGGTGATCGGATCGACGATCATCCCCGATTCTGACCGTTTCACCTTGTCCACTTCGGCCGACTGGTCATCGATCGACAGATTGCGGTGCAGGATCCCGATACCGCCCTGCTGCGCGATGGCGATCGCAAGCCGGGCGCCGGTCACCGTATCCATCGCGGCGGACACCAGAGGGATGTTCAAGCGGATGTTGCGCGTGAACGAGCTCGACGTATCGACCTCGCTGGGCAGGGTTTCAGAGTAGCCGGGACTCAGCAGGACATCATCGAAGGTGAGTCCCAGCGGGATCAGGTCGTCGAGCATGAGGGGACCTCGTTGAAAGGTCCGCGCATTCTAGGCGCGCGCCCGACGACCCGGCAAGCGCTCAGCTGGCGGTCGGGCCGTGACACTTCTTGTATTTCTTGCCCGAACCACAGGGACAGGGATCGTTGCGCCCGATCTTGGACTCAGGCGCCACCCGCACCGTTTGGGCCTGCTTGGCCTCTTCGCCGGCCTTCGAACGAGAGGCGGCCTGAAAGATCATCTCCTGCTCGCGGCGACGCTTATCTTCCTCGGCACGGCGCTCTTCGTCGGTCATCGGCTCGAGCAACATCAGGTAGCGCACGATTTCTTCGTCGATACGGTCCTTCATCGCCAAGAACAATTCGAACGACTCGCGCTTGTACTCGACGAGCGGATCGCGCTGACCGTAGGCGCGCAGGCTGATTCCCTCTTTGAGATGATCGAGCGCGAGCAGGTGGTCCTTCCACTGCGCATCCATGATCTGCAGCATCACGAACCGCTCGTAGCGGCGCATCAGCTCGTCGCCCACGCGCACGATCTTGGACTCGTAGCGGCCCCAGACCTTTTGCCAGAGCGCTTCGATAACGGACTCGCGTGGACCCCGAACGTCGACCCCCTCCTTGATCGGGTCGAAGCCGAATTGCTGGAGCAACTTGATCTCCAGCTCTTCAGGACTGAGCGCTTGGTTCGGGTCAGAGGGCAAATACTCCTCGACCATTTCGTCGACCAGCTGTTGTGAGCGCTCTTGCATGTAGACGCGAGTGTCGCCTCCTTCCAGCAGGTCACGGCGCGTGCCATACACGTCTCGGCGCTGTTTGTTCTGTACGTCGTCGTATTCCAAGAGCCGCTTGCGGATCTCGAAGTTCTGCCCTTCGACCGCTTTCTGCGCACGTTCGATTTGATTGCTGACCATTCGGGATTCGATCGGTGCGTCGTCGGCTTCTTTGAGCGCGTACTCCATCAGTTTGGAGGCGAACCGGCGCATCAGATCGTCTTCGAGCGAGAGGTAGAACTTGGTCGAGCCGGGATCGCCCTGACGGCCGGAACGGCCGCGCAGTTGATTGTCGATGCGCCGGGCTTCGTGCCGCTCGGTACCGAGAATGTGCAACCCACCGGCTTTGATCACTTCCTCATGTTCGCGCGCCGTGATCTCGCGAGCCTCCGCCAGTGCGGTCGAATGCTCCTCCTCACTGGCGTCATCCCAGCTCTTGCCTGTTTTCTCGACAAGCAGTGAGCGCGCCAACACATCGGCGTTACCACCCAGCAAGATGTCGGTACCGCGACCCGCCATGTTGGTGGCGATCGTCACCGCGCCCAATCGTCCCGCCATCGCCACGATATCGGCTTCACGCGCATGCGCCTTGGCATTGAGCACCTGATGAGGGATGCGCTCGCGCTTGAGCAGTTCGGACAACTGTTCGGACTTCTCGATCGAAATGGTGCCGACCAGGACCGGTTGTTTGCGCGAGTAGCAGTCCTTGATGTCCTCGACCACCGCTTTGTACTTGCCGGGTTCGCTCTTGAAGATGATGTCCGGATAGTCCTTTCGAACCATCGGTTTGTTGGTCGGGATCGTGAAGACATCGAGGTTGTAGATCTTGGCGAACTCGGCCGCTTCGGTGTTGGCCGTTCCGGTCATACCCGAGAGCTTCTCGTACATCCGGAAGTAGTTTTGGAACGTGATCGTCGCCAGTGTCTGATTTTCGTTTTGAATCTTGACGCCTTCCTTGGCCTCGATCGCTTGGTGTAAGCCGTCGGACCAGCGGCGTCCCGGCATCTTGCGCCCGGTGAATTCATCGATGATCACGACTTCGTCGTCTTCGATCACATAGTCGACGTCGAGTCGATAGAGCGAGTGGGCGCGCAATGCTTGATTGATGCCATGCAGCGTGTCGATGTTGGAGGGGTCGTAGAGGTTGCCGATGCCGAGAATCCGCTCGGCATGCGCCACACCTTCCTCGGTCAGCACGACGTTCTTGTTCTTCTCATCGACGATGTAGTCGCCGGTTTTCTCCAACGCCTCTCGCTTCTCGCGTTCGACTTCGCCCGCGATTACGGCTCCCGGTATCAGCTTCGGGATGACACGATCGACGCGTCCGTAGATCCCGACGTCACCCTCGGAAGGACCAGAAATGATGAGCGGGGTGCGCGCTTCGTCGATCAGGATCGAGTCGACTTCGTCGACGATCGCGAAAACGTGCCCCTTCTGCTGCACCATGCCGGTGGTCATGAACTTCATGTTGTCGCGCAGGTAGTCGAAGCCGAACTCGTTGTTGGTGCCGTAGGTGATGTCGGAGGTATAGGCCTCGCGTCGCTGTTCATCGGAGAGGTTGTGCTGAATGCAGCCGACCGTCATCCCCAAAAACTTGTAGACGCGGCCCATCCACTCAGCATCGCGGCGCGCGAGATAATCGTTGACGGTGACGACGTGCACGCCGCGCCCCGTCAGGGCGTTGAGATAGGTCGGCAGGGTCGCCACCAACGTTTTGCCTTCGCCGGTTCGCATCTCGGCGATCTTCCCGGAATGCAGCTCCATGCCGCCGATCAACTGCACGTCGAAGTGCCGCATGTTGAGGACGCGGCGCCCGGCTTCGCGCATGACGGCAAACGCGTCGGGGAGCAGATCGTCGAGCGTCTCGCCTTGTTCCAAGCGTTGGCGGAACTGTCCCGTCATGGCCTGCAGCTGCGTGTCGCTCAGCGCGCGCATCTGCGGCTCTCGTTCGTTAATCGTCACCACTTTGGGCGCCAGCTTCTTGAGCTCGCGTTCGTTGGCGGTGCCGAAGATCTTGCCGAGTATCGTGTCGAGCATCGGTTCGCTGCCTCGATCGTGATCTGGTTCGCGCGCCTCGTGACGATCACCTGGCGCAGGAGTCAGGGATGCTAGCCGTGCCGCCCCGGAGTGGCCAGAGGCTTAACGTGAAAAGAGGCGGGCAAGGCCCGCCTCGTATGAGATTGTCCCGCGATTCGCGCCAGCGTCAGTGAAACAAACCGTCCCCGCCCAGATAGCGCATGGGATTGACCTGCGTGCCGCCCTCGAGAACCTCGTAATGCAGGTGAGACGCGGTGGCGCGACCCGTGGCACCCACCAACGCAATGAGGTCGCCCCGCCGTACACGCTGTCCGGGAATGGCCTTGAACGCCGAAAGATGCCCATAACGCGTCGTCAGGCCGTCGCCGTGGCTGAGATAAATCACGTTTCCATAGCCGGCGTGCCGCTCGGTCTTGACCACGATCCCGTCGGCCGGTGCGTAGACGGGCGCGCCGGTCGGGGCTTCGATATCGACCCCGCGATGGAACTGCTGCAGACCCGTAAACGGGTCACGGCGCCAGCCAAAACTGCTTCCAACCAGGCCAGGTGCGGGCACCATCGATGGGATCCGTGCTAGCCGCTCGACGTGCGCTTCGACGGCTCGCTGCACGGTATCGAGGCGTCGCGCCAACAACTGACTGCGCTCGACCAATTCGTCGGCTTCGCCGCGCATCACGTCGGCGCGAGCAATCGGGCGCAGTTGCTGCAAGTTGGTGGACGCGCCGATCGCGTGGGTCTGGCTATCTGCGACCTTCAGTCCAGCGATTTCGCCGAGCTTGGAGGTGCGATCTTCGAACCCATCGAGCTTGGTTCGCAAATCGGTGAGAGTGCTTTCGATCTGGGCGGATCGTTGCGCGAGTTGGTCGCGTTCCTCGCGCGCTGCGGCGAGGTCCTGCGAGAGGCTACGGCCCCACCACGCTAAGAACGGCGTGACCAGCGCAAGCATGAGCACCAGGACCAAGGCACCAGTGCCCCAGAGGATTTGCATCCCCTTCACTTGGAACCGGCGCAGCCGGGCCTGGGCCCCCGCAACGATCATGACCGTGAAGTGACGGCGGAAAAACCTCACTCAGACTCCCCTCGTGGATTCCCGGTCCCGTGTTCGAAACTGTTCTGCTTACCCTGTAAGGCCGCGGAATATAACCTCCTGGGCATTCTGGAGCAAACAAGAACAGTGCCATTCATGAGCCGGATCAAGCCAACGGGTGTCAGCGGCTTGGATCCCGGTCTTGGCCAAAACAAACACGAGGCGAAAGTACCCGTGTCCGCGCGCGTCGGTTAGGATCCGCGCCATGGATTCCGGACACATCGCCGGCCGCTTGATCGTCTCTGCGCTCCCCGGCCCAGACCTCCCATTGAAGATCGAACGGGCACTCGCTGATCTCAGCCCGGCTGGCGTCATTTTGTTCGATCGCAATCTCAAAACCGAAAGCCAGATCCGGGATTTGACCGGGGCGATCCGCGAGGTCGTGGGACACCCCTTGTTGATCGCGGTCGACTTAGAAGGTGGCCGGGTCAACCGGCTCAAGCATCTGAATCCGGCGTGGGCGGCACTGCCGCGTGGAATCCAACAGGCCGATTGGGAAATCGCCAAACTCGAGGACCTCTGGGACTCGGTCGGTCAGGCGATCGTGGCTTTGGGATTCGATCTCGATTTCCACCCGCCGGTCGACCTCGACGACTCGGATGGCACCAACGCGATCGGCGATCGTTCGTTTGGGCTCGACCCACAACGCACGGCGCGCACCGCGCGAGCGATCCTTGGCGGACTGCAGCGTGCTGGCGTGATCGGCTGCCTCAAGCACTTTCCCGGTCTGGGTGGCACCACACTCGACACCCACGTCGGGTTGGCCAGTTCGCCGCTTTCCAAAGCAGAGCTATGGGAGCGACATGCTGCCCCGTATCGCGAACTTTGCGAGATCACGCCGATGATCATGACGGCGCATGCGCACTACCCTGCGGTCGATGGCCCTGAGCCGCTCCCAGCAACGTACTCGCCTCGATTGCTGCAAGAGTGGCTGCGCGACCGAATCGGTTATCAAGGCGCGGTGGTCAGCGACGATCTCGAGATGGGGGCCGTGGCGGACGGAACGTCGGCAGGCGATCGAGCGTGCCGCGCGTTGGAGGCAGGGTGCGATTTGGCAATGTTCTGCCAAGAACTCGATGCACCGTTGTACGCGCGCGACGCCATCGCCGCGCGTCTTGAACGCGGCGATCTGGCTTGGGACACGATTTCAGAGAAGTCACTGCGCTTGAAGACGCTGCTTTCCAATTACACGGGAGCGCGCGGAGCGCGGCCCAAGTACGACGCTGCGATCTCATCGCTGCGCACGCTTCTCAAGGCTTGAAGTACAAGATCAACAATACGGACACACCGTAGAGCATGACGTTGATCAAGAGCGGTGCGTCGCGTACCAGCTCTCGTGACGGCCGGCCACCCTCGCCGCGCATGTGGACCAGATAGAAATAGCGAAAGATTCCGTAGAGTACGAACGGCACCGTCAGCCCCAGTCCACGCGTATGGAACTTGGCTGCCACCTCGTCCGACAGTGCATACAGCATGTACGAGATAACCGTCGATGCCGTGACCACGGCGATCATTTGATCGAGGAATTTCTCGGAATAGCCGGCAAGCACCGCGCGATGTGCGGCCGCTCCGTCGGCCAAACTGGTTAGTTCTTGGCGCCGCTTGCAAAAACCGAGGAACAGCGCCAGCAACGACGTACACAGCAACAACCAGCCAGAGATGGAGACGCCGATCGCTTGTGCCCCAGCCATGGCGCGCAGCGCATAACCGGAGGCCAACACCATGACGTCGAGAATCACAACGCGTTTGAGCCAAAAGCAGTAGGCGAAGGAAAGTCCGAGGTACGTGATCGCGATGGCAAAGACTCCCTTGCCGAGCCACCACGCTCCGAGCAACCCTCCCAGCGTGCAAATCAGCGCCATTGCCCAGCCGACAGACACTGGCACAACCCCGGAGGCGATCGGTCGCCGTCGCTTCACCGGATGCAGGCGGTCGGCGTCGCGATCCGTGATGTCGTTGACAAGGTAGACGGCCGACGCCAGGGCGCAGAACACGGCAAAGGCCGCCAGCGCCAATAACTCGGCTTGCCGCACCCACAATTTCTCGGCGAACACCAAGGCGGCGAACACGAAGATGTTCTTGATCCATTGGTGCGGCCGCAAACTACGAAACAGGCCGACCGCAAACTCAGTCGCCGTGGCCGCCCGCTCAGACGCCATCGGTGCCGCTCGGAGTATCACCAGCGTCTGCAGTGTCGTTACCGACCACGCGCTGGTGCAGCGTTACGAGGCTGCAAACCTCGAACACACGTTCGCCGCCCGGCGTCTTGACGGTGACTTGGTCGCCGACTTCCTTGCCCACAAGCGCGCGGCCGATTGGCGACGACACGGAGATCCTGCCCAGAGCCGCGTCGCCGTCGTCGTTGAAGACCAACTCGAAAATCGACTCGAGATCGTTATCGAGATCGCGGACCGTGACGACCGATCCGAACGCGATGCGATCGGTGGGGATAGCGGTGAGCTTGATGGTCGAGAGCTGCGCAAGCTTCTCGTGCATTTGCGAGACGCGAGACTGGACGTACGACTGGCGCTCAAGCGCCGCCTTGTACTCGGCGTTTTCGCGCAGGTCGCCATGCGCGACCGCCTTCTGAATTTCCTTGGGCAACTCGAAACGCAGTTCATGCTCGAGCGCGCGCAGTTCTTTTTCGATTTTCTCGCGCATGTGGCGCATCGTGACTTGGACCTCCGTGCAAGGCGGGAGTCTATCGCGTGCCGAGTGTTTCTTGGGACAGCAGCACCCCGCCTGCCTGCCCTTCCCCGGTGCTGTACCAGTCTGGTCGGTTCTGCCGGTATGCGGCTGCCTCGACCAAGAGAGTTTGCATCAGGCCAACCAATGGTTACGTGATTACTGCGTTGCGGGAGCCTCACCCTCCCCGGGCTCGTCGGAGGGTAACGGAGTGATGCCTGTCGGCTTCGGGCGCTGCGGGCGGACACGCTCCGGCGCCGCGGTGTCGAACAATCTGAAATCGCACTCCTGGATCTCCGCCTGATGCTGTTCTAGCCACGTCTTGGTGGCGGTATCAAGGCGCGCCAGCGTCGCTGTCTTGTCGGCGATGCCATAGGGCGCTACGAACCTGAGTTGATGCCGTATCGATGCCAATCGGTCTTGCTCGCCCTTCAGTTCGTTCGGCGATCCTGGAGTGCTGTGCTCGAGCCGGCGCGAGACCGCAACCTCGAGTTCCTGCAGCACGCGCGTAACTCTCTTTTCTGGGGGATCCTCGGAGCGCACGGCGCGCAGCCAGCGCCCGTAAACCAAGATCGTGAGCCGCTGATAGTCATCCATGGTCAGACCCCGAGTCGCCAATTGCGCGTCGGCCTCGCGCCTCATGTCGAGCAGGCCTTTGAGCGCGGCGATCAAGATCGGCCGGGTGCTCGCCTCGCGGAGCGAATGCTGCTCGAGACCGTCGGCGTTAGCGGCGTGGACCGGCTTCAGGGCTTGGCGCACCTCCAGGTACTTCTGCAACGTGTCAGGCGACTCTGGGCCCCAAGCTCGGTTCATCAACATCAGCGTGTGTTGGATGTGATCGCTCGGAAGCGTTTCGCGATGGCATGCGGTCGATCCGCCGATGAGTGCGGCGAGAACGACTGCCGTTGCCACGGCCGTTTTGCGGCTCATTGAGTTTGACCTCCGGATTCAGGCAACTTCTGTCCGCGTACGGCAGCCTCGACAGCCCGCTGCAACCCACCAATGTCGCCGGCCCCCGTGTCGACCCGCAACACCGTGCCGTCGCGATCGACCAAGACCAAAATCGGAATTCCAGACGGCTCGCCCCAGGCCTCGTCCAAATGGCGCCTCGCATCATCGAAGAGCTGCGGATAAACCGGTTTCTCCTCGGCGAGCACGCGATCACCAATTTCGCTGGCGTTGTCGTCGGTCATCACGCCGATTGCCGTGAAGCCGCGTTCCTTGAACCGGTTGTGCAGCGCCTGAATGTGCGGTGCGACGAACTTGCATGGGCCGCACCATGTGGCCCAAACGTCGACCAAGAGCACCTGACCGTGGGCACTTTCCAGCAACGACGCCGTTCCGCCTCCCGGCTTGGCGAGCATCACGTCGGGCAGCGGTTTTCCGACCGTCAGCCGCGAGGGGGGTGAATTCGCCCCATGCCGCCGCTCGGGGCGTGCTGACCCCTGACCCGAGCACCCGGAGATCGACAGCAGCACGATTCCTAATAGAGCGGTCATGGCCATTGGCCGCAGGCTTGGGTTGGATCTCACGGGCGCCTCCTGGAAAGCGGCGGCAATATACCCGCCCGCACGGCCGGATGCCGCGTGCTTTAATCCTCGGCCCGGAGCCGTGATGACTGAATCCATCATCGAAACCTCGTCCCTCGCCACACCAGCCCCACCCAAGTCGGTGCTTCGCGAGTACCTGGAGACGGTGGTGTTGTGTGTCCTGTTTCTGTTGTTTGCGCGCGGGTTCGTGTTTATGCAGTCGAAGATTCCAACCGAGTCGATGCTCGATACGCTGCTCGTCGGCGACTACATCTTGGTCAATCGATTTCTCTTCGGCGGGCCCGGCGACGGCGAGGCTGCCTGGTTAGGACAGCGCCCGATCCGGCGCGGGGATGTGATCGTCTTCCGCTACCCTGGTGATCCTGATATCGACTACGTCAAGCGAGTGATCGGTGAGCCGGGTGACCGGGTCGAACTTCGCACGGGAGTCGTTTTCATCAACGGCCGTGCCTTGAGTGAGCCGTACTTGCGTCGCGAGGCGGCCGAATCCCAAGCCAGCCATCGCGAGATCACGGTGCCGCCGGACTCCTACTTCTGTATGGGTGACAACCGCGACCACTCACTCGATAGCCGAGCCTGGGGCCCTGTGCCACGGTCGCTGGTGAAGGGGCGCGCCTTCTTTCTCTGGTTCTCCTACCAAGAAGACAAGAACGATCACCTCAACACCGGGCTTCGGCGTTGGGTCTCGATCGGCAAGAAGTTGGTTGGGTTTCCAACAAAAACACGGTGGAGCCGGATATTCTCGCGAATTCGTTGACCCATTGGAGCGACCTCAGTGAGTAGCCTCAAACCAATCCCCGTCACGCTCGGAGTTCCACCCAAGTCCGTAGCGCGCGAGTACCTCGAGACGATCGTGATCTGCGTGCTGTTCTTGTTGGCCGCGCGTGGTTTCGTCTTCATGCAATCGCAGATCCCTTCGGGCTCGATGCTCGACACGCTCTTGATCGGCGACTACGTGCTGGTCAATCGAGCGATCTACGCGGGACCAGGCGACACCCCGCTGTCGTGGCTGGGGCAGCGCGACATCCGCCGGGGAGACGTGATCGTGTTTCGTTTTCCTGAAGATCCCGATCTTGACTTCATCAAGCGCGTGATCGGGCTGCCCAATGAGCGCATCGAATTGCGCAGTGGAACCGTGTACATCAACGGTCAGCCGATCGATGAGCCCTATCTGCTGGCGGAGAACATCGATCCCTCTCAGAACTTCGCAGAACATCTCGTACCCGCGGACTCCTATTTCTGCCTCGGGGACAACCGCGATAACTCGCGCGATAGTCGCGCCTGGGGCTATGTGCCGCGCTCGCTCGTCAAAGGTCGCGCAGCAATGGTGTTGTATTCCTACGACATCGGCGACGGCGACCCAATCCCAACCGGGGCCGGCGCGTTGGTTTCGTTTGCTAAGAAGCTCGTGACCTTCCCAGTCAGGACACGATGGAGTCGCGTCCTCACTCGCATCCACTAGGAGGTGTCCACGAAATACCTCGGGCCGGCGGATTTTCATGCTTCCCAGCCGCGGGATACAGCGGTTTAGAAGCGCCAGCGCCTAGAGGTTCCGCATGCGACGTTTTCAAACATGCCGAGTCCACCGCAGAATCCACCGTTTTGCCCCAATCCGCGCTGTCGCTTCCACGACGCCACCGATCTCTCGGCCTGGTGTTATCAATC